>NZ_JBDGJG010000008.1:0-387463 GCF_057657035.1 Massilia sp. Soil_C_3
CCGAACGCCCGCTCAGGTGGAAAAAATTCTCAGCTGTGCCTGATTAACCCTGTCCACCATTCCGGTGCATCTCACTCCGACCCTATTTGTTTGAGCCCTACCGCAGGCCTCTTTTCGGGCAAGCATCACGGCCGACGGCCACGACCTTCTCTGGCGACAAGTTAAATGCGCAAGCGTCATTAATCGACACGTCGCAAGGCTCCAATGAGGGTCAGAGTCAAATTTCCGAGCAATTGCCCACCAAATTAATAGGGTCAGTGTCGAATTATTGGCCAATTGATTTACTGAAGTTGGCAAACAATTCGACACTGACCCTATTTATTGGTTGGATAGGGAGCGCTATTTTTGGGTTGGCTCGTCCTGGCCGGTCATGATCTCGAGGGGGACGCCACCGCGCGTTGTGCGCAGTGGGAGGAGCTTGACGGGTTCCAGCGCGTTGTCGGGGCGGCCGTCGGTGGTTACTGCGAGCGCTACTGTGTTTTCGCCGTTCGGGTTCAGGATGCCTGGAGGGATGACGAAGGTGCGTTGGGGGCCGATGTGGGCGATGAATTGGCCCATGTTCCAGCCGTTGACGAAGATCAGTGCGCGGTTGTCGCGGTCGGAGCGCGGCTTGGCGGTGTCGCCGAAGGCCAGGGCAAGCTGGACGTCGTGGTCGCGCGGCAGGTCGAGCTTGAATTGCGTACGCAGCCAGTAGGTGCCGGCGGCTGGTGGGGCGTCGGTCGGACGCGTCGACTGCCAACCCTGGGATGGGGCCGATGGCAGGTGCCAGCCGGCGCGCTCGCCGTACAGGCCACCGTTGTTCATCGGGCCGCGCACGCGGTCGACCAGCTCCTCGCCACCCTGGCGGCCCTGGATGCGCCACGCGATCGGCGTGCCGAAGCGCTGGCCGCCGCGGCTCGTCAGCGAGGCCGAGATCAGGCCGCGCGCCTCGCGATGGAAGTCGTCCGCCATCAGGTTCCAGTTATGGCCGTTGTTGCGCACCATGACCGCGATCACGTGTTCGCCTGGCGCGAGCTTGCCCAGGTCGAGCTTGACGCTGTCGGTGGTCTCCGGGAACGAGCGGCCGGTGTCCAGCTCGTGCTGGCCGACGAAGCGGCCGTCGATCCACACCTGGATCATGCCGGCGCCGCCGGCCCCATAGAACAGCTCGAGCTGGTTGGCTTTCGGGTCGCTGCTGGTGAAGCGTCCGCGATACCAGACGTCGCCGTGGTGGAAGCCGTAGTCGCTCATCGCCAGGGTCGGCTGGCCGCGTTCCGGCATGGTCCAGGTCTGGGCCGCCGACGCGCGCCGGTCGGCCTGCACCCAGGCGCTGTCGTCGAAACGCGGCGAGGCTTCCAGGCTGTCCATGCGCCGGGTCCAGGCCAGGCGCGCCAAGTCCGGCACGCGCACCGCCTCCGGCCCTTTCAGGCCGGCCGCGCGCACGCTGCCGTCCGGCTGGGGCGTCAGCGCCAGCGGCAGACCATTGAAGCTGGCCGTCTCGAACGCCGGTCCCCAGATCTCGATGGCGCCATCCTGGTCGACGTCACCCGTCATGGCCAGTGCACTGCCGGCAAGCCGCGCCGAACGCACCAGCGCCGGCGTCAGCTGCAAAGCGCGTCCCGCCCCGGTGTCCTGGGTCCAGAAGCGCATGCTGGTCTGTTCATCCGCCAGCAGGAGCAGCATCGGGGCCCGTCCTCCGCCCGAGATCCGGACCCGCGCCAGGCCCTCGTGCACATAGTTCAGCACCAGGTCGCCCTTGGCCGCGTCCCAGCGCGATTGCACCCGCCCCGCCAGCACCTCGACCTTTGGTGCGCTCGGATAGCGCAGCACGGTCTCGCCCTCCAGGCCATCGCGTCCGTGCAGCAGCACGACGTCGCGCTCGCCGTCGCGCAGGTGCGTCTGCAGCTCGGAGCTCGAATACACCAGGCGCTGGCGTTCCATGTCGTAGGACGCCAGCAGCATGCGCGCGTCCTGGCCGCGCAGCAGCGACGCGATCGTGTACTCGCCGTCGCGCGTGGCCAGCCTGACGCTGAACCGCTCTTCTCCCTTGCCATCAAGGGGATTGTGGGCCGCGAACACCACGTGGGTGCCCAGACGCTTGTTGACGTTGTGGTAGACCTTGACCTTGCCGTCCGTCGGCGCCAGCGGCGGCCCCTTGTCCATCTCGGCCAGCACCGCCTCGGCGGCCTGCACGAACATGCCCTGCTGCTTGAGCGCGTAGGCCTTGGGACGCAGGCCGCGGTCTTCCGAGATCGCCGCGCCGTAGTCGTACGAGGTATACACCACCGGGCCGGCCAGCCAGCCCCACGATGTGCCGCCGAAGGTCATATAGACGTTGTGGATCGTGATCCGGTTGATCAGGTTGGTGCCATAGAACACCCGCTGGTAGCCCTTGCCCTGGCGCTCGGCGGTACAGGCATAGGTGCCGTTCGAACCCCAGTAGTCGAACCAGCCGCCACCCAGTTCGGCCGCGAAGCCCGGCGTGGCGGGAGACGACAGCGCGCCCGCGCGCGGCCCCGGCGCGCCGTAGATGCCCCAGTCGGGCGCCTTGTTGGCGCCCGCGGGACTGGCGTGCACGTCGCAGCTGCCGCCCGGGTAGCCGTCAAAGGCGTAGATGTCGGTCGGGCCGGGATTGGCCCATGCCGCGCTAGAGTCCTTCGGCGTCCAGTCGGGCAGACGGCCGGCGGAGTTGTGGAAGAACGGCACCGTGATGCCGTCGCTGCGCGCCTTGCGCGCCAGGTGCTCCATCTGGCGCACGTGCTTGGGCTCCACCTTGCCCAGCTCGTTCTCCAGCTGGTAGGCGATCACGTTGCCGCCGCCGTCGGTTACCTGGTGGCGCGCGACGATCGCATTCACCTGGGTCATCCACTCGTCCACCGCCGCCAGGTACACCGGATCGTCGGTGCGCGCTTCGCCGCGGTTGCGGAACATCCAACCTGGATAGCCGCCGCCGGTCAGTTCCGAATTGATGTAAGGGCCAGTGCGAGCGATGATGTACATGCCCTCCTCTTTCGCGATCTGCAGCGCGCGCTCGACGTTGCGGATGCCGGAGAAATCGTAGACGCCTGGCGCCGGCGAATGGTAGCCCCAGTCGAAATAGAAGGCCACGCCATTAAAGCCCAGCGCCTTCATCTTTTGCATCACGTCGCGCCACAGGGCCGGATTCGGCAGGCGGAACGGATGGATCTCGCCCGACCACACCACCACACGCTTGTCGTCGATCTTGAGCGAGTACTGATCCCAGCTCACCTTGCGCGGCGGTCCCTTGGGAGCGGACACGCCGGCCAGCGCCTTGCCATCGGCAGCCAGCGCGCCGAATCCCGACGCCATTGCGGCAGTGCCGGTCAGGCGCCGTCGTTCGCCCCAGCGGCGGCCCCCATCGAGGCTGTCGGCATGCCATGCGCGCCGGGCGGCGTCGCTGCCATACAGACGCAGGGCCGGGCCATGACGCACCAGGGCCGCCACCGTCACGCCGGCGCCGAGTTTATCCAGGGTGGCGTCGATCTTCCACGGGCCGGCCAGGGCGCCGGCGCGCGCCAGCACCAGCCGGCCGCCCTGCTGGCGCGCCACCGCCACATAGCCTTCGCGGTCTAGCAGCACGGTCGCGTCGAGGTGGCCGGCCAGCCCTTCCAGCCGCCGTGGCGCCGACCAGTTGGTCATTTGCGCATCCGGCACAACCACGTGGATGCCCCCGGCGTTCGTGAACACGAGCTTGAGCGCACCGTCCGGCTCGCGCACCCAGCCAGGCTTGCCAGCCTGGCCGGCGCCGCCCAGCGGGATGTCACGCACGAATTCCCATTGGCGAAGATCCGGGGAACGGGCCAGTCCGATGCCGCCCGCGCCGTTCGTATATGCCAGGTAGTAGCGACCATCGGCGTGCTGCGCCAGCGCCGGATCGCGCAGGGCGCCGGATGGTGGCGTCCAGGTTTCGGAAGCGAGCGAGGTGAAATCGGCGCCATCGTTCGACACCAGGATGCTCAGCGACTTGGCCGCACCGGCCGTCAGCGCGGGCATCAGGACGACCTGGCCGGCGCTGTCGCCGGCCTTGGCGGCGTCGCGTGCCGCCTGCTGGCCCGAACCCTGGGGAATGCCGAGTTCCTGGGCCGATACCAACCCTGCCGACCACAGGGTGGCGCAAGCCGCCATCGAGAGATACCACTTCATACCGCACTCCTTTGCTGCAAATCGTTACCCAAAGCGTCAACATTCCTCATTGATTCCTTACCTCCCTGTCGGCGGCCGGCTCGCCGAAGTCGGGCATGCCGTCGGCGCGCCAGCCGATCGCCTGCGCACGCGTGTGCCGGTTCGGATCGCGCAGCGGCTCGCCCACGATGTCGCGGTAGTTGCGCGCATGGTAGACCAGGATATCGGTCTTGCCGTCCGGGCTGGTGGTAAAGCTGTTGTGGCCCGGTCCATACTGGCCAGTCTTGTCGCTGCTGCGCAGCACCGGTTGCGGCGACTTGGTCCACGACGCCGCGTCGAGCAGGTCGGCGTCCTCCTTCGCCCACAACAGGCCGAGCGCGTAGTTGGCGTCGGTCGCGCTGGCCGAATACGTCATCAGGACGCGGCCGTTCCTGACCAGCACCGCCGGCGCCTCGTTGACCCAATGACCGAGTTTTTCCCAGGCGTGCTCGGGACGTGTCAGCAGCACCGCCGGCTGGCGGATCGCTAGCGGCCCGTCCATCTTCGCCAGGTAGATATTGGTGCCCTTGCTGCCATCCGGCGCAACCTGGGTCCATGAGAGATAGCGCTGGCTGCGGTGCGCGAAGGTGGTGGCGTCCAGGGCAAAGCTCTCCCAGCCGGTCTTGAGCTGGCCGCGCTCGATCCACTCGCCCTCGAACGGATTCTCAGCGCTGTTCTCCAGCACGTAGAGCCGGATCTCCCACACCTTGTCGGCGCGGCCGGCACTGAAGTACAGATACCACTTGCCGTCGATGCGGTGCAGCTCGGGCGCCCAGATATGGGCCCCCATCTCGCCACTGGCGTGCTTTTTCCAGACCACCTTGGCCTCGGCCTTGCCGAGTGCGTCGAGGCTGCGCGCGCGGCGCAGTTCGATGCGGTCGTACTCGGGCACGGTGGCCGTGAAATAGTACCAGCCGTCAGGATGCAGGGTGACGTGGGGATCGGCGCGCTGGCGCACCAGCGGGTTGGCGAAGCCGGCGTCAGGCACTGGTCCAGAAGCGGACGGCGCCTGGCAGCCCGCCAGCGCCAGCAGCATGCACAATACCGGCAGTGCAATGGGTTTCATGGTGTCCTCTCAAGCGAAAAAGCCAGCCACCCTATAAAAGGCGGCTGGCTGCAGACATCGGGAGCGAAATCAGATCTTGACGCCCAGGGTCAGGAAGTAGCGGCGTCCCGACCAGGCCAGCTCATTGATCCGGAACGGGTCCCCCGCATCGCTGCGCTGCACTTCGTCGGTCAGGTTCTTGCCTTCCAGCGCGAGCGACACGCGGTCGTTGAAGCGCCACTGGATCTTCGCGTCCAGGAAACCGGTCTTCTCCTGGAACACCGGGTTGCCCGAGACATCGTTGGCGCCGGTGAAGAAGCGGTCGCGGTAGGTATAAGCCAGGCGCGCATTGACCGGCCCCTGGTCATACCACAGCGACAGGTTGTAGGCGGTCTTCGACATGCCTGGATACGGCAGCACGGTGTCGTCGAGCAGGTTCAGGCGCTCCTTGCCCGGCGCGTACTTGAAGTCCATGCGGGTGTAGTTGGCGTCGACGCCGAAGCCGCTCAGCCAGCCCGGCAGGAAGGTCAGCGCGGTTCGGCCGGCCAGCTCGATACCCTTGGTGGTGGCGCCCTCGCCGTTGACGGCCTGGGTGACGTTGAAGCGCTGGCCATTCTTGAAGATGTCGACGTCGCGGGTGAGCACGCGCTCGATCACATAGCTCGAGATGTCCTTCTCGAACACGGCCAGCGACAGCTGGCTGTCCGGGGTCGGGTAGTACTCGAGGCTGAAGTCGCTGTTGGTCGAGCGGTAGGGCTTCAGGTCCGGATTGCCGGCGGTGCAGGTATCGACGCCTTCCCCGCCGAACTGCGGATTGCCGCTGCCAAGGACGCAGGTGGCGTTCGGCGCCAGCAAGTCCATGCGCGGACGCGCCATCGCCTTGGCCCAACCGACGCGGGCGAGGAACTTGTTGTCGATGAACCAGAAGGCGCCGTTGAAGCTTGGCAGCCAGTCGTGGTAGGTGTTGTCGACCGTGACTACCCCGTTGCTCAGGACGACGTCAGTGTAGGTCGCGGAGCCGGGAGAGGCTTCGGTACGCACCGAGTAGCGCTGCAGTCCCGTGGACTTGTTGTCGGTGCGGGTGTAACGCATGCCGATATTGCCGTCGACCTCGTAGCCGAACAACTGGGTAGCCCAGTCCAGGCGCAGATAGGTGGCGGCGATCTTTTCTTCTACGCCGAACGCCGGGATCTGCGGATAGGTGTTGCCGTCGCTGCCAGGTGAGTTATACAGGTAGTCGTGATTGAAGGCCGAGGTGTCGAAGAACGGCGCCGCATTCGCGAACACTGGCGACATCCAGCCCGACGGCATGCCCTTGATGTCCCCGAGGCCGCCGAAGAACGTGCCGGGCGAGCGGCCGCTGACGGCGCCGATCAGCGCCGCCATCTGCGCCGCATTCATGTAGCTGGTCGAGTAACCCGAGTTGATGAAGGACTGCGCGTCGTTCGGACGCTGCGCGCCGCCGGTATAGAACGGATCGTAGATGGCGGTCTGGTTGACGTTGGCGCCGCGCACATTGATGTCGTCGGCCGTGGAGCTCAGATTGGCGCCATTGTTGGCAAGGTAGCCGCCACCGTTGTACTGCGTCGACTCCGCCTTGCGCGCCTGGGCGCCAAACGACACCCTGGTGAAGAACGGCGTGGTGAGGCGGTAGCGCAGGTCGATCTTGGCTTGGTCTTCCTGGTTCTTGGTCTCGCTCGGGCGGTACTGGAGCTGGGCCTGGACGTAGGAGCCCGGGTCGTCCGGGCTGTAGCCGGCCGGGAAGGTAAAGCGCGGCAGGCCCTGGTCGTCCAGCGTCACCTTCAGTCCCGGCGCATTCTGGGTGAGCGCGATATTGTTGCTGTCGCTGTCGTACATCGAGCGCGAGGTGCCGAACAGGCCCTCGACCTCGAGGCGCTCGCGCTTGAACAGGAAGCCCGAGGTGGTATAGCGCGAATCGATGTCGAGCTGGAAGTCGCGCGCCGAAGTGCCGAAGGCGCCCTGCCCGCCGCGGCCTGCCGCGTACAGACAGTTGCCGACGGTGTAGGACGTGACGTGGTGGTTCGTGATCACCATGTCGTCCGGCGTCGTGGCCGCCGGGACGCAAGTGCCGACGGTGGTCGGCACACCGGTGGCCGGGTTGTAGACCGGCGCCTGGCCGGCATTCGCCAGGCGATTCGCATCCGGGAAGTCGGTGCCGAAGTTGCGGTCGTTCAGGCGCTGGCGCTGGGTATTGGCCTGGTAGCTTACCCAGGCATTGAAATTCTTGCTGAATTCGTACTGCGCGGTGACCTCGCCCGACGAGCGCTTATGGTCGCGGGTCCAGATGCCGTAGCGCGCAATGCCCGGCGAGTAGTCGAACCACTGGCGGCGGCAGGCGTCCGCCTGGGCGGTGGTCAGGCCCGAGGTGGCGCAACTGGCCGCGTCGCCGATCCCGGCCAGGCGCGGATCGGTGCTGACCACGGTCTTCTCGGGCGACCTGTCCCAGTCCTGGATGAAACGCCATGACGTGTTGCGCGCGTAGTCGTTGCGGGTGTGTACCTCGTCGTAGACGAAGTTGGCCATCAGTCCCAGCTTGCCGTTCAGGTATTTGTCGGCCATGTACAGGTTGCCGCGCGGTTGCACGCCGCCGCGCGAGGTCGAATGCTCGGCCGCGATGCTGGTGCCGATGGTCGGCTCCTTGAAGTCGAGCGGCTTGCGCGTCTTGATCGACACCGAACCACCGACGCCGCCTTCGGTCATGTCTGCGGTGATGCCTTTATAGACGTCGATCGATCCGATCAGCTCCGACGCCAGTTCGCGCAGCTCGGCGCCGCGGCCAGCGCCGCCGCCGGTACCCAGCACCGACATGCCATTGATCTCGATGCGGTTCAGGTCAGGCTCGACGCCGCGGATCGAGATCTGCGAGCCTTCGCCGAAATCGCGCGACAGCTGCACGCCCGTCACGCGCGACAGCGCTTCGCCCACGTTCTTGTCGGGGAACTGGCCGATGTCTTCGGCCACGATCGAATCGGATACGGTGCTGGCGCGCAGCTTGCGGTCGATGGCCGAGGCCACCGAGCGGCGCGTGCCGGCGATGTGGACGATTGCGGGCGCGGTCGCGGCATCGCTGATGGTGGCCGGCGGAGCGCTGGCCGAAGGTGCGGTGGAAGGTGCGGTCTGCGCGGCTTCCTGCGCCAGCGCGCCGTGCGCGGCCAGGATGGCGATTACTGCGGCTACCGCCCGCGCGCAGCGGGTCGGGTGAAGCACTTGCGTGCGTGTCGTTGCATGGTTCATCGGTTGTCGTCTCCAAGGGCTCTGTTTTAGATGTACTGCCTGGCCTTGAAAACATTCTATGTGCGTACAGTTGCCTGATTCCATAGGGCATTGAAAGAATCATGCACCTGATCGAAAGGGACCCATCCAAGCGGTAATCGCTCAAGCGATTGAGCGATTACCGGGATGTTCGTGGTGCGCAAGCCCCACTGCCCGCATCAAGGCAGCTCGTAGAACTCGGCCTCGACGATCGACAGCTGCGAGCGCGCGACCTGCTGCGCGCCGGTATCGGCATTGGCCTGGTTGGCCACTTCCAGCATGCGAATCGCTCCCGCATCATCGGCGTGCCCGTCGAGCGCGATCTTCACTTCGCTGCCGAGGCGCGGGGCCAGCGGCAAGGTGACGTAGCCAAGGCTCTTCGGCGTCGTGCCCCGGTACACCTCGACGCCATCGACAAACACGCGCAGCGGATAGCTGCGCTCGCGCCAGCCGGTGAGCTTCAGGACCAGCTCGCGCAGCAGCGCCGGCCGCGCCAGGCGATACGTGATCTCGGCCGGCGCACCGGGTTCGTTGGCCCAGCTTGTGGTCTCGTCATCGTCGACCGACAGCGCGGCGCGCTCGCCGTTGCTGGCCGCCGTGCTGCCTGCCACCGGCACCGCGATGCGCGATGGCGCGAACGATGGCGTCGACGGCGTCGGGCCGCGTGCGAGACGCAGCGGTGGCGGCTCCGGCAGCGCCGCCAGGCCGTCCCTGACCGCAACCGGCGTCGACGCCAGCGCGACTTCGGCCGGCGCCAGGCCGTCGGCGCGGGCCCGCAGCACGATCTTGCCAGCCTGGGTCGCGCTGCGCACCAGGACGCGGTTCACACCTCCTTCCAGCGGCAGCGTGCCCGCCAGCACGTGATTATCGGGCCCCTGCGCGATCCCGCCGCGCCACTCCGCCGGCCCTGCCAGTTCGAAGCGCACGGTGTCGAGCGCCACCGGATTGCGCCGACCGGCGGCATCGACCGCCTCCACCTGCACCAGGGCCAGGTCGGCGCCGTCGGCACGCAAGCCGTGTGGGGACGGGATTGCCGACAGGCGCAAGGCGACCGGCGGCCCGGCGGTCATGAGCACCGCCTCGCACACCTGGCGCCCGCGCGCGTCGATACCCACCGCTTTCAGTTCGCCCGCCTCGAACTCTACCCGATCGACAGTAAAGGTGAAGCGGTCGCTCTGGCGCGCGAGGCCCAGGTCGCGGCCATTGAGCGTCAGCCTGACCTGCTCGGCACTCGAGATCACGTGTACCGGCTTGACCGTCCCCGGCGCGTAGTTCCAGTGCCCGACGATATGGGCGCGCGGGCGCTCGACGTCGACCCAACCGTCCCACATCACCTGGTGCGCGAAGAACGCGTCCTTTGGAATGCGCATCGCGTCCACCTCGCCGCTGCGGCGGTAGTTCTCGGCGCCGCGGTGGTGGGTATTACTGTCGGAGAAAATGATGTTGACGCCGCCGCTCGAGACGCGCCTGCCGGTGCCGGGACGCTCGCGCCAGTAATCGTGCCAGCGGCGCACCGCCTCGAGCGCGAAGCTGTCGCCATTGCGGTTATAGGTGGCCGCGCTCTGTCCCTTGTGGAGTGGGCCATCGCCGTCCTTGTGGAACGGCGGCGAGAAATCGTCCCAGAACTTGCGCGCGCCCTCGTCGCGCATGTATTCCATGGCCCACATCGGATTGCGCGCGCTCTTGTTAATGTACAGCATCTCGCCGCCGTACTCGGCGACATCCTGCAACGCGCCGCCCAGCATCTCGCGGCTGCCGGCGGCGCGCCCGCCATGCGGATCGTACTGGTCGCGCAGCGCCCGCATTTCGGCCATGTGGGCCGCGCTCACGCCCTTGTTGCCGGACTCGTAGAACAGGATGCTGGGGTTGTTGCGGAAGTAAACGATCGCATCGCGCATCGCCTCCACGCGCTGGCCCCAGCGCCGGTCGCCAACGTCGCGCTCCGAGTCGCCGGCCGGCATGGCCTGGATCAGGCCGACGCGGTCGAGCGACTCGACGTCCTGGCGCCAGGGCGCCACGTGCATCCAGCGTATCAGGTTGGCATTGCTCTCGACCGCCAGGCCGTTGCTGTAGTCGCTCAGCCAGGGCGGCACCGACTGGCCCACCGCCGGCCACTCGTTCGAGGTCCGTTGGGCATAGCCCTTCATCTGCAGCACGCGGTCGTTGAGCTTGACCATGCCGTCGCCGAACCCGGTCTTGCGAAAGCCGGTGCGCGTGACGACGCTGTCGAGCGCCTTGCCGTCGACCTTGAGGGTGGTGACCACGTCATACAGGTAGCCGTAGCCCCAGCTCCAGAAATGCAGCCCATCGACCTTCGCGCCGGCACGCGCGGTAACGGTAGCGCCGGCGGCAACGGTCTGTGGCGCGGCTGCGAAACGGGCGACCGCCTTGCCGTCCTTGTCGCGCACTTCCACTTCATACGTGAAGCTGCGCGCGTGCAGTGAATCGTTGCGTACCTCGGATTCTGCCGTCACCGTCGCGCTGCGGCCCGGGATATCGAAGTCGCGCGCGTAAACATAGACGCCGGTGGTGCCCAGGTTAGACAACAGGGGCAGCGTCTGGTATAGCGATTCCGTGACGTGCAGGCGCACGTTCTTGGGCAATCCGCCATAGTTGGCGTTGAAATTGCGGTCGGCCCACTGATAGCGCTGGCCGGTGGCCTGCTCGCGGTAGTCCCAGCGATTGTCGGTACGCACCGCCACCACGTTTTCGCCCGCGACCAGCCCGGCGCCGATGTCGAAGCCAAAGGCCGTCACCCCGTTCTCGTGCAGGCCGACGCGGCGGCCGTTGACGAACACCTCGGCGGCCTGGCGCGCGCCTTCGAACTCGATGAAGACCTTCTGCCCGGGCACGCGGTCCTTAACGGTGAAGCGCTTGCGGTACCAGGCGATCCCGGTCGAATGGTCGACGATGTCCCTGGCATAGGCCTCGTCTTCGTTCCAGGCGCGCGGCAAGGTCACCGGCTTCCAGGCGCCGTCGTCGAAACCCGGCCGGTGGGCGCCGTCGGGGTCGCCGACCATCAGCTTCCAGCCGGGGTTGAAATCGTATTGGGCCCGGGCGGCCCAGGCAGGCGTGGCTGCCGATACAGCGGCCAACAGGGCGGCCATGGCCAGTGCGGTGCGATCCATGTATGTCTCCATCCGGCTAATGTATTAGTGCGCCAGCGCCGGTATTGTTCAGCATCCGGCGCCTCGTGTGGCGCCTGGCCGCCAATCACTCAACATCGTGACCGATCGCATCATCCGGATTGACGGGCGCGCCGAATCATCCGGTAATGACGCTCTTGACGTGTTTCATTGACCAGCATCGACATCATGAGCAAACCATTCAAACGCATCCTCCTCACCGGCGCGGGCGGCAATCTGGGCCGCCGCCTGCGCGAGCGCCTGCACGACTTCGCCGACATCGTGCGCCTGGCCGACGTGGCCGATATCGGTCCCGCCGGGCCGAACGAGGAAGTGGTGCAGTGCGACCTGGCCGACCGCGCGCAGGTGATGCGCATGTGCGAGGGCGTCGACGCGGTGCTGCACTTCGGCGGGGTTTCGACCGAAGTCGAGTTCGCGCCCATCATGCAGGCCAATATCCTGGGCATGGTCAACCTCTATGAAGCGGTGCACAAGCTGGGCATCCGGCGCGTCGTCTTCGCCAGCAGCAACCACACGATGGGCATGTACGAGACGAGCCAGCGGGTCGACGCCGGCATGCTGCCCCGCGCCGACGGTTACTATGGCCTGTCGAAAGTCTGGGGCGAGAACCTGTCGCGTTATTACTGGGACCGATTCGGAGTCGAGACCGTCTGCATCCGCATCGGCTACTGCTTCCCCGAGCCGGTCACCCATCGCCAGATGGTCACCTGGCTCGGCCTGGACGACCTGGTCGAACTGCTGCGGCGCGCACTGGTCACGCCGCGCGTCGGCCACACCATCGCCTTCGGCGTCTCCGACAACCCGGGGCGCTGGTGGGATGACCGCGAGGCGCGCCACCTGGCGTTCCAGGCCAGGGACAGCTCAGCGCGGTTCACAGTGGACGGCGGCCAAACGTTCGCCTATCCGCCGGAGGACGACCTGAGCACCTTCCTGCAGGGCGGCGCGTTCGTGACCACCGGCCCGAAGTATCCGCAATAAGGCCTCGATGAAGATTCTCGGCCTGCTCGCCCTCGGCGCACTGCTGGCCAGCGGCGCCGCCCATGCCCGGCCATTCGCGCTGGACCGCGATGGCGCCCTGCCAGTGCTCGTCACCGACGGCAGTGCTACCGCCCGCCTGGCCGCCGATCTGTTGGGCCGCGACCTGGAGGCGCTGACCGGCATTGCCGGCCGGCGCGTCGAACGACTTGGCGACTGCCCGCAGCGCTGCATCGTGATCGGCAGCGCCGACACCGCGCTGGTGCGCGAGGTCGCCGGCGCCATCGGCGCCGACCTGGCGCCGCTCGCCGGGCAGCGCGAGCGCTACGTCCGCTCCATGGGGCGCACCGGCGGACGCGAGGTGCTGCTGATCGCCGGCGCCGACCGGCGCGGCGCCGTGTACGGCGTGGTCGACGCCTCGCGCGAACTGGGCATCTCGCCGTGGGAATGGTGGGCCGACGTCAGACCGGCGCGCAAGACAGGGCTCACGCTCGACGGTACGCAGCGCCTGTCCCCCGCGCCCTCGGTGACCTGGCGCGGCATCTTCATCAACGACGAGGACTGGGGCCTGCAGCCCTGGGCCGCCAAGACGCACGATCCCGTGAAGGACATCGGCCCGCGCACCTATGCCCGCGTGTTCGAGCTGATGTGGCGCCTGAAAGCCAACCTGCTCTGGCCCGCCATGCACGACAGCACCAAGGCGTTCTACACGATCCCCGGCAATGCCCAGGCAGCCGACGACCACGCGATCGTGATCGGCACCTCGCACGCCGAGCCGATGATGCGCAATAACGTCGGCGAATGGCAGGCCGGCTTCGGCGAATTCAACTGGTTCACCAACCGCGACGCGCTGCTGGGCTACTGGCGGCAGCGCGTGGACGAGGTCAAGGGCTACGAGAACGTCTACACCCTGGGCCTGCGCGGTGTGCACGACTCGGCCATGGAAGGCGCCAGCGGGCCGGACCAGGCCCGCGCCACGGTGGAAGAAGTCATCACGGCGCAGCGTGCGATACTGGCGCGCAGCATCGGCCAGAGCCCCGAACGCATCCCGCAAGCCTTCACGATGTACAAGGAAGTGCTGGACTACTACAACCGCGGCCTGCGGGTGCCGGACGACGTCACCCTGGTCTGGCCCGAGGATAACTACGGCTACCTGAACCAGCTCGGCACGGCGCGCGAGCGCGCGCGCAGCGGTGGCAACGGCATTTATTACCACGTGTCGTACTGGGGCCGCCCGCATGACTACCTGTGGCTCGGCACCACCCACCCGGCGCTGATCCGCGACCAGCTCCAGCGCGCCTGGGCCACCGGCGCGCATCGCCTGTGGATGCTGAACGTGGGCGACATCAAGCCCAACGAATACCTGGCCGAGTACTTCCTCGACGCCGCGTTCGACGCCAGGGTGCTGGGCCAGGATCCGGCGCGCCACCTGGCCGCATGGGCCGGACGGCAGTTCGGCGCCGCCCACGGAGAAGAAATCGCGGCGATCAAGCTGGAGTACTATCGCCTGGCCTGGGAACGGCGTCCGGAATTCATGGGATGGAGCCAGACCGAGCCCACGCGCCCGGTGCGCGCCACCGAATACATCCGCACCGGCGGCGAGGAGGCCGAGCGGCGCCTCGCGGCCTACAACGCGCTGGTGCGGCGCAGCGAAGCACTCCAGGCCCGGCTGCCCGCGCCGCTACGCGATGCTTACTTCCAGCTGGTGCTGTATCCGGTACGCTCCAGCGCCAGCCTGAACGAGCGCATCCTGAAGCTCGACCTGGCCGCAGAATACGCGCGCCAGCAGCGGCCCGCGTCGAACCTGTACGTGCGCCAGGCGCGGCAGGCGCATGCCGCCATCGCGGCCGATGCTGCCGCCTACAACGCCCTGGCAAACGGCAAGTGGGCCCATTTCATGGACGTCGCGCCGCGCCGGCTGCCGGTGTTCGCCGAGCCGGTCTACCCGGCCTATGACACATCCACGCGGCGCGGCTGCGGCCTGGTCTACCCGGCGCCGCACTCGGTCGAGGCCAGCCAGCTGGTGGTGCCGGCCGGGCGCGCGGTCAGCCGCACGCTAACGGTGGTCAGCCATGGAGGTCAGGACGCCGCCTGGTCGGTCGCTCCCGAGGCGCGCGGTGTGCGCCTGGACCTTGCGTCGGGCCGGCTCGACGCGTCCAATGGCCACGAGCAGCGCCTGGTCCTGCATGTCGATGGAAGCGCGGCTCCCGCACTCACCCTGCGTTGCGGCGCGCAGGCGCTAAAGGTAAACCTGCAGGCGCACGCCGCCGACGCTGCCCTGCCGGGCGAGCGCGAACGCATCGTCGTGCTGCCGGCGGCCAGCGCCACTGAATCGCCCGACTGGGAAGCCCTGCCCGGCCTGGGTACCTCCGGCAAGGCCATGCGCGCACGCCTGGACCTGCCGTCGCGCGGCCCGGAGGCGCTCGCAGGCTCGGCGCCCCTCGAATACCGCTTCCAGACCCGCAGCGAGGGCGGCGCCACGCTGCGCCTGGTCGCCGTTCCAGTGCATGCACTGACGGCCGAAAACCACCTGCGCATCGCCGTGCAGCTGGACGATGGGCCGCTCGAGACGTTCGACTACACGACGGTCGGCCGCAGCGACGAATGGAAGCGCAATGTGCTGGGCAATATGGCGGTGCGCAGCAGCGCGCGGGCGCGGCTCGATCCGGGCCTGCACACCTTGCGCATCTACGCGCTCGATCCGGGCGTGGTGCTGGACCGTATCGACGTCGTGATGAATGGGGCGCCGGATTACTACGGCATGCCGCCAGCCGACTGACGCGGCGCGGGTCGTGAACATCGGACCCATTACAAATGGTAATCGCAATGCATGAATCGAAAGAAATCGACAAAAAATCCTTTCGAAACCCTTCGAAAAGACCATTTCCTGTATTAATCATCAGTTCGAGCAGAGCGGCTACCCGAAAACGAAAGTTCTGCGGTACTATCGCTGAGCTGGCGCAATGACGCAACACAGCAACGGCGACGGCCTGGCAAACGAGGCCGCGCCCGACTGACAACCAAGACCGGGACATAAGACCCCGGCGGCATAGAGACATCGACCCATGACCCCATTCACCACGCTCGACACCTTCGTCTTTTTGGTTTACTTCGTGGCCATCTCGGCCTATGGCATCTGGATCTACTGGCGCAAGAAGCGCAGCAGCGGCAAGGCCACCCACGACTTCTTCCTGGCCGAAGGGTCCCTCACCTGGTGGGCGATCGGCGCCTCGCTGATCGCCTCGAACATCTCGGCCGAGCAGTTCATCGGCATGAGCGGCTCCGGCTACCGCATCGGCATGGCGATCGCCGTGTATGAACTGATGGCGGCCGTGACCCTGGTGATCGTGGCGGTGTTCTTCATGCCGGTCTACCTCAAGAACCGCATCTACACGATGCCGCAATTCCTCGAGCAGCGCTACGGCAAGGCGGTGGCCACCACCATGGCGGTGTTCTGGCTCGGCCTCTACGTGGTGGTGAACCTCACCGCCATCCTCTACCTCGGCGCGCTGGCGATCAGCAGCATCGCCGGCCTGGACGTGATGGCCTGCATGCTGTTCCTGGCGGTGTTCGCCACCGTGATCACGCTGGGCGGCATGAAGGTGATCGGCTACACCGACGTGGTGCAGGTGCTGTGCCTCGTGATTGGCGGCCTGGTCACCACCTGGATCGCGCTCGACCTGGTAGCGGCGCTGGCCGGCGGCCAGGGCGCGCTGCGCGGCATGAGCGAACTGTATCTGCGCGCCGGCGAGCACTTCGACATGGTGCTGTCGCGCGACAATCCGGCCTATATGGACTTGCCGGGCATGTCGACCATCATCGGCGGCATGCTGATCGTGAACCTGAACTACTGGGGCTGCAACCAGTACATCATCCAGCGCGCGCTCGGCGCCGACCTGCACACCGCGCGCAAGGGCCTGCTGTTCGCGGCCTTCCTCAAGCTCCTGATGCCGATCATCGTCGTCTTGCCTGGCATCGCCGCCTATGCGCTCGACCGCTCGGGCACCCTGGGCGACGCCATGCGTCCGAACGGCGAACTCAATCCGGACCGCGCCTATCCGACCCTGCTCGCCCTGCTCCCGGCCGGCATCAAGGGCCTGGCCTTCGCGGCGCTGACGGCGGCGGTGGTGGCCTCGCTGGCCGGCAAGGCCAACAGCATCGCCACCATCTTCACGCTCGATATCTACAACAAGCACTTCAACCGCGAGGCCAGCGAACAGAAGATGGTCTGGATCGGCCGGGTGTCGGTGGTGGTCTCGATGGTTATCGCCGTGCTGCTGGCGCCGTTGATGGGCATCGACAAGAAAGGCGGCTTCCAGTACATCCAGGAATACACCGGCTTCGTCTCGCCCGGCATCCTGGCCATGTTCCTGCTCGGCTTCTACTGGCGCAAGACCACGGCGGCGGCGGCGATGTTCGCCACCATCGGCGGCCTGGTGTTCTCGGTGTTCCTCAAGTTCCTGCCGCTGGCGATGGACCTGTCGTTCCTGGCGCCGATCGGCTTCGCGGTCGACAACGGCGCCGGGGTGTACGAAATCCCGTTCCTCGACCGCATGCTGATCGTGTTCATCATGGTCGTCATCGGCATGGTCGTGATGAGCAAGATGGCCGCGCAGGACGGCACGCTCAAGCGCATGCACATCGACCGTTCGCTGTTCCGGGTCGATGGCGGCTTCGCGCTGGGCTCGGCCGTGATCTGCGTGCTGCTGGTCGCCATCTATGGCATCGGGTGGTAAGCTCGAAACCAACCGACCATGACGATGACGAGGAACGCGATGTTCAACCCTACCGACCACCCGCACCGCCGTTACGACCCGCTCGGCGGCGACTGGGTACTTGTATCTCCCCACCGCGCCAAGCGCCCCTGGCAGGGGCAGCAGGAAGCCCCCGACCGCGCGCCGAGGCCGGCGCACGACCCGGGCTGCTACCTGTGCGCCGGCAATGTGCGCGTCAACGGCGAGCGCAACCCCGACTACCAGGGCACATATGTGTTCGCGAACGATTTCGCGGCCTTGACACCCGACACTCCGGACGCCCCGCCGGGCGCCGACCCGCTGTTCCAGAGCATGAGTGCGCGCGGCACCAGCCGCGTGATCTGCTTCTCGCCCGACCATGCGAAATCGCTGCCGCAGCTGCCCCTGCCGGCGCTGCGCGGAGTGGTCGACACCTGGTGCGAGCAAGCCGCCGAGCTGGGCGCCAGCTACCGCTGGGTCCAGGTGTTCGAGAACAAGGGGGCGGCGATGGGCTGCTCCAATCCGCACCCGCACGGCCAGATCTGGGCCACCAGCTTCCTGCCCGACCTGCCCGCACGCGAAGACCGCCTGCAGCGCGCCTATCAGGCCGAGCATGGCCGGCCGCTGCTGCTCGACGTCGCCGAGCGCGAGGCCCTGGCCCAGGAACGTGTGGTCGTGGAGACCACGCACTGGCTGGCCGTGGTGCCGTACTGGGCGGCCTGGCCGTTCGAGACGCTGCTGCTGCCCCGGTTCCCGGTCCAGCGGCTGGAAGACCTGGATGACGAGCAGCGCACCGACCTGGCGCTCGCCCTCAAGCGCCTGACCACCCGCTATGACAATCTGTTCCAGACCTCGTTCCCGTATTCGATGGGCTGGCATGGCGCGCCGTATGGCGAGGGTGACAATACCCAGGCCTGGCAGCTGCATGCCCACTTCCATCCGCCGCTGCTGCGTTCGGCCTCGGTGCGCAAGTTCATGGTCGGCTTCGAGATGCTGGCCGAGGCCCAGCGCGACCTGACGCCGGAACAGGCGGCCGCCATGCTGCGCGCCGTCTCCGACGAGGTGCACTACCTCGACGCCGCCGACACCTCTGCTGCCAACCCTTGAGCGTACGATGAACGATTATTTGACGGCCAGAGCGGCCGACGTCTTCCTGGCCGCTTTCGGCCAGCCGGCCACGATCCGGGTCCAGGCCCCGGGCCGGGTCAACCTGATCGGCGAACATACCGACTATAACGGCGGCCTGGTGCTGCCCTGCGCCATCGGCTACCGTACGGTGATCGTGGCGCGTCCGCGCCCTGACCGCGTGCTGCGCGTGGTGGCCGCGGACTACGACGACGCCATCGACGAGTATTCGCTCGACGTGCCGATCGCGCGCCTGGCCGCGCCGATGTGGGCCAACTACGTACGTGGCGTGGTGCACGAGCTGCTGCAGCGCGAGCCAGGGGGCCAGGCCATGCACGGCATGGACATGGTCATCGCCGGCGACGTGCCGCAGGGCGCCGGC
The DNA here is from genome assembly GCF_057657035.1 of Massilia sp. Soil_C_3. Taxonomy (NCBI): domain Bacteria; kingdom Pseudomonadati; phylum Pseudomonadota; class Betaproteobacteria; order Burkholderiales; family Oxalobacteraceae; genus Massilia; species Massilia sp. Soil_C_3. The sequence continues at coordinate 18,841 of NZ_JBDGJG010000008.1, forward strand.
CTGTCGTCCTCGGCTTCGCTGTCGGTGGCGGTGTGCACCCTGTTCTCCGCCCTCCCCGACTATCCGGGCCTGGGACCGATCGAGGCGGCCCTGGTGGCGCAGCGCGCCGAGAACGACTTCGTCGGCTGCAAGTGCGGCAATATGGACCAGATCAGTTCCGCCTGCGGCGTCCAGGACCATGCGCTGCTGATCGACTGCCGTTCGCTCGAGGTGCGCCCGGTGCCGATCCCGGCCGGGGCGGCGATCATGATCGTCGAATCGCACATCACCCGCGGCCTGGTCGACAGCGCCTACAACACGCGCCGCGCGCAGTGCGAGGAAGCGGCGCGCCACTTCGGCGTGCCGGCCCTGCGCGACGTCGACCTGGCCACGCTTGCCGAGAAAGGCGCAGGACTCGATCCAGTCGTGCTGCGCCGCGCACGCCACGTCGTCAGCGAGAATGAGCGCGTCGTCGCGGCGGCGGAGGCGCTGGCCGCCGGCGACTTGCAGCGCATGGGGGAGCTGATGGCGGCGTCGCACGCATCGATGCGCGACGACTTCGAGATCACGGTGCCAGCCATCGACTGCCTGGTCGACATCGTCAAGACAGCGATCGGCGCGGCCGGCGGCGTGCGCATGACGGGCGGCGGCTTTGGCGGCTGTGTGGTGGCGCTGGTGCCGGAAGATCTGGTGGAGTCGGCGCGCCAGGCGCTGGCCCGCGACTATCGGGCGCCGAACGGCGCGCAGGCCACCGTGCACGTCTGCCGCGCGGCGGCCGGCGCCGGCAGCCTGTAACTACAACGAGGCCTTCTGGCCGTTGACGATCACATTGTCCAGCCGTACATCGCTGGCGCCGGCGATATCGAGCCTGGGGTCGCGCAGCGCGAGTTCGATGTCCTTGAACACGATGTCGCTGATCTCGGTCTGCCCGGGGTTCGGCCGGATGCGTCCGAAGCCGCAATAGCGGCCCTTGATGCCCTCCAGCCGGATATTGCGCACGATGGACTTCGGCGGCGGCGCGCCCTTGAGGTCCATGTACTGGGTCCACGGCTGCACCGACACGATGGCGCCGCGCTCCGACTGCAGGACCAGGTTGCGCAGGTGGACGTTCTCGTAGTGTTGTGGCGTGTCCGGGCGCAGCTTGAGCACCGCCACGTTGAGCACGTGCCCGGTCACCCGGCAATCCTCGACCAGGATGTCGCGCACCAGGGTTGCTTCGCTGCCCAGGGTGATGACGCTGTGGCCGCGCCTGAATTCGCAGTGACGCACCCGCACATCGGTTACGGGCGGGCTGTCCTTGTCCTGCAGCGCGTACGGCCCCTTGGAACCCTTGGCGGCGATGCAGTCGTCGGTCACCGAAAAATAGCAGCCGTCGATCGTCACCCGCTGGCAGCTATCCAGGTCGATGCCGTCGGTGCTGGGCGCCTGCTTGTAATCGTCCGGCACCACGAAGCGCGCATGCTTGACCGTCACGTCCTGGCAGCGGTACAGGTGCAGGTTCCAGAACTGCGAATCCTTGAAGGTCACGCCCTCGACCGTCACGCCGCGCGAGCGCTCGATCAGGGCCAGGCGCGCGCGCGGGACGCTGATGTTCGGGAAGTTGCCCGGGTCCTTGTAGGCATTGCGCAGCTTCCAGAAGCGGTCCCAGATCGGGCGCCCGGCGCCGTCGAGCGTACCCTCGCCGCTGAGATGAAAACGGTCGCAGCCGTCGGCATTGACCAGCGCCGGGTTGAAGTTCTCGGCGAAGTGGCCCTCGATCCGGGTGCGCCGGACGGGAAAATGCTTGAGGTCCGTCGAACACTTGAGCACCGCGCCCTTGGCCAGGTGCAGGTGCACGCCGGGCTTGAAGAACAGCGCCCCGCTGACGAAGACGCCGCGCGGCACGACCACCGTCCCGCCGCCGCGCGCGGCCAGCGCATCGATCGCCTCCTGGATGGCGCCGGTATTGACGGTATTGTCGTCGGCCACGGCGCCATGAAAGGTGATGTCGGACCGCCCGGCGCCCGCCGCCAGGGTCGGCGCGGCGCCGGCGCAGGATGGCGCAGCCATGAGCGAGAGCGTCAGGCGCCGGCGATGGGAGTGGGTGTGCGTCATGGTCTTGTCTCCTTGCGTGTCATGGTCCCACCAGGCCGGCGGCGCGCGCCGCCTCGTCCAGCGAATCGCCAACCAGCGCCATGTTCTGGATCGCGGCCAGGCTCCACTGCGCCGAGCCGTTGGTGCCGATGTTCGGCAGCTCGTGGAGCTCGCGCAAGACCGCCACGCCGCCGACCTTTCTCGCGGCGGCGTGTGATTTCATGAAATTCGAGGCGAACAGTTCGCGCCAGGCGCGCAGGGCCAGCGCCCGGTCGCGCTCGTGATGGGCGGCGTAGGCGGAGAGGCGCGAGTGCGAATCGGGTTGGGCCCGGCCGCGCGGCTCGCTGCCCAGCAGCGCGATCAGCTCTTCCTTCGGTGCGTTGTAGTAGCGGCAGTACTCGAGCCAGGCCTTGCGGTAGCCCGGTTCGTCGACCAGGGTCAGGAGCTCGGAACTCATCTCGACCACGCCGAACACGCCGTTCAGTTGCGAGATGCGGACCTGGTCGCCCGGCCCGCTGAATTTGCCGGTCCTGGGATCGTAGGGCGCCGCCGAGGCAAACCAGCGGCGCTCGAGCGCGCCGATGGTGCGCATGCCGTTCACGATCTTGTCGCGCCAGCGGGGCTCGCCGGTGCGCTCCCACTCCGCCAGCCAGGCCGCGACCAGCGAACCCCAGACGGTGCCGAACGCAACGTCCACATGCGCTGGCGCATTGGCCGACCTGCCTGCCGTTGGCAGCGCGCCAGGCGTGGAGCCGGGACGCAGCTTGCGGCCGATGTCGACCTTGTGCAGGTCGGCGTCCGAATCGAGCAGCTCGCGCATCAGGTCGCCCGTGCGTTCGTCGGCGGTGAGGAAGTAGTAGATGCGCCGATAGGCGGCGTTCGATACGCGCGGCTGCTTGGACGAATCGGACCAGTGCTGCACGCCATGGCGCGTGCCGAAGCCCTTGAACGGCCCGGCGTGGTACACGTCCACCTCGCCCGTATGCCGCGTCATCGCCTCGGCGAACTTGAAGATGTCGGCGCGGCCGGTGCGCAGGTAGCTGTACCACAGCCACAGGTCGGTCGACAGCTCCGAATTGTCCCAGGCATAGCCGCCGATATCGTAGCGCCACATGTGGCGGTCGTTGTCGTAGGCGTGCATCACGTCGCCGTAGGACCAGAAACCATACCAGCGATGTTGCTCGACCTCGCGCAGGTACTGGTCCAGCCTGAAGGCGAGATGATCCTCGATCAGCTTGCGCGCCGGCGTGCCGCGGTCACTCACGTCCCAGTCGCCGAACACGCCGCAGGCGTGGATGCGGGCCGGCTCCAGCACCAGCCGGGCCGGATTGGCCACCTGCTCGGCCATGTTCGAGAAGTCCTGGTGCGAAGGCGTGGCGCCCAGCACCCACAGTTGCAGCTCGGTGGTGCGCGCCACGCCGGGCGAGGCGTCCCAGCCCGGTTCGTAATCCTCGTAGGTGATGTTCAGGCCCGCGATTTGCTCTTCGAAGGTGTCCATGCCGTCGGCCGAACGGTAGGAGCGCATGTCCATCGCCGGGCTTGACGGCGACCACATCCAGGCGGTGACGTCGGCCATGTCGCTCGCGGCCTTGCGCACGTCCAGCTGGCTCGGTGTGCGCTGCCAGAAATCCTTGAAGCCGAGCGCCACGCCGCCCGTCGCGCCACCGGCATACACCAGGCCCTTGGTACGCGTGCCGGCATTGGCATCGATCCAGGCGTGGCCGCTGCGGGTACGCTTGCGCAGCGCGAAGCCGTCCGGCGTGGGCTGCGCCAGCGTAAAGTCGCCCCATTCGGGAATCCAGCGCAGTCCATCCTGCACCGGCTTGGCCATGCCGGCCGGCGGCGGCAGCGCCCTCCCGGCCACCTGTGCGTCCCTGTACTCCTGGCCGGGATCGCGCCGCAGGCCGGTCACCGGCCGCACCGCCTCGCCCCACACGCCGACGCCTTCGCCGGCGAAGCGCACGTGGCGGTCGTGGGTCGAGTCAGGCATGGCTACCCTCGCCGTCACGCCGAGTCCTGCAATGAAATCCCGGGCCGGGTCGCCATCATAGATGAAGGAGTGGACGATGCGCACGCTGTCCGAACCGGCATAGAAGTACAGGCGTACCGAGAATGTCAGCCAGGCGCGCGTGCTGCCTGCGCGCGCGACATGCACGCCGTCGAGCTTGACGACGGCACGCACCGGGCCATCCTGCTCCAGCGTGACGCGCGTGACCTTGCTGGTAAACAGCTCGCGGCGCACGCTACCCGCGTCTTCCGGCTCGGGCCCGTCCTGGCGCAGCGCGACCAGGCGCAGGTGCTGCATCGTCACCCGGCCAGCGCGGGTTGCGCGCTCGACCAGGTATTCGCCGCTCGTCGGCACGGTCCACGCCAGTTCGCCCGCAGTGATCGTGAGCGCGGCGCCAGACTGCTGGACCGATACGCCGGCCCTGGCGGCGCCGCCTGCGCCAGCCTCCAGCTTCCAGCCAGGGGCGATCGCGCCGCCCGCCACCGCATGCGCCGTCCACTTGAGCGAACCGTCCGGCCAATAGGCCAGCGGCCACGATTGCAGCGCCGGACCGTTGCCGCCCAGCGTGAATCGCAGGGTCTTGTCGGCCGGCAGGCGCAGGGTGCCGCGCGGCCAGGGCACGCCCAGGGTGGCGCCTTCGAAGCGCGTCGGCGGCTGGCCGTCCAACCAGCGCAATGCGGTGCCGGCGACTGGTTTGCCCTTGCCGCCGACGTTGGCGGTTGCGGCATGGGAGACGATCGGTGCGCCCGGCACGGCGGCCAGTGCGGCCGCCATCTGCACGAAACGCCTGCGGGATGGTTGAAATGGTGGCAAGCGGTGTCTCCATCTGATATTTCAGTGCGATGGATTATGCTGCCGTGCGCCGCGCCTGAGGCTTCCCGACCAGAAATAATCAAGCAATGGATCGATTCATGCGCGAGCCGCCGGCTCGCAGATCATCTCCGCGAGCAAGCGTACCCCTCTCATCATCTCCTTTTCGACCACGTTCTCGGACAGTCCCAGGCTCGCCGCGGTTTCGAGCTGGGACAGCCCGTGGATCCTGCGCGCCCGGTAGACCTGCCGGCAGCGCCGCGGCAGCCGGTCGATCAGGCGCAGCACCCAGCGCAGCTCGGAACGCGCCATGGCGACGCGCTCGGTCGACGGGCTGGCCTCGGGCAAATCGAGGGCGTCCAGGCTCGCCAGGATGTCGATCCGCAGCGCGCAATCACGGCGGAAGCGATCCATCATGATGTTCTTCGCGACCTGCATTGCGAACGCCCTGGGCGTGGCGATGTGCTCGACGGAGGAGCTGCGCAGCAGGCGGCAGTAGACCTCCTGGACCAAATCGTCGACGTCGTCCGATGTCGCACACAGCCGCCGCATGCTGGCGCGCAGCTCCGCCTCGAATGGCAGTACGTTGACGGTGACCCATCCGCTGTTCAACGACATGGTTCGTCGGTTCCTCACATGGCTTGAAGGCCCTTCAGTATTTACACCTTTTGGTTCTATTGATCAACAGCGCAACGGGCGCCGTTTGACCTGACGGCCCTTTCATCGCCATTCGATCAACAACTTGATCTTTACAGCCGACGGCGGCGGGAACCGCGTCTGGCTTCGTCATTGAAGCGGTAGATGGCAGATCGCCACCTACCCACAAAACATAACATCGATATCGGAGACAGCGACCATGAGATCCAGACACCAGCTTTCCCCCGGCGCGGCAGTACTGCGCCGCAGCCTGACCAGCCTCGGCGTGCTCGGCATGCTTGCGACGCTCGACACGCAAGCGCAGGAGACCGCGCCGCCCACGGCAAACGACCAGCCACTTGAAACCGTGGTCGTCACCGGCTTTCGCGCCAGCCTGAACAGCGCACTGAACACCAAGAAGAATGCGGACGGCATCGTCGACGTCATCAAGGCCGAAGACGTCGCCAAGTTCCCTGACGCGAACCTGGCCGAATCGCTGCAGCGCGTGCCGGGTGTGTCGCTGGTGCGCGGCGACGGCGGCGAGGGCAAGCAGATCAGCGTGCGCGGGCTGAATGCAGGCTTCACCCGCGTGCGCATCAACGGCATCGAGGCGATCTCCGCGACCGGCGCCTCGGACATCAACGGCAGCACCAACCGCTCGCGCGCCTTCGACTTCTCGGTGTTCGCCTCGGAACTGTTCAACAGCCTGGAAGTGCGCAAGACGTCGCAGGCCGACATCGAAGAGGGTTCGCTCGGCGCCACGGTCGATCTGCGCGCGGCGCGCCCGTTCGACTTCAAGGACGAGACCATCAGCATCGGCGGCCAGCAGGCCTACAACACGCTCGCCCACCGCCCCGCCCCGCGCGCCACGGCGCTGTACTCAAACCGCTGGGATACCGGCATCGGCAAGGTGGGCTTCCTGGTCTCGGCCGCCTACTCCAAGCGCCATGCGACCGAGGAAGGCTATGAGGCGGTCGAACTGCTGTCGGCCGACTCGGACGGCGGCTTTTGCTCGCCGCCGGGAGCCACGCCGCAGAATCCCGCCAACTCAGGCGTCAAGGGGATCACACCGGCCAACTGCGGCTTCGGCCTGCCGCGCACCTCCACCGGCGCCGCCTACAACGACGTGGTCGGCCGCACCGACAGCTATGGCAATACGGTGGCCACGCCGGCCCCGGGGTCGGGCGCCTTCCATCCGCGCATCCCGCGCTACCGCCGCTCGGTAGCCGAATACGAACGCGCCGGCCTGACCGCGGCCTTCCAGTGGCGCCCCGCCGCAGGCACCGAACTGAATCTCGACCTGCTGGGCGGCGACTTCAAGAACGACCGCTACGACAACTACATCTCGGCGATCTCGTTCGGCCGCAGCCTCGCCGCCGCCAATGGCAAGCCGCAGACCTCGATCGTCGAGACCTCGTTCAACGGCAACGGCAGCTGGGAATACGGCCGCTTCAACGGCGTCGACGTGCGCTCGGAAGGCCTGCTCGACGTGAACAATACTGAATTTCGCCAGCACGTCTTCTCGGGCACGCACAAGCTGACCGACACCATCAAGCTCGATTTCATGAGCGGCGTGTCGCGCTCGACGCTCGATTCGCCGATGCGCGCCACGGTGCAGATCGACGCCCCCAACGTCAACGGCTTTTCCTATGACTTCCGCGGCAACCGCAACGTCCCGACCATCGATTTCGGCATCGACGTCGCCAATCCGGACAACTTCAGCTGGGGCCCGGTGGACCCGGACGGCACGGTGCACGGCCAGTTCGTCGGCCGCAAGCTCGAAACCGGCAACAAGCTCAAGACCCATGCCGTGGGCGCCAGCTGGGACGTCGACGACAACCTCACCCTGCGCACCGGCTGGTCGACGCGCGAGAATTCCTGGACCAATTTCGAGGTCGGCTCGGGTGCGCCGAACGGCCTGCCCAATCCGGCCGGCTTCCGGATGGATAGCGTGACGCGCATGATCAGCAATTTCGGCCGCGGCCTGGAAGGCAGCGGCTATCCCAGCCAGTGGGTGGCCATCGACCTCGACAAGTTCCGCAAGATCTGGGACATCGAGTGCCACTGCGCCGCGGTCCCGGGCTCGGAGTACAATCTGCTGAACCAGTCGAATCGCCGGGTGCGCGAGAAGATCGACGCGCTCTACCTGTCGGCGGACTTCCACTACGACGTCGGCCCCGTCACCTTGCGCGGTAACGCCGGGGTGCGTGCCGCCGAGACGAAGGCCACGGCGGCGGCGCTGGTCAATGCCGGCGGGCGCCTCGAAGAAATCAGCTTCGACAAGACCTACCGCGATTACCTGCCGGCGCTGAACCTGACCGCGCAACTGCCGCGCGACGTGTTCCTGCGCTTCTCGGCCGGCAAGACCTTGTCGCGGCCGGAATACATCGACCTGGCGCCGTCGGCGGCCGTCAATGTGCAGGCGCAGACGGTCGGCATCGGCAATCCAGAACTCGACCCGATCCGCGCCAAGACCTATGACCTGCAGGCCGAGTGGTACTACGACAAGGGCGCCATGGTGTCGTTGGGCTTCTTCCGCAAGGAGATCGACACCTATATCCAGAGCGTCGGCGAGCGGGTTCCGTACAATTCGCTGGGCCTGCCGGACGCCCTCCTGGCCGGCGCCGGCTGTTCGCTCACCGGCGGCACGCCGGCCTGCCCGACCCTGCCGGATTCGCTGGTGACGGTGCGACGCGCGGTGAACACGCCGGGCGGGCCGCTCAACGGCTTCGAGTTCAACCTGCAGGCGCCGTTCAACTTCCTGCCCGGCGTATGGCGCAACTTCGGCCTGCTGGCCAACTACACGCGCGTGAAATCGACCATCACCTACATCACGCGCACCGCGACCGCGACCCTGCCGCAACTGTCGATGGATGCGAACCTGGTCGGCATGTCGCCCAAGGCGGGCAACCTGACCCTGTACTACGAGGATCCGAAATTCAGCGCACGGATCTCGGCGGCGCATCGCTCCGAGTATCTGTTCAACGTGCTTGGCGACGTCAACGGCCACGACTTCACCTTCGTCGACGCGGCAACCAACCTGGATTTTTCGATGTCGTATAACCTGACGCCGCAACTGCGCGTCACGCTCGAGGGGTCCAACCTGACCGACGAGCCGCTGCGCTACGGGCGCGACTCGCAGCGCAACGACACGCTGCTGTATGCGCACTCGGGGCGGACCTTCGCCTTAGGGATGGCGTACAAGTTCTGAGGCGCCTGGGGCGCCGGCGAGCGTGCCACGCAGGGCGCCCGCCTGCGCCCGCACCTTGACGCCGGCGCGCGGCCCGTTCACGCGTACCAGCACGCTGGCGATCCCCGCCTCGGTGACGACCACGTGGTTGCCGACGATCTGCGCGCCTTCGATGCCTGAGAACGCGACTTCGGTCCCGCTCGCGGGCATTGTGGTGCCGTTGACGTCGCGCAGGCGGGCGCGCAGGAAGACCAGGTCGCCCTCGATCACGGGCACGCCGAGGTCGTCGAGTTCCACGGCCAGCGTCGTTGGCTGCCGGGGCGTGCGCACGCGGTGCTCGGCGACGACCTGCCCGCCGGCATAGGCCAGCGCCACCAGTTCGCCGGGCGCATAGCCGCCGGTATCGAATTCGAGCGGCGGATGCGCCAGGCGCGGGTGGGTGCTGGAGGGCGCGCTTTTCTGGCGTCCGACCGTCTTGCCATTCAGGCGCAGCTCGACTTCCTCGGCATTGCTGAACACACGCACGCGCGGATTCGAGTTGGTTTCCCAGTAGCTGGCGATGAAGACCATCGGGCCGCCGCCCCAGCGCGGCGAGCTTTCGTCCCTGCTGCGCTGGGAGCGGAAGAATTCTGCCGCGAACTTCGGCACGCGCTCGATGCTGAGCAGTCCCGATTCCTCGAGGTCCGGCGCATAGCCGCGCGCATAGTCGAACATCACCCAGTAGCCGTCGGCGAAGGCCGGCGTGGCGGCATTGTCGTCGTGGGCCTCGGTCACGTTGCGGGCCTGCTGCAACAGCCGCGTTTCGCCGCTGCCCAGCGCCTGGCGGCTCGAGCGGTCGACCGGCTTGAGGTCGGCCCAGGCGTCCTGGTTCAGGCCCGCGTTCATCGCATAATATTCCCAGTCGCCATACTCGGACACGATCAGCGGCTTGTCAGGCAAGGCATGCTTGCTGCCCAGCCGGTGCTGGCGCGCCTGCAGATACAGGTCATAGGTCTGCGGCACCCAGCCGGCGGACCAGGCCTGGTCGCCCGGGTATTCCTGGTGCACGGTGGCGTGCAGCGCCTGCACCAGCGGGGCCGGCATGTCGGTCTCGTTGAGCGAGCATTCCCAGGCTACGACGCTGGGGTGGTTGCGGTCGCGCCGGATCATGTCGGCGCAAGTGCGCACGGTCTGGCGCGCGAAGGCCGGGTCGGGATTGTGGAACTGCCAGCCGGGGATGGCCGGCAAGACCATCAGGCCCAGTTCGTCGGCCGCCGCCATGAAGGCCGGCGACTGCGGATAATGCGACAGGCGCACGAAGTCGAAGCCGTAGCGCTTGATCAGGAGCGCATCGCGCGCATCGGCCTGCGGCGACAGCGCATAACCGACATATGGGTATTCCTGGTGACGGTTGACGCCGCGCAGGCGCACAGGCTCGCCGTTGAGCAGCAGGCGGCCGCCATCGAAGGCCAGGCGGCGCACACCGATGCGGGTCGCTACCACGTCCTCGCGCCCGGCTGCAGAAACCCTCGTCTCGAGCCGGTACAGGTTCGGCGCCTGCGGCGACCATAATTTGGGCGCGCGCACCGTGAGCGGCATGGTGACGTGGCGGCGTTCTCCCGCCTTCAGGCGCAGCTGCTGCTCGACCTGGGCCACTTGCCTGCCCTCCCATGCCAGCGTGTGCCGCACGGTGACCGCCTGCGCGCTCGTTGACGTGTTGCTGACCTCGGCCTTGACCTCTACCTGCGCCTCGCTCTTGCCGGCGCGCGGATAAGTCACGAACACCCCGCCGCCGGCCGGCGTGGCCGAGAGCATCTCGTCCGTGACGTGCACCGGCGGCTTGATCACGAGCCGCACATCTCGGTAGATGCCGCCATGCTGGATGTAGTCGAGCTGCTTGAGCGGCTTGGGGCCGGTGATCGGATTGTCTTCGTTATTGGCGCGCACCACGAGTTCGTTTCCGCCATTCGCACGCAGAACATCGGTGACGTCGAACGCGAACGGCAGGTAGCCGCCAAGGTGCTGTCCCAGGTGGCGGCCGTTGAGCCAGACGTCGGCCACGTTCATCACGCCCTCGAAACGCAGGATCGCGCGCTCGCCCGGCCGCAGCGTGACGTTCAGGCGCTTCTTGTAGAACGCCGTGCCCTGCCAGGTCGCCGTGGGCACGCGCGGCTCGATGCGCGCCGCATGCGGGAGATTCACCTCCGACCAGGCGCCGTCCGGCACCTGGTCCGCGCTGGCGAGCTGGCCGCCCTCGTCGCGGTAGAACTGCCAGGAAGCATTCAGGTTCAGCTCCGCCGCCTGTGCGGGCGCGGCCAGCGCCAACGGGAGCAGCACCAGGCGAGTCAAGCGGATCAGGGTCGTCCCGATATTCATCATTCACGCACCAGGCTGAAGTCGTCGAGGGCGAGCCAATCGCCGTCCTTCCCTTCCGAATAGACGCCGATCTGCACGCTGCCGGTGGCGACCTGGATGCCGGGCAGCGTCAGCTCGGTCCACCCGGCCAACGGGTCCGGCAGCGAGCGGGCGATTTCGGCGCCGCCATGGCCGGACGCGTACAGGCGCGCCACGCGCTGGCCGCCGCTGCTTTTCACCCAGGCCCTGAGGGTATATCGGCCGTTCGGCAGCGTAACGTTCTGGATCGCGCTGCCCATCGTCTGCCCCGCATGGCGCAGGCTCAATGCCCAGCGTCCGGTGCGTCCGTCCAGCACGTTCATGAACGGCGCATCGCCCTTGATGCTGGTCCAGCTGCTCACCCATCCGGCGACGCTCGTCTGGCGCACCCGGTCCGCCTCGAAGCCGGGATTCAGCAGGTAGTTATTGCCCTTGCCGACGGCCCAGGCGCCGCGCGCGGCGTCCAGCGTGAATTCGCTGAGCGAGTTGAAGCGCGGCGCCGTCCCCTCGAACGACAGCGGCGTCCAGACGTGGTAGCCATGCCCGTTGCCGGCAAAATTGCTCCAGCGGTCGCCCGCATACAACACCGTGGTGCCGGCGCTGCCCTGGACCGGGATGAAGAAGCCGTTCTGCGACACGTGCGAAAAGTCCGCCTCGGTGCCCTCGATGATCCGCTCCGGGGCGTAGGGACCGGTGATGTTCGGCGACGTCATGTAGAAGCTGCGCGAGGCGTTCCAGCCGTGCAGGTCGGACGAGCAGAAATAGTACAGTCCCTTGTACTTGAACATCGCATTGCCTTCGCGCCCGCCGGCCGGCGCGCTGTGGATGTTCGTCGCCGCTTCGACCTGCAGGAAGTCGGACGGCCGCAGCGGCGCAACGTACAACTGGCGCCGGTCGCCGTTGCTGCTGAAGATCAGGTAAGGCTGGCCGTCGTCGTCGGTGAACACGGTCTGGTCGCCCGAGGTGGGCGTGGCGACGTTGTCGATCTTCGCCTGCAGCCGCTCGAACATGAAGGGGCCGTTGGGACTGTCGCTGGTGGCGAACAGCACGCCGCCACCCGTGCCCTTGCTGGTGTACTGGGTGAGCAGCACGTACTTGCGGCTCGCCTTGTGGTAGACCACGCCCATGCGGCCCAGCCAGGCCTTGGGATCGTAGTGCTCCCCCAGGCCCTGGGGCGTGAGGACATCGCCCTCGAAGGTCCAGTTCACCAGATCGGTCGACGAATAGGCGGTGACCGCGCTGAAGTGCGGCTGATCCAGTGCTTTTTCCGGCGCTTTGGCATAGCTCACCGCCTCGGCGTATTTGACGCCATACCAGTAGTACTTCGCGCCGACCTTGAGCATGCCGCCGCCCTGCGAGTAGATCGGTGTGCCGGCGGTGTCCTTCCAGAAGCTGCCGTTGCGGATGGTCGTGGTGTCGGCGGCGATTGCCTGCTGCGCGGCGCCAGCAAGGGTCAGGACCAGCGCCAAGCAGGCAAACCGGCCGCTGCGGAGGAAATGCTCGATCATCGATTCTCCAGTATGGCGCCCGACACGTCGGGCATGCGGGAACGTCGCGTCCCGCTCGGCAGTATAAGAGCGCCCTGCCGCCTGCGACGACGCTCATCCGATCAACATGCTGAGCAAACCGCCATTGCCCGGACTCGCCCGGAACACATCGCCCATAATCGCACTCTGTCCATCCCGTACGGAGTCCAACCCAGCATGCATCGCCTCCTGTCTTCGGCCACCGCCTTCGCGGCCAGCGCCCTGATCGCCGTGCAGGCGCAAGGCCTCGCCCCCGCGCCCGCCCTCGAGGGATTCACCGCGAACCCGTCGATCAGGGTATTCGGCGACACCTATTATCTTTACCCGACTTCCGACAAGCCGAACTGGATGACCACCGACTTCTCGGTCTGGTCCTCGAAGGACCTCGTCAAGTGGAAGAAAGAGCGAATGGTGCTGGACGCCGCCAACGATCTGAAGTGGGCGAATATCAAGGCCTGGGCGCCGGACGCCATCGAGCGCAACGGCACCTATTATTTCTACTTCAGCGCCGATCACAAGATCGGCGTGGCCACGGCCAAATCGCCTACCGGTCCGTTCGTCGACGCGCTTGGTGCGCCACTGGTGGTCCGCAGCAGCAAGATGACGACGAACACGATCGACCCCTACCCCTTCATCGACGACAACGGCCAGGCCTATCTGTACTGGGGCAACGGCATCGAGGCCAACGCCTACAAGCTCAAGCCGGACATGGTCACCGTCGAAGGCGAGGTCCATCGCATCCCGATGAAGGACTTCCGCGAAGGCGTCGTGGTCTTCAAGCGCCAGGGCAAGTACTACTTCATGTGGTCGATCGACGATGCGCGCAGCCCCAATTACCGGGTCGGCTGGGGCACGGCGGATTCGCCACTGGGGCCGGTGAAAGCGGCCAAGAACAACTTCATCGTCCTGCAAAAGAATGGCCCGGCGGTCGGCACCGCCCACCACAGCGTGGTCCAGGTGCCCGGCACCGATCGCTGGTACGTGGCCTACCACCGCCACGCCATCCCGGACGGCAACGGCTACCAGCGCCAGACGGTGCTGGCGAAGATGACGTTCGACGCCAACGGCGACATCCTGCCGATGGATCCCATGCAGCCCGCCTTCCAGCCTGGCGACGCCGGCGAGCCGATCGTCGATGGCAAAGGCCTGACCGGCGTATCCTCCGCCGCCGCGCCGGCAGACCGCCCCAACTACCTGCTGGCCCACTTCACCAGCGAGACCACCGACGGCGAGCAGATCTATTTCGCCACCAGCCAGGATGGCTACCGCTGGTCCGACCTGAACGGCTCGAAGCCGGTCCTGCGCAGCACGATCGGCGAACAGGGCGTGCGTGATCCGGCGATCGTGCGCTCGCCACGGGGCGACAAGTTCTGGATCCTCGCCACCGACCTGCGCATCGCCAGCGGCAAGGGCTGGCAAGCCGCCATGCACAAGGGCAGCACGAAACTGGTGATCTGGGAATCGACCAACCTGGTCGACTGGTCGGCGCCGCGCCTGGTGGAGGTGGCCGGCGCCATTCCGGACGCCGGCAGCGCCTGGGCGCCCGAAGCCATCTACGACGAAGGCAGCGGCGACTACCTAGTCTACTGGGCCACCATCTCGCCGGCTGGCGGCGTCACCAAGCCGCGCATCTATTACTCACGCACGCGCGACTTCGTCAGCTTCACGCCGGCCACGCTGTATATCGACCGTCCCGGCACGCATGGCCTGATCGATACCCAGATCGTCAAGGTCGACGATCCGCGCTCACGCTACCGCTACGTGCGCGCTTCGGGCGACGGCCAGCTGACGCTGGAAGGCGCCAACGAGCTCCTGGGCCAATGGGATGTGCTGGGCGACCTGCGGCCGCTCGGCCTGACCGGCAAGGACGTCGAAGGGCCGATCCTGTTCAGGATCGCGCAGACCGGCGAATGGGCCATGTGGGTCGACCAGTATGCGCGCCGTGCCGGCTACCTGGCATTGACCAGCGACGACCTGTCCCGGCCGGAACGCTTCCGGCGCGCGGACCCGGCCAGGATCGGTTATGGCCACAGCAAGAAGCGCCACGGCGCCATCCTGAACATCGGTACCGACGAATACCGGCGCATCCAGGCCCGCTGGCCGGTGGCCGCACCAACGAAAGCGAGCCCACAATGAAGCGATACCTGCTGCCCGCCCTGCTTTTCTGCCTTGCCGCCGCCGCACACGCCGATAACCCCATCGTCACCGATATCTTCACCGCCGACCCGGCCGTCGTAGTCGACGGCAAGCGCCTGTACCTGTACACCGGCCGCGACGAAGCCAAGCCGGGCGAGACGACCTACAAGATGAACGAGTGGCGCGTGTTCTCGACCTGCGATATGCGCAACTGGACCGACCACGGCGTGGCTGCCACGGTCAAGACCTTCGCCTGGGCCAAGGCCGATGCCTTCGCCGCCGACGTCGTCAGGCACGAGGGGAAATACTATCTGTATGCGCCGGTCAAGCACGCCACGATCCCCGGCTTCGCCATCGGCGTCGGCGTATCGGACACGCCGACCGGGCCATTCAGGGACGCGCGCGGCTCGGCCCTGGTGACCAACGACATGACGCGCGAGACGCCGAACGGCTGGGACGACATCGACCCGGCCGTGTTCGTGGATGACGACGGCCAGGCCTATATGTACTTCGGGAACAAGGTGCTCAAATACGTCAAGCTCAAGCCGAACATGATCGAGCTCGATGGCCCGATCCAGACGGTGGGCCTGTTCAATTTCGAAGAGGCGCCCTGGCTGCACAAGCGCGACGGCGTGTACTACCTGAGCTATGCGAGCGGCCTGCCCGAGGTGATCGCCTATGCGACGGGGCCCAGCCCGACCGGCCCCTGGACGTATCGCGGCGTAATCATGGACAAGAACAAGGTGACCCACACGATCCACCAGGCGTTCGCCGACTTCAACGGCAAATCCTACATCTTCTATCACAACGAGATGCTGTCGGGCGCCGACTACCGCCGCTCGGTCGCGGTCGAGGAATTCAACTACGGGAAGGACGGCGCAATTGCCCACATCGCCCAGACCCGCAATGGCCCGGCAGCCAATCCGGCGCCGGGCTGTGGCGGCTAGCGAGTCAGACCCTGATGACGTCAAGTCAAGGCAAAGGTCTTTTTGAGCTACCTTAAGACCGTCGTTCCCACGAAGGTGGGAACCTAAGTTGCTAGCGTTTCGACGACGTTAGCAGCACTTGGGTTCCCGCCTGCGCGGGAACGACGTTTTCAGGCGAACGATGGAAGAGTTGGCGCCCAACTCACTGGCACAAGATCAAACCCCGACCATCGAAACAGCCTTGGTGTTGAGGTAGGATTCCAGCGCCTCGGGACCGCCTTCGGACCCATAGCCCGAATCCTTGATGCCGCCGAACGGCATCTCGGCGCTTGGCGTGGCCGGCTGGTTGATCCACAACATGCCGACTTCGACGCGGTTCATCAGGAGCTGGGCGTTCTTGATCGAGCTGGTGAACGCATAGCCGGCCAGGCCGAACGGCAGGCGGTTGGCTTCGAGAATCGCGTCTTCGAGGCTGTCGAAACCGCGGATCGCCGCCACTGGGCCGAATGGCTCGTCGTTGAACACGCTTGCCTCCAGCGGCACGTCGGCCAGGATGGTCGGCGCGAAGAAGTTGCCGGCACCGCCCACGCGCTCGCCACCGGTGGCGATCACCGCGCCCTTGGCGCGCGCGTCGTCCACCAGCTGCGACATCGCCGTCAGGCGGCGTGGATTGGCCAGCGGCCCGAGGGTGGTGCCTTCGTGCAGGCCGTCACCGATTTTGAGGCTTTCGGCGTGCTTGACCAGCGCGCGGGTGAACTCGTCCTTGACCGCGTTGTGCACCAGGAAGCGGGTCGGCGAGATGCACACCTGGCCCGCGTTGCGGAACTTGGCGCCGCCTGCGGCCCTGACGGCCAGCGCGACATCGGCGTCGGCCGCGACGATCACCGGCGCATGGCCGCCCAGCTCCATCGTCACGCGCTTCATGTGGGCGCCGGCCAGGGCGGCCAGCTGCTTGCCGACCGGGGTCGATCCGGTGAAGGTGACCTTGCGGATGATCGGGTGCGGGATCAGGTAGCTGGAAATCTCGGCCGGATCGCCGAACACCAGGCCCACCACGCCCGGCGGCACGCCGGCGTCGACGAAGCACTGGAACAGCGCGGCCGGCGACGCCGGGGTTTCTTCAGGCGCCTTGCACAGGAAGGAGCAGCCGGTGGCCAGCGCCGCGGCCAGCTTGCGCACGACCTGGTTGATCGGGAAGTTCCACGGCGTGAAGGCGGCGACCGGGCCGACCGGTTCCTTCAGCACCAGCTGCTGGGCGGCTGGATTGCGCGACGGGACGATGCGGCCATACACGCGCATGCCTTCGGCGGCGAACCAGTCGATGATCTCGGCGCCGGCCAGCGCTTCCATCTTCGCTTCGGCCAGCGGTTTGCCCTGTTCCTGGGTCAGGAGGCGCGCGATGTCGCCGGCGCGCTCGCGCAGCAGGTTGGCGGCGCGGCGCATGGTGGCGGCGCGCTCAGCGGCGGGAACGACGCGCCAGGCCTCGAAACCTTTCTGGGCGGCGGCCAGGGCGCGGTCCAGGTCGGCGATGGCGGCATGGGCCACGCTGCCGATCGGCTGTCCGGTGGCCGGATTGACCACGGGAATGGTCTTGCCGCCGGTGGCGTCGACCCATTCGTTGGCGATCAGGAGGCGGATGTCGGGATAGCTGGAAGTCGTCATGAGCATCAAGGTCCGGTTTGGTAAAACGTTCATGATAGACCTTTTCGCGGAGGTTGGCCGAGAGCGCCACGGATATGGGCGCCGTGGCCGGCCACGGTCCAGTCAGGGATGTGGCCTATCGTGCGCCCAGTCGATTTTTTGTTCAGGTGGCAAAAAAAGGCGGCATCCGTACCTGATTCACATGTCCATGGCGCTTGCACACTCGCGGTCGATGGACCGCAGAATACCCGCGATCCAAGCGCAAACGCCAGCAATGCGGCAATGCCCAGCGAGCGCCGGCAGGTCTCCGGCCAGAACGGCAGCAGCACGGCGAACACCACGCCGCTGGACGCCAGCAGGATGATCCACAGGATCAGCGCGAGCGACGCCACATCGGCCCGCAACAGCAGGGACGAGACACACAAGGTGCTTGCCGCTCCACTCCACAGGATATCGCCGCGGTGCGACAGCGGCGCCCACCCGTACACGTTCCGAATGGCGCCGCTGCGCAGGCAAAAAAGGCCCGTCGACGCCCACGTCGCGGATAGCGCGCCGATGGAGGCGAGCCAGGCAACGCTCATCCGGACTCCACCTTGCGATGCACGACGTTCGGCAAGGGCGTGGCCGCTGCCGCGCTGACGCGCCTTGCGAGCCGATATGCCGCCAGGGCCGCGACGGCCGCGGTGGCCAGCAGCACGAGATCGGCCCCGGCCACCGCCCAATCGCCACGCGCCAGCGCCACCCAAGGGAAGTCGCCCGTGGTCGGACCGTTCAAGACCGCCGCCAATAACGCCAGCACGGCGATGGCCCAGCCTTGCTCGCGCTTTGCAATATGGGTCGCCGCCCCGCGCGCACGCCAAACCGCGTGCACGAATGCATCGATCGACGCCACGAAATAAATGCCGGCTTCGATTTCCGCACGGCTCCCCGATGCTCGCCATTCGCAGAAGCGGGCACGCTGGCAGCATCGGCGTAAGCGCGACCCCACATGGCCTGGCGTTGCGCACGCAGCCGTTACAGGACGGCCCTCCCAGACGCGCTGTCACACTTGGCTTGCGTTCATTCGTGAGACCTGCGCCGACACGTCATCCCACTGCCGCAACCCGGTTCGCGCGGCGATATTCCCATGGAATCCCAATCTTCAACACACGCAAAATGCCTATCTGGCGCCGCGCGATCATTTAGATGCGACCCCCTCTACCGGTCTGTGGTGGGTCAACAGATGCATTGCAACAAGCGAAGAAGGTATTTGGAGAAATGTGCCTGGGCCATGGAATAGGTCGTCCAGGAAAACGGCCGACAACATGGCTGTCAACCGACGTCCTTGTGCATCCGTAATCGATCAGAGCAGCGATTTGACCGATAAAAACAGGGGCTGCCACACGTCATTCACTTATTTGGCCTTGCTCAATCATATAGGCCGCACTAAATAAGGAATCTTGCACTGTGATTAGAAATGTTTTCAAAAATTAATGTGTGCGCCCCGTTTGTCGAAATTTCTTATGCATACACATTGATACAATTTAAAACAACGTATTGGGATAAGATTTATTTAACAACTCTAGATCGAAGGCCAGACATTAATTTATCTTACCGTGGTTGCCCTTCAATATTATTTGTTGCCCAGCGATATATTCACTGCCCAGATGACTGTTGAAATCACCTTCGCGCGAAAGGTTAGGCGAAGCCGTTGTAGATTTGCATTGCATTCAGCCAGTTGGAGTACAGAGTTCGTACGCGTCCGGCTGTTAATATTTTTCACTTTAGGGATAAACTAACCATGATCCGAAAATTAATAATGGCCGTCACGGCTGTCCTGTTAACAAATTCCGCATTAGCTGCGACAATCGACTTCGAGTCTCAAGACGGTGGCTACGGATACTTCGACTACAGCTTTCTCGAAGATGGATTCAAAGTGACTTATTCAGCGACCGATCCGTTCGGATTTTATCTTATGGATAATCCTGCTGACCATTTAGGCATGTGCAGCAGTACCGGATGCGCCTCAAATGGGACAACGGCATTTTATGGTTTCAATGGGAGCAGCATCACCTTTGATCTCGAGAATAAAGGCTTGTTCTCCTTCACATCATTGGATGTCGCCCAAACCTTTCTTGGATACGATCGCCCCTTGACTTTGATGCTCACCGCAATGGGAGTTAATGGCATCGTAACGGAAACAATCTTCGTGGACGAAAATCTGGCTGAATCATTTTCAAATTTTAATTTTAAAAACTTCGTCAACATTTCGTCATTAACAATCACCGGCGGACAAGAATTCCCGGAATTTGCAATTGATAATGTCGTCCTCTCTCCAGCAGAGGTTCCAGAACCCGCATCCTGGGCAATACTGATTGCCGGCCTTGGAATCATTCGCTCAGTTCGCCGCCGGCGCTTGCCCAGCCCCCTCGCCCGATAGAATGATGTGCTCGGTAGATAATATCGAGCTCCACATTCCTCAGGCTCGCGCGCAGGGCCAGTTGTTCAGTCTTGCTTGATCATCGACCCATTTACGGAATAGCTGGCTTTTGGGACGAAGTGGGCCTCAAGCAGTGCGAACCAGGGCAAGTAGCTCGATTATCTGGAAACGGTGCTCGATTCCCGCACAGTACGCTTTGCGGCCAAGCGGCTCGGCGTGCACCCCAACACGACGTTTCGCTGGCGCCACCGTTTTCTCGACCGGGTCAAGGGCGACCGGCCCGAGCCCCTGGTCCGCATCGTCGAGGCCGACGAAACGTTCCTCCTCGAATCGCAGAAGGGGTCACGCAAGCTCGATCGCCGGCCGCGCAAGCGTGGCGGCAGGGCCGCGCTGCACGGCATTTCGCACCATCTCGACTTCATCCTGGTGGCGCGCGACCGCAACGGCCAGACCATCGACGCCGTCACCGGTCGCGGCGCCTTGAAGGTGGCCCAGCTGGTCAGGCACCTGCTGCCGAAACTCGATCCCCAGGCGCTGCTGGTTACCGATGCCAACGCCACCTATCACGCCTTCCCCCGCGCCCGCGCCCATCGCATTGTCCACCGGTCCATCAATCTCAGCGCCGGCGAACGCGTCCGCAACGGCGCCAAGGGCGCCATCCGCCTTCAAAATGTGAACGCCTATCACCGGCGCTTCGAGGAATGGCTGGCGCGCTTTCACGGCGTGGCGTAACGCTGGTTACCCAACTACCTGGGCTGGCATTGGGCGCTCGATGGCGGGCGGGTCACTTCTGTCGAGAAATTGCTGCATATTGCATTCGGAGTCATCAACAGGTAACGATGACAGCGTCTAAACCAAGGGCACTGCTCTGCGCTGGGCTTGCATCGTTCCAATCAATGTCATGATCATTCAGCGCATTCATGGAATCGCCGCTAGGAAATGGGCTCCACACGCGTCGTTAAGACAAGCGCTCTGCAACGCGCAAAAAAAACGAAAACCACAGGAGACGATCATGCCCCCATCGAGCCGGCCCTGGCCGGCACTCCCGCACGAACCGCGGCCAGCGCGTGAAGCCGCTCAAGGCGTGCGGATACCCGCCCCTAACTGACGTTACGTCGTCCGTCATTGAACACAGCGAGCCATCAGGCAGGCATCCGCTCGGCCCGAACGTTCGCATCTGCAGCACTCATAAAAAAACAGGAGACGTCGCACATGACAACACTTTCAAGCAAAACGCGCTTCCACCGGACGCGCTGTGCGACTGCCGTTGCTGCCGTGATGGCGGCACTGGCCAGCCACAGCGCGCACGCGCAACAGGCCCCGGCAGAAGTCCCAGCCGCAGGGACGGACTCGCCGGCGGTCGTTGTCGTATCCGGCACGCGCCAGTCCGTCAGCTCGGCGATCCAGCGCAAGAAGAACGCCAGCACGGTCACCGATTCGATCGTCGCCGAAGACATCGGCCAGTTCCCCGACAAGAACGTCGGGGAGGCCCTGTCGCGCATTACGGGCGTGCAGTTGTCGCGCGACTTTGGTGAAGGCAGCCAGATTTCCATTCGGGGCGTCGAGCCCGACTTGAACCGGGTTGAAATCAACGGCGCGTCCGTGCTGAGCACCAACAATACCGCCGGGCGCGGCGCCGAGCTACGCGAGCTACCGGCCGAGTTGGTCAAGTCGATCGACGTCTACAAGGGGATCACCGCGGACATCACGGAAGGCGGCATCGGCGGCACCGTCAGCGTCAAGACCAATCGTCCGCTGGACTTCAAGACATTCACGGCGGTCGCCAATGTGTCAGGGCAGCAAGGCTCGCTGCGCGGCGGGGTTCAACCGCGCGCCAGCCTCCTGATCGCCGACCGTTTCTTGAACGGAAACCTGGGGCTGATGGCCAATATCACGGCCGACAAGGCCTACACGCAGGGCGACGGCGTGCGCAACACCGGGTGGCGCTTCATCCGCGACTGGGACTTCTCGCCCGAGAAGACGGTCAATTCGGTGAACCCGGCGGCAGGCGCGGTCACCAGCAAGGCCGGTTGCGCGGCCCTGGCGGTCGCCGATCGTACCGCGTGCGACCGTCAATGGTTCGACTACTCGCCATCGGTGCCGCGCTACGGGATCAGCACCCGCGACAACGACCGCAAGTCGGGCGAATTCACGGCCCAGTACCAGATCAACAAAGGCCTGAACGGGTTCGCCAGCTACCAGCGCAACAAGCAGGAAGCGCGCTTCCAGGACCTGACCTACGGCACCGATTTTGCCGACGCCAACCGCCTGGCGAACGCCGGCACGCTGCCGCGCTACAACCCCAACGGCACCGTGGCCGCCAACGGCACCTGTACGCCGGCGAGCGCCACCGCCACGCCGGCCGGCATGGTCGTGAAGGACCATCATGTCACCGAATACACGATAGGCGATTGCATCGGGTTGGCCGGACAGGGCGGCTACAACGCCTTCAGCACCTCGGCGCGCGACGTCAGGCAACTGGTCGATTCCGATTACCGTACTGCTGGGTTCCACTGGCGCCAGGGGCAATGGGAAGCGGAAGGCCTGATCGTGAAGTCCAAGTCGGCATACGAAAACGACACCAATTATGTCGGCTTGACCATGCACGCGCCGGGCATGAAGGTCAGGCTCGATGCCGACGGGCGTCCACATTTCGAGTTTCCTGCAGGCTGGAACCCGGACAATGCGTCAGCGTACACCCGGGCCGAGCTGAACTATCGCCCGACCGAATCCGAAAGCATGGAAGACCAGGTCAAGCTCGACCTGCGCTACCGCACCGATTCGTCCTTCATCAAGAAGATCTGGGTCGGCGGCCAGGGTCGCAAGACACGCATGTTCCAGTACAACGGCGGCGGCTACCTGCTCGACAACGGCGCCAACCTGGCCAGCACCGCGGACGACCTGGACGTCAAGGCGGCCAACGTGACCCACATCCGCAACTTCGATCCGCTCTACAACGGCGCAGGCCAGCGCCCACCGACAGTCCAGAGCTTTATGAACAGCAATAACACCGAGACCTGGATCGACGCCGCGCAAATGCAGGACTTCGTCAATGCCGTGCGCTCGCTGTCACCGGACTTCCTCAGCGGAGCCGGGCTGGGCGGCTATCCCGCCAACTGGATGACGCCAAACTACGGGAGCGCCGCACCAATGTTCGATACGTCCAGGTTCAACCACGACGAAGTGCGCCAGGCGCTGGGCCGCGACGGCAATATCTATGCCCAGGTGCCGGCCTACGATACGCGCGAGCGCATCCGCTCGGCCTACCTGCGTCTCGACTTCGAGCATGCCTTGCTCGGGTACGAGATCGATGGCAATATCGGCCTGCGCTACACGGGGACGAGCACCTCGTCGACCGGCATCCAGCAATACCGCCGCCGCATCGAGCGCAGCGCGGGCAGCGCCACCTTCGACGACCGCGTCATCACCAATTCGATCGTCACGAAGGACAACAAGTACCATGACGTGCTGCCCAGTTTCAATGCGGCCACGTGGCTGGCGCCGAACCGGCTGGTTGCGCGGATTGGTTATGGCAAGGTGATGTCGCGCCCCGCCATCAACCGGCTGGCGCCCGCCATCAACTGCCTGGAGGGTAGCGGCAACACGCAGTTCGGCGGCGACGGCACCGATGACTGCAGTGCCGGCAATCCGGACCTGAAACCCTACCGCGCCGCCAACAAGGACGTGTCGATCGAGTGGTATCCGAACCGCGACACTCAGTTGAGCCTGGCGTACTTCCGCAAGGACATCCAGACCTCGATCCAGCCGAACGTCATCGTGCGCAAGGACCTGTTTGGCGACGGCCGGCTGTGGGATGTCAACACCACCGTCAACTTCGAAGGCGCGACCACGAAGGGGATCGAAGTGGCCGGCCGCACCGCGCTGACCTTCCTGCCCGGATGGCTCGACGGCTTCGGCGTCGATGCGAACTACACCCGGATGGATTTCGAGTATGCGGCCGGCGCATCGCTCATCAACACGCTCGACGGCAGCGAACTGCCTTTCCCGGGCATGTCGAAGAACGCCTACAACGTGTCGCTCTGGTATGACAAATACGGGTTCAACGCGCGCCTGGCCTACAACTTCCGCGACGCCTATTACACGGGCGGCAATGACATCAATACCGGCAATCCTGTCTTCATGGAAAAGAACGGCTACCTCGATGCGAAGCTGCAATACCGCATCACGCCGCAGCTGACGGTGTCGATCGAAGCGAAGAACCTGACCGACGAGGTCTCGCAAACCACGGCCGGCGCGTCGCAACGCAAGAACGACTTCGTCTGGAACGGCCGCCGCTACTACGTGGGCGCGAGCTACAAGTTCTAGGCCTGCCGGCTAACTGTCTCCAAGCGGTCGCAGTGGCTCGGGCCCTGCGATCGATTTTTGCGCCCGCATACGCAGATACGCGGGCATTTTTTTGGCGCTGCCACCGTTCGCTATTGATGAGAGCGCCAAACGAACCACGTGTCCCGGGTGCAGTGCCGGCGCGCTGACGCACGCCGGCATTCCCGCTATTGAATGACGTCGACGCCGTTCGATCCAAGCTGGAGCTTGCCGCTCCAGGTTTTCCCGGAGAGAAGGCCTTCTTTCTGCCCGCTGATGTCGACCTCGACCGCCTTGCGATTGGTGTTGACGTACAGCGTGCGACCGTTGACGACGCGGGCATACACGCCTTCGGGCGTGACCGGGCCGCGATCGATCCCGAGTTCGCGGTAGAGCTGGCGGTACAGCGGCTGGAGCAGCGAAGGCTGGGCCTGGGTCGCGACATAGATCGCGCGGCCCTTGCCATAGCGGTTGACGGTCACGGCCGGCGGCGCGCCGTCCACGTTCGAGAAACGCGCCAGTACCTGCGCCGTCGACGGCTCGAGCACCTCGTAGAAATGGTTGGTGGACTTGAACGCGACCCCGTCGATTCTGCCTTCGAGCGGCCCCGGATGGACGTAGAACGCCTGGGTGACCAGGCCGAACACGTCGCTGAGCCGGCCAGGCAGGTCGGTGCCGTACCACTGGTTGTTGCCGTCGGCCTTGGCCGACTGCGCCGTCATGACCACCGTGCCGCCGCCGTCGACGTAGCGGCGCACGGCGTCGGTGGCCGCCGCGTCCATCAGGTATTCGCCCGGAATGACCAGGAGCTTGTAGCGGCGCAGGTCTTCATGGGCAACGTCGATGACCGCCACGTCGAGATTGTCATTGTAGAGCGGACTGAAAGCGTGGTACTTGTGGTCGCGGTACGGCGTGCCGTAGTATTTCGCCAGCCGGGTGCCCTCCGACTGGCGGCTGGCTGCCTGTCGCGATTCCCACGAATACGAGATGGCGATCTCGGGCTTGAGCTCGCGCGGAAAGCCCAGTTTCTGCATGACCTTGAACTCCCGGGAAATCGTTCCCCATTCCGCCAGCTTCCAGGAAGGCTTGTCGTTATGGTCGATCAGGCCGAAAATGATCTGCTCTTCCCCGCCGAGATGGCTGTTGAAGGTCCAGGCCAGCATGCCCTGGCCGCCGTTGAGCAGGCCGAGGTAGGTCAGCACGCGCGAGCGGCCCTTCTCGCCATAGAAGCCGAAATTGCCGGCCTGGAACTCGTTGAACCAGACGGGCGACGACATCGCGCCCCTCATCATCATGGTTTCGAACGCACCGGCGATGACGTTGCCGGCGTAGTAGCCGAAGGCGCCGTGGGTCGCGTACTGCCGGTAACTGGCCAGGTAATCGAAGCCGCGCCGGGCCGCGTCGGGAAACAGGTTCGAGATCGCCGGCTTGTCCGGGGCGCGGCGCTTGCGGATCGCCTCGAGGTCGGCCAACACATCGATCGTGACGCTCGACCAGTAGCGGCGCATGTCGAGGTAGCGCTCGTTGGGTCCCAGCCCGGCCACGCTCGGGATCCGTATCTGGTCCCAGTCTGTCACGGTGCGCGACCAGCGCTGCGCCGCCCATGCCTCGTTGAGCGCCGCCAGCGTGCCATACTTTTGCTTGAGCCAGCCGATGAAGCGCTGGCGTACCGGTTCCGAGAACGACATGTAGCCGTTGCCGATCTCGTTGTTAAAGCCGATGGCGACGACGGCCGGATGCTGGCCATAGCGCTGCAGCACAGTGTCGGCGAAACGCCGCAGCAGGCGGCGGTAATCGGGATCCGAGATGTCGTCCATATAGCGCTCGGCGGGATACAGCGTGCTGCCGTCTTCCCGCACCAGGGTGACGCCCGGATAGCGCTGGTGCAGCCACTGGGGCGCCGGCGAGCCGCCGACGTCGAACAGCACCTTGATCCCGGCCGCGTGCATCTGCGCCATGACGGCGTCGAATGCCTCGAAGCTGAACTTGCCGTCCTGCGGCTCGAAATAATCCCATGAGAGGTCGCCCATGCGCACGATGGTCAAACCCGCCTCTTTCATGTGGGCAATGTCCCGGGCGATCTGCGCCGGCGAGCGGTCGACCGGCTGGTAGCAGGCGCCGACGAACAGCTGTCCCTGCCCCGCCCAGCCGGCCCGGCTGCTGGCCTGCTGCGCCATCACCGGTTGCGC
The DNA here is from genome assembly GCF_057657035.1 of Massilia sp. Soil_C_3. Lineage (NCBI taxonomy): Bacteria > Pseudomonadati > Pseudomonadota > Betaproteobacteria > Burkholderiales > Oxalobacteraceae > Massilia > Massilia sp. Soil_C_3. Next base: position 45,070 of record NZ_JBDGJG010000008.1, read on the forward strand.
GGCGGGCAGCAGCGTGCCCAGCAGCAGCGCCGTCGCCGCCGCCAGCACTGAACCGCGCGCCCTCATGGACGGCGGGCGCTGGCGCTCTTGCGCACGACAATGGCCGGCGCCGCTGGGGTGGCCATGCCGTCGCCGATAAAGTAGCTCGGGTACGGCGGCTGGTTGTACGCGGTGTTTTGCCAGGCGATGGCGACGCGGTACTGGGCGTCGTGCATCAGGGTCGGCAGGCGGCGTGCGGTCGGGTACGGCGTGGTGTAGATGCGCAGGAACCGTTCATCCGGCGTGTGCCAGATGACTTCTTCGCGCCAGTCGCCGAACAGGTCGCCCGACAGCACCGGCACGTTCTTGGTGCCGGTCGTGTGCTGCGCGCCCGTCGCCTCCAGCAGATTGTTCGATTTGCCGGCCAGCCAGTCCCACTTGGTGATGCGGTTCTTGTCGAACATCTCGCGCAGGTCGTCGCCGTCCCACCAGACGAAAAAGCTCATCTCGCGCGGATGCTTGACGCCGTCGATCGGTTTGCCCTGCGCCGTGTACAGGATGTCGTTGTTCGCGGCCCAGGCTTCCGCGCCCGGGAAACGCGGATCGATGTCGGCCGCCACGCCCCGCCCGGTATCCTTGTCGGCCGGGGTGCTCCACAAGACCTTGCCGGTGCGCGCGTCGAGCATGGCCGCGCCGATGCCGCCGTTGTGCTTGACGTCTTCATGGGCGCCGAATTTCTCCAGGCCCGGGCGGGATGGGTCGAGGTCGCTCACGGCCATCGCGTCGCCATGCTTGAGGTTCGCGTTCCACAGGCCGCGGCCATTGTCGTCGATCGCCATCGAGCCGTAGATGATTTCATCCTTGCCATCGTCGTCGACGTCGGCCACGCTGAGCTGGTGGTTGCCCTGGCCGCCGTAGCCTTCGTTGCCGGGCGCTGCGCTATCGAAGGCCCAGCGCCGCGTCAGTTTGCCGTCGCGCCAGTCCCAGGCCGCCACCGCCGAGCGGCCGTAATAGCCGCGCGCCATGATGATGCTCGGGCGCTGCCCGTCCAGATAAGCGGTGCCGGCCAGGAAGCGATCCGAGCGGTTGCCATAGCCGTCGCCCCAGGTTTCAGTCAATTGCGCCGCAGTCGGTGCATCGGTGCGCGGGTCTCGCCCCGGCCAGTAAGGCTCGCTGGCTAGGGCCTTGCCGGTCAAGCCATCGAACACGGTCAGGAACTCGGGGCCCTTCAGGATGCGGCCCTGCAGCGGCGCGACGAGGCTGCCGTCCGGCTGCTTCTTGCCGCCGGTACGGTCGGTCGAGGCTGTCTCGCCACCATGTTCGCGCCAGTCGGCCCTGGGGTCGCCCAGCACCTTGCCGGTGCCGTCGATCGTGCCGTCGCTGGTGCGCACGGCCAGTTCGGCGCGTCCGTCGCCGTCATAGTCGAATACCTGGAACTGCGTGTAGTGCGCCCCGGCCCGGATGTTTTTCCCCAGATCGATGCGCCACAGCCGCTTGCCTTCGAGCGTGTAGGCGTCAAGATAGACGTTGCCGGTGTAGCCGTCGAACGCATTGTCGCGGGCGTTCGACGGATGGATGTAGGGCAGCGTTTTCGGATCGGTCTGCGCCGGGTCCCACTTCAGGACGATCTCGTAGCGCCCGTCCCCATCCAGGTCGCCGACGCTCGCCTCGTGCGCGGTGTACGAATAGCCTTCGCCGCTTAGGGTGACGCCGCCCGCGGGCGGCTCGATGGGGATGCTCAGGTAGCCATCGTTCCAGACCTTGACCGGGTCGCTCGACGCAATGACCTTGCCGCCGACGCGGGTCTTGACGACATAGGTCGATTGCGGCCCGCCGTCCTTGTCGACGAAGTTGGTGCCGCCGGCCAGCGGGTTGGCATTGATTTTCTGGCCATCGCGGTAGACGTCGAACGCGGTCTGCGGCGCATCGTTCCCCAGCAGGCGCCAGTGCACCAGAATGCCGCCCTCCCTGGCCGGCACGGCGACGGCGCCGCGATCGAGCGCTTCCATCCAGCGCGGCGCCGCTGCCACGGCCGTACCGGCGATCAACCCGAAGGTCGCTGCGCCCAGGGCCAGGCCCCGGCGCAGTGTGAACCTGCACATCGTCGTCATTGTTCCCGTCTCCTTGTTATTGGTGGTGATGTTATTTGAAGCGATACAGCTTGATCTTCTGGATGCCGAACCCTTCCGGCGGAAGACGCAGATAGCGGCCCTGGCCGTTTTCGTCGCCATTGAGCCAGCGCCCCGGCGCCCAGCGGCCATCGACGAATTCGCCTTCGACGATCTGCTCGATGCCGACCTGGTAGCCCGATTGCGCCGCGTCGGTGAACCGGATCACCACGCCCCTGCCGGCCACCAGAAATTCGTCCTTCCCGGTCTGGATGATCAGGCCGCCGTGCGCCTGGATATCCTGGGTCGGCTTGGGCGTACGCGGATCGACCATCGATACGTTCATCCTGTAGCCGCCCAGTTCGATGGTGCGCGGGGTTTCGTCGAGCACGCCCTCGTAGCTCAGCGGCGCCTTGAAACCGCGCATGGTGCCACGGCCCTGGTTGGCGAGAACCAGCGGAGCAATCTGGCGCAGCACCCGGTAGGCATCGGTCAGCACATTGCTCGCGGGGTTCGGCAGCGATTCGATGTGGAATGGCGAGAACCCGATGCCGTCCAGCTCGCCAATCGTGTAGAACGCGTTGCCGCCGGCATCCGGCTGGCCCGAGCGGTTCGCTTCCGGCACGAATACCGGATTGTCGGAGCGCTTGAACTGGTCGACCCATTGCACGTAGTTCGGATAATAGATGTCCATGCCGATCAGGTCGATATCGGGGCCGCCGGCCTTCCAGATGTCGAACAGATGCGGCAGCGGGCCGCCGCTCGGATATTCGCCCGGCTTCTGGTCAGGGCTGTTGAGCGCCACGTTGATATACATCGGCAGGTTGTAAGCCGCCTTGCCGGCCCTGGTCAGTGCATTGGTGAACACCGAAAAACCCCAGGCCTGGAATATCTGCTGGGCGTCGATGCTGTCGCCAAACACCTCGCGCCAGGTGCCGGCGCTGCGGTAGCCGCCGGCAGCCCAGACGTCGCGCACATACGGATGCAGGCTGGCCCGGTGCGTTTGCAGATAGGCCATCAGCGCCGCGGGCACCGCGCCCTCGAACGCGGCCTGCGCCTGCGGGCTGTAGTCGCGCACGACCGGCAGCATACCGATCTCGTTTTCCACCTGCACCATCACGACGGTGTGCCGTTTGTCGAACCTTTCAGGTGGCCCATCAGGGCGCCGAAAGCACGCGCGTCAGCCTTGAGGGTATCCGGATCGTAGGGGCTGAGGATGTCCTGGGCCACACCCTTGTCGTCCTGGGCCTTCGAGTAGGTCGTGTAGTCGCGCTTGATATAGGCCGGGGCGTAGCTCGAGGTCGAGTTCTTCCACGCGGCCAGCCACAGCAAGACCAGTTTCATGCCATTGGCCTCGGCTTGCCGGATCAGGCCTTCGACCGGCGCGAAATCGTAGACGCCCTCCTGCGGCTCGACCTGGCCCCATTCGACCGTGGCGATTACGGTGTTCAGGCCGATGGTCTTGAGCGTGGGCCAGTGGGTCTTGAGATACTTGAGGTCGGACGAAGTGGAGTTGCCGAGTTCGCCACCGAGGATCAGCAGGGGTTTGCCGCCGACGATCAGCTGGGTGGCCGTGCCCTGTTTCTTCAGGTGCGGCGCTTCCTGGGCGGCTGCGCAAAGGCAGGTGGCAAGGCCCAGTGCAGCGATCATGCCGGTCAAGCTTGTACGTATCATGTAATTATGTCTCCAGGTTAAATGCGGATGCGCGGGAGTTGTGCCACTCCCTTCCTTATTTCTTAGACGCATGCCAATCGAATTTCCTAGCGGTTTTGTGCAGATGGCGCCCAATGCTCAACAATCTGATTGATTCAGGGGGACGGCATGGAAACACTCACGCGGATGAACAATAAATTGCACGGATCTGTAGGAAACTGGCCAATCGTCCGTCAATCAGGTAAGCACAGCAAATGAGTCAGCGCATGGATACCGATGTCGTCGAGTGGGTCACCACGAATTTCCTGCCCTTCGAGGCCGAGCTTCGGGTGATGCTGCGCCGGGTCTGCAGCGGCCCGGCGGAAGTCGACGATGTGGTGCAGGAGGTGTATTACAAGGTCCTGGTGCTGCCCAGTCTCGACCATGTGCGCGAGCCGCGTGCGTTCCTGGTGCGCATGGCGAAGAACATCGTCACCGACCGCCTGCGGCGCGACGCGATCGTGCGCATCGATGCGATGGCCAACATCGGCGACCTCGATATCGAAGACGGGGCGCCCTCTCCCGAACGTATCGCCATGGCGCGCGCTGAACTCAAATGGGTGATCGGCCTGATCGCCAGGCTGCCGGACCGCTGCAGGGACGTGTTCCGCGCCCGACGCATCCATGGCATGTCCCAGCGCGAGACGGCGCAGTCGCTGAATATCACTGAAGGTATTGTTGAGCAAGAAACAATGAAGGGCATGGAACTCATTTCGGACATGATCGCGCGCATCGGTGCACAGGAGGACGCACCGGTCAGCGCACGCAAGGCCAGACGACCGGGGAAGACGGCACATGCCAAGCATTGACCAACAAGCGCTGCACTGGGTGGTGCGCAAGGCGGACCGGGCGCTGGGCGAGACCGAACGCGCCGCGTTCGACGCCTGGTATGCGGCCGACATCCGCCACCAGGGCGCGTATCTGCGCGCCGCCGCGATCGACAAGGCGCTGGACCAGGCCATCGTGCAAGAAACACTGCGGCCTGGCCGCGCACACCCGGCGGCCGGCTGGCCGGCGCCACCCCCGCGCCCGCGGCGAGCCTTCCTCACCTATGGCGCACTCGCAGCCGGCGTCGCGATCGTGGCGGGCGGCGCGCTGCTGCCGGCGTCCGACGACAGCACCGTCCTGACGACTGCGCAAGGCGAGTTCCGCAAAGTGCCGCTGGCCGACAGCTCGGTCGTCAGCCTGAACAGCGCCAGCCGGGTCGAGGTCAGGCTGGGTCGCGAGGCGCGCAACATCGAGCTCAAGCAGGGAGAAGCCTGGTTCGAGGTCGCCAGGGATGCATCCAGGCCCTTCGTCGTGGTCGCAGCCGACGTCCGGGTGCGCGCGGTCGGCACGGCATTCGCGGTGCGCCGGCATGACCACGGGAGCGATATTTCAGTCACCGAAGGCACGGTCGAAGTCTGGAGCCAGGCAGGCACCGCCGGCACGCGCGTGCTGCGCGCCGGGGAGCACGCCTTCGTCGCCAACCGCGCATCGGGCATCGTCGTCGGGCGCTCCCCCCTGGACATCGAGCGCAGGCTGGCCTGGCGCCAGGGCCAGCTGGTATTCCAGAACCGGACGCTCGGCGATGCGGTGGCCGACTTCAACCGCTACAGCAAGCGCCGGATCGTCATTGGCGATCCTCGCCTCAGACAGACAACGCTGGTCGGGCAATACCGGATCGATGCCCCCGAGCGCTTCGCCCGCGACGTCGGCAGCTTCCTGGACGTGCCGGTGGTGGTCAGCGCGCACGCCATCATGATCGGCAAGGCGAGCGCCGACTAGCGGGCAATGCAATAAAGTCAGTCAATTGAGCAACATCTGGCCTGGCGCGTGAGACACTAGCGCAAACAGCCGGTACACCGGCCCGAGGCCCCAAGGTGCACGATAGCACCGGGTACGATGTTCACAGTTGGGAGACATGCAATGCCATTCCGTCATTGCAGCGGGATAGCGATCCTGTTCGGGGTCGGGGCCGCTGCGCTGGCGCAACCGCCACAATCGCCATCGCCATCGCAGCATGCGCGACAGTCCTTCGATATCGCGGCCGGCCCGGCCGCGCATGCCATTGCCGCATTCGCCACGCAGGCCCGGGTCAATGTGCTGGCCGCCGGCGACGCCGTTGCCGGCATCGACACCAATGCGGTGCGCGGCAGCCACGCCATCGACGCGGCGCTGACCCGGCTGCTGGCGGGCACCGGGCTCGCTTTCAGGATCAGCGCGGACGGCGCTGTCTTCATCACGGCCGGGGGGCGTGCGCCGATGCGGTCACCTCCGAGGCCCGGGAACGGGCCGCCATCGGCTGGCGTGGCCGCCCCGCCGACGATCGTGACGATCGCGGGCACGCGGCACTCGGCGATGTCGGCCATCGAACGCAAGAAAGGCGCGCCGACGGTCCTCGATGCAATCGCAGCCGAAGATGTCGGTCAGTTCCCTGACAAGAACGTCGGCGAAGCCCTGTCGCGCATCGCGGGGGTCCAGATCTCGACCGATTTCGGCGAAGGCAACCAGATCTCGATCCGGGGCGTGCAACCGGACCTCAACCGGGTCGAGATCAACGGCATGTCGCTGCTGTCGACCGAAAGCGGCACGCGGGCGGCGGATCTGCGCGAATTGCCGTCCGAGCTGATCAAATCCATCGATGTCATCAAGGGTGTCACCGCCGACATGAGCGAGGGCGGCCTGGGCGGCACGGTGGTCATCCGCACCAACCGGCCGCTCGACTTCAGGCAATTGACCCTGGTGGCCAACGCCTCGGCCGAGCGCAACTCGCTGCGCGGTGGCGCCCAGCCGCGCACCAGCCTCCTGATCGCGGAGCGCTTCCTCGACGGCCGGCTCGGCCTGATGGCCAATATGGTCCATGACAAGGTCTTGACGCAGGCCGACCGCGTGCGCAACACGAGCTGGCGGTTGCTGCGCGACTGGGACCTGTCGCCGGAAAAGACGGTCGTTTCCCCCAATCCAGTGGCGGCGGCGGTCGCCACGGCAGCCGGCTGCGCCGCGCTCGGTGGCGCCGGCGCCGTGCAGTGCGCGCGCCAATGGTACGACTACAGCCCGTCCATGCCCCGCTACGGCATCCTGACCCGCGACCACGCCCGCGCCACCGGCGAATTTACCGCCCAACTTGCCTTGAGCACGACGATGAATGCCTGGGCATCGTTGCATCGCTTTCACCAGGATTCCCTGTTCAACGACCGCAACTACGGCGTCGACTTTTCCAGCGCCGACCGCCTGGCCGCCGCAGGCACGCCGGCGAACTATGACGCGAGCGGCGTACCGACGGGCGGATCGTGCGTCACGCCGGCCACCGGCGGCACGCCGCCCGGCGTCGTCGTCACCAACCACCAGGTAACGCAATTCGTGGTGGGCGACTGCCTGTCGGTCCCGGGGCGCGGAGGCTCGAACGCGTTCAGCACCCAGGCGCGCAACTTCGAGCAGCGCGTCGACACCGCGTACCGCTCGGCCGGCTTCAATGCCCGCCTGGGGCGCTGGGACGCCGAAGGCATGCTCGTGCGCTCACGCGCCAGCTACAGCAATGACAGCAACTTCGTGGGCCTGACCATGCCGGCGCCCGGCACGACAGTCACGCTCGACGCCGGCGGGTTCCCGCATTTTACGTTTCCCGCGAACCGGAACCCGGAGGATCCGGCCTCGTACACGCAGGCCCAGCTCAGTTACCTGCCAGTTGAAATGAACAGCCGGGAGAACCAGGCCAAGCTGGACCTGCGTTACCGCACCGGACACGCTGTCCTTCACAAGCTTTCAGTCGGCATCCAGGGCCGCAAGGCGAGCCAGCTGCGCTACGCCGACGGCGGTCATGTCACCGATGGCGGCAGCAACCTGGCCAGCACCGCCGACGACCGCAGCGTCATGTCGCCGAACGTGCGCTACACCTGGAACCACGATCCGCTCAATCCGACCACGTCGCTGCGGCCGCCCACGGTCCAGCCGTTCATCCATGCCAACGACAGGGAAACCTGGGTCTCCGCGCAGCAGATGCTGCAACTGGTGGAGGCGATCCGGCGCGGCAGTCCGGCCTTCCTGCAGGGCACGGGGCTGAGCGGCTTTCCGGGCGCCTGGATGGCGCCCGACTACGGCGCTGCCCTGCCCTTCTTCGACACCGCGAACTTCACGCATGACCTGCTGCGGCAGGCCCCGGGCAGCGACGGCGCAGTCCATGCGCAGATTCCCGCCTACCGGGTGGAGGAACGCATCCTCGCATCGTATATGCGTCTCGATTTCGCCCATGCGCTGTTCGGCATCGCTGTCGAAGGGAACGTCGGGTTGCGCTACGCCCGTACGCGCGTGAACACGTCCGGGCGCCAGCGCCTGTTCGTGCGCGTCGAGCGCTCGCCGGGCAGCGCCAGCTTCGATGACCGCCAGGTCGCCACGTCATCGGTCAGCACGAACAACGCCTATCACGATGTCCTGCCCAGCTTCAATGCCGTGGCCTGGTTGCGGCCCGATGCCCTGGCGCTGCGCGTCGGCCTCGGCAAGGTGATGGCCAGGCCAAGCCTGGAGAGCCTGAACCCGAACCTGACCTGCACGCTGGGCAGCGGCCTGCCGCAGTTCGGTGGCGACGGCCACGATAACTGCTCGGGCGGCAATCCGGACCTGCAACCGTATCGCGCCATGAACCAGGACCTGTCACTGGAATGGTACCCGAACCGCAGTACGCAACTGAGCGCCGCTTATTTTCGCAAGGACATCCGCAACTCCGTCCTCGGCAATGTCAGCGTGCGCCAGGACCTGCAGGGCGCCGGCCAGGCGCTCGACGTCACGACCACCGTCAACCAGGACGGTGCGACCACATCCGGGATCGAGCTGGCCGGCCGCATGGCCCTGAACTTCCTGCCCGGCGTGCTGGGCGGCCTGGGCGTCGACGCCTCCTGCACGCGCATGACGTACGCGTACGCGGCCGGCGCCGAGATGATCAACCCGCTCGACGGCAGGCAACTGCCCTTCCCCGGGATGTCGAAGACCGCCTACGACCTGAGCCTCTGGTACGACAGGGGCCGGATCAACGCACGCCTGGCCTACAACTACCGCGCCGGCTATTACACCGGGATGAACGACACCAGCCTGGGCAACCCGGTGTTCGCCGAACCCACCGGGTTTCTCGATGCGAAGATCCAGTACCGCTTCAACCACCGCATGACCATGTCGTTCGAGGCCAAGAACCTGACCGACGAGGTGACGCTGACCTCGGCCGGCGCGGTGGCCAGGCCCGTCGAATACAGCTGGTCGGGCCGGCGCTACTTCGTGAGCCTGGGCTACAAATTCTAGACTGCCTGCGCGCGCCGGCGCCGATCCGTGCACCGGCAACAGTCGCGTCAATGGCAAGCGCAACCCCGCCTGACGTATTTCACAAGCTCCAAATCGCGTGCGGTGTCAATTGCCGACCGCGATCCGACAAACACACCGTGTCCTCTCGCGGCAAGGTCACAGGACATGGCCTTCACCGAAGAACCGCAACATCTCCCGGCTGGCGTCCGGACCGTTCGCATCCGTGTTGGCTGCGCGCTGATCGCCACCGGACCAGGCATGGCCCGTTCCGTGCACGAGCTAGTGCTCGACCACGACCGTGCCGGAGTCGCCCGTGTGCACCGAGCGCGTGAAGTCACGGCCCCGCTCCTGGCCTGTTTCCTTCACATTCATGACATTCCGGCAGCCCGACGGTCTGGCCGACAGGTAGCTCTGGATCGACTGGCGTACGATATCGTCGCCATTGCTTTGGTGAACGGTGGCGTCGTCCTCCCCGTGGAACACGATCAGGGGAACGCTGGTCGGGCATGGCGCGCCGGCGCAGGCCGGGACAGCGCCGCCATGGCGCATGGTCGTCATCGCGCCGATACCGCTCGTCGCGCTGCCATGTGGTACGCCGGAATGGCAGCCGATCGCGCTGAAGATGTCCGGATAGCTGCGTCCCACGATAAGCGCCATCGCGGCGCCAGCCGACAGGCCCGCAATCGCGACTCGGCGCCGGTCCACGGCGTAGTCATCGATGATCTGCCTGGTCAGGTCCGCAACCAGCGCCGGTTCCCCTTGGCCGCGCTCCTGGTTGGCAGCCTCGAACCAGTTCCAGCAGGCGTTCCAGTTCGCGAATCGCGACTGTTCGGGATACAGCACCAGGAAGCCGGCCTCCTCGGCCAGTTCGTTCATCCCGGTGCCGAGCGCGAAATCGGTGGCATTCTGGCCGCAGCCATGCAGCATGACGACCAACGCCCGCGGTTCGTCCCCACGATCGACGGGGACGAACAAGCGATAACCGATGGTTTTGCCGTTCGCTTGCAGGCGACCCGACAGGAATCCATGCGCCTGCGGGGCGAGGGGCGGAGCGTGGAACGGGGAGGTGGCGGTAGCGGCGTGCGCCGCCTTGTTGGTCCAGGAGAACCAGTCCTCCATGACGTGACTGTACATTGCGTGACTCCTTCGGTGGAAAAAGTCTCCTTTTATAATTGTTGGCGGCGCGGTCAGATGACCGACCGGATGCTTACCACTATGCGCCTTTTCGAGGCGTCACGCCGGATGTCCACAACTCTATTTTCGCGGCTTGGTCAAATGCAAGAACAAATCGGGCGCCGACATCGTCATCGTCGCCGGCCGCCGCGCCTGCTGCCGTCATCCTCATCCGTCAGGCTCGGGACTGGCCGTCGTCGGACAGGCGAATGCCGGCCAGGAGCGCGAACAACTGGCGCATGTCGACCGGCTTGACCAGGTGGTGATCGAAACCGGCAGCGAGGGTTTCCCGGCGGTCGCGTTCCTGACCGTAGCCGGTAATGGCGACAAGCATCGCGCGGCAGGTACGCGGCGCGGCGCGCAGCCGCCGGGCCAGTTCCGTGCCGCTGATATCGGGCAGGCCGATATCGAGCAGGAACACGTCGGGGGCGAAGCCATCGCTGCGTGCGAGCGCGCCGCGCGCATCATGTTCGACCGCCAGCGTGTGCCCGTGCGACTCCAGCAGCATGGCCAGCATCGCCGCCGCATCCACGTTGTCGTCGACGACCATGATCCGCAACGTCCGCTGCGCAGGAGCAAGCGCTTCACCGCCGTTCGCGGACGGACCGGAAACGGAGCCTCTGGCGCTGCGGCGCGGCAGGCTGACAACAAACGCGCTCCCCTTCCCCATTCCCGCGCTGGTGCAGCGGACGGTGCCATCGTGCAGGGTCACCAGGCTCCTGACGAGCGCCAGGCCGAGTCCGAGGCCGCCGAGCGACCGGTCCGACGGACGCTCGGCCTGCGTGAACAGTTCGAATGCGCGCTCTACCAACTCCGGCGCCATGCCGATGCCATTGTCTTCGACGCGCAGGACCACGTATGACGGGTCGACGTCGATCGCCAGGGCGACATGCCCGCCCTCGGGCGTGTATTTGGCGGCGTTGTTCAACAGGTTGGCCAGCACCTGCACCAGGCGTTTACGGTCCCCCATCACGCATGGCGCATGCGGGGGCAGCGTCAGGGCCAGGTGGTGGCGGCGCGCGCTCAGCAGCGGCGCCGTCTGCTCGATCGCGTCGTCGGCGACCTGGCGCATGTCCAGAGGCTCCATGTCCAGCTCTACCTGTCCGCGCGTCACGCGCGAGACGTCGAGCAGGTCGTCCACCAGGCTGCTCAGATGCCGCACCTGGCGGCCGATGATCTCGCTGGTGCGGCGCACGCACGATTCGTCGACGCGCCCTGCCTGCAGCAGCTCGGCCGCAGCGCCGATCGGCGCCAGGGGATTGCGCAATTCATGTGCGAGCATGGCCAGGAACTCATCCTTGCGCCGGTCGGCAATAGCGAGCTGTTCCTGCGCCGCCTTGCGCTCGGTGATGTCGTGGAAGAAAAACGCAATGCCGCCCTCTAGGGAACGGTGGGTACGAATCTCCATCCATGCACGGCTCCCGTCCGGCAGGTTGTGGAACAGCTCGACGGTTTCCGTCTCGCCGGTTTCCATGACGCGCCGGTAGGCGCGTTCCGCATCGGTATGCCTGAGCTCGGGCCAGACTTCCCAATGGCTACGTCCGACGACTTCCGCGGAATTGCGCTGGGCCAGCCGCAATCCCTCGGCGTTCATGCGCAGGATCGTCCAATCCCGGTCGAGGACGGCGAATCCCTCGACCATGGCGTCGAAAATATACTTGCTCTGATCGCGCTCGGTCTGCAGCTCGCGGCGCGCGCGGGCGGCTTCGAGCTCCGGCCAGGCGCGGCTGGCCGCCTCGGCCACGAGAGCGAATTCGTCATCGTGCCAGGTGCGCGCTGCGGCGCCCTGGATCGCCAGCACGGCCTTGAGTTCTCCGTCCCTGAGATAGGGAACCATCAGCTCGGCGCGCACGCCGCCATCCTCGCGCACGACACGCTGGCCGGCGAACTGCCGGCCGCCACGCAGCGTGGCCAGCGCCGCCTCGCCGATATCCGCGAGCGCGACGCTGGCAGCGCCCAGGCTGGTCAAGGCCGGTGCGGTCCAGCGACACCGGAGCACGGCGCTGGACGACGCCTCGTCGATGTCGGCATACCAAACCCGTTCGGCGTCCAGCCTGGCGCCCAGCATCTCGCACACGGCCGCGCCGATGCTGCCGGCATCCTCCAGCCTGCGGATGCGGTCGGCAAAGCGCAACTGGAACGCCTGATGCGATTTCGCCGCCTCGAGCTGCCGCACCTTGTCGAACAGGTCGCGCCTGGCCATGCACGCGTCCGTGACGTCGTTCGCCTGCGCGAAGATGCCGGTCGCGTGCCCGTCCCGGCCGACGATCGGCTGGTACAGCAGGTCGACGTAGCGGCTCTCGAGCTGGCCGCCGGATGCGCGTCGCAGCTGTACGTGGTGCTCATGCAGCACGATGCGCTCGCCGCTCTCGAATGCCCTGTCGAGCAGTTCGTGCATGCCCTGCCCCGCCAGCTCAGGCAACGCCGTCGATGCCGGCTTGCCGATCAGGTCGCGGCGCCCCACCAGTGCGTAATAGGCTTCGTTGACCATGTCGAAAACGTGGCCGGGCCCACTCAAAATCGCCATGGAACCGGGGGCCTGGTCGAACATCGCCTGGAGCCGGCGCCGCTCCGGACTAAGGATGCGCATCAGGGCCTCGTGCATCTGCGGGCGGTCGGCCAGGGACATGTCGGCCACGGCATCGGCGTCCTGTCTCAAGTAATAGCGTCCGGCCACCTCGTCGAACTGGTAAAGGTCGGTGACGTCGATCGCGTTCTGCGCCACGAACGCCACCACGCCGGTCGCGTCGCGCACCGGCGTGTGGATGGCGCTCCAATAGCGTACGTCGAACACGGTGCCGTCAGGCGTTGCGCGCGGGACCGCATAGCGCAGCAGCGGACTGGTCTGCGGCTCGCCCGTTTCGACGGCGCGCGCGATCGCCATGCGCACCTCCTTGAGATTGGTCGAGGCCGGGTCACCGGGATTGGCCGGGAACGCGTCGAAGATGTGCTTTCCCATCAGCGCATCAAGGCACTGGCCGGCGGCCTGCAGGTATGCCCTGTTCGCGCCAATGATGGTGCAGCCGGTGTCGACCAGCAGGTAGGGATAGGGAGAGGCTGCGAACAGCGCCTGGAAGTCGGGATGCATGGCGTTCCTGGTGGTGCGCGCGAATGGCGGCGCGGTCGGTGGTCGTTGGCGCAACGTGCGCGAGGGAGTCAGGCGACGTAGCACAGGATGGCGACGTAGTGGCAAGCGCTGCCGGCAAGGACGAACAGATGCCATATGCCGTGGCCATGCCGCACCTTGTGGTCCGTGGCGTAGAATGCGATGCCCAGCGTGTAGCACACGCCGCCGGATACCAGCCAGGCGAATCCCGGCCAGCCGAGGGCGCTGACCAACGGCTTGGCGCCGATCACGGCGAGCCAGCCCATGACGACGTAAATGACGAGCGAGAGGACGCGCGCGCCCCTGGCGTACCAGATTTCCTGGATGAGCCCGAACACCGCGAGCGCCCACACGGCGCCGAACATCGGCCAGCCCCACGTTGCGCGCAGCGTCACGAGGGTAAAAGGCGTATAGGTGCCGGCAATGAGGAGGTAGATGGCGCAGTGGTCCATCTTGCGCAGCACTTGCTTGGCGGGGCCGCGCGCGCTGTGGTACAGGCTCGATGCCAGGTAGAGGTGAAACAGCGCGGCGGCATACACGCCGCTGCTGACGATCCTCCACCCGTCGCCGCTGGACCAGGACGCGGCGAGCAGGCACACCCCGCCCACCGCGGCCAGCGCCGCGCCGACGATATGGGTAATACTGTTGAAGCGCTCACCGGGATACACGGGGAGCGCTGCCGGCACGGCGGTGTCGCGGCGGCACCGGGCAGGCGGGCCGCGCCACGTCAGCGCGCCGTCACTTGCGCCTTGCCGCCTTCGCGGGCGGCGGCGCCTTTCATGTTGTCGGGCACGTTAGCCGGGCCGGACTGCCCAGCGGGTTTGCCGGCAGCGCTGTCGGCGCCAACCTGCGCTCCTGCGTGCCCGCCGGCGCCGGCCGACGCGCCGGGCTGGGCTTCCTGCTTGAACCCATCCTGCGGATGCGGGACGGCGTCCGCTTGGCTGCGCACGCTCTTTTCCGTGCCGTCGGCCGTGCCGCGCGCCGCGTCCTCGGACATTGCGCGGGCGGTGCGGGACGTCTGCTGCACGTGCTGTTCGGTCACGCGGGCCAGGTCGGCCTGGATGCTTGCAGCAAGCTGTGACAGCTGCTCCTGGTAGGCACGCAGCTTGTCGGTGACGGGCTGGGGATGCGACGCCGCCGCCGACAACGCGTCGGTCGGGCGTTCAGCGCTCAGCATGCGCTGGGCGGTACTGGAAGCGTCCTCGATCAGGGCCTGGCCCGTCTGCATATTCAGCGCGAAGACCTGCTGGAGGGAGCGTGACATGGTGCCCGACAGCTCGTTGAAGAATGCGATCTGGGCGTCGAGCTGCGCGCGGATGGCGGGATTGACGGATTGCGGATAGGGATTCATGGGGTACTTTTTGACGACAACGTGGATGCATCGGATTGCAGGACGCCGGACACAATGCATTGACATGTCTGGCGCGAACGGCTGCGCGAGAGGCAGACTGGTCGTGCACGACCGCGCAGGTCGCGAATGGCTTTTACACTATGCGCTCTTTTCCATGCCTATGCGCTTGGTTCGCGCTTTTATTTTCGCGCAGTGAAAAGCGGCAACTCATTGAATGTACAGCGCTTGACTGCGCATCCGCCCATCCGGTCAACACTGGCTGAGGCTGACGCCAGCGGGCGCAGGTCACCGACTGCCACACGGATCGTCGCGAGGTGTGCCGACGGCATGCGCGCACGATCGAGCGTGATCCCTCGTGCCGCTCACCCCACTGCGCAAGCGCCATCGCCGCCCCCCGGGAGCGTCATCGGTCCTCCACCGGATCCGCCGCTGTAGTGGTGCTCGGCCGGGGCGCCATCGGCGAATGAATCGGGTCGGCCAGCGACATCACGCCACGCAAGTTGGCCGGTTGCAGTACTAAAAAGGCTCGCCGAAGCGAGCCTTTGTACCCTCAAAAGTAGAGTTTCCCTAAGAAAACCTCACTCCCACTCGATCGTCGCCGGCGGCTTGCCCGAAATGTCATACACGACCCGATTCAAGCCGCGCACCTCGTTGATAATGCGATTGCTCACCTTGCCCAGCAGCGAGTGCGGCAGATGCGCCCACTGCGCTGTCATGAAGTCCAGCGTCTGCACCGCGCGCAGCGCAACCACATATTCATAAGTACGGCCATCGCCCATCACGCCGACCGACTTCACCGGCAAGAACACCGCAAACGCCTGGCTGGTCGCCTCATACCAGTTCACCGGCGCCTTGCCAGCATCGATGCCCGGCACCTGCGGCACTTCAAACGGCGTATTACGCAGCTCTTCGATGAAGATCGCATCCGCTTCGCGCAGCAGGTCGGCATACTCTTTCTTGACTTCACCGAGGATACGCACACCCAAGCCAGGACCAGGGAACGGATGACGATACACCATGTCATGCGGCAGCCCCAGCGCGACACCCAGCTTGCGCACCTCGTCCTTGAACAGCTCGCGCAGCGGCTCGAGCAGTTTCAGGTTCAGGGTCTCAGGCAGCCCGCCCACATTGTGGTGGCTCTTGATGGTCTGGCCCTTTTTACCCTTGCCGGCCGATTCGATCACGTCCGGATAGATCGTGCCTTGCGCCAGCCACTTGGCGTTGGTCAGCTTGCCCGCTTCGACCTGGAACACCTCGACGAACTCGCGGCCGATGATCTTGCGCTTCTGCTCCGGATCGGTCACGCCGGCCAGGTGGCCCATGAACTGCGCCTCGGCATCGATACGCACGACTTTCACGCCCAGGTTCTTTGAGAACATGTCCATAACCATCTTGCCTTCATCCTTGCGCAGCAGGCCGTGGTCGACGAACACGCAGGTCAGCTGGTCGCCGATCGCGCGGTGGATCAGCGCGGCGGCCACGCTCGAATCGACGCCGCCCGACAGGCCCAGGATCACTTCGTCGGTGCCGACCTGTTCGCGGATCTTGGCGACGGCTTCGCCGATGTAATCCGGCATGTTCCAGTCCGACTTGCAGCCGCAGATCTCGTGCACGAAGCGGCCGATGATGGCTTCGCCCTGGGTCGTGTGCGTGACTTCCGGGTGGAATTGCAGCGCATAGAAGCGGCGCTCTTCGTCGGCCATTGCGGCGATCGGGCAGCTGTCGGTCGAACCCATCAGCTTGAAGCCTTGCGGCATGTCCAGGACCTTGTCGCCGTGGCTCATCCAGACCTTCAGCATGCCATGGCCTTCGTCGGTCACGAAGTCGTTGATGCCGTTCAGCAGCGCGGTGTGATTGCGGGCGCGCACTTCGGCGTAGCCGAATTCGCGCTTCAGGCCGTTCTCGACCTTGCCGCCCAGCTGGGCCGCCATGGTCTGCATGCCGTAGCAGATGCCCAGCACCGGCACGCCGGCTTCGAACACCGCCTGTGGCGCGCGCGGAGAATCGCCTTCGAGCGTCGAGTTGTGGCTGCCCGACAGGATGATGCCCGAAGCGCCGTATTCGCGGACGAACTCGTCGCTGACGTCATAGGGGAAGACTTCGGAGAACACGCCGGCGTCGCGCACGCGGCGCGCGATCAGCTGGGTAACCTGGGAGCCGAAATCGAGGATGAGGATTTTGGAATGCATGGGATGCGTCAATTTAGGGGGGAATTCGGTGTGGGCCGGAGATCATTTTCCGGCCCAGCGAAGGGTGCCAACACAGTGCGGGCGTTACGCGTCGGCGGCATAGCCGCCAACCCTACCCGTCGAAAGGCGCTTACTCCGAACGGTAGTTCGGCGCTTCCTTGGTGATCTGCACATCGTGCACATGCGATTCGCGCATGCCGGCCGAGGTGATCTCGACGAACTCCGCCTTCTCGCGCAGCTCTTCGATGGTGGCGCAGCCGCAGTAGCCCATCGACTGGCGCACGCCGCCGATCAGCTGGAAGATGATCGCCAGCACGCTGCCCTTGTAGGCGACGCGGCCTTCGATGCCTTCCGGGACGAACTTGTCGGCCTTGCTCGAAGCTTCCTGGAAGTAGCGGTCGGCCGAGCCGTCGGCCATCGCGCCCAGGCTGCCCATGCCGCGGTAGGATTTGTAGCTGCGGCCCTGGTACAGGATCACTTCGCCCGGCGCTTCTTCGGTGCCGGCGAACATCGAACCCATCATGACCGTGTGGGCGCCGGCTGCCAGCGCTTTCGAGATGTCGCCCGAGAAGCGGATGCCGCCGTCGGCGATGCACGGCACGCCGGTGCCTTCCAGTGCCTTGGCCACATTGGAGATCGCGGTGATCTGCGGCACGCCGACGCCGGCGACGATACGGGTGGTGCAGATCGAGCCGGGGCCGATGCCGACCTTGACCGCATCGGCGCCCGCTTCCACCAGCGCCAGCGCGGCGGCGGCGGTGGCGATGTTGCCGCCGATGACGTCCACGTGCGGGAAGCGCTCCTTGATCCATTTCACGCGGTCCAGGATGCCCTGCGAGTGGCCGTGGGCGGTGTCGACCACCAGCACGTCCACGCCGGCGGCGACCAGCAGCTCGATGCGTTCCTCGTCGCGCGGGCCCACGCCGGTGGCGGCGCCGACCAGCAGCTTGCCCTGCGAATCCTTCGAGGCCAGCGGGTGCTCGTGCGACTTCTGGATGTCCTTCACGGTGATCAGGCCGCGCAGCTCGAACTCGTCGTTGACCACCAGCACGCGCTCCAGGCGGTGCTTGTTCATCAGGCGTTTGGCTTCAGCCGTGTCCGCGTCCTCTTTCACGGTCACCAGCTTGTCGCGCGGCGTCATCTTGGCGCGCGCTTCGGCCTCCAGGTCTTCCTCGAAACGCAGGTCGCGGTTGGTGATGATGCCCACCACCTGGCTGCCTTCGACCACCGGGAAGCCGCTGATGCCGTGCTGCTGCGAGAGCGCCAGCACTTCACGGATCTTCATGGTCGGCGGGATCGTGATCGGATCGCGCAGCACGCCGGCCTCGAAACGCTTCACCCGCGCGACTTCACGCGCCTGGTCGGCCGGGCGCAGGTTCTTGTGGATGATGCCGATGCCGCCCTCTTGCGCCATCGCGATCGCGAGATTCGCTTCGGTCACGGTGTCCATCGCCGCCGACAGCAGCGGAATGTTCAGCGAAATATTACGCGTCAGCTTGGTGCGCAGCGAAGTTGCAGCCGGAAGAATGTTGGAGTAAGCGGGGACGAGCAGCACGTCATCGAAGGTGAGTGCTTTTTGGAGGAGACGCATAGTATTTCCTATAGGCGCAAAAGCAAATTATACAGAAACTCTCAATTTCCGTCGCCGGGGAGGCCAAAATTTCTTTTGCTCGGTGCGCCCGGCAATTGACAGCAGAGCCAGGACATGGCGAAATCGACGCGATCATTCGGGAACCATTTCATGCCTCTTTTTTCCAGACACATCCTCGGCGCCCTGCTCTGCCTCGCCGCCACCGCCGCCCACGCCCAGTACGTCTGGATCGGCCCCAACGGCACGCGCCAGTATTCGGACCGCCCGCCGCCGCCGGGCACGCCGGCCGGCAAGATCATCAAGGCGCCCGGCCGCCCCGCAATGGAACCGGCGACCTCTGCGGCAACGACCGCCGAGACGCCGGCCGAGAACAAGGACGCCGCCAGGCCGCCCACCCTGGCCGAGCAGGAAGCCGCCTTCCGCGAGCGCACCAAGGCGCGCGCGGAACAGGAACAGAAAAGCCAGGAAGAAGCCGAGCGCCGCAAGCGCCTGGCCGAACATTGCGCGGCGGCCCGCGAGACGAAGGCCAGTCTCGACTCGGGCATCCGCGTCGCGCGGATCGGACCCGATGGCCAAAAAACCTATATGAGCGACGAAGAAAAAGCCGCGCGCGGCGATCAGGTCAGGCGCGCTCTGCAGGAGTGCCGCTGAGCCGCTAAGCGGCCGGCTCGGCCGCTGGCTCGGGCGCGGCTTCCACGCGGTTGCGCCCGCCCGCCTTGGCCGCATACAGGGCCGTATCGGCGCGCGCCATCAGGCTCGTGATGCCTTCGCCCGGCTGCAGCATGGCCACGCCGATGCTGACCGTATATGACACGCCGGCCGCCCCCGCCCTCACCTGGGGCGCGCGTTCGAGCGCGGCGCGCAGGCGCTGGGCCACCGAAATCACCGTGCGGTCGTCGGCGTCGGGCAGCAGCACCGCGAACTCCTCGCCGCCCAGGCGGGCGCAGTAATCGATCTTGCGGATCGCCTGCTGGGTGCGCTCGACGAGGTCGCGCAGCACCAGGTCGCCGACGCCGTGGCCGTGGGTGTCGTTGATGCGCTTGAAGTGATCGGCGTCCACCAACAGCAGGCCGAGCTTGCTGCCGCGGCGCTCGGCGCGCGCCAGCTCGCGCTCGGCGAAGGCGAAGAAGGCGCGGCGCGAGGCGGCCCCGGTCAGGTGATCATGGTCGGCGGCGTGCGCGCTGGCGGCGATCAGGCGCGCATTGGCCATCATCACCGCGCCCAGCGTCAATGCCGGCAACGCCAGGGTGCCGATCGCGATGAACGCCAGGTTGTAGGTGCTTCCTTCGAGCAGCGAATACGGCTGGTAGAAGTCGATCACATAGAAGCTGGCGCGCCAGGCGTGGCCCACGCCCAGCACCAGGGCGGCGCAACGGGTAAAGGTGAACGAATAGCGCAACCGCGGCTCGCCCGGCGAGCGCAGGGTGATCCCGATCGCGAAGCAGACGGCGCCGTGGTAGAGCGATACCGACACGATGCGCAGCGCCGCCGACTCCACCACGTGGTGGAAGAACACGATGCCGCATATGGCAACCAGCGCGCCGGCCGCCAGGAGGCGCCATGGCACGGGCAGCCCGAGAAAACGCCGGAAGCCGGCAAAGATCAGCGTGATCGTGCCAAGGTACAGCGCATTGGCCAGCTCGATGCTCAGGACATCGGGGGCCACTCCACGCGCCGCGAACAGCAGCAAGGCCACCACCGCCAGCAGGTTTGCCTGCCGCCATTCGCGGATGCCTGCCACCTCGCTCTTGGCGAGCGAGGACAGGACCAGCAGCATGACACCCGACAAGGCGGTGGTCACCAATAACAAACTCAGGGCATTCAACATCGGAGCGGCAGTACGGCAAGTGGAAGTGCGGCAGGCGACGAGCGCCGGCATGGGAAGGCGGCGACACGCTGGCGGCGTGGCGTCACGTGAACGGGAACACGATGCGCACCCGCCATATGCGGTGCGCGCGCCCCGGCCTCATGGGAGACGCCATGATACCAAGAAACTCCGTGGAATCTATCCGATTGTTGCAGTTGCGCAAGAAATAAGGTCCCCCGCCGACGGCGCCAGGCTAGGCGGCGCCGTCGCCGGCGCCTACCACGCTCTCCTTCTTGGCCGCGCGCTTGCGGCGCGACTCCTTGGGGTCGGCCACGAGCGGCCGGTAGATTTCGATGCGGTCACGCTCGCGCAGCACCGTGTCGAGCGTTTTTTTCTTGGCGTAGATGCCCACCGGCTGTGTCGTCAGGTTGATTTCCGGGAACGCTTCAAGCACGCCGCTGCGCTCGATCGCCTCGCCGATGGTCGTACCCGCCGTCACCTGCATCGGGTGCAGCCATTCGACCTTGTCGCTGGCATAGCACACCGAAATGCCCAGCATCTCAGCCATACACCGCCTCGGCGCGCTTGCAGAACGAGTCGACCATGCTGTTGGCGATCATGCCGAACACGGGGCCGACGATCTGGGCCAGGATGACGCTCGAGAACTCGTACTGCATGTCGAAGTCGATCTTGCAGGCATCTTCACGCAGGGCCTTGAAACTCCACGTCGCCTCCAGCATCTTGAAAGGACCGTCTACCAGGTGCATCTTCATCTGGCTCGGGCGCTGGTTGTGGTTCGATGTCGTGAAGCTCTGTTTCACGCCGTGAAAATTGATCTGCAGGCTGGCGACCAGCTTGTCGTCGGTCCGCTCGACAACCTTGACGCCTGCACACCAGGGCAGGAACTTGGGATAATCCTCGACCTTGGCAACCAGGTCAAACATCTGTTCTGCGCTATAGCCAAGGAAAACTGATTTGTGCACTACTGCCATTGGTCAACCGTTTGTTATGATGTTGGTCAAGTTGCATGCGCCATTCGTTGGCGCAATGGCAGTAGTTTAACCGACACGCGAATTTTCGCCTTTTCATGAGCATCGCTGACAATAAAAAAGCCTTTTTTGACTACTTCATCGAAGACCGCTACGAAGCGGGTCTGGTGCTGGAGGGTTGGGAAGTAAAAGCCATCCGCGAAGGGCGGGTGCAGATCAAGGAAGCCTATGTGCTCGTTCGCAATAACGAGCTCTACCTGTTCGGCGCGCACGTCAGTGCGTTGACGACGACTTCCACCTTCAGCCACCCGGAGGCGCTGCGTTCGCGCAAACTCCTGTTGCACCGGGCCGAAATCGACAAGCTCATTGGCAAGGTCGAGCGCGCCGGCTTCACGCTGGTGCCGCTCAACCTGCACATGAAGAAAGGCCGCGTGAAGTGCGAGATCGGCCTGGCCAAGGGCAAGAAGCAGCACGACAAGCGCGCAACCGAGAAAGACCGCGACGCCAAGCGCGAAGTCAACCAGGCGATGAAGACCAACCGGCGCTGACAAGCAATGACGCGGCTCGCGCGTCTACGACGTCGCTCCCGCACCTACCACGTCGCTCCCGCGAAGGCGGGAGCCCAAGTTCGCACGCCGCCGCACACCATTCGACGTAGCGGGCTTATTGAATAACTTGGGCTCCCGCCTTCGCGGGAGCGACGTTGGTGGCTATAACGTTGACGGCGTGCGCACGCCTCAGGCTTCCTGCACCTTCGGCGCCACCGCGCTGCGCACCGACAGGCGCCAGGCGCCGAAGCTGAGCAGCAGGCCGCCCGCCACGCCCAGCGCCAGTTTCAGCGCGCTGTCGAACAGCAGCGGCGCCACCAGGCCCGACACCAGCGCGAACGACATCATCTGGATGAAGCCGACCATCGACGAGGCCAAGCCGCGGTTGCGCGGGAACAGGCCCATCGCGGTCAGCTGCACCGCCGGCATCGCCACCGCCAGGCCGAAGGTGTACACGAACAGCGGCAGCACCGACCATGGCACGCTGGCCGGAAACAGCCCGTGATAACCGACGTTGAGCACCACGCCCAGCGTCATCACGGCGTAACCGGTCCACATCATGCCGCCAGGCGTCGAGCTGTGGGCGCGCTTGCCGCCCCAGGCCGAACCCACCACCATGCCGCCCACCAGCGGGATGAACATCCACGCGAACGCTGTCTCGGGCAGGCCCAGGATCTCCATCACGAAGTTCGAGGCCGAACCGATGTAGAGCGACAGGCCGCTGAAGGCCAGGCCCACCGACAGCGCCAGGAATACGAATTGCGGGTTGCGCAGCACCATCAGGTAGTTGCGGCCGATGGTGCCGGGGTGGAAGGCCTGGCGCTTCTCGACCGGCAGGCTTTCCGGCAGCAGCTTCATGACCATCAGGATCATCGCCGCGCCGAATACGGCCAGGAACACGAAGGACGAGCGCCAGCCGAAGGTCACGTGCAGCCAACCGCCCAGGATCGGGGCAATGGCCGGCGCCAGGCCGAACACCATCATGATGTGCGACATCATACGCTGGGCCTGCGCGCCCGAAAAACGGTCCTGCACGATGGCCTGGCCGATCACCGAGCCGGCGCCGGCCGACAGGCCCTGCAGCGCGCGGAATACCAGCAGCCAGCCGAAGCTGGGCGCCCAGGCCGCGCCGATCGAGGCCAGCGTGTAGACCGACAGCGCGGCCAGGATCACGGGGCGGCGGCCGAAGGAATCGGAGAGCGTGCCGTAGAACAGCATCATGAAGGCGAACGTGAACAGGAACACGCTCAGGGTCTGCTGCACGGCCACCGGGCCGACCCCGAATTCGACGCCGATCGCCGGCATCGACGGCAGATAGGTGTCGATGGCCAGGGCGCCGATCATGCCGAGGCAGGCGAGGATGACGGTGAGAAGCTTTTGCATGTACTACGCTTTCGGGATCATTGCCAACACCGCAGGATGCGGCATTGGGGGGACGCGATTGTACGCTATTTCGATCCCGTCAATCTTCACCGATCCTCACCGCCCGGCACGCTATGGCGCGCGCAGCGACATGCCGAAACGGTCCAGGCGCGGCATCCAGTTTTCCTGGTAGGCGGCCGACACCAGGATGCGCTCGGCGCGGCCGATCAGTTTTTCGCGCGGCACCAGGCCGATCACGCGCGAATCGGCGCTGTCGTTGCGGTTGTCGCCCAACATCAGGTACTGGCCGGCCGGGATCCGTAGCGGCTCAAAGCTGCGCGGCGCCGGCACGCCCGGCAAGACCTGGATGCGCTGGCGCGTGCCGGCCACCTGCTCTTCCAGGCGGATGGCCCCGACCTCGATGCCGCGGCTGCGCTCGCGCACCTCGCCCAGCACCGCATAGCTGCCGCCTTCGCCATTGACGATCAGACGGTCGCCCCGCATCTCGACCAGGTCGCCCGGTAGCGCCAGCACGCGCTTGATCAGGCGCGTGTCGTCTTGCGGCGAAAGAAACACGACCATGTCGCCGCGCGCCGGCTCGCCCAAGTGCGCCACGCTGAGCTCAGTCAGTGGTATCTTGAGGTCGAAGGCCATGCGGTTGATCAGCACCACGTCGCCCTCCAGCAGATTGGGACGCATCGAGCCGCTCGGAATCGGGCTCCAGTCGGCCACCGCGCTGCGAAACACGCCGAACAACAGCACGAACATCAGGAAGCCCTTGTTGGCGCGGACGAAGTTTTTCATGGACGACTCCTCGGTGAATGAGCGCCAAGCATAGCCGTCGTATTTGCAACAAGGCTTAGCAGTTCGTTAAGCCTGAGCGGGCGGCAGCGGGACATGGCGTGCGCAAGTGTCACCGGGCTGTCATATTTGACATCTACACTGCCTGCGGGACGACTACGACCGCAGAATATGGATATGAAGAAAAAGGCCATCGAGGCTGAGCTCAAACAATTTTCCGACGGCGGCGCTTACCTGAACCGCGAGCTGTCGCTGCTCGAATTCAACCGCCGCGTGCTGGCCCAGGCCGAAGACCCGTCGGTTCCCCTGCTCGAACGCCTGCGCTTCTTGTGCATCGTGGCGAGCAACCTGGATGAATTCTTCGAAGTGCGGGTGGCCAGCCTGCTGGCCCAGTACCAGATGGACCGCGAAAGCGGCGCCCTGCCCGACGGCCTGACGGCCAGCCTGGAACGCGCCAGCGGCGAATGCCGCCACCTGATCGCACGCCAGTACAGCCTGTTCAACACCGAGATCCTGCCGCAGTTGTCCGAGCACGGCATCCACCTGCTGCACCGCAGCGAGCGCAACGCCGCCCAGCGCGCCTGGGTCAAGCAGTATTTCGACCACGAAGTGCGTCCGCTGCTCACGCCGATCGGGCTCGACCCGGCCCACCCCTTCCCGCGCGTGATCAACAAGAGCTTGAACTTCATCGTGGAACTCGCCGGCAAGGATGCGTTCGGGCGCGGCTCGGGCATCGCCATCATGAAGGCGCCGCGCGTGCTGCCGCGCGTGATCCGGCTGCCGGACGAACTCTCGGACAAGAAAGGCGCTTCCTACTGCATGCTGTCGTCGGTGATCCAGGCCCATATGGCCGACCTGTTCACCGGGCGCGAAGTGGTCTCGTACTCGCAGTTCCGCGTCACCCGCAACAGCGACCTGTGGGTCGACGAAGAAGAAGTCAAGAACCTGCGCCAGGCGCTGCAGAGCGAACTGCATGGCCGCCAGTATGGCTTCGCCGTGCGCCTCGAGGTCGGCCGCTCCTGCCCCGAGCACCTGTCGGACTTCTTGCTCAACCAGTTCCAGATCGACCGCAGCCGCCTGTTCAAGGTCGACGGCCCGGTCAACCTCGGCCGCCTGCTGGAGATCGTCAACGCCAACGACCAGGCGGAGTTGAAATTCCCGCCGTTTGTCTCCGGCTATGCCGGCAAGCTGTCCGGCCCCGACCTGTTCGCCACCTTGCGCAAGCACGACGCGCTGCTGCACCACCCGTTCGAGTCGTTCCAGCCTGTGATCAACTTCATCGCCTGCGCGGCGGCCGACCCGAACGTGGTGGCGATCAAGCAGACCATCTACCGCGCCGGCAGCAATTCGGAACTGGTCGAAGGCCTGATCGAGGCCGCGCGGCGCGGCAAGGAAGTCACCGTCATCGTCGAACTGATGGCGCGCTTCGACGAAGAGGCCAACATCAACTGGGCCGAGAAACTCGAGCAGGCCGGCGCCCAGGTGGTGTATGGCGTGGTGGGCCTCAAGACGCATGCCAAGATGGCCCTGGTGCTGCGCCGCGAGCCCAATGGGCTGCGCCGCTACGCCCACCTGGGCACCGGCAACTACAACCCGACGACGGCCAAGTTCTATACCGATATGGGGCTCTTGACGGCCGACCCGGACCTGACCTCGGACGTCAACGAAGTCTTCATCCACCTCACCAGCATGACGCGGCCCAAGCAGCTCTCGAGCATCTGGCTGGCGCCGTTCTCGCTGCAGAAGGAAGTCGTGCGCGCGATCCGCCAGGAAGCCGAGATCGCGCGCCAGGGCCGGTCCGGGCGCATCATCGCCAAGATGAACTCCCTCACCGACGAATCGGTGATCAAGGCGCTGTACGACGCCTCGAATGCCGGCGTCAGGATCGACCTCATCATCCGCGGCGCCTGCGCGCTGCGCCCGGGCGTGGAAGGCCTGTCGGAAAACATCAAGGTGCGCTCGATCGTCGGGCGCTTTTTGGAGCACACCCGCATCTTCTACTTCCGCAACGACCTGAAGCACGACGTGGTGCTCAGCAGCGCCGACTGGATGAACCGCAACCTGTTCCGCCGGGTCGAAGTGGCATTCCCGATCCGCTCGACCGCGCTCAAGCGGCGCGTGATGCGCGAGGGCCTGCAGCCCTACCTGAAGGACAACGTCAATGCCTGGGAACTGGCGCCCGATGGTCGCTACCGTCGCCGCAAGGCGCGCGGCAAACAGGGGCAGTACAGCGCGCAGCAGGTGCTGATGGACATGCTCGGCGCCGCCAATCTCGACAACGAATCGAACAACAAGGAGATCGACAATGGAACTGATCCTGTGGCGCCACGCTGAGGCCGAGCCGGGCGAACCGGATTCCGCCCGCGAACTGACGCCCAAGGGCCAACGCCACGCCGCGCGCATGGGCGCCTGGCTCGACCGCAAACTGCCGCCCGCCTGCCGCATCCTGGTCAGCCCCGCCGCGCGCTGCATCCAGACCGTCGAGGCGCTGGGTCGGCGCTACGAGGTGGTCGAGGCGCTGAGCACCGAATCGAGCGCGGAAGCGATCATCGAGGCCTGCGGCTGGCCCGAGCACCGCCAGCCGGCGCTGATCGTGGGCCACCAGCCGCTGCTGGGGCAAGTCGCGTCGATGGTGCTGTGCGGGGACAAGCAGGATTGGCGCATCCGCAAGGCGGGCGTGTTCTGGATCGAGCACAAGGAGGCCGATGGCGTGCCGTATATCCGGCTGGTGGCGGGGCCCGATGTGATTGGTAAGTTGCGCTAAGGCTGAACGAAACCACCACTCGCGGCACGTCGTTCCCGCGAAGGCGGGAACCCAAGCCTGTTTGCGTTGAGGATGTATTCGATGCTGCTAGTTACTCAAGAAACTTAGGTTCCCGCCTGCGCGGGAACGACGACTGATCTACTTTGCCTGGAACGCTATCCCCACGTCGTTCCAGCTACACTCTTCCTTCTCGAACCACGGCGCCAGCGTCGGATGCCGCGCCAGCAGTTCTGGCGGCAGGTCGATCTCGATCTTGCCTTTCATGCGCAGGCGCAGGCCGCCGATGTCGTTGTCGGCGCGCGCATGCATGAGCACCACCGCCAGCCGCAGCGCCAGTACCGCCTTGGCCAGGTCCGGCTCGACCAGCGCGTCGCGGATCTTGCGCAGATTGCCCTTCTGTCCCAGCACCAGGGTCGCCAGCAGGCGCTGCTCGCGCGTGGTGAAGCCGCCCAGGTCGGCGTGCTCGACGATGTAGGCGCCGTGTTTGTGAGACCCGCTCATCGAGATGGCCAGGCCGATCTCGTGCAGCATGGCGCTCCAGGCCAGGTAGTGCGGCTGGCTGTCGGCCTGCGGCTGCAGGCGTTCGTACAGCAGGGTCGCGATGCCGCAGGTGCGCAGCGCGCGCTGGGTGTCGACCCGGAAGCGCTGCATG
Organism: Massilia sp. Soil_C_3; assembly: GCF_057657035.1. Lineage (NCBI taxonomy): Bacteria > Pseudomonadati > Pseudomonadota > Betaproteobacteria > Burkholderiales > Oxalobacteraceae > Massilia > Massilia sp. Soil_C_3. The sequence goes on from NZ_JBDGJG010000008.1 coordinate 72,450, forward strand.
CAGGAGCGGATCGCGGCGTCGCGCCGGTCGCGCCGGTTGGCGCGCAGCTCGAGGTCGGACAGCACACCCAGGCGCAGCCCGGCATTGACCGCGTGCAGGCGCTCGACCTTCAGCTCCTGCATGGCGCCGATGAGCACCGTCAGGCCGCCCACCATCACCGGCACCCGGTCGCGCTTGACGCCCTGCAAGGCAAAGGCGTCCACGTGGCCCAGCTCGATCAGGATGTCGCGCAACGCGTGCAGGCTGGCCTGCGACACCGTGCCGTCGCCGATCGCGTTGCGGCCGATGACTTCCGAGATGGCGCGCATCGTGCCGGATGAGCCGTAGGCGGCATCCCAGCCCTGGGCGTGATAGAGCGAGGCGGCGTCCTCGAAGCGGGCGCGCGCCGCGGTGACGGCGGCATCGAAGGAGCGCGCGGTGATGCGGCCGTCCGGGAAATAGTCCCTGGCCTGCGGCTGCGTGCCGATGCCGAACGACTCGACCAGGTGGATCTCGGGGCCGGTGCCGGCGATGACCTCGGTCGAGCCGCCGCCGATGTCGATCACCAGCCGCCGCTCGTCCTGGCGTTCGATGGCGCGCGTCACGCCCATATAGATCAGGCGGCCTTCTTCCTCGCCCGAGATGATCTCGATCGGGTACCCGATCGCCGCTTCGAGCTGCGGCAGCAGCTGGTCGGCGTTCTTTGCCACGCGCATGGTGTTGGTGGCGACGACGCGCACGGCGTCGAGGTGGTATTCGTCGAGGATCTTGCGGAAGTCGTGCAGGCAGGCGACCGCGCCGCGCATGGCCGCCTCGGTGAGCATGTTGTCGCTGTCGAGCCCCGCCGCCAGGCGGAGCGGATCGCGCGCGGTGCGCACGATGTGGATGCGGGCGCCGAGCGGCTCGCCGATGTGCAGGCGGAAGCTGTTGGACCCGAGGTCGACGGCTGCAAACATGAGGTCCTTTCGAAAATGGACGAATCCCGCGGCCAGCTCATGCTGCGCGGGATCGATTAGACGCCAAGTATACAGCGTGGCACGGGCCGCCACCAACCCCGGCACACGAAAAGTGTCCCGGGTGTTGCAGGATGCCGCCTGTTCAGCGGTGCTGGCGGGCGGCCGGACGGCTGCGCAGGCAATACCAGGCGCCGATAAGGCAGGGAATGGCGAGCGTGACGGCGGACAGGGCGTCCCAGATGCCATCGCCCAGCAGGGCCGAGATCAGGCCGATGGTGGTGAGGATGGCGAGCACGATCGGCACGCCCCAGATCTGCATGGGCGTCTTGCTCACGATGCGCCTCCCTCGCGCGCAAGCGCCGGCGCCTCGTGGGCACGGGCCGGCGCGTGCTTGTCCAGCGCCGCAGCCTTGGCCGTCGCGTTGGCGGTCTTGCCGCGCTTGACCCACAGGTACAGGCCCGTCACCAGGATCACGATGGTCGCGATGTCGAGCACCGCCCACAGGAATTTCATCCACTGGCCGCCGTAGTCGCCGAAGTGCAGCGGCTGCGACACCAGCAGCGCCTTCAGGTACCACGGCAGTTGCGGCGCGTCGGTCAGCTCGCCGGTGTGGGCGTCGACCAGCACCGGCTGGTACATGCGCGAGCTGAACGGTTCGTCGCCGTTCATGAAGATGCCGTAGTGGTGGGCGCTGCTGAAGTCGGTGCCCGGGAAGGCCACGAAGGCGACCCGCATACCCGGCAGGCGTTCCCTGGCCTTCTCGATCGCGTCGTGCACCGAGGCGGTGTGCGGCTGCGGCGCCCTGTCCTTGTACCGGGCCAGGATCTGGCCCAGCTCATTGTGCTGGTAATACTTGAGCATCAGGTCGGCCCAGGTATTGATCATGCCGGTGCCGCCGACCACGAACAGCCAGGTGAGCGTGACGATGCCCAGCAGGTTGTGCATGTCGAGCCATTTGAGGCGGCTGCTCTTTTCCTTGCGCACGGTGCCGAAATCGAGCTTGCGCATGAAGGGCGAGTACAGCACGGCGCCACTGATAATCGCGACTAAAAGCAATAGGGCCATCAACCCCAAAAACAGCTTGCCGGCCAGGCCCATGAACAGGTCGACGTGCAGCGCCAGCATGGTCGACATGAACACGCCGCCCTCGAAGGCCGGTTCGACGATCACCTTGGTGGTGCGCGCATCGACCGCGATCGGCTTGTAGTCGTGGTCCTGCATGTGGTCGGCCAGGGTCACGTGCCAGATCTCGGGCACGTCCGCCTCTTGCGAGATGAACATCGGCTTCTTGGTCGGGTACAGCTCCTTGGCCGAGGCGATCACGGCGTCGACATTGCCCATCGGGGTCGGCTGCGACAGTGTCGGCGGCTCGACCTCGTTGCCCAGCAGGTGGCCGATCTCATGGTGATAGATGAGCGGCAGGCCGGTCAGGCACAGCAGCAGCATGAAGATGGTGCAGACCAAGCTGGACCATTTGTGAATCCAGCCCCAGCGGCGCAGGGAAACGGGTGACATGTTAGTGGGTATGCATTATAGCTAGAGATACAGACCATGAATAATAATCGTTCTCATTTACATAAGCAAGCATCGGGCATAGAATGCGCGTTACTTCTAACGCATAAAAAGAGCAAGACACATGAACACGCTGCGCCCGACATTGAAACTGAGCCTGACCCCGGCCGCGCTGGCCGCCGCCCTCCTCGCCTCCAGCACCGCAGTCGCGCAGCAGGCCGAACCGAAAGCCGACGAGAACGTCGCGACCGTGGTCGTGACCGCCTCGGCCGACGCCTCGGCCCAGGGCTTGCCGGCCGCGTATGCCGGCGGCCAGGTGGCGCGCGGCGGCCGCCTGGGCCTCTTGGGCAACGTCGACATCATGGACACCCCGTTCAACAGCACCAACTACACCCATGCGCTGATCCAGGACCAGCAGGCGCGCAGCGTGGCCGACGTGGTGCAGAACGACCCGTCGGTGCGGGTGGCGCGCGGCTTCGGCAATTACCAGGAGCTGTACATGATCCGCGGCTTCGCGGTCGGCTCGGACGACACGGCGTATAACGGCCTGTACGGCCTGCTGCCGCGCCAGTTCGTGGCGACCGAGCTGATGGAACGGGTGGAGGTGCTGCGCGGCGCGCACAGCTTCATCAACGGCGCGGCGCCGGCCGGCGGCAGCATCGGCGGCTCGATCAACATCCTGCCCAAGCGCGCCCCCAACCAGGAACTGAGCGAAGTCACCGTGGGCGTCGAGACCGGCGGCCAGGGCTATGGCGCCATCGACCTGGGCCGCCGCTTCGGCGAGGAAGGCCGCGCCGGCGTGCGCGTCAACGTGGCGCACCGCAACGGCGACACCGCGGTCGACCGCGAGGAGCGCGAACTCTCCGTGTATTCGATCGGCGTCGACTACCGCGGCCGCGGCTACCGCCTGTCGGCCGACGTCGGCGCGCAAGACCACCAGCTGACCAATGCGCGTCCGAGCGTGGACCTCGCGCCCGAGCTGCCAATGATCGCGGCGCCGGATTCGCGCCACAACTTCGCCCAGCCGTGGACCGTCTCGAACGAGCGTCACACCTTCGGCACCGTGCGCGCCGAAGTGGACCTGGGCGCGAACGCGGTTGCCTGGGCCGCCGCCGGCCTGCGCAACGGCCAGGAATTCAACATCCTGGCCGGCATCGACGTCGACGCCGTCAATGGCGACGCGACCATGAGCCGCTTCGACAATATCCGCAAGGACCAGGTGCGCACCGGCGAAGTGGGCGTGCGCGGCGAATTGCGCACTGGCGCCGTCAAGCACACGCTGAGCGCGTCGGCCTCGGGCTTTCACTCCGAGTCGCGCAACGCCTTCGGCATGAGCGACTTCGCGGGCTTCGCCACCAACCTCTACACGCCGCGCGACGTGGCCCCGCCGCCGCCCGACGCCTGGCCAAGCGGCGGCGACATGAATAATCCCCTGGTGACGGGCAAGTCGATCCTGTCGAGCCTTGCGATCGCCGACACCATGTCGTTCATGGACGACACGGTGCTGGTCAACGTCGGCCTGCGCCACCAGCGCATCAAGGACTATGGCTACGCCAACGACACGGGCATCGAAAGAGACGGCTACGAGGAAAGCGAGAACACGCCCTTCGCCGCCATCGTCTACAAGCTGCGCAAGGACCTGTCGGTGTACGCCAACTACAGCGAAGGCCTGCAGCGCGGCCCGGAGGCATCGGGAGTCGGCATCGTCAATTCGGGCGTCAAGTTCGCTCCCTATGTCTCGCGCCAGCGCGAAGCTGGCGTCAAGTACGACGGCGGCCGTTACGGCTTGACCGCGGCGGTGTTCACCACCAGCCAACCGAGCGCCTATGTCGAGAACAACGTGTTCGGCGTGTTCGGCGAGCAGCGCAACCGCGGCGTCGAGTTGTCGGTCTTCGGCACCCCGGTGCGCGGCCTGAAGGTGCTGGGCGGCCTGACCCTGATCGACGCCGAGCAGCGCATCACCGAGGGCGGCAAGAACCAGGGCAAGGACGCGATCGGCGTGCCACAGACGCAGCTGAACATCGGCGCCGACTGGGACGTGCCGGGCGTGGACGGGCTGTCGCTGAACGCGCGCACCGTGTACACCTCGAAGCAATACGCCGACGACGCCAACCTGCAGAAGCTGCCCTCGTGGACCCGCCTGGACCTGGGCGCGACCTATAACACCCGCTTCATGGACCGCGACCTGACCCTGCGCGCGCGCGTGGACAACGTCACGGACAAGAATTACTGGGCGTCGGCGGGCGGTTATCCGGGCGCGGGCTACCTGGTGCTGGCGGCGCCGCGCAGCGTGGTTGTGTCGGCGACGGTCGGTTTCTAAGCCGGGATCATTGTGGCCGCAGGTCGTCCTTCACAGCGGCCAGCGCCATCCGGCCGGCGACCAGGTCGAGCGGGCCCTGGTTGCGCGCGGCCAGCACGAGCTTGACCTTCGCGCCGTGCCGGGCCGCGAGCTGGCGCGCCATCTCGGCGCCGATGCCGTCCGACCCTCCGGTGATGACGATGACCCGGCTCATTTTTGCGCCCTCACGATCTGCAGCGCGCTGGCGACCACGGTGCTCATATCGCCCAGGTTGGCCGGCACGATCAGGGTGTTGCTGGTCTTGGCCAGGTTCGCGAACGCGTCCACGAAGTGCTCGGCCACGCGCAGGCTGACGGCGTCCATGCCGATCGGCTCGCCCGCGTCGCGCACGGCCGCTGCGAAGATCACGATCGCGACCACGCTGAAAGACAGTTCCATGTGCATCCCTTCTTGTGATGGGTTGTTCTACTCCGACGCTAGCGGCGAGCGACGATCAGGCGGTTACCCTGGACTTCGACGATCTCGAAGTCGCCCGGCTCCGGATCCAGCCCGGCGCGCAGCTCGACGCCCCACAGCGCGCCGCGGTACATCACGCGCGCGCGCCGCTTCTGCCACTGCGGCACGGTGACGCGCCTGCCGATGTCGAGGTTGATGCTGGGGTCGTTCGCGGCCTGGCCGCGTCCGGGCCGCGCATAGCGGGCTCGGCGCAGGATCATGGTGGCGCCAATGCCGACGATCGCCGCCACCAGCGTCTGCAGCGGGCCGCCGGCGCCCAGCCAGGCGGCGGCTGCGCCGGACAGCAGCCCGATCGCGATCATCAACAGGTAGAAGGTGCCGATGAACAGCTCGGCCACGATCAGGATGCCGGCGCCGGTCAGCCAGTACGTCCAGTCGGACATGTCAGGGTCTCTTTCTTGTCGTGGAATGAAAAAACCCTCGCTACCCGGAGTGGGTAGCGAGGGCTTGCATGACCGCGCGGTGGGCTGCGGCGTTCTAGCGTGAGGGCTTGGAAAGCGATCATTCCGGCCAGTGTAGCACCGGCGGCCCTCGATGGTTCATGTCCGCGATCAGGCCTTGGCCAGCTTCTGCCAGGTCTCGATCACCGAATCCGGATTGAGCGACATCGACTCGATGCCCTCATCCACCAGCCACTGGGCGAAGTCCGGATGGTCCGAAGGCCCCTGGCCGCAGATGCCGACGTACTTGCCCTGCTTGAGGCAGGCCTTGATCGCCAGCGACAGCATCGCCTTGACGGCCGGGTCGCGCTCGTCGAAGTCCTTGGCCAAGAGCTCCATGCCGGAGTCGCGGTCCAGGCCCAGCGTGAGCTGGGTCAGGTCGTTGGAGCCGATCGAGAAGCCGTCGAAGTACTCGAGGAACTGCTCGGCCAGGATGGCGTTGGACGGCACTTCGCACATCATGATCAGGCGCAGGCCGTTTTCGCCGCGCTTGAGGCCATTCTTGGCCAGCAGGTCCACGACCTTCTCGGCCTGGCCCAGGGTGCGCACGAACGGCACCATCAGCTCGACGTTGGTCAGGCCCATCTCGTTGCGCACGCGCTTCATGGCCGCGCATTCCATCGCGAACGACTCGGCGAAGTCCTCCGCCAGGTAACGCGCGGCGCCGCGGAAGCCCAGCATCGGGTTCTCTTCGTCCGGCTCGTAGCGCGAACCGCCGATCAGCTTCTTGTACTCGTTCGACTTGAAGTCCGACAGCCGCACGATCACGGTCTTGGGCCAGAAGGCGGCGGCGATGGTGGCCACGCCTTCGACCAGCTTGTCGACGTAGAAGGCGCGCGGCGAGGCGTGGCCGCGGGCGACCGACTCCACCGCTTTCTTCAGGTCGGCATCGATGTTCGGGTACTCGAGGATGGCCTTCGGGTGCACGCCGATATTGTTGTTGATGATGAACTCGAGACGGGCCAGGCCGACGCCGTTATTGGGCACCGACTGGAAGTCGAAGGCCAGTTGCGGGTTGCCGACGTTGAGCATGATCTTGGTCTTGATCGGCGGCAGTTCGCCGCGCGCGACTTCGGTGACCTCGGTTTCCAGCAGGCCGTCGTAGATCATGCCTTCGTCGCCTTCGGCGCAGGACACGGTGACCAGGGTGCCGTCCTTGAGCACGTCGGTCGCGTCGCCGCAGCCGACCACCGCCGGCACGCCCAGCTCACGCGCGATGATCGCCGCGTGGCAGGTACGGCCGCCGCGGTTGGTGACGATCGCCGAGGCGCGCTTCATGACCGGTTCCCAGTTCGGGTCGGTCATGTCGGCCACCAGCACGTCGCCCGGCTGCACGCGTTCCATCTCCGACGGGTCGGTGATGACGCGCACCGGGCCGGCGCCGATCTTCTGGCCGATCGCGCGGCCGTGGGTCAGCACGGTGCCGCTACCTTTCAGCTTGAAGCGCTGCTGGGCATCGGTGGATTTCTGCTGCGACTTCACGGTTTCCGGACGTGCCTGCAGGATGTACAGCTTGCCGTCGCGGCCATCCTTGCCCCACTCAATGTCCATCGGACGGCCGTAGTGGTTTTCGATGATCATCGCGTACTTGGCCAGCTCGATGATTTCTTCCTCGACCAGCGAATAGCGGTTGCGCAGTTCGATCGGCACGTCGACAGTCTTGACCGAGCGGCCGGCCTTGGCCTCGCTGGTGAACTCCATCTTGATCAGCTTGGAGCCGATATTGCGGCGGATGACGGCCGACTTGCCCTGGGCCAGCATCGGCTTGTGGACGTAGAACTCGTCAGGATTGACCGCGCCCTGCACCACGGTCTCGCCCAGGCCGTAGCTCGAGGTGATGAACACCACGTCCTTGAAGCCCGATTCGGTATCGATGGTAAACATCACGCCCGCGGCGCCGGTGTCGGAACGCACCATGCGCTGCACGCCGGCCGACAGCGCGACCTCGGCGTGGGTGAAGCCCTTGTGCACGCGGTAGGAGATCGCGCGGTCGTTGTAGAGCGATGCGAACACGTGCTTCATCGCTTCGAGCACGTTGTCGATGCCGACTACGTTCAGGAACGATTCCTGCTGGCCGGCGAAGGAGGCATCCGGCAGGTCTTCGGCGGTCGCCGAGGAGCGCACGGCGAACGAGACTTCGGTTTCCGAACCGGCAACCAGGCGCTCGTAGAACGAATGGATTTCGCTTTCCAGGCGAGGCTGGAACGGGGTCTCGACGATCCAGCCGCGAATCTCCGCGCCGGCGGCCGCCAGCGCGCGCACGTCGTCGACGTCCAGGTTCTCGAGGCGGGTCGCGATGCGCTGGCCCAGCGATGGGCCGGCGTCAAGGCTATGGTCGAGGAAGTCGCGGAAGGCATCGGCGGTGGTCGCGAAGCCGGTCGGCACGCGCACGCCGGCGCCGGCCAGCTGGCTGATCATCTCGCCGAGCGAGGCGTTCTTGCCGCCGACCGACTCGACGTCGGTCATGCGCAAGTCCTCGAACGAGGCCACGTAGACGCGATTCGCCTCGTCGGGCTTCAGTGCTGGAGTAGCTAGGTTAGTCATGATAAAACACCCTTACTTGATGATGGAAAGCTGTTGGCGCGTCGGTGCCGGTAAGCGGGGGCGTCTTGACGTGTTCTTGTTATTCTGGCCCGCGTGCAGCACAATGCAAAACCCGTTGCCGAGCATTTTACCCCGCGACAGGGTGAAGTGCAGCGCACTTTTGATGTTACTTTGTCAGCAAAGCATACCGATTCAGCCATCATGACCGACGATTCCCTGCCTCCTCCAGTCACCGCTTCGCGCACCGTCTTCTTCGTTTCCGACGGCACCGGCATCACGGCGGAGACCTTCGGTCACGCCGTGCTGAGCCAGTTCGACCTGCGTTTCCGCCAGATCCGGCTGCCGTTCGTGGATTCGATCGAAAAGGCGCACGACGCCGCGCGCCGCATCAACGAAAGCTTCGCACTGCACGGCCAGCGGCCGATCGTATTCTCGACGCTGGTAAAGCACGACCTGTCGAGCGTGATCCGCTCGGCGAACGGCATGCACATGGACCTGTTCCAGACCTTCGTCGCGCCGCTCGAGCAAGAGCTGGACGTCAAGTCGACGCACACGATCGGGCGCATCCACAATGCAGTGGACACCGAGGAATACAAGAACCGCATCGAAGCCATCAATTTCTCGCTGGCCCATGACGACGGCCAATCGCACAAGAACCTGGCCGAGGCCGATGTGATCCTGGTGGGCGTCTCGCGTTCCGGCAAAACGCCGACGAGCCTGTACCTGGCGATGCAATACGGCCTGAAAGCCGCGAACTATCCATTAATCCCCGACGACTTCGAACGCGGCAAGCTGCCGAGTTCGCTACCGCCATTCAAAGCCAAGCTGTTCGGCCTGACGATCACCCCCGAGCGCCTCTCGCAAATCCGCAACGAGCGCCGCGCCGGCAGCAAATACGCCTCCCTGGAAAACTGCCGCTACGAAGTCAACGAAGCCGAGCACCTGATGCGCCGCGAAGGCATCCGCTGGCTCTCGTCGACGACGAAATCCATCGAAGAAATCGCCACCACCATCCTGCAAGAAATCAAACCCGACCGCCGCGAGTACTAACTCCCCATTAGGGTCCCATTAGGGTCAGTGTCGAATTATCAGGAAAGATTTTCGAGCGCCCATTAATTCTGCACAAGCGAGCCTTGGTTTTCCTAAAAGCTCGTGCACATTAATTAGGGTCGGAGTCGAATTGTTTGACAACTTTGGGGAATTGCTCGGCAATTCGACACCGACCCTAATTAATTTCGGCAGTTTGAGCACCGCCGGCCGAGCACTTGGGAAATAGGATTCCGCAGAGGACGAGCACTTCCATGTGTTAGCGCTATATCACCTACAAATTAAATAGGGTCGGAGTCGAATTGTTTGACAACATTAACGGCTGAGCCGTTAATTCGACTCCGACCCTGATTATCCGCTGAGTAATTGGCCAATAATTCGACTCCGACCCTATTTATTTGCGGGCCGAATTTGGGAAATTGCTCAACAATTTTACTCTGACCCTAATTGAGGGGGTTAGAAGAATTGGCGCCAGTCGGCGAGCCAGGGGGGGAAGGCGGTGGCTTCCATGGGGTTGGCGATGTGGTAGCCCTGGGCGTAGGTGCAGCCGAGGCTTTGGAGGAAGTCCCAGTCCTGGCGGGTTTCGACGCCGACGGCGACTGACATGCGGTCCAGGCTATGGGCCAGGTTCAGGCAACTGCGCAGGACCGTGCCGAGGGGGCGGCGTTTCGAGGCGCCGTCGACGAAGCTGCGGTCGATTTTCAGTTCGGTGAAGGGGATGCGCGCCAGCAGCTGCAGGTTGGATCTTCCCGTGCCGTAGTCGTCGATGGCCAGGCCGAAGCCCATCATGCGCAGACGGACCAGGCGTTCGATGAAATCGGGGTTGGTGTTCAGGACCGACGATTCCGGCAATTCGAAGGTGATGTAGTCGGGCAGGACCTTGTGGCGCTCCAGCGAGGCCACGATCTGGCGCACGAAGGCCGGATGGGCCAGCGTTTCGGGGGCGATGTTCAGCGAGATAGGGACCGGGATGCCCTGCTCCTGGAACCAGCGGCAGCGCTCCACCGACAGCTCGATCATGCTCCAGTCAAGGAAGTCGATGCGGCCGCTTTCTTCCAGCGCTTCCATGAACGACGCCGGTCCCAGCACGCCGTGCTCGGGATGGCGCCAGCGGGCGAAGGCTTCCAGGCCTTTCACCTGGCCGGTCGCGAGCTCGATTTTCGGTTGGAAGAAGGGCTCGAACTGGCGCTTCTGCAGGCCGATGCCGATCTGCTGGAACGTGAAGCGCGGACCACCCGGCTGGCGCGCCGGCCGCGCCAGCGGAGTGTAGTTGTCGAGCAGCGGCTTGAGTTTGGCGGCGGTGACCGGGCTGGCGATCACGCCCAGCAGCTCGACGCCGTAAGCCTCGGCCAGGGACTCGACCGAGAACAGTAGATCGGCCGGCTGCGCGCCAGTCACCACCAGGCGCGCCGGCGTTTGAATCTCACCCAGCTTGCGAATCAGCTCCAGCCCATCCATGCCCGGCATCGCCAGATCGACGATGGCGACGTTCACCGCCGGCGCGAGGCCGGCCTCCAGGGTCTGCAGCGCGAGATGCCCGTCCGGCACGTCGGTGACGCGGCTAGCGCCGAGCTGGCCCAGCAAGTCCACCAGCGCCCTGCGCTGGGCCGTCTCGGCTTGTGCCACCAAAAAATGCAAATGCGCGATGTCCATCGTTGCTCCAGTTTCCCAGCCGCCAGCCTACGCGATGCGAGGGAAGCCGTCCATACTTAAGAGCTACATCTGCTGCTGGCGCAGTCCCTCGAAGAAGCACACGGCGGCGCAGGCGGCCACGTTGAGCGACTCGACCTGGCCCGCATGCGGCACCGCGACCCGGTGCGTCGCGAGCTTCAACAATTCATCCGACACGCCCTGCCCCTCATGACCCAGCACCCAGGCCACCGGCCGGCGCAGGTCCAGCGCATACAGGCGCTCGGCCGCATAGCCGCTGGTGGCCAGCACCGGCACCGTGGCGCCCTGCACCAGCGGCGCCAGTTCCACCCCCTCGAAGATGTCGAGCACGAAGTGCGCGCCCATCGCCGCGCGCAGCACCTTGGGCGACCAGCAGAAAGCGGTGCCGGGGCTGCAGTAGACCTGCTTGATGCCGGCCGCAGCCGCGCTGCGCAGGATCGAGCCGACGTTGCCCGGATCCTGCACGCCGTCCAGCAGCACGCTCGACCCCACCAGGGCCGGCGCCGCGGATGGCTGCGGCGAATCGATCACGAACAGCAGGTGCACGCCATGTTCGACCTGGCTGACGGCGTTGAACAGCGCGTCGGGCAGCGCCGTCACCGGCGCACGCAGCGCGTCGCAGCGCGCGACGATCGCCTGCACTTCGTGGTTGCCGAGCGCGCCTTCCGACACCACGCAGTGGCGCGGCGCGCCACGCAGGTCGAGCCAGCTCTGGCACAGGTGCACGCCGTCGAGCAGGCTTTGTCCGGCCTTGCGCCGCGCCTGCGAGCTGGTGGCCAGGCTTTTCAGGTCTTTATAGAACGCGTTGTCGCGCGAGCTGATGGTTTTCATACTGCTTCTGCTTCAGTCATGGGGGCACTGAGTTCGGCAAACAGGTCGACCTGCAGCATATTGCGCACCGGCGCGAACGAACGACGGTGCGCCGGCGACGGGCCGTGCAGGCGCAGGCGCTCCAGGTGCAGCGCCGTGCCGTAGCCCTTGTGCTGGTCGAAGCCGTATTGCGGGTACAGGTCGTGCAGGCGCACCAGCGCGGCGTCACGCGCCGTCTTGGCCAGGATCGAGGCGGCCGAGATCGCGTTGACCTTGTCGTCGCCCTCCACGATCGCATGCGCGCGCACGTCCATTTGCGGGCAGCGGTTGCCGTCGATCAGGGCCAGCGTCGGCAGCGTCTGCAGCGCATCCACCGCGCGCCGCATCGCCAGCATGGTCGCCTGCAGGATGTTGATGCTGTCGATCTCTTCGCACGAGCACTCGGCGATGGCCCAGGCCAGCGCATGCTCGCGGATCAGCGGCGCGAGCTGGTCGCGGCGCGCCTCGCTCAGCTTCTTGGAGTCGCGCAGGCCCTCGATCGGCCGCAGCGGATCGAGGATGACGGCGGCGGCGAACACCGGCCCGGCCAGCGGACCGCGCCCGGCCTCGTCAACACCGCACACGATATCGAGCTCGGTGAACGGCCGGAGCCTGGGCGGCAGGCCGGGATACAGATTGACTTTCTTCTTTCTCATATCAGCTCACGCGGCCCCGGGGCCCTGTCCAATAACGCGCAACACTGCCTCCGCGCTCTCGCGCGCGCTATCGCGCAGCAGACTATGGTGCATCTCCAGGAAGCGCCCGGCCAGCCGTTCGCGCCCGGCCGCATCCTGCAACTCGGCCCACACCGCATCGGCCATGGCTTCGGGCGTGGCCGCATGCTGGATCAGTTCCGGCACCAGGAACTCGCGCGCCAGGATGTTCGGCAGGCCGATCCAGGGCTGGTAGCCCATGTGGCGCATGATCGCGTACGACGCCGCCATTACTTTATACGCGATCACCATCGGCTTCTTGAACAGCGCCACTTCGAGGGTCGCGGTGCCGGAAGCGACCAGCACCGCGTCGGCGGCGGCGATCGCCGTGTGCGAGCCGGCGGCAGTCACCTGCAATTCGACGTCCTGCAAGCCGGCCTTGACCACGATCTCGTCGAAATAGGCACGCTGGCGTTCGCCGACCATCGGCACCACGAAGGTCAGGCCAGGATCGCGCGCGGCCAGCAGCTTGACAGCGCGGATGAACGGCTCGGCCAGGTATTTCAGCTCGCCCATGCGGCTGCCCGGCATCACCGTCACCACGCGCGCATCGGCACTCAATCCGAGCGCGCGGCGCGCCGCCGCGACGTCGGGGACGAGCGGGATGGTCTCGGCCAGCGGATGCCCGATATACGTCACCGGCACGCCGGCCTCGCGATAGATCGCTTCCTCGAAAGGGAAGATCACCAGCATGTGCGAGACCGCGCGCTGGATCTTCTTGATCCGCCCGCCGCGCCAGGCCCAGATCTGCGGCCCGATGAAATGCACGGTCGGAATGCCTGCGCTGCGCAACTGCTCTTCGAGGCCGAGATTGAAGCCCGGATAGTCGGCGCCGATGAAGGCGGCCGGCCGCTCGGCGATGAGACGGTCGCGCAGCCGGCTCTGGATGCGTTTCAGTTCAGGGTAGCGGGGAATGACTTCGAACAGGCCGCGCACCGTGAGCGTGTCCATCGGAATCTCGCTCACCATGCCTTGCTCGATCATGCGCGGCCCGCCGATGCCGTGAAAGCGGGCCTGGGGAAGATGCGGCCGCAGCCCGGCCAGCAGGCGCGCGGCAAGCATGTCGCCGGACGCCTCGCCGGCCACCAACGCCAGCGAAACGTCGTTGTTCATATCGTTAGCGGACGATGCCACGGGTGGCGGCGCCGAGGAACTCGCGCAGCAGGCGAATGTCTGCACTGGCCGCCGGCAGGCGCTCTTCTTCGGCCAGGAGCGCCGTCTTGGCTTCTTCCAGCGTCAGGTTCGAGCGGTACAGCAGTTTATAGGCGCTGCGGATGCCGTCCAGCTGTTCGCGGGTAAACCCGCGGCGCTTGAGACCCTCGAGGTTCACGCCACGCGCGCCGGCCGGATTGCCGGAGACGAGCACGTAGGGCGGCACGTCCTGGGTCAGGCTGGTGTACATGCCGATGAAGGCATGGGCGCCGATCTTGCAGAACTGGTGCACGCCGGCGTAGCCCGACAGGATGGCCCAGTCGCCCACCTGGACGTGGCCCGCGAGCTGGGCGTTGTTCGAGAAGATCGTGTTGCTGCCCACCTGGCAGTCGTGCGCCACGTGGACGTAGGCCGAGATCCAGTTGTCGCTGCCGACGCGGGTGACGCCTTCGTCCTGGACCGTGCCCAGGTTGAAGGTGACGAACTCGCGCACCGTGTTGCGGTCGCCCACTTCGAGGCGGGTCGGCTCGCCGTTCCATTTCTTGTCCTGCGGCGCGCCGCCGATCGAGCAGAACTGGAAGAACTTGTTGTCCTTGCCGATCGTCGTGTGGCCTTCGATGACCACGTGCGGGCCGACCACGGTGCCGGCGTCGATGCGCACATGCGGCCCGATGATCGAATACGGGCCGACCTCGACCGAGCTGTCCAGCTCCGCCTTCGGATCGACGATCGCGGTCGAATGGATTTTACTCATCTGGCTCTCCTTACTCGGCCGCCGCTTCCGGACCTTTCATGGTGGCTTCGGCGGCGCCGCGGATGGTGCACATCAGCTCCCCCTCGACCGCCACCTTGCCGTCGACGGTCGCCACCGCCTTGTACTTCCAGATGCCGCGCGACACGCGCAGGATCTCGATTTCCATGCGCAGCTGGTCGCCCGGCTCGACCGGACGCTTGAAGCGGGCGTTGTCGATGCCGACGAAGTACACCACCGAGTTTTCGTCCGGCTTGACGTTCATGGTCATGAACGACAGGATGGCCGCGGTCTGCGCCATCGCTTCGATCATCAGCACGCCCGGCATCACCGGCTTGTGCGGGAAGTGGCCGTTGAAGAATTCTTCGTTGACGGTGACGTTCTTGATCGCGACGATGCGCTTGCCCAGTTCGACGTCCAGCACGCGGTCGACCAGCAGCAGCGGGTAGCGGTGCGGCAGGTATTCCTTGATCTGGGTGATGTCGAGGGTCTTGAGTTCTGGAGTGGTCATTTTTGTTCTGTCAGGTTTCTGATGGTTTTCTCGAGCGTGCGGATCTTGGCGCGCATCGAATCGAGATTGCGCACGATCGCGGCGCTGCGCTCCCATTCGGCGTTCTTGGCCAGGGGGTAGAAGCCGGTGTATTGGCCCGGTTCGAGGACCGAGCGCGACACCATGCTGCCCGAGGAAATATGGACGTTGTCGCCGATTTCGAGGTGGCCCAGCACCATGGCGGCGCCGCCGAAGGTGCAGTGGCTGCCGATCTTGGCGCTGCCGGCCACGCCCACGCAGCCGGCCATCGCGGTGTGCGCGCCGATGCGGCAGTTGTGGCCGATCTGGATCTGGTTGTCAAGCTTCACGCCGTCTTCGATCACGGTGTCGTCCAGCGCACCGCGGTCGATCGTGGTGTTGGCGCCGATGTCGACGTCGTCGCCGATCAGCACGCGGCCGGTCTGCGGGATCTTGATGTAGGCGCCGGCTTCGACGGCAAAGCCGAAGCCGTCGGTGCCGATCACCGCGCCCGAATGCAGGATGCCGCGCTTGCCGATGCGGCAGCGCGCATGGAAGGTCACGTTCGCGAACAGCTGCGTGTGCTCGCCGATCGCGGCCTCGGGCCCGATGAAGCAGCCGGCGCCGATCACGGCGTGGGCGCCGATGACTGCGCCTGCCTCGATCGTCGCGTGTGGCCCGACGTGGGCGGTCGGATCGACCGTGGCGCCGGGGTCGACCACGGCGCTCGGATGGATGCCTGGCGCCGGCGCCTGCTCGGTGAGCGACACGAAATACTGCGCCGCGCGGGCGAAGTAGGCGTAAGGGTTGGTGGTGACGATGCGCGCGCCTTCATAGGTCGCGGCCACCGTCGGATCGTCCAGCGGCGACAGGATCAGCGCCGCGGCCTGGCTTTGCGCGGCCAGTGCGCGCAGCTTGCTGTTGCTCAGGAAGCTGATGTGCGAAGCGCCGGCGCTGTCCAGGGGGGCGATCGCCTGGACCTCGAGGTCCGCGTTGCCCACCAGCTGTCCGCCGAAGCGCTCGACCAAATCGCCCAGTCGAATGCCCATCTCGGTCTTTCCAGTGTAAGTCAAAATCGGTACTGCTTTATTTGTCGAGCAGCTTCAGGATCTTGTCGGTGATGTCCACGCGCGGGCTCACCCACGCCGCCTCGACCAGCACGGCGTCGAGTTTTTCCTGTTCCGCGACCTGCTCGACCAGCTTGTAGGCCTTTTGCGCGATCGCGGCGCGCTCTTCGTTCTTGCGCTGCTGCAGGTCTTCCTGAAACTCGCGCTGCATGCGCTCGACGTCCTTCTGCATGTTGTACAGTTCGCGCGCACGGCGCGTGCGGTCCAGCTCATTGAGGCCCGCCGCTTCGGCGTCGAACTTCTCGGACGTCTGCTTGTACTTGCCGACCATCTCTTCGACCGCCTTCTGGCGCTTCGAGAACTCGGCAGTCAGCTTGGCGTCGGCCGCCTTGGCCATCTTGGAGTCGGTCATCAGGCGCTCGGTGTAGACAAAGCCGATGCGGCTGATGGTCGCCTGCGCCTGGGCCAGCGGAGCGGCGCAGACGCAGGCCAGCACCAGCGAGGCGCCGAGCGCGGGTCGAACCGTGGACTTGCGTCCACCAGGCAGCGAGTCAATCAGATTTTTCAACATAAGTCTCTCGCAATCGTTCTTCAGGTCTCCGCGGGCCGCTTAGAAGCCGGTGCCCATCTGGAACTGGAAGCGCTCCAGGCGGTCGCCCGGCAGCGAATTCAGCGGCTTAGCATAACTCAACTTGAGCGGACCGACCGGGGAAATCCAGGACAGGCCGATACCGGCCGAGTAGCGGAACTCGTCGTAGCGGATCTTCGCGTCTTCCTGGAACACCTGGCCGCCGTCGACGAAGGTGAACCAGCGCAGGCTGCGGTCGGTGCCGCTGCCCGGGAACGGGAACTGCAGCTCGGCGTTGCCGATGATGCGCTTGGAGCCGCCGATCGCATCGTAGTAGCGCGGATCGACCACGCCCAGCGACGAGCTCTCGTAGCCGCGCACCGAACCGATGCCGCCCGCGTAGAAGTTCTTGAACACCGGGTAGGCGCTGCCGCCGATGCCCTTGCCGTAATCGAACTCGCCGCGCAGGGCCAAGGTCATCCAGCGGGTCAGCGGCTTCCACCACTGGTGCTCATACACCATTCTGTAGTACTTGGCGTCGCCGATCGCGTCGATCTCGAAGTTGGCGCGCTGGAAGCGGCCGCGGGTCGGGGTCACGGCGCTGTCGCGGGTGTCGCGGCCCCAGGCCGCGGTCAGCGGAATCGCATTGGTGGTGGCCTTGCCGATGCCGCTGGCCGGGCCGCCGTTCTGGCGCACGAAGGTCTGGTAGACCGTCGGCGAGGTCTGGTCGGTTTCCAGCTCGGTGCGTTCCAGGCCGGCGCCGAAGTAGACGGTGTCGGATTCGGAGAACGGCACGCCGAAGGTCATATTGCCGCCCATCTGCTTGACGGTGTAGGAACCGATGTTCAGCGCCGGCGGACGCGAGGTGCGCAGGTACAGCGAGAAGGCGCGCGAGATGCCGTCGTCCGTGAAGTACGGATTGGTCTGCGAGAACGCGATCGTGCGGTTGTACTTGCTGGTGTTCAGTTCGATGCCGACCGTGTTGCCGCTACCGGCGAAGTTGGCCTGCGAGATCGACGCGGTGAAGGTGAACTTCTCGGACTGCGAGAAGGCGCCGCCGATCATGAAGTTACCGGTCGGTTTTTCTTCGACCGCGATGTTCACGTCCACCTGGTCCGAGGTGCCGGGCGACTCGGGCGTCTCGACCTTCACGTCCTTGAAGTAGCCGAGGCGGTCGACGCGGTCGCGCGAGAGCTTGACGCGGTTGGCGTCGTACCACGAGCTTTCGAACTGGCGGAATTCGCGGCGGATGACTTCGTCGCGGGTGACCGTATTGCCCGAGATGTTCATGTGGCGCACATAGGCGCGCTTGCCCGGATCGACGAAGAAGGTGAACGCGACTTCGCGTTTCTCGCGGTCGAGTTCCGGGTTGGCCGTCACGTTGGCGAAGGCGTAGCCGAAGGTGCCCAGGCGGTCGGCGATGAACTTGTTGGTCGCTTCCTGCAGGTCGCCGACATAGGTCTTGCCCGGCTGGAGCATGATCAGCTCCTTGAGCTCTTCCTCGCGGCCGAACATCTCGCCTTCGAGCTTGACGCTCGAGACGGTGTACTGCTCGCCCTCGGTGATGTTGAGGGTCAGGTAGATGTCGCGTTTATCGGGCGTGATCGAGACCTGGGTCGATTCGACGTTGGCTTCCAGGTAGCCGTGGTTCAGGTACCAGGACTTGATGGTCTCCAGGTCGCCGGTCAGCTTCTGCTTGGAATACTGGTCGGCCTTGGAGTACCAGGTGAACCAGCCCGACGGGCGCAGTTCGAGCAGCTGGCGCAGCTGCTTGTCGGAAAAGGCCTTGTTGCCGATGATGTTGATGCCCTTGATCTTGGCGACATCACCCTCGTCGATATTGAACATGACCGTCACGCGGTTGCGCTCAATCGGGGTCACGGTGGTGGTGATCTTGACGCCGTACAAGCCATGCGACAGGTACTGGCGCTTGAGCTCTTGCTCGGCGCGGTCGACCGAGGCCTTGTCGAAGATGCGGGTCTGGGCCACGCCGATCTCGGACAGCGCCTTGACCAGCATGTCTTTTTCGAATTCCTTGGTGCCGGTGAAATCGACCGACGAAATCGCCGGGCGTTCCTCGACCAGCACCACCAGCACGCCATTTTCTTCCTCAAGGCGGATGTCCTTGAAGAAGCCGGTGGCGTACAGTGCCTTGATCGCGCTCGATGCCTTGGCGTCGTCGAAGGTCTCGCCCACGCGCACCGGCAGGTAGCTGAACACGGTGCCGGCTTCGGTCCGCTGGATGCCTTCGACCCGGATATCCTTGACGACGAACGGGTTGGCGGCCAGCGCATTGCTTGCGCACAGGGTCAGCACGGCCGCGCCGATCAAGCTGCGACGAATGAACGGCAGGGCAAAACGATCTGGTTGTGATTTCATTGGCTGGATCAAAGGGTCAGTCATTTGGACAACGATTGCATATTATTCTGTGCCGGGAATGTCGCGCCCGACTCCGGGAGCGAATGCGGGCCGCTAAAGCAGCCGCACCAGGTCATTGAAGACGGCGAGCGCCATCAGCATGAACAGCAGGCCGACCCCGGCGCGCTGCGCGAACTCTCCGACGCGCGCAGGAAGGGGACGCCCGGTCAAAACTTCCAGCGAATAATACAGTAAATGGCCACCATCCAGAACTGGAATTGGTAACAAATTCATTACTCCTAAGCTGATACTAATAAAGGCGATGAACTGTAAATAGCTTACGAGACCTATTCTTGCAGTCTGTCCGGCATAATCGGCGATGGTAATGGGACCGGTCACATTCTTCCACGACGCTTCCCCGGTAATCATCTTCCAGATCATCTTGAGGGTCATCACGCTGGTGTCCCAGGTGCGCTCGGCACCGCGCGCGATCGCCTCGAACGGGCCCGAGCTCACGGTCACCATCTCCGGGGCCTGGGCCACCATGGCCTTGATCACGCCGCGGCCATTCGCATCCGGCTCCGGGGTCAAGGTCAGGGCCACGGAGCGTCCGCCCCGCTCGACCTCGATCGCCATCGGCCTGGCCGGCGATGCGCGCACGGCCTCGATGAAGGCGATGCCATCCACGACCGGCTTGCCGTCCATGCGCAGCACCAGGTCGCCGTCCCGCAGGCCGGCGCGCTGCCCTGCCCCATCCGCGATCACCTTCTCGATGCGCGGCTGCGGGCGCCACAGGTCCAGGCCCAGTTCGGCCATCACGTCGGTCTCGACGTCGAGCCGGCCCACCACGGCCGCCGGCAGCGTCGCGCTATAAACGCCGCCGTTGGCGCCGCGCAGTTCGAGGCGCGCGTCGGATTTATCGACCGCCGCCTGCACGACCTGCCAGCGCAACTCGGTCCACGAACGCACCTGATTGCCGTTCACCGCCACCACGGCATCGCCGCCGCGCACGCCGGCCTTCGCGGCTTCGGATGCCGCCGACGCCTCGCGCAGGCGCGCCGACGGTTCATCCACGCCATGCATATACAGCGCAGCCATCAGGCCGATCGCCAGCAGGAAGTTGGACAATGGGCCGGCGGCCACGATGGCGATCCGCTTCCAGACGTTCTGGCGCGTGAATTCGCGAGCCAGGTCGGCGTCGTTCGTCGGCGCGGTCTCGGGGTCGCGCGCGTCGAGCATCTTGACGTAGCCGCCCAGCGGCAGCATGGATACCGCCCATTCGGTCTGGTCCTTGCCGAAGCGGCGCGACCAGACCACGCGGCCCATCCCGACCGAAAAGCGCAGCACCTTGACGCCGCAGGCGCGCGCGACCAGGTAGTGGCCCAGTTCGTGGATCACGATCAGGGGACCGAGCGCCAGCACGAAGGCCAGCACGGTGTAAAGCATGGTCATGGCGGGGTCCAGGGGGTCAGCGCTGCAAGCCTGAAGCGACGTTCGATACGGCGTCGTTGGCGGCCGCGCGCGCACGCGCGTCCTGGGCCAGCACCGCCTCGATCGACGGGGCCGGGCCGTGCGGCACGACGTCGAGCGCGTGGCGAATCACGCGGTCGATGTCGCGGAAACCGATGCGGCGCTCGAGGAAGGCCTGCACCGCCACCTCGTTGGCCGCGTTCAGCAGGGCCGGGGCGGTGCCGCCCGCGCGTAATGCGTCGAACGCGAGCGCCAGGCAGGGGAAACGTTCGAAGTCGGGCGCGAAGAACTGCAGCCCGGCCATCTGCGTCAGGTCGAGCTGGGCCACGCCCGAATCGATCCGCTCCGGATACGCAAGCGCATTGGCGATCGGGGTGCGCATATCGGGGTTGCCCAGCTGGGCCAGCACCGAACCGTCCACATACGAGACCATCGAGTGGATCACGCTTTGCGGATGGATCACCACTTCGATCTGGTCGGCCGGCGCGCCGAACAGCCAGTGGGCCTCGATCACCTCCAGGCCCTTGTTCATCATGGTGGCCGAATCGACCGAGATCTTGCGGCCCATGACCCAGTTCGGGTGCTTGCAGGCTTCGTCGGGGGTCACGCTGCCCAGCGTGTCGACGGCGCGATTCAGGAACGGGCCGCCGGACGCGGTCAGGAGGATCTTGGCCACGCCGCAAGCGCCGGGCACGCGCGCATACGACGCCGGCAGCGCCTGGAAGATCGCATTGTGTTCGCTGTCGACCGGCAGCAGGGTTGCCTTGTGCTC
Source organism: Massilia sp. Soil_C_3 (assembly GCF_057657035.1). Lineage (NCBI taxonomy): Bacteria > Pseudomonadati > Pseudomonadota > Betaproteobacteria > Burkholderiales > Oxalobacteraceae > Massilia > Massilia sp. Soil_C_3. The sequence continues at coordinate 93,622 of NZ_JBDGJG010000008.1, forward strand.
GCGCACGGCATCCATGAACAGCTGGCCCGACATCACCAGCGCTTCCTTATTGGCCAGCAGGATCTTCTTGCCGGCGCGCGCCGCGGCGAGCGTCGGCGCGAGGCCCGCGGCGCCGACGATGGCGGCCATCACGATGTCGGTGTCCGCACTGGAGGCGATGTCGCACAGCGCCTGTTCGCCATATTCGACGCTGGTGGGCAGGTCGGCGATCAGGGCCGCGAGCTGCGCGGCGGCTTCAGGGCTGCCGACCACGGCGCGCTGCGGGCGGAACTGGCGGCAGGCGCCAGCCAGTTCTTCCACGCGCGAATGCGCGCTGAGGGCATAGACGCGGTAGCGGTCGGGATGGCGCGCCACAACGTCGAGGGTCGAGGCGCCGATCGAACCGGTGGCGCCAAGGATGGTAATGCCTTGCATGGAGACTTCCTTCTAGAGCCGGGTGGCGATCAGGGCCGCCAGCGGCAGGACCGGCACGAGTGCGTCGATCCGGTCCAGCACGCCGCCGTGGCCAGGCAGCAGATTGCTGCTGTCCTTCATGCCGGCACGGCGCTTGAGCTGGGATTCGAACAGGTCGCCGACCACGCTGGCGACGACGATGAGGGCGATGACGGCCAGCATGCCGGCCCAGCCGAAGCTGGCCTGCACGCGCACCGCGAAGGTGTTGGCGAGGGCCTCGCCGCCGAACAGGACGGTGAGCGAGGCCAGCAGCACGGTCACGATGCCGCCGCCGATGGCGCCTTCCCACGACTTGCCGGGCGAGATCGATGGCGCCAGTTTGTTCTTGCCGAAGGTCTTGCCGCACACATAGGCGAAGATGTCGGCCGACCACACGATGACGAGTACCGACAGCAGGAACAGGGCCGAGTACTGGAACAGCATGACGATGGCGGCGAAGCACGCCACCAGCGAAATCGCGTACAGCAGGCTCAGCAGCGTGTTCGGCGTGCTGGCCAGCGGCGGCAGGCCGAGCTTGAGGGTGGGCGCGAAACGCAATGCCCACAGCAGCGCGCCGATGGCGAACCAGAACGTCGGATCGCCCTGCTCGCGCATGAAGAAGGCATAGGCGAAGGCCAGGGTCCAGGCCACTGCGATCGCCACCGCGCTCTTCGCGCCCGGATTGAACAGGCGGAAACACTCCCAGATCGCTGCGCCGAAGAACACCGAAGCGACCACCGCGAACGCCGTGGGATTATTGGAGTACAACACCGGCAGCAGGACTGCCAGCAAAACGAGCGCGGTGACGATCCGGGTCTTGAGCATCAGTTGGTCTTCTTCGCTACTTGGGCGCTGGTCTGGCCGAAGCGCCGTTCGCGCGCCTGGAACGAGGCGATCGCCTCATCCAGCGCCGCGGGCGTGAAATCGGGCCAGAAGGTGCTTGTGAAATGCAGTTCGGCATACGCCAGCTGCCACAACAGGAAATTGGAGATGCGTTCCTCGCCGCCGGTCCGGATGAACAGGTCGGGTTCGGGCGCATATGCCATCGCCAGGTGCGGAGCCAGCATTTCCTCCGTAAATTCGGTCACGCCGGGGTTGGCCTGCACCATCTTCCCCGTTGCCTGCATGATATCCCAGCGGCCGCCATAGTTGGCGCACACGGTGACGGTCAGGCGGGTATTGCCGGCGGTGCGGCGCTCGGCATTGGCGATCATCTCTTGCAGCTTGGCGTCGAAGCGGCTCAGGTCGCCCACGACTTTCAGGCGAATATTATTGGCGTGCATCTTCGAGACTTCGCGCTCGAGCGCCGTCACGAACAGGCGCATCAAGAGCGAGACCTCGTCGGCCGGGCGGCGCCAGTTCTCGGACGAGAAGGCGAACAGGGTCAGGTACTCGACCCCGCGCAGCACGCAGGCCTCGACGATGCCGCGTACGGCTTCCACGCCCTTGACGTGGCCGGCGACGCGCGGCAGCAGGCGTTTGGTGGCCCAACGGCCATTGCCATCCATGATGATGGCGACGTGGCGCGGCACGGCGGGCGTCTCGGGAACGGCGGTGGTCGAACTTTTGAACATCTTGTATCCAGCAGGGCTGCGCCCGGACTTGCGTCCGGCGTTGCGCATATGGCCAATCAGAATTGGACAATCATAAGGTAGGCGGACCGGCCGCGGCAAGTTGCCGGGGCCGGTCCGCAAGAAAGCCGTTGAGCCCGACCTTACACCGTCAGGATTTCTTTCTCTTTTTCACCCAGCATCTTGTCGATGTCGGCCACGGCCTTGTCGGTCAGCTTCTGGATTTCGTCCGAGGCGCGGCGCTCGTCGTCTTCCGACGCGGTCTTGTCCTTCACCATTTTCTTGAGCGCTTCGTTGGCATCGCGGCGGATATTGCGCACGGCAATCTTCGCATCTTCGCCTTCGGACTTGGTCAGCTTGACCATCTCTTTGCGGCGCTCTTCGGTCAGCGGCGGGGTCGGCACGCGGATCATATCGCCCTGCGACGATGGGTTCAGGCCCAGGTCGGCGTCGCGGATCGCTTTTTCGATGGTCGCAGCCATTTTCTTTTCGAACGGCTGGACGCCGATGGTGCGCGCGTCGACCAGGGTCAGGTTGGCGACCATCGGCAGCGCGGTCGGGCTGCCATAGTAGTCGACCAGCACGTGGTCGAGGATGCCGGTGTGGGCACGGCCGGTGCGGACCTTGGCCAGGTCGGCTTTCAGGGTCTCGATGGACTTGATCATGCGCTCTTGCGCGTTCTTTTTGACGTCAGCCAGGGACATGCTGCTCTCCTTGTTGTTCAGTAAATATTTAAACGTGTACCAGTGTACCCTCGTCTTCACCCATGATCACGCGGGTCAGCGCGCCGGGTTTGACGATGGAGAACACCTTGATCGGCAGTTTCTGGTCGCGGCACAGCGCGAACGCGGTGGCGTCCATCACTTGCAGGTGCTTGGCGATCGCTTCGTCGAACGTGATGCTTTCGTAACGCGTCGCGTGCGGGTCTTTCTTGGGGTCGGCGCTGTAGACGCCGTCGACCTTGGTGGCCTTCAGGACGATCTCGGCCGAGATCTCGGCGCCACGCAGGGCGGCCGCGGTGTCGGTGGTGAAGAACGGGTTGCCGGTGCCGGCGGCGAACACGACCACTTTGCCTTCTTCCAGGTATTGCAGGGCTTTCGGGCGCACATACGGCTCGACCACCTGCTCGATGCCGATCGCCGACATGACGCGAGCGGTGATGCCGACGTGGCGCATGGCGTCGGCCAGGGCCAGCGCGTTCATGACGGTGGCCAGCATGCCCATGTAGTCGGCAGTGGCGCGGTCCATGCCCTGGGCGCCAGGAGCGACGCCGCGGAAGATGTTGCCGCCGCCAATCACGACCGCCACCTGCACGCCCAGCTTCGCCACTTCCGCCACGTCGGCCACCATGCGCTCGATGGTGGCGCGGTTGATGCCGAACGGGTCGTCGCCCATCAGCGCTTCGCCGGACAGTTTCAGGAGGACTCGTTGGTAGGCTGGTTTTGACATGATGAAGCGGCTCCTAATGTGATGTTTCGATGGTGCGAATTCGGGTCCGATCGCCGGCCCTTGGGCTGCGATCTCATCTGCCTTGGAGGCGATGGCATTGTAAGGCGGGCGCGGTCGGTGAGTCGCGCCGCTGGTAAGCATGCAGACTTGGATTCCCGCCTGCGCGGGAACGACGTGCGAAGGGTGCGGACTGCGGAGCCTTCTTCGGCCCGCGCCCCATCAACGTCGTTCCCGCGAAGGCGGGAACCCCAGTTTGCCGTGCAACCAGGAAATACTTCATGGCCGCAACACACAAACGATCCCACCTTAAAAAAACGGACCTTGCGGCCCGTTCTTTTTGATTACTGCTTGTTTGCAGCCATCTGGGCTGCAACTTCTGCTGCGAAGTCGTCGACCTTCTTCTCGATGCCCTCGCCCACCACGTACATGGCGAATGCCTTGACGCTGGTGTTCGATGCTTTCAGGTATTGCTCGATCGACTGCTTGTCGTTCTTCACGAATGCCTGGTTCAGCAGCGAAACTTCTTTCAGGTACTTCTGCACCGAACCGTCGATACGCTTGGCGACGATTTCGTCCGATTGCGGCTGCTTGCCTTCGGCGACAGCTTTTTCAGCGTCTTCCTTGGCCTTCAGTTCGGCGACCGAACGCTCTTTTTCGATCATTTCAGCAGGCACTTGCTCCGACGACAGAGCGACTGGCTTCATGGCAGCGATGTGCATGGCCAGGTCCTTGCCGACTTGCTCGTCCGCGCCTTCGAAGTCGACGATGACGCCGATGCGGGTGCCGTGCAGGTACGAAGCCAGCTTGCCGGTGGTTTCGAAACGCTGGAAGCGACGCACGGTCATGTTCTCGCCGATCTTGCCGATCAGGCTGGTACGCACGTCGTCGAAGGTCTTGCCGTCGTGCGGCAGCGCTGCCAGGGCAGCGACGTCGGCCGGATTGTTCTCGGCGACCAGCTTGGCGGCCAGGTTGACCATGGCCAGGAATTCTTCGTTCTTGGCGACGAAGTCGGTTTCGCTGTTGACTTCGACCAGCGCGCCGACGTTGCCGGAGATGTAGGTTGCCACGACGCCTTCGGCGGTGATGCGTGCCGATGCCTTCGATGCCTTGCCGCCCAGCTTGACGCGCAGGATCTCTTCAGCACGACCCATGTCGCCATCGGCTTCCGTCAGTGCTTTTTTGCATTCCATCATTGGCGCGTCGGTCTTCGCGCGCAGTTCGCCTACCATCGCTGCAGTAATCGCTGCCATGTTGATTTCTCCTAAATGTTTTATCCGGGTTGCAGGTCGTTACAACAACGCCCCACAGGTATTCAGCTTAAAAAAAGGGGGGCTCGTGTGTGCGGCGCCCCCTTCGATGTGTCAGCGGGTCATTGACCCGCCGTCACTTATGCCTGCTCGGAAACTTCGACGAAGTCGTCGCCGCCAGCCTTGACCATTTCAACGACTTCGTTGGTGGCGTTGGCGCGGCCTTCCAGGATCGCATCGGCGACGCCGCGTGCGTACAGGGTGATCGCTTTCGACGAGTCGTCGTTACCCGGGATGATGTGGGTCACGCCTTCTGGCGAGTGGTTGGTATCGACGATGCCGATGACCGGGATGCCCAGCTTGCCGGCTTCGGTGATGGTGCCCTTGTGGTAGCCGACGTCGACGACGAAGATCGCGTCAGGCACGCCGCCCAGGTCCTTGATGCCGCCGATCGACTTTTGCAGCTTTTCCATTTCGCGCGAGAACAGCAGCGCTTCTTTCTTCGACATCTTCTCGACCGAACCGTCTTCGACTTGCGCTTCCATGTCTTTCAGGCGCTTGATCGAGGTCTTGATGGTCTTGAAGTTGGTCAGCATGCCGCCCAGCCAGCGCTGGTCGACGTAAGGCACGCCAGCGCGCTGGGCTTCAGCGGCGATGATGTCGCGTGCCTGACGCTTGGTGCCGACCATCAGGATGGTGCCGCGGTTGGCCGAGATCTGCTTGATGGTTTTCATCGCATCCTGGTACATCGCCATGGTTTTTTCCAGGTTGATGATGTGGATCTTGTTGCGATGACCGAAGATGAACGGCGCCATCTTTGGGTTCCAGAAACGGGTCTGGTGGCCAAAGTGGATACCGGCTTCCAGCATTTCACGCATAGTAACGGACATGTAATTCTCCAGGGTTGGGTCTTGAATGTGGCCAGTCACCAGTCAGGCACCCTTTTAGGGCCACATTCGCGATTTCAATAAATTAAAGGTACAGTTTTTACAACATTGCTCGATGCGAATCCGAGCAACCCGAGATTCTAGCGGGATTTGCTATTTTATTCAAGCGTGACGTGGAGTCGGGGGCCGCCGCGACCCTGAGGAAGGAATGTTTCCTCTATAATGGACCCTTATTGCACACTCATTGCATCGACTACTGCAGGATAAGAATCCCTATGGCCTCCACTCCCAAAACTCCCGAAGAAATCGAAGGCATGCGCGTTGCCTGCCGCCTCGGCTCGGAAGTGCTCGACTATATCACCCCGTTCGTGAAGCCCGGCGTCACCACCGGCGAACTCGACCGCCTGGCGTATGAATACATGGTCAACGTCCAAGGCACGACCCCGGCGACCCTGAACTATGCCCCGCCCGGCTACCCGCCCTTCCCCGGCTCGATCTGCGCCTCGCTCAACGACGTGATCTGCCACGGCATCCCGGGCGAGCGCGTGCTGAAATCGGGCGATGCGCTCAACATCGACATCACCCCGATCACCAAGGACGGCTACCACGGCGACAACAGCCGCATGTACCTGGTCGGCGAGCCTTCGATCATGGCGCGCCGCCTGTCCGAGATCACCTTCGAGTGCATGTGGCTGGGCATCGCCGCCGTCAAGCCGGGCAAGCACCTGGGCGACATCGGCCATGCGATCCAGCAGCACGCCGAGAAGGCCGGCTACAGCGTGGTGCGTGAATTCTGCGGCCATGGCGTGGGCCGCGTGTTCCACGAAGAGCCGCAGGTGCTGCACTACGGCCGCCCCGGCACCCTTGAGGAACTCAAGCCGGGCATGATCTTCACCATCGAGCCGATGATCAACGCGGGTCGCCGCGACATCAAGGAAATGCCGGACGGCTGGACCATCAAGACGAAAGACCGCAGCCTGTCGGCCCAGTGGGAACACACGGTGCTGGTGACCGAGACCGGGGTCGAGGTGCTGACGATGTCGGCCGGCAGCCCGCCGCCGCCCGCCATCGTGCTGCCGCTCTTGAACCCGGGCGCGGTGCCGACCCTGGCCGCGGCCTGAAGGGAAGCCCATGGGACAGGCCGCACTGCTCGACACCGCCCGCACCACGCTGCGCCAGCGCCTGAAGGCCGAACGCCAGCTGGCGTTCCAGGCCTTCCAGGAAGACGGCAAGCCCGAAAAACTCCTGCGCGGCCTGCGCCAGGTGGTCGACGGCGTGCTGCTCGATGCCTGGCAGGCCGCCGGCCTGCCTGAGCACACCGCCCTGGTGGGCGTGGGCGGCTACGGGCGCGGCGAACTGTTCCCCTATTCCGACGTCGACCTCTTGATCCTGCTGGGACAGCCGGCCGACGCCATCACCCAGGCGCGCCTGGAAGGCCTGGTCCAGCTGCTGTGGGACCTGGGCCTGGAGATCGGCCACAGCATCCGCACCGTGGACGAGTGCCTCGTCGAGTCCGCCGCCGACATCACCGTGCAAACGAGCCTGCTGGAAGCGCGCCTGGTCACCGGCAGCGCGCCGCTGTTCGAGGAGCTGCAGCGGCGCTACCGCGACGCCCTCGATCCGCAAGCCTTCTTCCAGGCCAAGACCGCCGAGATGCGGCTGCGCCACGCCAAGTACGAATACACCGCCTTCGCGCTCGAACCGAACGTCAAGGAAAGCCCGGGCGCGCTGCGGGACCTGCAGGTGATCCTGTGGGTGGCCAAGGCCGCGGGTCTTGCCGACACCTTCGGCCAGCTCGCCACGCGCGGCCTGATCACGCGCATGGAAGCGCGCCAGCTGCTGGAAAAGGAAAGCGCCTTCAAGGACATCCGCATCCGCCTGCACTTGCATACGAAAAGGCGCGAAGACCGGCTGGTGTTCGACGTCCAGACCGCGATCGCCGGCACCCTGGGCCTCACCGCCAGCGGCGAAGGCCCGGATGCGCGCCGCGCCAGCGAATTTTTGATGCAACGCTACTACTGGGCCGCCAAGACCGTGACGCAGTTGAATACGATTCTGCTGCAGAACATCGAGGCCCAGCTGTTCCCGCAGCCGGCGGTGGCCGTCCCGATCAGCGCCCACTTCACCCAGGTGGGCAGCCTGATCGACGTCGTGGCCGACGACACCTTCGAGCAGCATCCGGCCGCCATCCTCGAGCTGTTCGTGGCGATGACCGAGCGCCGCGAACTGAAGGGCATGACGGCGCGCGCCACCCGCGCGCTGTGGCATGCGCGCACCCTGATCGACGAGGCCTTCCGCGCCGACCCGGCGAACAAGGCGCTGTTCCTGCGCGTGCTGCAGGCGCCGCGCGGCCTGGTGCACGCGCTGCGCCGCATGAACGAGTTCGGCATCCTGGGCCGCTACCTGCCCGCCTTCCGCAAGATCGTCGGCCAGATGCAGCACGACCTGTTCCACGTGTACACCGTGGACCAGCATATCATGATGGTGATCCGCAACCTGCGCCGCTTCACAATGCCGGAACACGCGCACGAATATCCGTTCTGCAGCCAGCTGATCGCCGACTTCCACGACCGCTGGCTGCTGTACGTGGCGGCCCTGTTCCACGACATCGCCAAGGGCCGCGGCGGCGACCATTCCAAGCTCGGCATGGATGACGCGCGCGGGTTCTGCCGCGAGCACGGCATCGGCGAGGAAGACACCGAACTGGTGGTGTTCCTGGTCGAGCAGCACCTGACCATGTCGACGGTGGCGCAGAAGCAGGACCTGTCCGACCCGGACGTGATCCAGGCCTTCGCCGCCGTGGTGAAGGACGAGCGGCATCTGACCGCGCTCTACCTCCTGACGGTCGCCGACATCCGCGGCACCAGTCCCAAGGTGTGGAACGCCTGGAAGGCCAAGCTGCTGGAAGACCTGTACAAGGTCACCTTGCGCGTGCTGGGCGGCGAGCCGCATTCGGCCGACCGCGAGCTGCGCACGCGCCAGAAGGAAGCGCTGGCCACCCTGCGCCTGTTCGGCCTGGACGCCAATGCCCACGAAGCGCTGTGGAAGCAGCTCGACGTGGCCTACTTCCTGCGCCACGACGCCTCCGATATCGCCTGGCAGACGCGCGCGCTGGTCGACAAGGTCGACGCCGACAAGCCCGTGGTCAGGGCGCGGCTGGCGCCGATCGGCGAAGGCCTGCAGGTGGCGGTCTACGTCAAGGACCAGCCCGACCTGTTCGCACGCATCTGCAGCTACTTCGACCGCAAGAACTTCAGCATCCTGGACGCCAAGATCCACACCACGCGCCACGGCTATGCGCTGGACAGCTTCCTGGTGGCGGACGAGAACTTCGCCGGCAGCTACCGCGACATCATCAGCCTGATCGAGCACGAGCTGTGCTCGCAACTGCTGTCGCAGGAGCCGCTGCCGCCCTTGGCGCGCGGGCGCCTGTCGCGCGTGGCGCGCACCTTCCCGATCACGCCGACGGTCGAACTGCGGCCGGACGAGCGCGGCCAGTTCCATGTGCTGTCGATCGCCGCCAACGACCGCATGGGCCTGTTGTACGCGATCGCCAGCGTGCTGGCGCGCTACCGGCTGAATCTGCACACCGCCAAGATCATGACCCTGGGCGAGCGCGTCGAGGACGTGTTCCTGATCGACGGCCCGGCCCTGAACAATCCACGCACCCAGGTGCAGCTAGAGACCGATCTTCTTGATGCACTGAAGGTCTAGCCCTCAACGTTTGATTCACCCCTTTTTACAGTAAAGCTTTACCGATGACCGAACCGCTCCGCCTCTCCAAACGTATGTCCGAACTCGGCCTCTGCTCGCGCCGCGAAGCCGATGAATGGATCGCCCGCGGCTGGGTGCGGGTGGACGGCAAGGTCGTCTCGGAACTGGGCAGCAAAGTGCTGCCCACCCAGCGCATCACGGTCGAGCGCCAGGCCGCGGCCGAGCAATCGAAACGCGTGACCATCCTGATCAACAAGCCGGTCGGCTATGTCAGCGGCCAGGCCGAGGACGGCTATACGCCGGCGATCGCCCTGATCAAGCCCGAGAACCGCTGGGCGGACGATCCGGCGCCCGAGCAGTTCCATCCGACCCAGTTGCGCAGCCTGGTGCCGTGCGGTCGCCTGGACATCGATTCGGTGGGCCTGCTCGTGCTGTCGCAGGACGGCCGCATCGCCAAGCACCTGATCGGCGAGACCACCTCGGTCGACAAGGAATACCTGGTGCGGGTGCAGTACACCAAGCCGGGCAAGCTGCCCGACAGCGACCTGAAAAAGCTGAACCACGGCTTGTGGATGGACGGTAAACCGCTGCTGCCGGCCAAGGTGCGCTGGCAGAACGACGACCAACTCAGTTTTACCCTGCGCGAAGGCAAGAAACGCCAGATCCGCCGCATGTGCGATATGGTCGGGCTGAAGGTCGTGGGCTTGAAGCGCGTGCGCATTGGGAAGGTCAAGCTGGGCAACCTGCCCGAGGGCCAATGGCGCTACCTGGCCCCTGACGAGCAGTTCTAACCGTTCGGTAGCGGCGCGTCCCCCGCCAGCAGGCCCTCGGCCTTCAGCGCTTCCCAGAACGCCGGCGGGATCACGATGTCCATCAGCGCCGCATTGCGCTGCAGGTGCGCCACGCTGCTGGCGCCGGGGATGGTGGCCGCCACCACTGGATGCGCCAGGCCGAACTGCAGCGCCGCCGCCGGCAGGTCGACGCCGTGGCGCGCCGCCACCTGGCGCAGGCGCTCGCGCTGCGCGATCTTGTCTTCGTCCGCCGGACCGTAATCGTAATTGGGGCCGCCCGCCAGGAAGCCCGAGTTGAACGGCCCGCCCAGCACCACCTTCGCGCCGCGCGCCTCGCACAGCGGGAACAGCTCGTCCAATGGCGTGGTTTCCATCAGCGTGTAGCGCCCGGCCAGCAGGAAGATGTCGGGGTCGGAATCGCGCAGCGCGCGCAGGCAGGGGTCGACCGTGTTTACGCCCAGCCCCCAGCCCTTGATCACGCCCTCGTCGCGCAGCTTCACCAGTCCCTCGAAGGCCCCGCCGCGGCCGGCCGCGATCGCGTAGTAGTGCTCGTACTCGGCCTGGCTGAAACGGTCCGGCGACAGGTCGTGCACGTAGACGATATCGATGTGCGACAGCGCCATACGCTGCAGGCTGTCCTCGATCGAGCGGCGCGCGCCGTCGGCCGTGTAGTCGGTGATGCGCCGGAACGGCAAGCCACCCACGAAAGGCGCGGCGATCTCGGGTGTTTCGCTCGGCGCCAGGATGCGGCCGACCTTGGACGACAGCGTGTACTCATTGCGCGGACGGCGCCGCAAGGCCTGGCCGAAACGGTGCTCGGACAGCCCGGCGCCGTAGTGCGGCGCGGTGTCGAAATAGCGGATGCCGGCGTCCCAGGCGGCGTCGACGGTGGACTGCGCCGCATCTTCGCCCGTGTGGTGGTACATATCACCCAGGCCGGTGCCGCCGAGGCCCAGGCGCGTGATCGGTTGATAGCGCTGCGTCATCGTTCTGTCCTTTCTCGACTGCTCATGATGGGACAGATTCTGCCTGCCTGACCGCGACGTCGGCGCACGCCAGCGCTGCGGCGAAACAACGCCTTCAGGCCGCGCGCCGGCTCTCGATCTGCACCAGCGCGGCGCCCAGCACGTCGAGATCGACCGGCTTGGCGAACAGGTCGTGGAAACCCGCCGCCAGCGCCAGCGCCCGGTCCTTCTCTTGCGCATAACCCGTCACCGCGATCAGGATCGCCTGCGACGCCCCGGGCTTCTTGCGGAGCGCGGCGGCCAGCTCGTAGCCGTTCATCTCGGGCAGGCCGATGTCGAGCAGGCAGACGTCCGGCCCGAAGCCCGGCAGCGCGGCCAATGCCTCGCGCGCGGAATGGGCGACCAGTACCGTATGCCCCAGGGTTTCGAGCAGCAGCGACAAGGTGACCGCTGCGTCCTCGTTGTCGTCGACCACGCCGATGCGCAGCGCCGGCAGCTTGCCCTGCGGGGCGTTGCGGTCGCGCGCGCGCCGCTCGATCTGTGCGCGCGTCGACAGCGGCAAGCTGACGTGGAAGGTGCTGCCCTGTCCCGGGCCGTCGCTGCTGGCGCTGACCGCGCCGCCGTGCAGCTTGAGCAGGCTGCGCACCAGCGCCAGCCCGATGCCCAGGCCACCCTGGCTGCGGTCCAGGCCGCGCGCGCCTTGCGCGAACAGGTCGAAGGCGCAGGCGATCAGTTCGGGCGACATGCCGATGCCGTCGTCGCGGATCTCGAGGCCGAGCGCAGCGCCATCGGTCGTCAGGCGCACCTCGATACGTCCGCCTTCGAGGGTGTATTTGGCGGCGTTGCTGAGCAGGTTGGTCATGACCTGCACCAGGCGCTTGCGGTCGCCGACCACGACGGCGCGCGCCGGCGGCAAGTCCAGGGTCAGGCGGTGCCGGTGCTTCTCGATCAGCGGCCGCACCTGTTCGACGGCGTCGGCGATGACGTCCTTGAAGTCCAGCTCGCGCAGCTCGAGTTCCACCTTGCCGCGCGTGACGCGCGAGACGTCCAGCAGGTCGTCGATCAGCGACGTCATGTGGCCGGCCTGGCGCGCCACGATCTCGCTGGCCCGCTGCACCATGGCGGGGTCGAGGTTGAAGTTGGACAGCATGGTTGCGGCCGAGACGATCGGCGCCAGCGGATTGCGCAGCTCGTGCGCAAGCATGGCGAGGAACTCGTCCTTGCGCTGGTCGGCCTGGCGCAACGCGGCGATCAGGGCGTCCTGCTCGGCCATGGCCTTGCGCAGCTCGATCTGGCTCATGATCTGGTGCGCCAGGGTGGCCAGCACGAACTGTTCCTGCTCGCTCAAGCCCTGCGGCCGCGGCTTGTCATCCAGCACGCACAGGGTGCCGAGCGGCACGCCGTCGCGCGTCTTGAGCAGGGCCCCGGCATAGAAGCGCAAACCGGCATCCTTCGTCACCAGCGGATTGCACCTGAAACGCGGATCATCGCGCGTGTCGGGCACGATCAACTGCTGCTCTTCGAGCAGCGCGAAGCGGCAGATCGAGTCGTCCAGCGGCATCTCGCGCGTGCCCAGGCCGATCTCGGACTTGAACCACTGCCGCCCGCGCGCAATCAGGTTGACCGCGGCGATCGGCGCCGACAGCAGCTGGCTGACCAGGCGCACGACGTCGTCGAACGAGCGCTCGGGCGGCGTATCGAGGATGCCGTAGGAATCGAGGACGGCGAGACGCGCTTCTTCGTCGAGGGTGGCGGTGCTGGACGTCATGGGTGGTCGGAGGTGGCGAAATCTGGCCGACAACTCGCCGGCTGGCCGCCAATTATAGGAACAAAGCGGCGCACACGGCCACACGGAACGTCCGGGAAAGTTTGCCCCGGGTCTTGCAATCGCGCCTGGACGGCGTTCAGGCGCCGAAGCGCCTGGCCCCGATCGCGATCCAGACCACCACGCCCAGCACCGACAGCGGCGTCAGGAAGGTCATCGGCACCATCAGGCCGGGCCGCTTGGCCACTGCCCAGGCGCAGCCCAGGTTGACCGGCGCCGGCAGCAGCAGGCGCAGCGCCGCGTAGCGGTTCAGGCGCGCGGCCTGGTCCTGTGCCGTCGGGTAATGCACGAAGTTGAGCAGCTTGCGCCCGGGCGCTGCGTACAGCACGATGGCGAGGATGAGGAAGATCGTGGCGAACAGCAGGAAAGGATGGCTCAAGACAGGCGGTCCGCTCAAGCCATGCCTGGACGCAAGCGGCGCCACACGGCCCGCGCCGCCGTGTGCACCAGCCAGGAGGACAGCGCGATAACCGCCCCGAACATGGCGGGCAGGACCGGGCCGGCCACCCAGCTCATGGCCAGCACGAAGCCCAGCAGATACTCGGCATGCCACAGGCGCACCACGAGCGCCAGCGCCAGCAGGCCGAAGAAGAGGTAATCGACCAGCGGGCTGCCGGCCGCGAACAGCGCCGCCAGCGTGGCTCCATAGGCCAGCGCGCACAGGAAAGCGATGAGGGGCGCCGGCTTGAGCGAGGATCCGCCGCTGGCGGCAAGTCGCGCGCGGCGCTCGACCCTGCCGACGGTCCACCAGGTCAGCAGCGGCACCAGCAGCAGGCCCCACCAGTTGGAGACTGCCGGCAGGTCGGGATTGGCCAGCAGGTGATGCGCCAGCACGCCGCCATGCAGATGCTCGCGCGCGAGCAGGGCCAGTTCGGCGCACAGCGCCAGGAGAGTCAGGAGGGTGCGGCGACGGCTGGTGGAGGCTGCGTGCATGGGGTTCCCGGGCTGGAGGTGGAGGAGCTCAAGCGCCTCACGTTACCAGAAGTCGCGGCCCCGATCTACGGCGCCAACGGATTCCATGCCACCGTCATGAAGTGCATACGTCTTTAGCCGCCCAGCACCGTGACGACCACGCGCCGCCGGTGCGGCGCCGTGCGGTGCTCCCACAGGTAGATGCCCTGCCAGGTGCCCAGCAGCATATTCCCTGCCCCGACCGGAATCGTGAGCGCGCTGTCGGTGAGCATGGTGCGGCCGTGGGCCGACATATCGTCCGGCCCTTCGGCGTCGTGGCGGTAGGCCGGGTCGCCGTCCGGCGCCAGGCGCGAGACGATGGTTTCCAGGTCGCGCCGGACGTCGCCGTCGGCGTTCTCGGTGAGCAGCAGCGAGCAGCTGGTGTGCTGCACGAAGACGTGGACCAGGCCGCATTGCAGCTTTGATGCCGCGACCACCGCGGCGACGTCGCGCGTGATGTCGCGGGTGCCGCGCCCGCCGGTGGAGAATTCGAGGATGGTTTGATGCGCCATGCCGCTGTCCTGTGATCGGAGCCGGAAGGCCTCATCATAGCAGCGCTGCTAGTTCCGGCGGCGGTCGGCCAGGAACTGCTGCGCGCGCGGGTGTTGCGGATGGGCGAAGAATTCCTGCGGCGTGGCCTTCTCCAGGATCTTCCCCTCGGCCATGAACCAGATCCGGTCGGCCACGTCGCGCGCAAAGCCCATTTCGTGGGTCACGCAGACCATGGTCATGCCCTCGCCCGCCAGCGAGCGCATCACCTGCAGCACCTCTCCCACCATCTCCGGGTCGAGCGCACTGGTCGGCTCGTCGAACAGCATGATCGGCGGACGCATGGCCAACGCGCGCGCGATCGCCACCCGCTGCTGCTGGCCGCCCGACAGCGCGTTCGGATAGGCGTCGGCCTTGTGCGCCAGGCCGACCCGCTCGAGCAGCTGCATCGCGTAGTCGCGCGCCTCGAGCTTCGTCGCCCGTTTCAACCTGACCGGCGCCAGCGTGCAGTTTTCGAGCACCGTCAGGTGCGGGAACAGGTTGAAGCTCTGGAACACGAAACCGATGCCGGCGCGCAGCGCATTGGCATCAAAGCCCTTGGCGTGGATGTCGCGGCCGTCGATCTCGATGCGGCCGGCGTCGATTTCTTCCAGCCGGTTGAGGGTGCGGATCAGGGTCGACTTGCCGGAACCGGAAGGCCCGCACACCACCAGCACCTCGTTGTTGTCGACGCGCTCGGTGATGTCCACCAGCGCGTGGTAGTCGCCATAGTATTTATTGACTTTATCGAGAACGATCATCGTTCATGGGCTTTCATGATGCCTGCCCAGCACGCCGTTGCAGGCGCCGCTCGAGCAGGAAGGCCAGCCGGGACAGGCCGAAACACAGGATGAAATAGGTCAGCGCCAGGATGAGGTACACCTCCACCGCCTGGGTGAACACCAGGGTATTGATCTGGGTGGCGATGAACGAGACTTCGGACAGGCCGATGATGTAGCCGAGCGAGGTCGCCTTGATGGTCGAGACCAGCTGGTTGACGATCGACGGCAGGCCATGGCGCAGGGTCTGCGGCAGCACCACGTGACGCAGCGCGGCTCCATAGCCGAGCCCCAGCGAACGGGCGCTTTCCAGCTGCCCTTTGGGCAGCGCACGCATGCCGGCGGCCACGATCTCGGCCAGGTAGACGCTGTCGAACACCACCAGCACCATCAGCATCGTGGTCGCCTGCGAGGTCTTGACGCCGGTGACGGCGGGCAGGAAGAAGTACACCCAGAACAGCACCAGCAGCAGCGGCACGGCGCGCACCACCTGGACCAGACCGGCCACCGGCAGGCTGATGGCGCGATACGGGCTGACGCGGGCGATGCCGAGCAGCAGGCCGAGCGGCATCGCCAGCACCAGCGCCGCGCCCGACAGCAGGATGGTCAGCACCAGGCCACCCAGCGGCCCTTCGGGATATTGGCCGACCAGGAAGTATAGCCAGTAGGTATCGATCAGTTCGAGCATGCGCCGCCTCTCAGGTCGTCGGTACCGGATAACGGCGCTGGAACAGGTGGGCCAGCAGCGAGATCACAAGCGAGACCGTCAGGTAGGCCAGCGTGGCGAAAGTGAACGCCTCCAGGCTGCGAAAGCTGGCCGTTTCCACGCGCGCGGCCTGGTACATCAGTTCGGCGGCGCCGATGACGGTGGCCACGCTGGTGTCCTTCCACAGGTTGACGGTCTGCGACAGCAGCGGCGGCACCGAGGCGCGCAGCGCCTGCGGCAGCAGCACCAGGCGCACCGCGGCCACGCGGCCCAAGCCCAGCGAACGCGCGGCCTCGAGCTGGGTCGCCGGGATGGCGCGGATGCCGCTGCGGATGTCCTCGGCCATGTGCACGCCGGCGTACAGGGCGAGGGCGATGACGGCGCAGACCACTTCGGGATTGTTCGCATACAGGACTTCGCGCGCGCTTTCCGGCAGCAGTTCGGGAAAGGCGAAGTACCAGAACAGCAGGTGCGCCAGCAGCGGCACGTTGCGGATCGCCTCGACGACGGTCGTGCCTAGTGCGCGCAGGGGCGCGAAGGTCGAGGTGCGCATCACCGCCACCAGCGCGCCGAAGGGCAGCGCGAAGGCGAAGCTGATGACGGTCAGCTGGATCGACAGGATGAATCCCTGCACCAGCCAGTCGTGGTACTGGCCGGACTGCAGGATGGTCGGATCGAAGAACAAGACCAGACTCAGATCTGATCGGTATGGATCTTGAAGCCGCGCTTGGCCAGGTTGGTGCGGGTGCCGGGGCCATACCATTTATTGAACAGCTGCTCGGCGGCGCCGCTGCTTTCCAGCTCGCGCAGGGTCTGGTCGACCACCGCCTTCAGGCCCTTCTCGCCCTTGCGCAGGCCGAGCGCGAGCGGCTCGTTGCCGATCGACGGCGCCAGGATCGTGAACCCCTTGGCGGCCGGGCCCAGCTTGCCGTAGTCGGACAGCAGCGAGGATTCGTCGTTGACGTAGGCGACGCCCTTCCCCTGGCGCAGCGCCTGGAAGGCTTGCTGGGTATTTTCGAAGGTCACCACCTCGACGTTCGGCACCGCCTTGCGGATATTCGTTTCCTGGGTGCCGCCGCGCACGGTCAGCACCTTCTTGCCGGCCAGCTGGGGCAAGCCGGTGATGCCGCTGGCCGCGCGCACCATGACCTTGGAGCCGGTCACGAAGTGGGTCAGCGCGAAGTCCACCTGCGATTCGCGCTCCTTGTTGTGGGTGAGCGAAGCGGCCAGGATGTCGACGTGGCCCTGCTGCAGCTCGGGAATGCGGGCGGCGACCGAAATCTGCTTGAACACCGGCTTGACGCCCAGCTTCTTGGCCACCGCATTGGCGACGTCGATCTCGTAACCCACCAGCTGGCGCGATTTCGGGTCGATGAAGCTGTTCGGTTCATCGGTGCCGAGCACGCCGAACACGATCTGTCCCTTCTGCCTGATGTCGGCCAGCTGGTCGGCTTGCGCAAGGCTGGCGGACAAGGAAGCGCCCAGGGCGAAGGTGCTCAGGATGAGGTGACGGCGAGTGATCATTGATGCTCCGGCTACGATGACGATGACGATTGCGATTCCTTCGAGTATAGAACAAACGCTTATATCGAAAAACGACTCATTTGCCATAAGAAAATGTCGAAAAACTCATATAGATCGGCGCCGGCGTTGCTACCCGTGCGCCTTGCGCTGCAAATTGTTGCCATAATTACCTCAACCCGATCGGAGAAGCCATGCTCGTCGTAACCTACAATGTCAATAGCATCAACAGCCGGCTGGACGCCCTCGTCCAGTACCTCGGCGAGCGAGCGCCCGACGTCGTCTGCCTGCAGGAGCTCAAAGCCCCGCAGGACAAATTTCCGCTGCAGGCGATCGAGGACGCCGGCTACCACGCGCTGTGGCACGGCCAGAAAAGCTGGAACGGCGTGGCGATCCTCACGCGCGAGCCGGCGCAAGAGGTCCAGCGCGGCCTGCCGGGCGACGAGACCGACGAACAAAGCCGCTACATCGAGGCCGTCTATAAAGGCATCCTCATCGCGGGTCTCTACCTGCCGAACGGGAATCCGGCCCCCGGCCCCAAGTTCGACTACAAGCTGGCCTGGATGGAGCGCCTGCGCCTGCGCGGCCAGGAGCTGCTGGCACAGGGCATACCGGCCGTGCTGGCGGGCGACTTCAACGTCATCCCCACCGAGCGCGACGTCTACAAGCCGGAGCGCTGGGTCGACGACGCCCTGTTCCGTCCCGAGACGCGCGCCGCCTTCGAACGCCTGATCGAACAGGGCTGGCTCGATTCGCTGCGCGCCATCCACCCGGACGAGACGATCTACACCTTCTGGGATTACTTCCGCAACGCCTTCGGGCGCGACGCCGGCATCCGCATCGATCACCTGCTGCTCAGCCCCAGGCTGCAGCCGGCGCTGAAGGACGCCGGGGTCGACAAGTTCGTGCGCGGCCGCGAAAAGCCGAGCGACCATGCGCCGACCTGGATCGAACTGGACCTGGCGAAGGTCACACCGTAAAAATTTGCGTCTCTTGACCGGCGCTTGCGCAAGACGCCGCAGCGCCCCCACCACCATTGCATAACAAGGAGCACACCATGAAACGACTACTCATCGCCGCCGCCGTCCTGGCCCTGCCGCTGGGCGCCCAGGCAGTCTCGATGCCGGGCTTTTGCGCGCGCGGCATCGGCAGCGCCGAAGCCAAGGTCTGCCAGCATCCCGGCTCGGCCGAATCCGAAGGCCTGGTCTTTGCGCTGTACCGCGCCGCACTCGAAAAACTCGACGCCGGCCCCAGCAAGGAACTGCAGGAGCAGCACACCAAGTGGTGGGACAGCGTCAAGGCGTGCGCCGAGTCCAAGGACATGAACGGCTGCATCAACAACGCCTACGGCACCCGCATCCTGCAGCTGCAGTCGAGCTACAAGCTGGTCAAGACCACCGGCCCGGTCGCCTTCACCTGCAGCGACGGCAGCAAGATCAGCGCCACCTTCCTCGATACCACGCCGGCCTCGATGGTCGCGGTGCGCAACAAGGAAAACGTGCTGCTGCGCGGCGAAAAAACTGCCAGCGGCATCGCCTACGGCAACCGCAGCGAGGAATTCAAGGAACACCAGGGCAAGGTCACCATCAAGTGGGGCGCCAAGGCCAAGGAGCTGAGCTGCAAGAAGTCGTAATCCGGCCGGCAGCGCTGCCGAACTGACCTGCGCGGACGAACATGCGTTAAGCTGTTCGTCCGTTTTCTTTTCCACGTCCCCATGCTCTCGCCCGAACAACTCTTCGGCTTTCTCGCCGCCGCCATCCTGATCACCCTCTCCCCCGGCCCCGACAACCTGATGGTGCTCAGCACCGGCATCGCCAAGGGTCGCCTGCGCGGCATCGCCTTCGGGCTCGGTTGCGCTTTCGGCTGCATCAGCCATACGGTGCTGGCGGTGATCGGGGTCAGCGCGCTGATCGCGGCCTCGCCGACGGCCTTCACCGCGCTCAAGGTGGTGGGCGGGCTGTACCTGATCTGGATGGGATGGGGCGCGATCAGGAGCCGCGGCGGGGCGCGCGTAACGACCGCCGGCGCATCCGACGAGCCGGCCGGACGGCTATTCGTGAAAGGACTGGTGGCCGCGGCCATCAATCCCAAGGTAGTGCTGTTTTTTCTTTCCTTCCTGCCGCAGTTCGTGGTGGCCGCGCGCGGCGACGCCAACCTGCAGATCGGCCTGCTGGGCATCGTGTTCACCCTGCAGGCGGCCGTCATCTTCGGCGCGCTCGGCTATTTTTCGGGCACGATTGGCCAGTGGCTCAACCGCACGCCCACGGCCGGCATGTGGCTGGACCGGATCGCGGGCGCGGTGTTCATCGGACTGGGGCTGCGCCTGATCGTGGCGCGCTGATTCAGGCCGCCGGTTCGTGGATCGGGCAGCGGTTGAACTCCGAGCGGAAGTCACGCGAGACGGCCATCACCTGGCGCCGCGCGCGGTTGACGGCGCCAAGGGGACGGTGCGCGGCCAGGCAGTTCCACTGGTCAAAGGCGGTTTCGTCTTCCAGGCGCTGCGAGCCGGCGTCCCAGCTGGTTTGCGGTGCGAGCGTCACGCGCGCCACCGCGACATAGGGGCTCAGGTCCTGCGGCCAGGCGACCGAGGCATCCTCGATCGGCATCTTGTCGGTATCGACGTTCAGCTGGACCCGCAGTTCCCACTCCCCGCCCCCGGCCGCGAAGTGCGCACGGATCGCTTCGCGCTGGGCGTCGTCCCCGCCCTCGATCGCTGAACCATCCAGCGCCTGCAGGGCCGGCGCCACCGGCGCCAGCGAGAACTTGGCCATGTGCTGGCCGTACAGGTAAGGCGTCTGGCTGAAATAGGTCTCGCCCAGCGGATGGTGTTGCGGCTCGCCGCCCATGGCCTTGAGCGACCCGCTTTCGCCCCCTACCGCCTCGAGCGCCGCCTCGGCGCCGCGCAGCACGGCCGAGACGATCTTCTTGCCGGTTTCGGTGCGGTTGGTGGTGGCCGCCAGCAGCTTGACGTTCTTGAGGAAGGTCTGCGGATCGGGCGCATTGAAGGCCGGGCCGTTCACCATCAGGAAGTCCTGCGAGTTGCCCTGCTTGGCGGCATCGAGGCGTTCGCCCGGCACGTCCAGTACCTTCATGGCGACCGCGCGCGGGGTCGAGACGCCGTCCGGAAGCTGCTCGGCCGGCGGCGACGACCAGCGCAGCAGCACCTCATGGGTGCCGGCCTGGGCGAACAGCCCTTGCGCCAACTGCGGCGGCAGCCCGTCGAGGATGGTCAGCTTGCCGCGCACCAGGGCATGGCCCTTGGCGTGCACGGCGCGATGCGCATGGCCCTCGGCGTCGGCCACCTTCTTGGCCATGTTCGCGAACACGACCTGCAGGGCGTGGATGGTTTCTTCCTCGTCGAGCGCGGAGTATTCGAGGTCGGGACGGTAGGGAATCGGATTGCTGGGGGAAGTCATTGGATGCTCCTCGGAGTGGAGCATCCAATGTAGCGGGGTTCACGACGATGCGATGTTCGCCACTGCACCGAGGCGGCTCACAGCGAGATCGCCACCTGCGCCGCCTGGCCCTTGCGCGCCGGGACCAGCACTTCAAGCAGGTGCTGCTGGGCGTTGAAGATGAAGCCGGCCTCGCGTCCGTCGACTGTCACGCCGCGCGGCTTTGCCTGCACATTGTGGACCTTGAGCGCGAAGGCCCGTTCCTTGGCCACCATCGCCTTGCCGGTCTCGGTCGAAAAGCCGATCTCGAGGCGCTTGTCCGTGAATTTACTGTCGAAGCGTACGATCTCGTACTTGCCCTGCTCATAGGCGCCCGCGGTCTCGCCATCGTCGTCATACAGCTTGCCGTTCGAGGCGCTCACCGATGCATCGTGATAGTAATGC
Organism: Massilia sp. Soil_C_3; assembly: GCF_057657035.1. Lineage (NCBI taxonomy): Bacteria > Pseudomonadati > Pseudomonadota > Betaproteobacteria > Burkholderiales > Oxalobacteraceae > Massilia > Massilia sp. Soil_C_3. The sequence goes on from NZ_JBDGJG010000008.1 coordinate 114,827, forward strand.
AGGTCGATCTCGCGGCCGGTGTAGTCGCGCGTGGTCTGCATCGCCTTCGCCATCGGCACGAAGGCGCCGGCGCGCACATAGACCGGGATATTGGCCTCGACCGGCTTCACGGTCTCGAGGATGCCGCCCTTGTGCGCCTGGCCGGTATGGAAGTCGAACCACACGCTGCCGCTGTTCGGGAAGTAGACCTCGGCGCGGGTGGCGCCCGGCTGCACGATCGGCGTGACCAGGAAGTCGGGGCCCCACAGATAGGTGGTCGAACGCTCGGCCGGCTGGGCCGCGTCTAGCTCGACGAACATCAGGGGACGCATCAGCGGCATGCCGGTCTGCTCGTTGTCGAAGGCGATGGTGTAGTTATACGGCAGCATCGCATAGCGCAGCCACACCGCTTCGCGCGCCAGCACCTTGGTCCGTTCGGAGCGGAACACCGGCTCGGACGCCACCGCCTCTTGCGCATGCGGACGGAAGATCGGCTGGAACACGCCATACTGCAGCCAGCGCACGTACAGCTCGTCGTCCAGCACCGCGCCGGCGAAACCGCCCAGGTCGGAGTGCATATAGGCCAGGCCCTGCATGCCCATCTGCAGCGAGATCTCCATCTGCGACTGCAGGCCGCCCCAGCTGCGGGCGACGTCGCCCGACCACGGGATCATGCCGAAGCGCTGCGAACCCGAGTAGCCGGCGCGCATCAGGATGAACGGACGCTCGGCCGGGAATTCCTGCTTGTAGCCCTCGGCAATCAGGCGCGCCCAGTCGTGGCCATACACGTTGTGCACCTGGTCGGCCGAGCCGGTGGCGTGCTGCAGATCGGATGGATGGACCTCGGGCTCGCCCAGGTCGCCCCACCAGCCGGTGACGCCGCCCTTCTTGAGGTCGCGGTAGATGCTCCACCACCAGTCGCGGCCTTCCTTCTTGTAGAGGTCGATCAGGCCGGTGTTCCCGAAATAGAAATCGTAGGTGTAGGGCTTGCCCGCCTTGTCGGTGGCCAGCACCTTCTTGTCCACCGCTTCATTCCAGCGCTTTGACGTGGTCAGCACGAACGGTTCGGTGACCACCACCGTCTTGACGCCCTTCTCCTTGAAGTCGGCCATCATTTTCTCGGCGTTGGGGAAGGTGTCGCGGTCCCAGGCCAGGTTGCCCATCGTGCCCTGCACGGTCTTGCCGAACCAGTAGAGGTCGAGGATGACGGCGTCGAGCGGGATCTTCTCTTGCGCGAACCTGTCGACCACGGCGCGCGTCTCGGCCTCGGTCTTGTAGCCGAAGCGGCTGGCGAAGTTGCCGAAGGCCCAGCGCGGCGGCAGCGGCTGGCGGCCGGTCAGACCGGTGTAGCCGGCCATCAGGTGGTCCCAGCTGTCGCCGGCCACGACCTGGTAGGTCTTGCGCCCGCCGATCACTTCGTAGCGCAGGGTGCCGTCCTTGCGGCTGTCGAAATCGAGCCAGCCGATCTGTGGATTGTCGAAGTGGATCGCGTACTTTTTCGACGATAGCGCGACCGGAATCGTGTAGTTGAGCAGCTCGGAGCGCTCGGCATAGCCGTAATGCGCCTTGTTGTAGAGCTGGAAGCGATGGCCGCGGCGGTTCATGCCCACCGCGCGCGCGCCGGCGCCGTACAGGGCCTCGCCGTCTTCGAGCGCGAATTCGATCGTATCATGGCCGTCGGCGCGCCCGAAGCCCCGCTTCTCGGCCACCAGCGGCTTGCCCTTGTACGCATAGCTGATGCGGAAAGGCCGCTTGTCGACCGTCACGCTGATGCCGCCGTCGACGGCATAGGTGATGCGGCCATCTTCGTCGCGGAGCGTGGCCTGCACCTGCACCGGCGCCAGGATCACCGCGTGCGAGGCCGGATCGAAGCGCTCGCCCTTGGGGATGAAGGTGGTCTCGACGATCGTGCTCGAATAGGGCTTGATCAGGTAGCGGCCGTCGTTGGTCGCGATCTCGAGGGTATTCTGGTTGCGCGTCACGCCGGCCAGCTGGCGTTCGGCGTTCTGGGCGTAGGCGAGCGGGCTGGCTGCGAGCGGAATGGCGGCCAGGCTGAGCGCCAGGCGGGCAATCGGGGCTTTGGTCATGTCTTCATTATCGTTGTGGTGAGGTGCAGGCGAGAGCATGACAGAATTCGGCCCGCGCAGACAGTCTTGACGCAAACGAAACGCCCCACGCTGCGCTGGGCAGGCATGGGGCGCTGAAGACAATCTGAAGCTTGCTTCCGACTCTTACTTTGTTCCCAGGGTCAGCTGCATCAGGCGTCCCTGGCCGTCGGCGCGCTCGTTGGTCACCACGATGATGCGGCCGTCCGGATCCTGCATGAGCGCCGAGACCGAAGGCGTGCTGTACTCGTCGTCGGTCTTGCGCTCATAGCCGGGCACCAGGGTCGAGATGTCGGTCCAGGTATTGCCGCCGTCCTTCGACCAGGCCAGGTAGGGCCGGCCGTGCATCTTGTCGAAGCCGCCGACCACCAGGCTCTCCGGCTTGCCCTTGAGCGGCAGGAAGGCGCTGATATAGGGATAGCCCTTGCCGTCCGAGAGCGGCTCGTGGATCACGAACTTGAAGCTGTTTCCATTATCGCCGCTGCGCAGGAGGCCGCCCTCGACGCCGACGAAGACCGTTTGCGTATCCGGCACCGATTCGATGAACTGGACGTTGCGGTTTTCCATCTCGGGCAGCGTGACCGGCAGCTTGTCCTGGCTGGCCAGCGCGCCGCCGTCGCCCGTCAGGCGATAGGCCTCGACGAAGGCCATGTCGAGCGGGCATTCGCCGCCCACCAGCACCCGGTCGCCCAGCACGTGGAACTTGGAGGGATAGCACATCTGCGAATCCTTCGAGCCGCGGATCACCTGCCAGGTATTGCCCTTGTCGTTCGAAGTCAGGAGGTTGTTGCCCGCGCCGGCATTGCTGTACAGGCGGTTATTGGCCTGCTTGAGGTCCTGCATCGACAGGGTCTCGCAGAAGTAGGGATTGCAGGTGCGCAGGTCGCCGTCGCGCGGCACGAAGCTGGCGGTGTTGGCCACCAGGGTGCAGGTCGAATGGCCGTTGCTGGCTTCCGGCGTGTCGGCCCACGGCTGCATCAGCCACATGTCGCCGCCCACCATCTTGAGCTTTGGCGAACGCATGATGAAGTCCCCGACCGGGCCCATGGCGCAGGCGCCCAGGCCTACCGGACTCCAGGTGGAGCTCGCCGACAGCGGCAGCTTCGCGCTCAGGACCGCCGAACCCTCGGTCGCGCTGTTGGCCAGCGACAGGTAGGCGCTGCCGCCATAGAAGGCCACACTATCCATCGCGCGCGCGGTGCTCGATAGCGACTCGAGCTTGGTGGTCACCGGTTCCACCGCAACGGGTGGCGGCGGTGGCGGTGGCGGCGCCTGGTAGTCGTTGCCCGAACCGCCGCAGGCGGCCAGCAGCAGCGCGCAGGCCGCGCCGATGGCGGCGATTGAAGTGTGTCGTTGCATCCGGATCCCCAAATCTGTCATGACGACGGGAGCCTGCATGGCCCCTGTCTGAAAGAGAGAATTCTAGGCAAGGCACCTGCCCGGTGTGGGGGATTATTGTCGACAGAATGTCGTGAATGTGTAAGCGCACTGCATCCGCACGGGGGCGGATGCAGTGCGCGTAAGATGATGCAGCCGGACGATCAGCCGCCCAGGTTCAGGAGCAGCAGCTTGCCCTGCCCCTCTCCAAGTTCGTTCATCGTCACCAGGATGCGGCCCTGCGGATCTTCGAAGATCCCGGTGATCGTCGTGACCGCGCCGCCCGCCGGCGCCTTGCCGTGGTTCGGGGTCAGCTTCGAAATATCGGTCCAGGTCGCGCCGCCGTCCTTCGACCAGGCCAGGTAGGCCAGTTGGGTAGCCTTGTCGAAGCCGCCGATGACCATCGTGTCGGGCTTGCCCTTGAGCGCCAGGAAGGAGCGGATGTACGGATAGTTCTTGGAGCCCGACAGCGGTTCCTGGATCACGAACTTGAAGCTGACGCCATTGTCCTCGCTGCGCAGCAGACCACCCTCGACGCCGATGAACACGCGCTTGGTGTCCGCGACCGATTCGATGAACTGGACGTTGCGGTTCTCGAGCGCCGGCAGGTTCAGCGCCAGCTTGGCTTCGCTGGCCAGCGCGCTGCCGTCGGCATTGAGCTGGTAGGCTTCGACGAAGGCCATGTCGAGCGGGCACTCGCCGCCGACCAGCACCCGGTCGCCCAGCACGTGGAACTTGGTCGGGGTGCACACCATCGAGGCCTTCTGGCCGCGCATCACGGTCCAGGTATTGCCGCCGTTGTTCGAGGTGAACAGGTTCACGCCCGCGCCCGGATTGCTGTACAACCGTTTGCCGTGCAGCTTGACGTCCTGCATCGACAGGGTTTCGCAGAAGCCCCCGGTGCAGACCCGCAGGTCCTGGTCGCGCGGCACGAAGCTTGAACTGCTCGCCATCAGGGTGCAGGTCGAACTCTCGTTCTTCGATTCCGGCAGGTCGGCCCACGGCTGCATCAGCCACATGTCGTCGCCCACCATCTTGAGCTTCGGCGCGCGCACGATGAAGTCACCCTGCTTGCCCATCGCGCAGGCACCCAGCGGAACCGGGGTCCAGTTCGAGGCGCTGCTGACCGGCAGCGTCGCTTTCAGCACGGCCGAGCCTTCGGTCTTGCTGTTGGACAGCGACAGATAGGCGCTGCCGCCGTGGTAGGCGACGCTTTCCATGCCGCGCGCGGTGCTGGTGAGGGTGGTGATGGTGGTCGCCGCCGGCGGCGGCTGGACCACGACTGGCGGCTTGGCGTCGTCGTCGTCCGAACCGCCGCAGCCTGCCAGCAGCAGCGCGCAGCTCATGGCCATGGCGGTGAATTTGATGTGGTGATGCATGCGTGTCCCCTGGGTGGTCGTTTTAACCAGGGGAATTCTAGGCAAGCGGCTACGCGGGTTTTCGGGTTTATTGTCGGCGGAATGTCGCGAAAGTGTAAAGACGGCTCAGCGCAGATACGGCACCACGTTGCGCGCCACGCGCGCCGTCTCGGCTTCTTCCAGCGGCAGGCGCAGGAACGCCTGCCAGCCATCCGACTCCTCGTTGTCGCCGCGCGCGTCCGAACCGTACAGCACCCGGTCCAGGCCCAGCTGGCGCAGGCGCCGCACCAGGCGGCGCGCCTCGTCGGCCGGCAGGTCGGCCTGCACCACCGCCGCCACGTCGAACCAGACCTGGCGCATGCGCGGATCCTGGCGCGCGGCCGCTTCGGCCAGCACGGCCAGCGCCTCGCGCGCCGGCGTATCGCCGAAGCCGGGACCGTTGCCGGCCAGGTGCGATACCTGTACCGGCACGTCGGGCGCATACGGCAGCACCTGCTCCAGCAGCACGCGCGCCTGCGCGGCGCCATACGGCCGTCCGAGCACACGTGAAGCGCGCATGTCCATCACGATCGCCATGCCGCGCGCATTGGCTGCGCGGAATACCTGGCGCAGGCGCTCGACGTGGCCGGGCTGGTCGAGCTGGACGTCGGACGCCGCGAAATCGAGCTTGATGCCGCGCCCGAAGCCGGGGCTGGTGGCGCAGCGTCCCAGTTCGAGCAGCGCATAGTCCTTGAGCGGATTGAAGCTGCACAGGGCCACCAGGCGTTCTGGATGGCGCGCGGCCTGGGCCGCGACCCAGTCGTTCTCGGCGCGCACGCGGGCGTATTCGTGGTCGATGGCGCGCGCCGGCAGGCCATAGGCATAGGCCGCCGACAGCACCGCCGCGCGCCCGATGCCGGCCGCGTCCAGCTGCGCCACCAGCGCGTCGGCGTCGACCGGCGCCAGCGCGATCGAGGACGACATCCAGGCCGCCGCTGCGGGGCTGAACAGGTGCTGATGGTGATCGGCGGCCGGCCGCAGTTGCACCGGGGCCTCGCCCGCGCAAGCCGGACCGGAAGCCGCCACGGCCATGGCGGCGCAGAAGATGGCGCCGGTGGTGATGCTCAATCGCCTCATTCGAACCTCGGTGTCTGGAAACCCGGACCATGTTAGCGCAATGGCACCACCCGCTGTCAAGGCTGCGGATTCCATTCGAATGGCATAGAATCATCCGTTTTGCGCCGGCCTTGCCCGGCGCCGTTGTCAAAGGAATCATATGCAGCAGCAGCCGAACCTCGGGTCCGGGCTTCCAGTCAGCCAGACCCGCTCCTTCCTCACCGTGGCCCTGATCGAGTTGTGGGAGCGCTTCGGCTACTACGGCATGCAGGCGCTGATCGTCTACTTCATGGTGCAGCGCCTGGGCTTCGACGACACCCGCGCCACCCTCGTGTGGGGCGCCGCGGCGGCCCTGATCTACGTGGCCCCGGCCATCGGCGGCTGGATCGGCGACAAGGTGCTCGGCACCCGCCGCTGCATGATCATCGGCGCCATCATCCTGTCGCTGGGCTATGCCCTGATGGGCATCCCGGTCAGCGGCACCTGGCTGACCTTCGTGGCGCTGGGCGTGATCGTGGTCGGCAACGGCCTGTTCAAGCCCAACACCGCCAACCTGGTGCGCAAGATCTACGAAGGCGACGACGCCAGGATCGACAGCGCCTTCACGATCTACTACATGGCGGTCAACGTCGGTTCGACCGTGTCGATGCTGGCCACGCCGGCGATCAAGGACCATTTCAACGCCACCTCCGGCGGTGACCTGGGCTGGCATATGGCGTTCGCCTTCTGTAGCGTCGGCCTTTGGGTTGGCCTGCTCACGGTCGGCGTGCTGCGCCGGACCGTGAACCATATCGGCTCGCCGCCGGACGAGCTGCCGCTGAACTGGGGCAAGCTGGCGCTGGTACTGGCCGGCGGCGTGCTCACCGTGATCGCCTCGACCTTCATCCTCGAATACCAGTGGCTGGCGCGCCTGTTCGTCTACGTCGCCGGCCTGGTGGTGCTGGGCATCTTCATCCACCTGATCCGCACCAGCCAGGCCAGCGAGCGCGCCGGCCTGGTGGCGGCGCTGGTGCTGACCCTGCAGACGGTGTTCTTCTTCATCTTCTACCAGCAGATGTCGACCTCACTGTCGCTGTTCGCCCTGCGCAACGTCGACCTCGATTTCAGCCTGTTCGGCAGCCACCTGTTCACCTGGTCGCCGGCCCAGTTCCAGGCGCTCAACGCGATCTGGATCATGATCCTCTCCCCGGTGCTGGCCTGGATCTACACGCGTTCCAGCGGCAGCCGCCTGGACCTGTCGATCGCCGCCAAGTTCGCGCTCGGCTTCGCGGTTGTCGCCGCCGGCTTCTTCACCTACGGCTTCGCCGGCGCCTTCGCCGTGAATGGCCTGACCTCGTCGTGGATCATGATCGCGGGCTACGGCCTGTATTCGCTGGGCGAGTTGCTGGTAAGCGGCCTGGGGCTGGCGATGATCGCGCGCTACGTACCGGCGCGCATGGGCGGCTTCATGATGGGCGCCTATTTCGTCGCGGTCGGCATCTCGCAATACCTGGGCGGCCTGGTGGCCACCATGGCCAGCGTGCCGGCAGGGATGACGGATCCGCTGCAGACGCTGCCGATCTATACGAGCCTGTTCAACAAGCTGGGACTGGCGGCCATCGCCTGTACCTTCATCGCGCTGGCCGCCCTGCCCTTGATGCGGCGCCTGACCGCTGCGCATCACGCCCACGCGTAAGGGCGGCTTCCAGTAAGATGGCAGGGACTTCCACTCCCTGCCATCCAGCATGTCTCTCATCATTCCCAACCGCCAGCTCCAGCTCGCCCAACGCGTGCACGCGATCGAACCGTTCCGCGTCATGGAGATGGTCAAGGCCGCCGGCGAACTGAAACGCGCCGGCCACGACGTCATCAGCATGAGCGTCGGCGAGCCCGATTTCACCGCGCCCGACATCGTGGCCAACGCTGCGATGGAAGCGATCCGCGGCGGCGTCACCCAGTACACCGAATCGCTGGGCCTGCACGAACTGCGCGCGGCGATCTCGGGCCACTACGCCGCGACCCAGGGCCTGGACATCGACCCGCGCCGCATCGTGATCACTGCCGGCGCCTCGGCCGGCCTGCTGCTGGCCTGCGCCGCGCTGGTATCCGAAGGCGACGAAGTCCTGATGCCCGACCCGTCCTATCCATGCAACCGCCATTTCGTGGCCAGCTTCGGGGGCCGGCCGGTGCTGGTGCCTTCCTCGCACGAAGACCGTTACCAGCTCGGCGCCCACCACGTGGCCGACCTTTGGCGCGAACGCACGCGCGGCGTGTTGGTGGCCTCGCCATCGAATCCGACCGGCACCTCGATGACCCCTGACCAGTTGGGCGAGATGCTGGCGGCGGTGCGCGCGAGAGACGGCTTCACCATCGTCGACGAGATCTACCAGGGCCTGTCCTATGACCACCTGCCGATGAGCGCACTCGCGCTCGACCCCGACGTGATCACGGTGAACAGCTTCTCCAAGTATTTCAATATGACCGGCTGGCGCCTGGGCTGGCTGGTGGTGCCCGACAGCCTGGTGCCGACCTTCGAGAAGCTTGCCCAGAACCTGTTCATCTGCGCGCCGACCGTGGCCCAGCATGCGGCCCTGGCCTGCTTCGCGCCAGAGGCGCTGGCGATCTTCGAGGAGCGCCGGCGCGAGTTCCAGCGCCGCCGCGACTACCTGGTGCCGGCGCTGCGCGAACTCGGCTTCGGGGTGCCGGTGATGCCGGACGGCGCCTTCTACGTGTACGCCGACATCGACCGCGTAGCGCACCCGCTGCGTGACGACAGCGCGGCGTTCAGCATGGCGGTGTTGCACGACGCGCACGTGGCGATCGTGCCGGGTGACGATTTCGGGGTGGCGGCGCCGCAGCGCCATGTGCGGTTTTCGTATGCGACGAAGTACGAGCGGATCGAGGAAGCGGTGGCGCGGCTGCGGCGTTCGTTTGCCTGACCTGTCTTGGCCGCTATGGCGTAGGGTCGGCGCCTTTGCCGCCGACCCTACGTCAGGCCCGCCAGCAGCTCGATCAGCACGGCCGGCGCCACCGGCTTGACCAGGTAGCGGTCGAAGCCAGCCGCCAGCGCGCGTTCGCGGTCTTGCGGCTGGCCGTAGCCCGACAGGGCGATCGTCAGCGGGCGCGTGCCCGTGTCCGCCCCCGCGGCGCGCAGGCGCGCCATCAACTCCAGGCCGTCCAGGCCCGGCAGGCCGATATCGCACACGACCGCGTCGAAGCGCCCTTCCAGCGCCAGCGCCAGGCCGGCGTGGCCGTCGCCGGCGATGTCTACCTGGTGGCCTTCGACTTCGAGCAGCATGCGCAGCACGTCGGACGCGTCGGCATTGTCTTCCACGATCAGGATCCGGCGCCTGACGCCGGCAACCGGCGCGGCGCTGTCTGCGACGCCGCTGGGCGCCGTGGCGCTCGACAGCGGCAGCGACACCGTGAAGGTGCTGCCCTGCCCCAGCCCCGGGCTGGCGGCGCCGACGCTGCCGCCATGCATGGTGACCAGGTTGCGCACCACGTTCAGCCCGACCCCGAGCCCGCCCTCCGAGCGCGCCAGCGTGCGCGGCCCCTGGGTGAACAGGTCGAAGGCGCGGCCGATGGTCTCAATGGACATGCCGGAACCGTTATCGTCGATGGTGACCGTAACAAAGCCATCGGCGATCACCTGGGCCGCGACCGCGATGCGGCCGCCATCCTGGGTGTATTTCGAGGCATTGTTGAGCAGATTGGTGAACACCTGGGTCAGGCGCACCCGGTCGCCATCGACCACCAGGGCATCGGCGACCGAGGCGATCGCCAGCTCCTGGCCGCGCTCGCGCGCGCGCGGCATGATGGTCTCTGCCGCATGCTCGATCAGCTCGGCCAGCCGCAGCGGCTCGATCGCGAGCGTGATCTTGCCGCTGCTCAGGCGGGCGGCATCGAGCAGGTCGTCCAGCAGGCGCGCCATATGGCCCACCTGGCGCTGGATCACGCCGGTCAGGCGCTCCAGGGTGGTCGTGTTCACCGGCGAGCGCTCGAGCAGGCTGGCCGACACATTGATCGGCACCAGGGGATTGCGCAGCTCGTGCGCCAGCATGGCGAGGAATTCGTTCTGGCGGCGATTGGTTTCCTCGGCGTCGTCGCGCGAAGTCTGGGCGTCGACAGCGGCCAGCACCAGGTGCTCGTTGGCCTCGCGCAGGCTCGCCGTCAGCGCAAGGCTGGCCGCGAGATCGCTGCGCAGCTGGCTGTTCTCGAGTTCCAGCGCCGCCAGGCGGAGCGCCAGGGTGCCGTCGTCAATGCCTGGAGTCGCCGCCATCCGATTCATTCAGGGTGTCCCGCGCGAGATGGGCAGGCCGTGCAGCACCCCTTCGTATTCGGTCGCGATCGGCTCGATATGGATGCCATCGTCACCGACGTGGAATTCGCGCAGGTCGGTGCTGTGGGCGCTGCCGCGCACCTTGACCACCGAGATGAAGCGGCGCAGCTGGCCGCCGCTCTCGCCGAAACGCATCAGCACGATGGCGTCGGTGAGATAGGCGATGTCGGCCTGGCCAAACCTGAGCTGCGTGAAGTCGTCGTCCAGGCCCATCGTCACCAGCACGCTCACGCCACGCTTGGCCAGCGAGGACAGCATCTGGAACACGGTCGAGCGCAGCTGGTTGCGGCCTTCCGGCGCCAGGTACAGGGCCAGCTCGGACAGCGAATCGACCACCACCCGGCGCGCCCCGGTGCGGTCGATCGCCTCGTTCATCTCGTCGAGCAGCTCATCGACCGTGAGGTCGATCTTGCGGCTCTCGACCATCTGCACGTCGCCGTTGGCCACCAGCTCGGCCAGCTCGGCGTTGCGCAGGCGCGAGGCGCCTTTTTCGAACGAGACCGCGATGCCTTTCTCGCCCAGCCGCGCGCCCTCTTGCAGGAAACGGGTGCCGAGGATGGTCTTGCCGCAGCCGCTGGGGCCCGACACCAGCAGCGAGTGGCCTTGCGGCAGGCCGCCGTGGAGCAGCGCATCGAGATCGGGCGTGCCGGTCGGGATGCGTCGCGTCTCGCGGTCGACGCGCGCGCCCTGGTGGTGGTCGGCCGCCAGCGGCGGCAGGATGCGCGGGTAGACACGGATACCGTCGTCGGTGATGCGGAAGGTGTGCGAGCCGCCAAGGTGGGCCTGGCCGCGCATCTTCACGACGCGCATCTTGCGCACCACCGAGTTGTCATCATGGACCGGGGTCAGCGAAATCATGCCGTCGGCCACTGTCATGATCGGGCTGGCCTCGGCGTCGCCATGCAGGTATTCGCCGATCAGGAAGGTGGTGGCCTGCCAGCTCGTCATGCGGGTGCCGAGGTCCTGGATGAAGTGCTGCAGGTCGGCCACGCCTTCGTTGCCGGCACGCGCCGTCTGCGCCACCGAGCGGAAGGAATCGACGAACACCAGGCTCGGCGAGAAATCCTCGACCTCTTTCATCAGGCGCGCCAGCACGCCGCTGAAGTCGCCGGTGCGCAGGTCTTCGGCCAGGTTGACGTAGCGCACGCAGTTGCCGACCATGTCCATGTCGAAGAAGGAGTACTGCTGCTGGTAGCGCAGCATCTTGAGGGGCGGTTCGCCCAGCACGGTGAAGAACAGGGCGCGGCGCTCGTTGCTGGCCAGCGAAAACATGATCTGGTGGGCGAGCGTGGTCTTGCCCGATCCAGGCGGCCCGGCGATCAGGTTGAAGGAAAATTCGCTCAGCCCTCCCCCCAGGAGAACATCGAGCCCTTGCACGCCCGTGCTCAGCTTTCCAAGGGATACTTTATCGCTCATTACTTGTGCTCCTGTGCATTCTTCTCTTCCCCGTCACGCGCCGCGGCATCGAGCAGGCGCCGCGCGAGCGCTTGGCCGATCAGCGACGCCAGCAGCTCGGTAAACGTCTTGAGCAGTGCCGCGTGCGCGGCTTGTGCGTGGTCGGGTGCCACGCTGGCGAGCAGCTCGTCCAGCGCGGTGATTTGGGAGTCGCGGGTCTTGCATGGCGGCGCCTCGGCCAGCCATTTGAATTCAGGCCCGACCAGACGGCAGGCCCGTCCATACAGCGCGCAAAAGCCGCTGTCCCCGATGAGCGGGCCCAACTGGTCGGCCAGGCGCCGCCAGGACTGGATGAGCTGGATATGCTCTTCAGAACGCCCGGGGCCGCCCTTACTCGTCATCATGTCTAGGTTGAATAACAATTGCTGCCGTTGTCTTCATGAAAGGTCCATGCACACTCTCGCGCGGATTCGTCGTGCGCTCGCGCGGCGATAGGTTGATGAACATTATATCTTGGCTTCCGTCCATTCCCTGGCGATCCGGCGATTAAAGTTGCAGCGCACCATGCTTCCAGCACAAGTATTTACGATACAAAACATGCGGTAGGCATGTGGCTGTTTCCCCGCTAAGATGTGTATCGCCGAGCAATAATGCTCTTTATCAAGCAGGGGATCAATGAAAATAAGCAAGCTGGGCGCCACCGTCTCGATGGCCGCCGTCGTGATGGGTCTGGCATTCGCGCCGACGGCCATGGCCGCAACGAGCGCACCCGCGGCCGATGCGAATACAACCGCGGCCGCGGCCGACGCGCGCTTCAAGGACATCTATACCAAGGAGTGGAAGTGGCGCATCGCCGAGCGCCTGGCGCGCGACGAGAACGCACCCAACGCGAGCCCGGGATACGCGCGGGTCGACGCCGCGGCGCAGGAAGCGCGCCGCGTCTACTGGGCCGGCATCCTCAAGGAACTCGATGCGATCGCACCAGGCGCGCTCTCGCCCGCAGAACGCATCAACTTCGCCGTCTACCGCGCCCAGATCGCCTCCCTGCATGACGCCCAGCGCTTTCGCGAATACGAGCAGCCGGTCAACGCCGACACCGCGTTCTGGTCCGACGTTGCTTATGCGGCGCGCCGCTCGCTCAAGAGCGCCGACGAGTACCGCAACTACCTGGCACTGCTCGAGGGCCTGCCCGGCTACTTCGACCAGGAGCTGGACAATATGCGCGCCGGCCTGGCGCGCGGCTTCACCCCGCCGAAGGTCACCCTGGCCGGCCGCGAAGGCACCCTGACCTCGGTGACCGGGGCCAAGACGCCGCAGGACGTCGTGTTCTACAACCCGTTCAGGCAGATGCCGGCCACGATGCCGGTCGCCGAGCAGGAAGCGCTGCGCGCGCAGGCCGTGGCCCTCATCCGGGACAAGATACAGCCGGCCTACGCCAAGGCGCTGGCCTACTTCCGCGACGAGTACGTGCCGAAGGCGCGCACCACGCTGGCGGCCCAGGACATGCCGGGCGGGAAAGCATACTACCAGTCGAAGATCGTGGAATTCACCACGACGGCCATGACGGCCGACCAGATCCACGCGGTCGGCCTGGCCGAGATGGCGAAGATCCGCGCCGAGATGCACGACGTGATGAAGCAGGTCGGCTTCAAGGGCGACCTGCAGGCCTTCCTGCATTTCCTGCGCACCGATCCGCAGTTCTATGCGAAGACGCCGCAGGAGCTGCTTAAGAGCGCGGCCTGGACCTCCAAGAAGTTCGACGCCAAGGCCGACCAGTTCTTCGGCCACCTGCCGCGCCGCCGCTTCGCGATCGTGCCGGTGCCGGACGACCAGGCGCCGTTCTGGACCGCGGGCCGCGGCGGCCCGGGCACCTATTGGGTGAACACGTATAACCTGCCGGCCCGACCTCTCTACAGCCTGCCGGCCCTGACCCTGCACGAGTCGGCGCCGGGCCACGCCTTCCAGATCCCTCTGGCGCAGGAACAGAAAGGCGTGCCGCCGTTCCGCCGCGCCTATATCTCGGCCTATGGCGAAGGCTGGGCGCTGTACACCGAGCGGCTGGGCACCGAGATGGATATCTACGAGACCCCGTACGAGGTCTTCGGCATGCTCAGCTACCAGGCCTGGCGCGCCTCGCGCCTGGTGGTCGACACCGGTGTGCACGCCAAGGGCTGGACCCGCGAGCAGGCGCAGAACTACCTGCTGCAGAACACCGCGCTGTCGAAGCACGAGGTGGAGACCGAAGTCGACCGCTACATCTCGTGGCCGGGCCAGGCGTTGTCGTACTACCTGGGCCAGATGGCGATCCAGGAAGCGCGCGCCCGGGCCGAGAAGGCGCTCGGATCGAAGTTCGACATCCGCAACTTCCACGACACCGTGCTGCACGTGGGCTCGGTGCCGCTGCCGGTGCTGCAGCAGCGGATCGATCAGTTCATTGCGGATGGCGGGCCGAGCCCGTATCCGAAAGAAGGCTAATTTATGCGAAAGCTACTAGTCGTTTCTCTGGCGTACGCCATAGCCTGCGCTGGCATATTTTCGATACTTTATCATCTCGACTTCGAAGGCGACTATTTGACAAGTGGGACAGCAGCAGTCGTTGGCTATCTCGCTTATCTAGTCTATGAACTCGAGCAAATTAATCGACTAAAAAGTGCGGCAAAGATTATCATTCTTGATGTGAGAAATGCTGAAGAAGCATTAGCTGGAGTCCATGGCGGCGCCAACTATAGTGCTTGGTCGAAGTTTAGCGTAATCGAAAACAACTGGCCGAAGTTGAAACAGCACTTCATCACATCTTTGACCACAGATGAGTTTCGGATTTTTGACCACTTTTTTCATGCTTGGTCGGAGGTTGTCGCTGCCAAGAATCGGTTTGAAGAGAATCAGTATTCGGCAATAGTCTCAAAGTCGGAGTATATTCAACAAACACTTTTGGATCTATGGGCCGAAAATCCGATCGACCTTGAGCAGAAACGCAATCTGATCATAGCGAGAGCAAACGCCGAGACATTCTTGTTCGAACCGAGCCTTCCCCAAAATCAGTTATCTCACTTTTTATCCCTACTTCGACCTTTATCCGGTACGACAGGGTTCGAAAAGCTCCGAAAGACTGCTGGTATGCGATAAAAATAGGGCCGAGCACCTAATGCCTCGGCCCTAATTACGTGATTCCAGCGCCGTTGCTAGATACTCAGCTTGCGCAGCTATCTCGATCTCCCTCCGCTGCCGAGTTTCGTTGAGTCAAGGTTAGTCAAACAGCTTGAACTTCAGCTGAAACGAAATACCGCCATACAGGCGGTCCTTGTAGTTGGGGATGATCCCGACGTTCACGCCGACCCGCTTGTATTCATAGGTCAGGGTCGGGATCGCACCCGGGAACCAGCCGCCGTCGCGCGTCTTCGGATAGCCGTCGAAGGCGGCCAGCGCCAGGCCCACGCGCACCGGACCCACCGCATACGGCTGCCAGATCACGCCCGCGTAGTTCGACCAGGCGCGGTCGCTGTTGTAGAAGCGGCCGGCGGTGGCCGTCATCGTGCCCTTGAAGCGGTACTCGAACGCCAGGCCCTTGTTGTTGTCGTTCAGGTCCTTGTCGCCGTCAAAGTGCGCAGTATAGAAGCCGGTGTCGATCCACAGCTCGCTGGTCGGCGACGGATCGATCCTGGTGAAGAAGTCAGCGGCGGATGCCGCCGGCGCGGCCAGGCAAGCGCAGACAGCGGCCAGGGGTAAGAATGGGGAAAACAGCGCGCGGCTCAATCGTCGGCTCCGGGATCAAGGTGGGGGAACATCACTTCGGTGAAACCGAAGCGGGAAAAATCGCGGATCCGCATCGGGTACAGGATGCCGAGCAGGTGATCCACTTCATGCTGCACCACGCGCGCATGGAAACCTTCGGCATCAACCACGATGCGCTTGCCGAACTGGTCGACGCCTTCGTAATGCAGGCGCGTATGGCGCGGCACGCTGCCGCGCAGGCCCGGTACCGACAGGCAGCCTTCGACGCCCTCTTCCATCTCGTCGGACAAGGGCGTGAGCACGGGATTGATCAAGACGGTCTCGGGCACCGGCGGCGCGTCGGGATAGCGCTGGTTGCTGCCGAAGCCGAAGATCACCAGCTGCCGGTCGACGCCGATCTGCGGCGCGGCCAGGCCGGCGCCGTTGGCGGCATGCATGGTCTCGAACATGTCGGCGATCAGCGCATGCAGCTCGGGTGTATCGAATTCCGTAACCGGCTGCGCCACCCGCAGCAGGCGCGGATCGCCCATTTTCAGGATGTCGCGCACCGTCATACCAGGCCCCGTCCTTCCAGCAGGCCCGCCAGCGAGGCGCGAAAAGCCTCGGCCGTTTCCGGGTGCTTCAGGCCGATGGCGGCGGTGGCCTGCAGATAGCCCAGCTTGGAGCCGCAGTCGTAGCGCTCGCCGGCGTAGCGGTAGGCCAGCACGCGCTCGTCGCGCATCAGGGCCGCGATGCCGTCGGTGAGCTGGATCTCGCCGCCGGCGCCCTTGCCGATGTTTTCCAGGTAGCCGAAGATCGATGGCGACAGCACGTAGCGGCCGACCACGGCCAGGGTCGACGGGGCGTCCGCGGGCTGGGGCTTTTCGACGATGCCGGACACCAGCTCCAGGTCCTGGCGATAGGCCGAGGCGCTGACGATGCCGTACTGGCGGGTATGCTCGCGCGGCACGTCCTGCACCGCCAGGATGCTGCTGCGTTCATAGCCGTAGACGTCGACCATCTGGGCCAGCACCGGCTTCTGGCCGTCGGCGGTGTCCATGAAATCGTCCGCCAGCAGCACGGCGAAGGGCTCGTTGCCCACCACCGGACGCGCGCACAGCACCGCATGGCCCAGGCCCAGGGGCGACGACTGGCGGATATAGATGCAGTTGACGTTCTTCGGGATCACGCCGCGCACGGTCTCGAGCAGGGCCTGCTTGCCGGCCGCCTCGAGCTCGGATTCGAGCTCGTAGGCCTTGTCGAAATGGTCTTCGATGGCGCGCTTGTTGCGGCCCGTGATGAAGATCAGTTCAGTCACGCCGGCGGCCACCGCCTCTTCGACCGCGTACTGGATCAGCGGCTTGTCGACGATCGGCAGCATCTCTTTCGGCTGCGCCTTGGTCGCCGGCAGGAAGCGGCTGCCCAGGCCGGCGACGGGGAATACGGCTTTGCGGATCAGGTTCATGTGGTCCAGTATGGATGGTTGTTATTGCACTTCTATGACTGCGCCTGTCACTGTCCCAGCAGCGCCAGCAGCGCCGCCTCGTCCAGGATCGCCACGCCCAGCTCTTCGGCCTTGGCCAGCTTGCTGCCCGCTTCCGCGCCGGCCACCACATAGGAAGTCTTCTTCGAGACCGAGCCCGATATCTTGCCGCCGGCCTGCTCGATCAGCGCGCCGGCCGCGTCGCGGCTCATGGTCGGCAAGGTGCCGGTCAGGACGAAGGTCTTGCCGGCCAGCGGTCCCTCGGGCTCGGCGGCTGCGGCGGCTTCGGGCAGGGAGTCCAGCAGCGAGCGGCGCAGGGCCGCCAGCGACTGCACCCGTTCCCGGTTCTCGCGCACCGCCATCCATTCCTCGAGCGACGCCGCGACCGTCGCCGGCAGGCCGAAGATGCCGAAGTCGGTGCGCACGCCGATGTCTTCCAGCGTCTGACCGGCGCCTACCACCTGGCGCGCGCGCGGCTCGGTCAGTTTCGGGATGTCGAGCGCGGCCAGCAGCTTGATCTCGTCGAGCTTTTCGCGCAACTGCGCTTTCGGCGCATGCTCGCCCTTCGGCGCCACGCCGGCGTCCAGCAAGGCGTTCAGGGCGATCTGGTTCTTTTCTTCGGAGAAGAATTCGGCGATCGACTCGGCCACCGTGCCGCCGATATCGGGCAGCACGCGCAGCAGTGCGGCCGGCGCGCGCCGCACCAGGGCCAGGCTGCCGAGCCAGTCGGCCAGCGTCTTGGCGGTCGACTCGCCCACGTGGCGGATGCCGAGTGCGAACAGCAGCCGTTCGAGCGGCGGCTGGCGGCTGGCGGCGATCGCGGCCAGCAGGTTGTCGGCCCATTTGGTCGCGACCTTGCCCTGTTTTACGGTCTCGGGTGTGGTGCCGTCGCGCTCGTCGGCCAGGCGCTTCATCTTGAGCAAGTCGTCAAGGCTCAGGCTATACAGGTCGGCCACGCGCGTGACCAGGTTCGCCTCGACCAGGCTGTCGATATAGCGATCGCCCAGGCCCTCGATGTCCATCATGCGGCGGCCGGCGAAGTGGCGGATCGCTTCCTTGCGCTGAGCCGCGCAGGTCAGGCCGCCGGAGCAGCGCGCGATCGCTTCGTCGGCTTCGCGCACCACGTGCGAGCCGCATACCGGGCACTGCTTCGGCAATTCATAGATGGCCGGTTCCGGGCTCGGGCGGCGCTCCAGCACCACCGCCAGCACCTCGGGGATGACGTCGCCGGCGCGGCGCACGATCACGGTGTCGCCCACGCGCACGTCCTTGCGCCGTACCTCGTCCTCGTTGTGCAGGGTGGCATTGGTGACGGTGACGCCGCCGACCGAGACCGGCACCAGGCGCGCCACCGGCGTGATGGCGCCGGTGCGGCCGACCTGCACCTCGATCGCCTGGACCGTGGTCAGCGCTTCCTCGGCCGGGAATTTATGGGCCAATGCGAAACGCGGCGCGCGCGAGACGAAGCCCAGGGCGCGCTGGTCGTCGATGCGGTCGACCTTGTACACCACGCCGTCGATCTCGTAGGGCAGCGACTTGCGGCGTTCGCCGACGTCGCGGTAGAACTCGAGCAGGCCGTCACGGCCCGCGACCACCTTGCGTTCCTTCGCCACCGGCAGGCCGAGCGCCTCGAACCAGTCAAGGAGGCCCGAATGGGTGTCGGGCAGGTCGGCGCCGTCCACCTGGCCCACGCCATAGGCGAAGAAGCGCAGCCGGCGTTCATTGGTGATGCGCGCGTCGAGCTGGCGCAGGCTGCCTGCCGCGGCATTGCGCGGATTGGCGAATTCCTTCTGGCCGCCGGCGCGCTGGCGCTCGTTCAGGGCCTCGAAGTCGCGCTTGAACATCAGCACTTCGCCGCGCACCTCGAGCACGGCCGGCACCTCGCTACCGTGCAGACGCATCGGGATCACGCGCACGGTGCGGATATTGGCGGTGACGTCCTCGCCGGTGTAGCCGTCGCCGCGGGTCGCCGCCTGCACCAGGCGTCCCTCTTCGTAGCGCAGGCTGATGGCCAGGCCATCGAATTTGAGTTCGGCGTTGTAGAGCACCTGGCGCACTTCGAGGCCTTCGCGCGCCTTGCGGTCGAAATTGTCGATGTCGTCGTCGGTAAAGCCGTTGTTCAGCGAAAGCATCGGCACCGCATGGGTGACCTGGCCGAACTCGGGAATCGGGGCGTCGCCCACGCGCCGGGTCGGCGAGTCGGGGTCGACGCCCTCCGGGTGCTTGGTCTCCAGCGCCAGCAGCTCGTGGTACAGCTTGTCGTACTCGGCGTCGGGAATCGTCGGCGCGTCCAGCACATGGTAGTTGTAGCTGGCGCGGTTCAGTTCCGCGACCAGCCACCGCATTCGTTCAATGCTGCGCTGGCGGTCATTCTGTTGCTCTTGCTCGGTCACCGGGCTTCCTCAGCTGAACAGGCGCAGCGCGCGGGTCGAGCCGGCCGGGATGTCGGCCGCGTCCATCTCCTGGTAGAACTCACCCACCTGGCCCTTGATCTCGTCCAGCGCCTCATCCACCAGCGGCTGGTCGAAATCGTCGACGATGGTCGCGTCCAGGCGCTGCGTCAGTCCGCGCGCCGTATCGACCATGCGGCCGAAGGCGTTGCGCGCGGGGGCCACGCACGGCACGTCCAGCAGCAGGGTCAGGCGCGAGGTGGTGTCGGCGCCCAGGGTGACATTGGTCGACAGCGTGAACAGCACGCCGCCGCCCGTGCTTTCCTTGTCGGGCATCGCGAAGCGGCCGTCCGGACGCACGTCGAAGCCGGCGTTCTCGAGGGCGCCGATCAAGGTCGACATCGCCCACGGCGCGCCGTTCGCGGCCAGGTTCACGCCCAGCTGGGCGTCGTGGCCGGCCACGAAGCGGTGCAGGATGCGCGCCTCGGCCATCACTTCGATCATGTCCGGCACTTCCGGTTCGGCCCCGATCTCGTCGGCCACCGCGCGCAGGCGCGTGACCAGCTCGGAGTATTCGAGTTCGTTCAGCGCCGTGGTGCGGGTGGCCATCTGCACGCCCGCCTGCAGCTTGGTGTACACGCCGCCATGCACGATCGGCTCCCATTCGCCGCTGACGGCGAAGCCGATGTAGTGGATCGGCTTGTTGCCGACGCGGCGCAGCGTCAGCAGGGTCGGCAGGATCTTGTCGCCACGCACTGGGGTCTCGAGCGACAGCGGAATCAGGCAGTCGATCAGCGGATCGACCAGGCATTCGGCCAGTTCGGCCGGCGGCATGCCGGGACGGGTGCCGGGCAGCGAGGCGGCCACCGCATCCTGGGCGGCGCTGGCGCCGGGGGCGCGGTAGGTCGTGGCGGGAGCGCTGGCGGTCGGTGCGACCGGCGCGGCTGGGGCCACCGGCGCTGGCGTGGCCGCAGGCTGTGCTTCCGGCGACGGCGCCGGCGCCGGCGTGTCCAGCTGCGGCTCGGGTTTGACGTCGGCCGGCACGAAGGCGTCGGCGTCGAGCACGGGTTCCCTGGCGGCCACCGGCGCATTGTCTTCGAGGCCGGCCTTGAGGTCGGCCTCAAGCACCGGCTCGTGGCGGTCCACGGCCGGGGCCTGTTCGCCATCGCGCATCAGGACGTCGTCGTGGTCGGAGGCGAAGGCGCGTTCGACGCTCTTCCGGGCCTTGTATTCCTGCCACTTGTTGTAGGTGATGACGCCGACGACGAAGACGCCGCCGGCTGCGATCAGGCTCATTTGGAAATCAGTCATGCTGCGTGTGCCTCAATAGCGAAGTTCGCGCCGGACGCCGGGTCCTGTTGTTGTGCGCGAAGGTTGATTCGATCGAAATGCCATCCGTGCGGGCGCTCCCCACGAAAACTCGTGCCATCATACCAACTCCCCCGCCCGGATGCCATGAATTGGCGGAGCAACCCCTATTTAAGTCCCGGCCGCCCTCAGGCCGGCAAGGCGACCACGACCTCGCTGCCCAGCCCCTCCCCCGGGCTCGACGCCCGGACCCGGCCGCCGTGCAGGTGCACCAGCTTCTTCACCAGCGCCAGTCCGATGCCCAGGCCGCCCTGCGCGCGGTCGGGCGTACGCTGCCCCTGTCGGAACAGCTCGAACACGCTGTCGACCAGCTCGGGCGCCATGCCGATGCCGTTGTCGCTCACCGCGATCTCCACCATATTGCCGGCGCGCGCCAGCGTGACGACGATGCGCCCGCCGGGCGGCGTGTACTTGGCGGCATTCGACAGCAGATTGGCCAGCACCTGGACCAGCCGCTTGCGGTCGCCGTGCACCTGGACGCCGGCGGCTTCGTCGACGACCGACAGCGCATGCGTGCGCGCCTCGACCAGCGGGCGCGCCTGTTCGATGGCCTCGTCGACCAGCAGGCGCACCGCCACGTCTTCCTGGCCCAGCGCGATCAGGCCGCGCGTCACGCGCGACACGTCCAGCAGGTCGTCGATCAGGCCGGTCATGTGGGTGGATTGGCGCGCGATCACCCGGCCGATGTGCTCGACCCGGGCCGGATCGGCCTTCGCCAGCGGCAGCAGCGCCGCCGCGCTGCGGATCGGCGCCAGCGGATTGCGCAGCTCGTGGCCCAGCATGGCGAGGAATTCGTCCTTGCGCTGGTCGGCCTCGCGCAGCGCATCTTCGGTCAGCTTGTGCTCATGGATGTCGGTGCAGGTGCCCATCCAGCGCTGTATGGCGCCTTGCGCATCGCGCACGGGCAAGGCGCGGCCGAGCACCCAGCGGTAAGTGCCGCTGTAGTGGCGCAGCCGGTATTCGATCTCGTAGGGCTCGCCGGTGGCCAGCGAATGACGCCACTTGGCCCAGGCGGCCTCCTGGTCGTCCGGATGGAACATATCGTTCCAGCCCTCACCGTCGGTCGATCCAGGCGGGACGCCGGTAAAGCCATACCACTGGTCATTGTAGTAATCGTGGAAGCCGTCTGGCTGGGTTGACCAGACCATCTGCGGCATCGCGTTCGTGATCGCGCGAAAGCGCGCCTCGCTCTCGGCCAGCGCGCGCTCGGCCGCGCGCGTGGCCGAGATGTCGATCACCACCCCGAAGCCCTGGCGGCGGTCGGCCAGCAGGTTGCCGGCGCCCACCAGCACCGGGATGCGGCGGCCGTTGCGGTGCAGGAACTCCTTCTCGATCAGCGGCATCACGTCGTGCGCACGCAGGCGCGCGAGGCCGGCGTCGTCGGCCTCGCGCCACTCGGGCGGCGTCAGCGCGCGCCAGGACAGGCCGGCGCGCAGGTCGTCACGGTCCAGCCCCAGCATGGCGAGAAACGCATTGTTGCAGTCGAGGATATCGCCGTCGAGGGTGTAGCGCACCACGCCGACCGGACTGAGTTCGACCAGGCGGTCGAGTTCACGGGCGGTCTGGTCGACCTGCGGCGGCAGCGGCGCGGCCACGCCCAGCACACCGACGATGAAGCCATCGGGTTCGCGCACGGGCGACAGGGCCAGCTGGACGCGCGTGGGCAGCTCCACCTCGGTGCGGGCCTGGGCCAGGCTGCCGTCGAGGATGCGGGCGACCAGCTCGCCGGCGCCGGGAAGCAGTGATGCGAGCGGCGTCCAGGTCTCGATCGATGCGGTCGGAGCGCCTTGCAGCAGCGCCGCGAAGGCCGGATTGGCTGCGGCCATGCCGACCTCGCCGTCGCCGTCGCCGTCGCCGTCACGGCGCACGATGAACATCGGCGCCGGCGACGCCCCGATCAGCCGCAAGCCCTGCTCCACTGCGGATGGGATGGGGACGGACTGCGGTGGTATGGAATGGTCGGTCATTGCAATCATTCGTGCGGCGGCCCGGGGGGGGGCCGGTCCCGCTCAGGCGGCAGCCAGGTCGGCGGCGGACTCCATGTCCACCGCGACGATGCGCGAGACGCCCTGTTCCTGCATCGTCACCCCGATCAGCTGGCTGGCCATCTCCATCGCGATCTTGTTATGCGAGATGAACAGGAACTGGGTGTGCTCGGACATGCGCTTGACCATGCGGCAGAAGCGCTCGGTATTGGCGTCGTCCAGCGGCGCGTCGACCTCGTCCAGCAGGCAGAATGGCGCCGGGTTCAGGCGGAACATCGAGAACACGAGGGCGGTCGCGGTCAGCGCCTTCTCGCCGCCCGACAGCAGGTGGATGGTGGCGTTCTTCTTGCCCGGCGGCTGGGCCATGACCTGGACGCCGGCGTCCAGGATCTCGTCGCCCGTCATCACCAGCCTGGCATTGCCGCCGCCGAACAGGATCGGGAACAGTTCCGAGAAGTGGCCGTTCACGCGGTCGAAAGTGTCCTGCAGCAGGTCGCGGGTCTCGCGGTCGATGCGGCCGATCGCGTCTTCGAGCGTGTTGATGGCCTCGTTCAGGTCGGCGTTCTGCGAATCCAGGAAGCGCTTGCGTTCGGTGGCCTGCGCCAGCTCGTCGACCGCCGCCAGGTTGACGGCGCCCAGGCCGCTGATGGCATTCGTCAGCCGGGTGACTTCGGCCTGCAGGTACTGGGGCTTGAGCTCGGGGTCGAGTTTTTCCGCCAGCGCCGCCTCGTCGGCGCCGGTGGCGGCCAGCGCTTCGGCAAACTGCTCCTGGTTCAGGCGCGCGGCCTGTTCCTTCAGTTGCATCTCTGTGATGCGGTCGCGCTGCGGCTGCAGGCTGCGCTCGGACCCCATGCGTGCTTCTTCCGCCGCGCGCAACTGCCGGGCGACCTGGTCCAGCTCGTGGCGGGCGTCGGACAGCGCCACTTCCTGCTTCGTGCGGCGGTCGAGCAGCTCTTGCAAGCCCTCGTGCGCGGTGCCGCTCTCGAGCGCCTCGAGCTCCAGGCGCGCCTGGGCCAGGCTGGCGCCGACCTGTTCGGCCTGGGTGGCGGCGGTCGCCATCGTGCGGCGCAATTCCTCGATCCGGCTGCGCTGGGTGCGTTCGGCGAACTGCGCCTCTTGCGCGCTGCGTTCCAGCTCGCGCAGGTGGTCGCGCGCACGGCCCAGCGCCTGCTCCTGTTCGAGGAAAGCGGTCTGGCCGTCTTCGTGCGCCTCCTGCAGCTCGGCCAGTTCCAGGTCGAGCTGCTCGAATTCCTGCTCCGCTTCAAGCTGGGCCTGGCGCTGCTCGGCTTCCTGGGCCGCGATCTCGGACAGGTCGTCCGCGATCTGGCCGCTGCGCTGGTTGAAGCGGGCCTCGATCTCGCTCTGCTTGAGCACCTCGATCTGCAGCGCATGGCCCTCGCGCTGCAAGGTGGCCACGCGGCCGCGCGCATCCTGCAGCCGGCGCGCCAGGTCGCTGACGGCGGCGTCGGCGCGGACCGCGCGCGCACGCGCTTCTTCGGCCAGCAAGGCCTGGGCGCGGAGCTGCTTGCCGATGTTCTCGATCTCGTGCTGGCGCGCCAGCATGCCGTCCTGCTCGGCGTCCGGCGCGTGGAAGCGCACGCTGGAACGGGTCACCATGTGACCCTCGCGCGTGACGAAGGCGGCGCCCTGCGGCAGGCGCGCGCGGTCGGCGAACGCTTGGGCCGCGTCGACAGCTATGTAGACGCCGTGCAGCCAGTCTTCGAGCACGCCGCGCACGCCGGCGTCGTTCACGCGCAGCAGGCTGGAGAACGGCTTCAGCCCGTCAGGCGCCGCCGCGTGGCCGCCTGCCTGCGGCGAATACAGCGCCAGGCGGGCCGGTGGGGCGTCAAGCACGAAGGCCTTGGCCCAGTCGATATTCGATACCTCCAGCGCGCCGGAACGCTCGCGCAGCACGGCTTCGAGCGCAGTCTCCCAGCCTGGGTCCACGTCCAGCTTCTGCCACAGGCGCGGCAAGACGGCCAGCTCGTGCTTCTCGAGCCAGGGCTGGACCTTGCCCTGGGTCTGCACGCGCTCCTGCATCTGGCGCAGCGCATTCAGGCGCGCTTCCAGCTGGGCGTTGGCGGCGGTTTCCGACTGTACCTGCGCGTGCGCCTCCTTGCGTTCGAGCTCGACCGCCTCCTGGCGGCCGGTCGCCTCGTCGAGCAGCATGGTCTGTTCTTCCAGCGCCTGCTGCTTTTCTTCCAGCTGCAGGCGCAGGTTGTCGAGGGTCGCGCTGTCGGGCAGGTTGAGGCCATTCCTCTCCTGCTGCAGGCGTTGGCGGCGCGCCGCCAGGTTGTTCAGGATGCCGGCGGCATTGCGGCCGTGGGCCGAGGCCAGCTCGATTCGCTGCTGGACCTGCATGATGCGCGCGCGCGAGGCGGTCGCGCTTTCCTGGCCGGCGCGCCAGGCCGCTTCCAGCTCGGGCAGGCGCTCGTGGTGGACCTCGACCGCGATCTGGGCGCCTTCCGCTCGTGCGGCCAGTTCTTCCAGCTGCATTTCGGCTTCTTCCTGGCCTTCGCGCTGCTCCTGTTCCTGCGCCAGCCATTGATCGCGCTGCGCGGTGAGCGTGACGATCTGGTTCTGCAGGCGGGTGCGCGACTCGACCACGAACTTGATCTGCGCCTCCAGGCTGCCGATCTCGGAATTGATCCCGTACAGGGCGCCCTGCGCCGTGTGCAGGCGGTCGCCGGCCGCGAAGTGGGCCTGGCGCAGGTGTTCGAGGTCGACTTCGACGCTGCGCAGCTTGGCGGTCTGTGCTTCCAGCGCGGTCTGCGCTTCTTCCATCTCGCGGAAGAATTTGACTTGTTCGGCCTTGGCCTCGTTCTTGCGCATCAGCCAGAGCAGCTTCTGCTTTTCTTCCTGGTCGGCCTGCAGCTGGTGGAAGCGGTTGGCTACCGCCGCCTGGGCTTCCAGCTTTTCGAGGTTGGCATTCAGCTCGCGCAGGATGTCCTCGACCCGCAGCAGGTTCTCGCGCGTGTCCGACAGGCGGTTCTCGGTCTCGCGGCGCCGTTCCTTGTACTTCGAGACGCCGGCCGCTTCTTCGAGGAAGACCCGCAGTTCTTCCGGGCGCGATTCGATGATCCTCGCGATCATGCCCTGGCCGATGATGGCGTAGGCGCGCGGACCGAGTCCGGTGCCGAGGAAGATGTCCTGGATGTCGCGCCGGCGCACCGGCTGGCCGTTGATGTAATAGGTGGACGTGCCGTCGCGCGTGAGCGTGCGCTTGACCGCGATCTCGGCGTACTGGCCCCACTGGCCGGCGGCTTTGCCGGCGCTGTTGTCGAACACCAGTTCGACCGAGGCGCGGCCGGCGCTCTTGCGGTGGGTGGAGCCGTTGAAGATCACGTCCTGCATCGACTCGCCACGCAGCTCGGAGGCTTTCGACTCGCCCAGCACCCAGCGCACCGCGTCGATGATATTGGATTTGCCGCAGCCGTTGGGACCGACCACGCCGACCAGCTGACCTGGAACCTGGAAATTGGTGGGATCGACGAACGACTTAAATCCCGACAATTTGATGGAAGAGAGGCGCACGTGGATCGGCTAGGACGGTAGAGGTAAAGCGCGCATCATACCATTGCCGGCACAGGCTTGACCGCCGCGCTCAGGATGCGGCCGACCACGCCCTCGGCCGCCACCACGCGCATTGCACCCTCGCGCAGCAGCTCGGCCAGGCGCGCGGCCGGCAGCGAAAACGCTTCCTGGCGTCCGGCGCCCGAGAAGATGTACAGCGTGCGCAGCGGGCTGACCCAGGCCAGGCGCACCCGGCGCACGATGTGCGCCTCGCTCAGCTCGAGGCGCATTCCGCGCTCCAGGCTGGCAAGCAGGGCAGCGGCCGGATCGCTTGCCGCGGCCTGCGCTTGCTCGGCCTGGAGTCGGGCCTGCTCGCGCTCTTCTTCCTGCTCCTGCGCCACCCGGCGCAGCGCGTCCTGCTGGGCCGCCTCGAGCGCCAGTTCGAGCTGGCGCTCGGGCAGCAATTCGATCGGCGCGCGCACGATCGAGGCGTGACATTCGGCCAGGGCGGCGAAGAACTGCAGGCGCTCGGCATCCTGCCAGCGGGTGGCGTCGAGCCAGTTGTTCAGGCTTGCCAGCAGCGCCGGCAGGCGGGCGATCAGGGCCTTCCTCTGCTCCTGGGTCGCCTTCGGCTTGACGCTCCAGATCAGGTCTTCCATCGTGCGCGTGGCATTGTCGACGGCGCCGGGGCGGCTGTCCTCGATCGTGTAGGCCAGCGCCAGCGCGGCGCTCCAGCGGCCTTCGAGAAAGCCCGAGACGGCGGGGATCAGCTGTTCTCCCGCCATGCGCAGCGCCACCGCGCGCCGGGCCGAGCGTTCGGCAGCGGCGCGCTTTTCGCTGCGCATGGCCTGGGCGATGGGCGCCGCCATGGCCGCCTCTTCGATGTGGTCGCGCGCGGCCAGGCCGGCTTCGAGGTCGGCGACTGCCGCATCGAACTCGGGATCGACCTGGCCGCGCACGCGCTCGACGCTGCGGCGCATGGCGCGGTAGACCGGGTCGTCCGCGTCCAGCGGGCGTTCCCAGCCGGCCTGCGACAGCAGGTCGAGCAGGCGTCGCGCCGGGTGGGCTTCCTGGAAGAAGAAGCTGCGGTCGCGCAGCGCGCTGCGCAAGACCGGCAACTGCAGGTGGCCGATCAGTTCGCGCGTCTCGGGGGCGACGCCGTCGTCCTGCAGCACGCTGCCGAACACGCGCGACAGCAGGTCGAGCGTGGTTTCGTCGGCGCGCGACAGGGCGCCCTGCGGCAGGCTGGCGCGCAGGCCGGGCAGGACCAGGACGCCGGGGGCGGCGTCCGGGGCTGCGGCGCCGGCGCGGGCCAGTAGATCGATCAGGGGCTGTGCGGA
Source organism: Massilia sp. Soil_C_3 (assembly GCF_057657035.1). Classification (NCBI taxonomy): domain Bacteria; kingdom Pseudomonadati; phylum Pseudomonadota; class Betaproteobacteria; order Burkholderiales; family Oxalobacteraceae; genus Massilia; species Massilia sp. Soil_C_3. The sequence continues at coordinate 142,247 of NZ_JBDGJG010000008.1, forward strand.
TGGCGCCGGCGATGCGGCGCTGCCGGCGCCACCCGACGCGTAAACCGTGGTTGGATGGGCGGCTGGGCCCGCGGTGGCGCCTGCCGCAGGCTCGGGCGACGCCAGCGGCGCCACCGCGAAGCCGGATGCCGTGCTCGGACGCCAGCCGCCGCTGCCCTGCGGCAGGTTCGGGATCTCGTCGACAGCCAGGGCCGGGTCGAACAGCTGGCGCAGTTGCTGGGCCAGCGCGGCGTCGCGCCGGGCGCGTTCGGCCTGGCGCGATGCGCGGTCGTCGGTCTTGCTGAAGCGGGTATCGGCATTGTCGCCCTTGCGCGACTTGAGCTTCCCGACCAGGGCCTCGTACAGCGGCCCCAGGTCGAACATCACCCCCGGCCGCAGCAGCGGCGCCACCAGGCCGTGGGCGTCGGGATCGGGTTCGAACTGGCGCCAGGCCGCGTCCACGGCGGCCAGGAAGACGTCGGGGCGGAAGGGATTGTGCGCGGCCCGCACCAGGTCGCGTCCGAGCAGCAGGCCGAGGCGCACGCCCAGCGTGGCCAGGCCCTCGGAATGCTGCAGGTCGAACGGCCGGCTGACGGCGCCCAGCGCCATCTGCTGGTCGATCTGTTCCAGCGGGACCAGGCTCAGTTCGGCCGCGATGGCTGGGGCAGCGGCCGGCGCATCGGCAGCGTGCGGCAGCAGGCGCGCGACTTCCCGGCGCAGCGCTGCTTCGATCTCGCTCGTCGCCAGGTGCGTGAATGCGTAACCGTTGTCCTTGAGGAGGTTGCCCGACTTGACGCGCCGCATGACGGTAGCGGGGTCGAGCCCGGCTGCGGTCAGGTCGAGCAGCGCGGACACCATGCGCCGCGCCATGTCCGCCAGGCCGGACTCGGCATGGCTGCACGCGATGTCGACCAGCTCGGCCAGCGTCGCCTGCTGGGCGGATGCGGCCTTGCGCGCGGCAGAGGTCTGGGCGGATGGGGTGGCCATGACGGTTCGGCAAAGTGAGGCAAGCCCCTATTCTGCCATATTCTTACCTCTCAGCAATGACCAAACACATCCGGACGGGGGCGCCGCCGGTCGCCGGCGCGACGGCCGGCGGACGATCCTGGTTCAGATATTGCGCAGGACGGCGCCTTTCGGCGGCGCGAAGTCCAGCACCTCGTGGATCATCTTCGCCTGCTTGGCATCGCGCGCCGTCATGTGCAGGTCGCCGTACTGGTGCACGCTCCACTGCTCGGGCGCGAGTTCGATTTCCTTGCGCAGGATGGCCTCGGTGCGCGCATCGTCGGCGCGCAGGCCTTCGACGATGATGTTGAGCGCATCCGGCCGCGAACCGGGCGAAGCGGTCGCATGCGACTTGTGGATCATGAAGCGCGCGGTCTCGCTGGCGTAGCGGCGCGAGCCGGCCAGGTAGAGCACCACCGCGATCGAGGCCACCGCCCCGGCGTTATACATCACAAACTTGATCGGTGAGCTGGCCATGAAGTTATACAGGCACAAGCCGTCGCTGACATAGCCGCCATTCGACTGCAGCAGCACGTGGGCGGTATCGATCCCGTCCTCGGTCATCGCCGCCACCGCCTCGAACATCCGGTGCACCATATCGCTGTTGACGTCGCCCGACAGCGTGTACCAACCCTCTTTCTCCTGCAACGCTTTTTCTTCGTTCATAGTCTTTTCCCGCCTACAAAGTAAGTGGAACAAGTGTAGCAAATCACGACAAACACCCCGAATGCCCTGCCCCAATAGTGCGCAGCAATTCTTTCCAGCAATTCCGCAGTGAAACTCCACAATGAGGGTCAGAGTAGACTTATTGGGCAATTCCTCAAAGTTGTCAAACAATTCGACGCTGACCCTAATTAATTTTTGGCCGTTTAGCGCTACCAAAATTGGGGTTTGATTCTCCCTATCAAATAGTTTTCCGGATGAACGCTTTTTGTTTCCCCAGCGGTCAGGAATTAATGAGGGTCAGAGTAGAATTAATGAGCAACTTCCAAAGTTGTCAAAGAATTCGACTCTGACCCTCATTGTTGGGTAAGGGGGTGGGGGCAATATGTGGGGGCTTGTGTGGTTGACAGGGTGGGCGGGCTGGCATATCCTCCGCAGTCTTGATCGGGAGAGCGCAGCGACGCTGCCGCCGAAGGGGCACTCACCCATAAACTCTCAGGCAAAAGGACCGGTCAAGGGACGGCGGCGCATGGCGCGGCCGGTCAACTCTGGAGAGCGGCCGCGATGCGGCCCACCGAAGGGGCAAGCGGCGCCAGCCGCTATCTCTCAGGTACCAAGGACAGAGGGGTCGATAGCGCACGACGATCGTGCCGACACCCTATTCATGCCCGAGGATTCCATGACGCTCAAAGCGACCCCGCTCAATTCCGCTCACCGTGCCCTTGGCGCCAAGATGGTCGATTTCGGCGGGTGGGATATGCCTGTCAATTACGGTTCGCAAATCGAAGAGCACAATGCGGTGCGCCTGGATGCCGGGATGTTCGATGTGTCCCATATGTGCGTCGTGGACGTCAAGGGCGCCAACACCCGCACCTTCCTGCGCGGTCTGCTGGCCAATAACGTCGACAAGCTGCAGGCGCCGGGCAAGGCCCTGTACTCGTGCATGCTCAATCCCGAAGGCGGCGTCATCGACGACCTGATCGTCTATTTTCTGTCCGAGGACTGGTTCCGCATCGTCGTCAACGCCGGCACCGCCGACAAGGACGTGGCCTGGATGAACGAGCAGAATGCCGCCACCAATAGCGGCGTGAGCATCACCCAGCGCCGCGACGGCAACGATCCGATCGCCCTGATCGCCGTCCAGGGCCCGAACGCCCGCGCCAAGGTGTGGGAGGTGCTGCCGACCACCAGGTCCGCGACCGAGAACCTCAAGCCGTTCAACGCCGCCATCGTTGGCGACACCGCCTTCGGCGAAGCCATGGTCGCCCGCACCGGCTACACCGGTGAGGACGGCTTCGAAATCGGCGTGCCCGCGGCCCAGGCCGTAGCCCTGTGGAATGCCCTGCTCGCCGCCGGCGTCAAGCCGGCCGGCCTCGGCGCGCGCGATACCCTGCGCCTGGAAGCCGGCATGAACCTGTACGGCCAGGACATGGACGAAACGACCAACCCGCTCGACGCCGGCCTGGCCTGGACCATCGACCTCGTCTCCGAGCGCGACTTCATCGGCAAGGCCGCGCTGCAGGCCAAGGGTCAACAGGCGCAGTTCGTCGGCCTGATCCTGCGCGAGAAAGGCGGCATCCTGCGCGCCCACCAGAAGGTCGTGGCAGCATCCGGTAACGAGGGCGAGATCACCAGCGGCACCTTCAGCCCCTCCATGCAGCAGGCGATCGCCCTGGCGCGCGTGCCGATGGACGTCGCCGTCGGCGACACCGTGCACGTGATCATCCGCGACAAGCGCCTGGCCGCGAGCGTGGTCAAGCTCCCGTTCGTGCGCAACGGCAAAGTGCTGGCCGCCTGAATCGCCGGACCGAATAACAAACACCTATACTAATAACCCCACCATCCTCAGGAGTTTTTATGAACATCCCTACCGACCTGAAATACACCGAATCCCATGAATGGGTGCGCCGCGAAGAAGACGGCAGCCTGACCGTGGGCATCACCGAATACGCGCAGGACGCGCTGGGCGACATCGTGTTCGTCGAACTGCCGCAGGTCGGCAAGGCATTCACCGCGGGCATGGATGCCGCCGTGGTGGAATCGGTCAAGGCCGCCAGCGACATCTATGCGCCGGTCGCGGGCACCGTCACCGCCGTCAACCAGCCGGTCGCCGACGCGCCCGACTCGATCAACCAGGATGCCTACGGCGCCTGGCTGTTCAAGCTGGCCCCGAGCGACGCCGCCGCCTACGACAAGCTGCTCGACGCCGACGCCTACGGCAAGACCACCGACCACTGATGGTCCAAGGTGCGCCCGTCCCCGGGCGCACCACCCTGAGTACCCCTCCTTGATCCAGCCAGCATTGGCGCCAGACTCCTTCCTACCATGACCCGCTCCAGCCTCACCCAACTTGAAGCACGCGATTCGTTCATCCCGCGCCACATCGGCCCGTCCGAATCCGAACAGGCAGCCATGCTGTCGACCCTCGGCTACGCTACCCGCGCCGCCCTGATCGACGCCGTGGTCCCGGCCAACATCCGCCGCAAGGACAAGCTGGACCTGGGCCAGTTCGCCGAACCGCGGACCGAAGAAGAAGCGCTGGCGCTCCTGAAAGGCCTGGCCTCGAAGAACAAGGTCCTGAAATCGCTGATCGGCCAGGGCTACTACGGCACCCACACGCCGAAAGTCATCCTGCGCAACATCTTCGAAAACCCGGCCTGGTACACCGCCTACACCCCTTACCAGCCAGAGATCTCGCAGGGCCGCCTGGAAGCCATCCTGAACTTCCAGCAGGCCATCACCGACCTGACCGGCATGGGCATCGCCAACTCGTCGATGCTCGACGAAGGCACCGCCGCCGCCGAGGCGATGACGCTGATCCAGCGCGTCGGCAAGTCGGCCTCGAAAGTGTTCTACGTGGCCGACGACGTGCTGCCGCAGACCCGCGAGATCATCGAGACCCGCGCCGAGCCGATCGGCGTCGAAGTGCGCACCATCGCCCCGGCCGACATCGAAAAGCTCGAAGAAACCTGCTTCGGCGTGCTGCTGCAATACCCGGGCGTCGACGGCGAAGTGCGCGACTACCGCGCCGCCGTCGAGCACCTGCATGCCGCAGGCAGCATGGTGATCGTGGCCGCCGACCTGCTGGCCCTGACCGTGCTGACCCCGCCGGGCGAATGGGGCGCCGACGTCGTGGTCGGCAACAGCCAGCGCTTCGGCGTGCCGCTCGGTTTCGGCGGCCCGCACGCCGGCTACCTGGCCACCCGCGACGAATTCAAGCGCAGCATGTCGGGCCGCCTGGTCGGCGTCACCGTCGACGCCCAGGGCAACCCGGCCTACCGCCTGGCGCTGCAGACCCGCGAACAGCACATCCGCCGCGAGAAGGCGACCTCGAACATCTGCACCGCGCAAGTGCTGCTGGCCGTGATGGCCGGCATGTACGCGGTCTACCACGGCCCGCAAGGCCTGGCCCGCATCGCGCGCCGCGTGCACCGCCAGACCACCATCCTGGCCGCCGGGCTGCAGCAGCTGGGCTTCGAGCTGGCCAACAAGACCTTCTTCGACACCGTCACCGTGCGTGTGCAGGATGCGGCCGCGATCCACCAGCAAGCCAATGCGCGCGGCCTGAACCTGCGCCAGATCGACGCCGCCACGGTCGGCATCTCGCTCGACGAAACCGTCACCCGCGACGACCTGGCCAGCCTGTTCGCCGTGTTCGGCAATGGCAATGGAAATGGCAAGAGCGTTGACCTGGACCAGCTGGACGCGGGCGTCGCCGACGCCTTCCCGGCGGCCCTGGCGCGCACCAGCGCCTACCTGACCCACCCGACCTTCAACCGCTACCACGCCGAGCACGAGATGCTGCGCTACCTGCGCGCGCTGGCCGACAAGGACCTGGCGCTGGACCGCACCATGATCCCGCTCGGCTCGTGCACCATGAAGCTCAACGCCACCGCCGAGATGGTGCCGGTCACCTGGCCCGAGTTCTCGAACGTCCACCCGCTGGCGCCGAACGAGCAGACCGTCGGCTACCGCGAGATGATCGCCCAGCTCGAAGCCATGCTGTGCGCCGCCACCGGCTACGCCGCCATCTCGCTGCAGCCGAACGCCGGCTCGCAGGGCGAGTACGCGGGCCTCCTGGTGATCCAGAAGTACCATCAAGCGCGCGGCGAAGGCCACCGCAACGTGTGCCTGATCCCATCGTCGGCCCACGGCACCAACCCGGCCTCGGCCAGCATGGTCGGCATGAAGGTCGTCGTCACCGCCTGCGACGACAACGGCAACGTCGATCTGGCCGACCTGAAGGCCAAGGCCGAGCAGTACAGCAAGGATCTGGCCTGCGTGATGGTCACCTACCCATCGACCCACGGCGTGTTCGAAGAGGGCATCAAGGAACTGTGCGAGATCGTGCACGCCCACGGCGGCCAGGTCTACGTCGACGGCGCCAACATGAACGCGCTGGTCGGCCTAGCCGCGCCGGGCGCCTTCGGCGGCGACGTCAGTCACCTGAACCTGCACAAGACTTTCTGCATCCCGCACGGCGGCGGCGGACCCGGCGTCGGCCCGATCGGCGTTGGCGCCCATCTGGCGAAGTTCCTGCCGAACCAGCGTTCCACCGGCTACGTGCGCGAAGGTCAGGAGAACGGCGACGGCATCGGCGCCGTCAGCGCCGCCGCCTTCGGCTCGGCCTCGATCCTGCCGATCTCGTGGATGTACATCGCGATGATGGGAGCCGAAGGCCTGACCAGCGCGACCGAAGTGGCGATCCTCAACGCCAACTACATCGCGCGCCGCCTGGCCCCGCACTACCCGGTGCTGTACGCGGGCCACGACGGCCTGGTCGCGCACGAGTGCATCATCGACCTGCGTCCGCTGCAGGACAAGACCGGCATTTCCAACGAAGACGTGGCCAAGCGCCTGATGGACTTCGGCTTCCATGCCCCGACCATGAGCTTCCCGGTGCCGGGCACGCTGATGATCGAGCCGACCGAGTCGGAATCGAAGATGGAAATCGACCGCTTCATCGAGGCGATGATCACCATCCACGCCGAGATCGTCAAGGTCGAGCGCGGCGAGTACGACCGCATCGACAACCCGCTCAAGGGCGCGCCGCACACCGCCGAAGTCGTCACTTCCGACGCCTGGGCCCACGGCTACACCCGTGAAGTGGCGGCCTTCCCGGTCGCCGGCCTGCGCAAGAAGAAGTACTGGCCGCCGGTCGGCCGCGCCGACAATGTGTACGGCGACCGCAACCTGTTCTGCGGCTGCGCGCCGATCAGCGATTACGAGTAATCGCAGCGGGTAATCACTTGCGGCTCGACGCGAGCCGCAAGTGCGACGCCTGTTGACGGCGGCGTTCCCTGCCAGCCCCCCGGCGTCCGCGCGCCGGATCGAAGGGCTTCGGCGGGGCAACGCCGCCGTCGTCTTTCCGGCCCGCGTTTTCCGCCTGCGGGGCCGCCTCCCGCGCCCCCTCCTCTTCCAGCCTGAACCCCGCCACCGTGCGCGACAGCGCCAGCGCCTGCATCTGCAGGGTGCGCGCCGCGCTCGCCGCTTCTTCCACCAGCGTGCAATTCTGGCGCGTCACCTGGTCCATCTGCACGATCGCCTGGCCCACATCGGCCAGCTGCGTGGCCTGGCCTTCGCCAGCCGCGCCGATGCGCCCGGCGAGGTCTTCCACCTCGCGCACCGTGCCGGCGATGCGCTCCATGCTGCTGCCGGCATGCAGGGCCCAGGCCGCGCCGCCGTCGATCTCGGCCAGCGATTGAGCCGCCACGGTGCGGATCTCGCGGCTGGCGGCGGCTACCCGGCGCGCCAGCGCCCGCACCTCGCCGGCCACCGCGGCCATCGCCGGCGACTGCGCACCGGCATCCATGCCCGCATCCACGCCTGCATCCATACTTGCGCGCGCCGCGTCCAGCGCCGCGTTCAGGGCCAGCGTGCCGGTCTCGCTCGCCGCCAGGTCCAGCCCATCGGCGATCTCGACCACCCGTTGCGCGCCGCGGCGGCTGCCCTGGAGCATCGCCACCAGCCGCTCGACCACGTCGCTGCCTTCGTGCGCCGCCTCGCCGGCGCCGGCGGCCAGGCGGTTGGCGGCGCGCGCCTGGTCGGCGCCCAGCTTGACGTCGGCCGCCAGCTCGCGCAGCGCGCCTTCGGTATGGGCCAGTGCGCTGGCGCGGAACACGGCGCGGCTGCCCAGGCTCAGGCTACCGAGCTTGATGTCGCGCGAGGCGGCGCCGATCAGGCGCGCCGATTCCAGGATCGAACGCAGGGTGCCGTTCAGGTTGCGGATGCTGGCGTCCAGCTGGCGCGAGGTGTCGGCGATTTCGTCGCCGCCGTAATCGTCGTCGAGATGCGCTCGCAATGTCAGGTCGCCGCTGGCCAGGCCGCTGGCGGCCCGCCCGATGCCGCGGATCTCGTCGAGCAGGATGCGGCGCACCGCGAAGGTGATCGCCAGCGACAGCCCGATCGCCAACAGCACCACGGCCGGCATCAGGACCGAGATCATGCGGAAGTCGGCCTTCGCGCGGCTGGAAGCTTCGCGCGACAGCGCTTCTTCGAGCGCACCCAGGTCGGCCAGGCGCTGCGCCACCAGCGCGAACGCGCTCTCGGCCTTCTGCATGGCGTTGGCGCTGATCGAGCCGTCCAGCGGCGCCAGTTCGATCACCTCGCGCACCGCCCCGGCGTAGCGCAGCTGGGCCGCCGCGGCCTGCTCCACGTGGCGGTCCTCGGCCTCGGTCAGGGTCATCTTGGCCAGGGAATCCAGGCCGGCCGCGATGCGCCGGTGCTGGGCCAGGATGTCCTGGCGCAGCGGCTCGGTGCGCGCCACCGGGAAGCTGCCGCCCATCCAGCTGAGCAGGCGATAGATGTCGGCGTGCGCCTTCTGCGACTGCGCCGCCAGGCCGCTGGCGGCGCGCATGCTGGCCGCGCGCTGGCCGACGATCGACTCGAGCGAATCGTTCTGGCGCACCATCGCGTAATACGCCACCCAGGACAGCAGGAGCAGCAGGATCAGGACGGCGCCGGGAGCGAGCAGCAGCTTGGGGCCGACTTTCAGCCGGGACAGCAGGCCGGACAGCATGGAGAACCCGGGAACGCGGTCGGCGGGCGGCGTGATCATGGCGTCCTCTCGTCGTGGTGCATTGTTTCCTCAGCGCATACAACAATGTACGCCGCAGACGGACGCCGCACTTGTCGCGGCGCAAGAGCCATGTCGGCAGACGGCGGAGGCGGCGACTTGCCGTGAAGAGGCGTTTTGAGCAAGAATCCGTCCAACAAATAGAACGAACCACACGGAAAACCACCCATGCGCCTGCCATGTGCACGCCTCCTGCATTGCCTCCAGCATTGCCTCCTGTTTGCCATCCTGGCCCCCGCCCTGTGCGGCCGGGCCGGCGCCGCCCCGCTGCCGCCCTGGACGGGCGACCTGCAGCACACCTCATGGACGCGCCATGACGGCGCCCCGTCCGCGGTGTATTCCTTGACCCAGGATGCCTCGGGCATGCTGTGGTTCGCCGCCACCGATGGGCTGTACAGCTTCGACGGCGCGCGCTTCGTGCGCACCGACGAGGTGTTAGGCCACAAGCTGCGCTCTCCGCTGACGATGGCCGTGGCCGCCGATGGCGACGCCATCTGGGTCAGCTACCAGTTCGGCGACATCAGCCGCTTCGAGCGCGGCGCCGTCCATCACTACGTCGGCAAGGATTCGCCGCCCACCACGGTGTTCCGTTTCGCGCGCACGCCCGACGGCGTCATGTGGGCCTCGAGCGGCACCGGGATGCACCGGCTCGAGGGCGAGCGCTGGGTTGACGTGCGACCGTCCGCCGGGCTGCCGCACGGCCGGCCGCACGGCTTTAGCGTGCTGGCCGACGGCAGCCTGCTGGTCTACTGCTCCGACGGCATCTACCGCGGTGCGCCCGGCGCCGCCGCCGGCGAACGCCGCTTCGTCAAGGTACTCGACCAGCCGCAGCTGGGAAGCGGCTACCCGCGGCCCGACGGCAAGGTCGTGATCAAGACCCGGGCCCGCGGCCTGCGGCTGTTCGATCCCGCCAGCGGCGCGACCACCCCGCTGGCACTGCACAATGGCGGCGCGCCGCTGCTCGGCTACGAAGGCGATGCGCGCGGCGGCCTGTGGATCTCCACCGGCGATGCGGTGCAGCTGCTCGATGGCCAGGGCAAGCTGGTGCGCCAGTTCTCGACGGCCGCCGGCTTCACCGACGGCATTTTCAACGCCACCCTGAACGACCGCGAAGGCAATCTCTGGTTCACCACGGCGAACGGCGTCGACCGGGTGCGCCAGGCCCGCCTGCAGACCGTCGCGCTGCCGCCGGGCTTCGTTCCCGCGCTCAGCGTCACGCCGGGCGACGGCGGTGCGGTCTGGATCGGCAACTCCGACCGCACTGGCGCCTTCGATTTCGCCAGCTTCGTACTGGCGCCCGACGGCAGCCGGCGCAGCACGACGATCATGGACGTCAGCGCCAGCCACCGCGCGCCCGACGGCGCCCTCTGGTTCGGCAACAACACGAGCCTGTGGCGGGTGCGCGACGGAGCCACCCACCGCTGGCCGCTGCCGCCCGGGCTGACCGGACGCAACGTGCAGGCGATGACGACCGGCTCCGACGGCGCGCTGTGGGTGTCGGTGATCGGCCACGGCGTGCATACCTTCCGCGACGGCGCCTGGCGCAAGGGCGGCGGGCAGGCGGCGCTGGCCGGTCCGACCGCGGTCACCCTCGCAACCGACCGCCAGGGCCGGACCTGGTTCGGCTACACCGACAATCACATCGCCATCCTCGATGGAGACACGCTGCGCCAATACGGGCCGCAACAGGGCCTGGAGGTCGGCAACGCGCTGGCCATCGTGCCCGGCCGCGCCCGGGTCTGGATCGGCGGCGACCGCGGCCTGGCCTGGTTCGACGGCGAGCGCTTCGTGACGCTCGACGAGCGCGGCGGCCGGGGATTCCGCGGCGTTTCCGGCATCGTCGAACGCACCGACGGCGAGCTGTGGCTGCACGACACCGGCGGCCTGGCCCGCGTCAATGCCGCCGACCTGGCGCGGGCGCAGGTTACGCCCGGCGCCGGCGTGGCGGCCGAGCGCTTCGACCACCTGGACGGTCACCGCGGCATGCCGGCCCAGATGCAGCCCCTGCCCTCACTGGTCCAGGCCGGCGACGGCCGCCTGTGGTTCGCCACGTCCAGCATCGTGGGCCACATCGATCCCGCCAGGATCCCGCGCAATCCGCGCCCGCCGATGGTCATGGTGACCGCAATCCGCACCGACCAGGGCAGTCATGCGCCCACCGCCGGCCTGGTGCTGCCGGCGCGCACGACGCGGCTCGAGATCGACTTCACCGCCACCGCACTGTCGATGCCGGAACGCGTGCGCTTCCGTTATCGGCTCACCGGCCAGGATCTGGACTGGCGCGAAACGAGCGGGCCGCGCCAGGCGGTGTACACCAACCTGGCGCCGGGCGACTACCTGTTCGAAGTGGCCGCCGCCAACGAGGATGGCGTCTGGAGCCCGCAGCCGGCGCGGGCAGCGCTGCGCATCGACGCCGCCTGGACCCAGACCCTGTGGTTCCGGCTGGCGTGCGCCCTGGCCCTGCTGGCCGCGGCCTGGCTGCTGCACCGCTGGCGCCTGGCGCGCCTGGCGGCGCGGCTGCGCGAAAAGATGCTGGTGCGTACCCGCGAACGCGAGCGCATCGCGCGCACCCTGCACGACACCTTCCTGCAGAGCGTGCAGGCGCTGGTGCTGCGCATGCACGTCTTGATGGGCCGGCTGCCGGCCGACAGCGGGATGCGGGCCGAGGTAGAGGACGTGCTTGGCCGCGCCGAGGACGTGATCGAGGAAGGCCGCCAGCAGGTGCGCCAGCTGCGGGTGCCTGGCATGCGCCACGGCAGTCTCGCACGGGCGCTGGCCGATGCCGGCCGCGAACTGGCGGCGGCAAGCGGCGCCACATTCGTGGAGCGGCTCGCCGGCCAGGAGCTGGCCCTCGATCCCGAAATCGAGGATGAGCTGTTCACGATCGGTCGCGAAGCCCTGTCCAACGCCTTTCACCATGCCCACGCCAGCCAGGTCACGCTGGCGCTCGACTACCGCGCCGGCAAGCTGCGCCTGGCGGTGAGCGACGACGGCCAGGGCATCGCGCCCGAGATCCTGGCCAGCGGCGCGCGCCAGGACCACTGGGGTTTGCCCGGCATGCGCGAGGCGGCGCGCCTGGCCGGCGGCGTCCTCGAGATCGACAGCACACCGTCAGGCACGGTCGTCAGTATATGCATACCGGTAACAACTGCTTACCAAGGCATGCGCCGTGCATGAGCACAGCGCCCTTGAACGCGCTATGCTTGCACAAGACCCGATCGAGGAAGAACCGATGAAAGCTCGCGCCTTCGTATTGACGCTGGGATGGCTGGCCGCCGCCGGAGCTCATACCCAGACCCACGCCCAACTGCTGCCCGACCCGGCGCCGCGCCAGCCGGCCCAGCTCGAGCGCAGCCAAGCCGCCGCACCCGATCCGTTCGCCGGCAGCCACCAGCCCTACCCTCGCGTGTACGGCGGCGATGTGGCGGCCCAGCCGAACGACCACGTGTTCACGGGCATGCGGCGCGATCCGCGCCTGGTCGGCGGCGTCGAGGTGGCGCCCAACGTCGCCATCGAGGGCGGTTACCTCAATCTGCCGGACAAGGGTTTGCACAAGGTCGAGCCGGGCAAGCCCGCCGACGCCGCGATCCCGCTGGGAGAAAAAGGTTCCAGCAACCACCTGGCCGCCAAGTATTCGCTACCGGCCGGCGACCGCCTCTCGGCCTATGGCAAGGCCGGCATCGCCTATACTGAAAAAAAGAGGGAAAAAGGCGTGGCCGGTTCCGATACCGGCCTGTACACCGGCGCCGGCGCCAGCTACAAGGTCGACAAGCGCACCACCGTGAGCGGCGACTTCGTGCGCCACGGCGACGCCGCCAAGAAGTTCGACCGCGTCCGCGACGGCGTGCAAGGCAACCTCAAAATGGGTTTCTGAAAGGACGCGACATGAAACGACCAGCCTTCCTGCTGGCTGCAGCCGTCGCCACCGGCGCTCCAGCGCAGGCGCAACTGGCTGAGCCGGCCGCCGCACCGGTGGAACTGGCAGACACCCGCCCACGCAGCGTGTTCTCGGCCCCGCGCGATCGCGGGAACCAGGCCTTCCCGCGCGTGTATGGCGGGAACCTGAACGCCAATCCCAACGATCGCCTGTTCGGCGGCCTGTTCAAGACCGATCCCCGGCTGCTGATGGGTATCGCGGTGACGCCGGCGCTGGCCTTCGAGGCCGGCTACGTCAACCTGCTCGACCAGGGGTTTCGCCCGGTGAACGAACGCGATCCCGAAGACACCACTGGCGCGCTCGGCCTGCGCGGCTACAACCTGCACGCAGCCGTCAAGGTCACTCAACCGCTTGGCGAACGCCTGTCGGCCTACGGCAAGCTGGGCGTGGCGCACAGCCAGAATCGCCGTGGCGCCATCCAGGGCGTCGACACCGGCTTGTATACTGGCGTCGGCGCCCAGTACCGGGTCAGCGAGCGGGTCATGATCGACGGTTCCTTCGAAAACCACGGCCACGCGGCCGAGCGCTTCCAGAATGCGACCAATTCCAGCAGCCGGGTCAAGGCCAACCTGAGCCTGGGCTTCTGAGTTCCTCTTGCCGGACGGGCGCGCTACACTAGCGCCCATGAGATTTTCCGCCTTCCCGGCGCGCTACCGGCGCCTGCTGCCCGCCGGCCTTGCCTCGCTGCTGCTGCACCTGCTGGCGATCGCCTGGGTCGATGCCCGCTTCGCGCCGCCGGCCATCACCGTCGGCAATCCGGCGTTGGCGCTGCGCCTGGTCGACACGCCACCCGCCACGCCGGCGCCGCAAGCGCCCGACCTGCCCGCGCCAGAGCTGGCCACGCCGGACGTCACGCCGGTACCGGCCATCGATGCGCCGGCCGACGCAGTGTCGGCGCCGGCGCCGCTCCCGGTGAGCGCGACTCCGCCGCCCGCCCCGGAGGGCGACGTGGCCCCGGCCCGCATGCCCAACACCTACCGCGTCACCCCGCCCCCCTCGGGCCGCATCGACTACACGGTCACGCAGAGCGCGCCCGGCGGCGCGGCGCAGGACGCGGGCCGGGCCAGCATGGCGTGGCGCAGTGACGGTAACCGCTACACGGTGGAACTCGACGGGGTGCTGGGAACGCTGTCCAGCGAGGGCCGGGTCGACGACGCGGGCATCGCGCCGGACCGCGCGCGCCGCGCCGTGGGCACCGGCCAGGCGAGCACCACCTTCGACCGCGCCGGCGGCACGATCGCGCGCGCGCAGGGTGGCGCCGACCAGCTGGCGCCGGGCAGCCAGGACCCGGCCTCGCTATTGTTGCAACTGGCCGGCATCGGCCTGGGCGACGCGCGCCAGGTGAAAAATGAACTCGAATTCTGGGTCGGCGGCGCGGGCGGCGCCGGCGTCGAGCGCTACCAGGTGCTCGGCCCGGAACGGATCGAGACCGGCGCCGGGCCGCTGGACACGGTGCGCCTGGCGCGGGTCGGAGAGCATGGCGCGCCGCTGGTCGAACTGTGGCTGGCGCCGCAGCATGCCTGGATGCCGGTGCAGCTGCGCGTCACCGGGGCGGACGGCGCGGCGGCGACCCAGACCCTGGCCGCGGCCGCGATCGAACCGGTCCAGGACGGCTCGGAAGAATAGGACGGCCCGGACGGCCGTCGCAGGGACTTACGCCAGCTTGGCCGCGTGCTCGCGGGTCGCGTGGAACACCAGCTTGGGCCAGCGCTCCTGGGTCAGGCGCAGGTTCACGCCGGACGTCGCCAGGAAGGCCATATTGCCGGCGGCGTCGTAGGCGACCTGGTGGCCGAGCTGGTTCTCGAAATCGGCCAGCGATTTCTTGTCCTCGCTCGAGATCCAGCGCGCGCTGCTGATGCTGCTGCTTTCGAACACCGCGTCCACGCCATACTCGTTGAGCAGGCGGCTGGCCACGACTTCGAACTGCAGCACGCCCACCGCGCCCAGGATCAGGTCCGAGCCCAGCACCGGCTTGAACACCTGCACCGCGCCCTCTTCGCCCAGCTGCTGCAAGCCCTTGTGCAGCTGCTTGACTTTCAATGGATTGCGAATCCGCACCGTGCGGAACAGGTCCGGGGCAAAGTACGGAATACCGGTGAAGGTCAGCATCTCGCCTTCCGAGAAGCTGTCGCCGATCTGCATATTGCCGTGGTTCGGCAGGCCAATGATGTCGCCGGCGTAGGCTTCTTCGACCTGTTCGCGGCTCGAGGCCATGAAGGTCACGACCGACGAGAGCTTGACTTCGCGTCCCAGGCGCAGGTGCTTGACCTTCATGCCCTTCTCGAAGCGTCCCGAGCACACGCGCAGGAAAGCGATGCGGTCGCGGTGGGCCGGGTCCATATTGGCCTGGATCTTGAACACGAAGCCCGAGAACTTGGGTTCGGTCGGCTCGACCGCGCGCACGGTGGCGTCGCGTTCGCGCGGCGCCGGGGCCCAGTCGACCAGCGCCGACAGGATCTCGCGCACGCCGAAGTTGTTGATCGCCGAACCGAAGAACACCGGGGTCTGCACACCCGATAAAAAGCGCTCGAGGTCGAACACGTGCGAGGCGCCGTGCACCAGCTCCACTTCCATCTTGAGCTGCTCGATCTCCAGTGGGAACATCGCGGCCAGCTTCGGATTGTCGATGCCCTTGACGATTTCGAAGGCGCCGTCGGCCTTTTCTTCGCCGGCCTTGAACAGCATGATCTCGTCCTTCAGCAGGTGGTACACACCGCGGAAGTTCTTGCCCATGCCGATCGGCCAGGTCACGGGCGCGCACTCGATCTTGAGCACCGACTCGACCTCGTCCAGCAGTTCCAGCGGATCGCGGGTCTCGCGGTCCATCTTGTTCATGAAGGTGACGATCGGGGTGTCGCGCATGCGGCAGACGTCGAGCAGCTTGATGGTCTGTGCCTCGACGCCCTTGGCGGCGTCGATCACCATCAGGGCCGAGTCGACCGCGGTCAGCACGCGGTAGGTGTCTTCCGAGAAGTCCTGGTGGCCCGGGGTATCGAGCAGGTTGATCACGTGGTCGCGGAACTCGAACTGCATCACCGAGGACGCGACCGAAATGCCGCGCTGCTTCTCGATGTCCATCCAGTCCGAGGTCGCGTGGCGGCCGCTCTTGCGGCCCTTGACGGTGCCGGCCAGCTGGATCGCGCCCGAGAACAGCAGCAGCTTTTCGGTCAGCGTGGTTTTACCCGCGTCGGGGTGGGAAATGATGCCGAAGGTGCGGCGGCGCGCGACTTCGCGCGCGGTCAGGCCGCCCTGGCGGGAGGTGGTGCTGGAGGTGTCGTCGCCCGCGTCGGGAGTATCGTTCGCGGCGGAGATATCGGTGTCGTTGGCCATAGTCGAGCCCTTCGTGTGGCCCTGGTAAGAAAACCCTCGATTTTACCGTCTCCGCTCTCTCCCGTGTGAATTGAATGGCGCCGCCCGGGCGGCGACGCCTTCCATGACTTCAATCGCGCACGCGGCGCCAGCCGGCGCGGTGCGCCTCGGTGGTCTCGGACGGCGGGAAGCGCCCGGTCACCATGCTGCCGTCGGCGGTGGTGGTGATCGTCTTCAGGGCGCCCGAGGGCAGGCGCACCACGATGAAGCCGACCGCCGCCGACGCCGCCAGCGGATAGCCGGCGACGCCGTCGGGCGAGGCGGCGCGGCCGGTGCAGACATTGAGCTGGTACATGACGCTGGTGCCGCCCACCGAGCACTCGGTCGAGGAACTCGGCAGGTTGGTCACCACGTTGACGGTGCCCGCCACCACTTTTGGATCGAGATTGACCCGTTCGCCTGTGTTCTGGTCGAAGTCCACGTACCAGCCGTCCTGGCGCGCCAGGTTGACCGGGTCGCCCGAAATGCTGAGCGGGACGGATTTCTTTTCCTCGTCCTCGTCTTCCTCTTGCGGCGCGTCCTCGTCCTCGATCCGGGCCAGTTGCATCTTGATCATGGACGAACCGGGCCAGCCGCCGGCGCCGATCGTTTGCCCGCCGTCCTTGAGCACGTAGGCGCTTTGCCTCTTGGTGTTCTCGACGTCGACCAGGTCCAGCAGGCGTCCGCTGCCGAACACCACCACACGCTGGGCCCTGGCCACGGTCCTGCCGCTCTCGTCTTCCTCGCCGTCGGCATCGAGCACCGGGGTCTCCACACGGCAGGCAGTCACTTCGGGACGGGTGGTGAACGGCTTGTCGACGCCGGCGTCGCCCATCAGCAGGAGGGTCGTCGTGCCCGGTTCCGTGAAGTCGAAACGCCACATCTTGCCGGTGTTGTCGCCACCGTAGACGTAGGTCACCAGCGGATCGTTGTTCGGATCGTCCGTGATCGCCGTGATCTTGGCCAGGCCCGACGGCGTGCCGACGCTGCCGACGTCGGTGCTGATCTTGCGCAGGATCCGGCCGCTGGCGATGTCGACCACGAACAGGTAACCTTTGCCGTCGCCGCCGGCCACGCCGTCCGTGCCCGGGATGTTGTTGTAGCCCGAGGTCAGGAACACCACCCATTTCTCTTCGCCGTTCGCCTCGTCCCTGATGGTGCCGAACTGCGGATTGCCGAACGAGTAGCCGATCTGCGGCTCATTGTGGATGCCGCTGCACACGCTGCTGTCGGCGCACAGTTCCCACAGCGGCTGGGGATCGTCGGGATCGGTCACGTCGAGCGCGTAGTAGCCCCGCCCGCCCGCATTCAGGCCGGCCACCAGCACGGTGCGCCACTCATTGCCGATCTTGACGTCGGCCACCTCGGGCGAGCCGTCGACCGAGAAGATGTGGTTGGTGCCATAGGTAGTGTTGGCCAGCTGATAAAGCTTCTTCATCGTGATGCGGGGCACGTAGGCCCAGGTTTCCTCGCCGCTGCTGGCGTTGAACGCATGCAGCATGCCGTCATTGGCGGCGGCGAACACCGTCGCCGAACGCTTGGCATGGGCGATCTTGTAGTCGCTGTAGCCGGGGCGGTCGAAGTTGCGGCGCGGCTCGCGCAGGTAGGCCGGCTTGGACGAGGCGATATCGCCCAGCACGATCGGCAGCGCGCTGCCGGCGCTGCCCTCGGCCACCGTCGTGCGGCTGAACGAGCGCAGCACGGTGTCGTCCGCGTGCTGCTGCTGGCCGCGCAGCCAGTTGACGATGTTGGCGCCGTTGTTGACGATCTGGCGGTTGGCGGGCGACATGGTGGCGCACTGGGTCAGCGCGCTGCACTTGTTGTCGAACCATTCCTTCTCGACGCCCATCGCGTCGTACAGGAAGTTGGCGCGCGCGCCGCCGGCGGGGTTGCGCATATAGATCCTGCGCTCGTCGCTGGCGGCGTCGACCCGGGCGCCGAGCGTGTCGGAGGTGTTCCACAGCTCGGTCGGACTGACCTCACCGGTCGCAACGTCGACGGTGCGCTTGGACAGGCGGCCGGTCCAGCGCACGGTGGTGAAGGTGGCCGAGAAGATGTCGTTGTCGTTCTGCGAAATGTTCGGGGTCGAGGTCGCGGCCGCGGCGGCGGCGCCGGTCTTGACCTCGATATTGGCCAGCGCCGAGCGCAGGCCTTCGACCACCTGCAGCGGATCCGAGGCCGAGAAATACTTGCCGTGGCCGTTGATCGCGGCATGCCACAGGTCGTCCACCCGCGACTGGAAGGCGGCCGAGCCGCTGTTTTCGCCCGTGACCGGATCGGGCCAGACCCAGGCGCCGCCGCCGTTCCAGGGGCAGCCCTCCTTGACCTCGCTGATCACCTTGTACAGGTCGCCGTCGGGCAGCGGCAGTACGTCGTAGTTGGGCTCATAGTTCATGATGCCGTCCACGCCCAGGCCCAGCGCATAGGTGCGCATGTGCAGGCGGTTGTTCTCGCCGCCGGCGGCCGGCACCGCGCCCACCTTGCCTTCCAGGTCGCGCCGCAGCGACACCACCTCGGGCCGCGTGCCGGTGCCGTCCCAGCCGCCGTTGTACCAGTACAGGGCGATGTCGGCCAGCGATGGCGCGCGCTGGGAGCGCGGGTCGACGCAACCCTTCGACTGCAGGCAGAAACGGGATGGGTCGGCCCTGTTGTCGTTGCTGGCGATGCCGCCCGGCGCCGCGCCGTTCCAGTAGCCGTCGGTGGTGATGAAGGTGAAGTTCTGCTGGCAGGCGAACTTCACCACCCGCGCGTTGCCCTCGACCTGGTAGGGCGCCTGGTTGGCGTACATCTTGCCGATCGCATGCAGGGCCAGTCGCACCGGGGTCGCACCCGAGGTGTTCATGCCGTACAGGTCGGAATACCACTTGGTGCGGTCCGTGCCGGCGAAGGCCTTCGGCGGATTCATGGTGCCCTCCTCGGCGGCCACCGACAGCGCCACCAGGCCGACGTTGTACTTGTCGTTGATCGGGGCGAAGGCGTGGCCGACCGAGGTCTTCATCATCTGGTTGCGGGTCTTGTAGTAGCCGTACCAGTTGGCGAAGTTGGTCATCTCCTGGGCATAGGTGCAGACGGTGCCGGTGCAGTCGGTGCGGTTCGGATGGCGCGGATAGATCGAGCGGGTGGACACGATATCGGTGCGCACGAATACCGATCCGCCCAGGCCGGTGGTGCTGGTGGCCACCATGTCCGACACCGCGGCCACCTTGTTCAGGGTCAGGTGGGTGGTCCGGTTCGTGGTGTTGTTGGTCGGACCATCGTAGCTCACGCTGGCGCCTTCGGCATTGTTGGACGAGTCGACGAGGCACAGCGTCGTATTCGCCGCGGCGCGGCAGAGCGGCGACGAATCGGCGTCACCACCGACATAGGCGCGGATCGTGCCCTTGCCGCCCGTGGATTCGTTGATGTAGTCGCGGATGCGGTCGGCGACCCAGGCGGCGCTCTTGCCGCGCTCCAGGCTCAGCGAACGCGCGAACAGCGACACCCGGTTGAGCGAAAAATTGCTGATCACCTGGTTGGAGCTGGCGTTGCTGGTGCCGCCGATGCGCAGCAGCGCGGTGGCGCCGGTGCCGCTGGACACCATCAGGTTGGTGCCGGCGCGGCTGTTGTCGGTCACCAGCGCGCAGTCGCCGATCGCCTTGGTGGAGACGCCTGCAGGACACGCGATCGGCAGCACGCCCACCACGTTATTCCCGGCCAGCGTGATGCCGAGCGAAGTACACGATTGCACGCCGCTGTCGCCGGGCGACATCAGGCAGGCCGTGAACTGGTTGGCCAGGCCGGTCTTGTCGACGATCGAGCGCGCGAGCGCACGCGCCAGCGCGACCTGCTTGTCGGCGGTATTGGTGCCGTCACCGGCGCTGACTTCGCGTGCGGTGATGACGTCGGTGCCCGTCACGCCGGCCGCGGTGACGCTCTCGATCGTGCGCGCGCCGTTGCCGGCGGAGGCGCCGATGGTGATGGTCCCATACCATGGGGCGAGCTGGTTACTGCCCGAGAAGCGTGGATAGATATATTCGTCGACGTACTTGGCCTGGCATTTGATCAGCTTGTTCGTGTTGCAGAAGCGTACCCGCGACGGTGTCTGGTAAAGGTCGGCGGGCGGGCCGCCGTTGGCGGTCGCGGGCCGGCAATCGGTCATGGTGGCGTTGCGGCAATACTCGGTGACGTTGATGGTGTAGTAATAGGGATTCGCAGTGAAATAC
This sequence comes from Massilia sp. Soil_C_3, assembly GCF_057657035.1. Lineage (NCBI taxonomy): Bacteria > Pseudomonadati > Pseudomonadota > Betaproteobacteria > Burkholderiales > Oxalobacteraceae > Massilia > Massilia sp. Soil_C_3. The sequence continues at coordinate 162,456 of NZ_JBDGJG010000008.1, forward strand.
TGGGCGTAGTCGCGCGAGTTGGTCGGATAGATATAACCGGTGCGGTTGTAGTCGCAGTTGTTGTTCCGGCTGACGCACCAGTACAGGTCAGGGAAGCCCGTCACCAGGTTGGTGGTGGAGGTGTCGTTGCGATTGCCCAGCAGGTCGGTCCGGTTCACCCCGAACACATCGTTGGGCACCGACTTCCAGTCGTTCGTCGCGCGCGCGTCCAGCTCGCCGTAATAGCTGCCGTCCGCCTTGATCGGCGGCATGTAGCGCACCTTCGGATCGTAATACTGGCGATTGAAGTCGGCGCTGGCATAGGGCGGATGGCCGGCCACGCAAGCGGTCGTGCCGTCTTCCATCGTATTGCCGAGGCGGCAGGTGGAGCGCAGGTTGACGTAGTCGGGCGTGTAGTTGAAGTTCATCGAGCCCGAGTTATCGTACAGCAGCATCAGGTTCGGCTGGACGGTGCCGCTGCCGCTGATGTTCAGCAGCGGCAGCTGGGCGATGGCGGTCGGCTCGGCCGAGGCCGGGAGCGCGAACAGCAGGACGAGCAAGGCAAGGAGGCGTTTCATGCGCATTCCATCAGAGTATTGCGGCGTCGTCAGACGCCGATCAGGACCACCATCTGGTTCACCACGGTGCCGCCGCGCGCACCCTTGATGCGGGCGGTGATCACGTAATGCAGCTGCGGGCTGCTGGCATAGCTCGGCGCGTCCGAGGCCAGGCTTTCACCAATCGCCACCGGGGTGCCGAGGATGGCCGTATTGGCGGCGGTCTGGACACAGAAATTGTCGTCGTCATAGGCCCGCTGGAACGCGCACATGCGGTGGATGACGTATTCGACGCTGGTGTCGCCGGGGCCGTCGACCGCCATTGCATCGGCCCAGAAACCCTCGTCGCGGCTGTTCAGCTGGGGCGATCTGGTGGCGAAATACCCGGCATCCGTCGCGTCGGCGTCGAGCAGGATCTTGTTGGTGGCGGAAGTCGTCTTGAGCCACTCGAAGCCCTCGTGCAGGCCCAGGTCGGCGGCGCGGCTGAGCGAGGCGTCATAGGCCAGGTTGGCCGCCGTGAGCGTGGTCGAATTGGTCGACTTGAGCAGGTAGATGCCGGTGATCAGCATCACCAGCATCATGATCAGCATGACCGGCAGTGCGATGCCGCGCTGGTTCGGCGTGCGGTAGGGGATCGTCATCAGTTGCTCCACCCCGCATTGCGCAGCGGGACGATGGTCTCGAACACGCGGTAGCGATAGCATTGCCAGTCGACCGTATCGCCGGCGACGGCGAGGTCGACCTTGACCGGCGCCGCGTCCACGCCCTGCGGCTGCGCGCTGTTGAACAGGTACACCGGCTCGCGGTTCTCTACTTCGACGGTGGCCCTGCACTGCGCCTCGCCATCGGCGTCTGCGACCGGGCGTTCCGGGTTCTTGGCGCGCGCCACCACGGCGATGCGCAGCGCGACGATGCGGCCATAGTCGCCCGCGCCGCCGTTGACGCCGTCGCCGTCGGCATCGATCATCTCCGACGACCACTGGCCGATCACCGTGCCCAGGCCCGGCTTGAAATCGGTGCTTTCGCGGGTATCGAAGCCGTACTGCGCCTTGAGCATGACGATATTGTCGGCCACCGCCTGGCCGGTCTCGGCGGCGCCGGCCATGTCGGTGGCGCGCAGGCGCAGATAGCCGCCCTCCACCGACCAGGTATGGAAGGCCAGCTGCGCGCCGGGGCCGAGATTGAATACGCGGGTGGTGTTGCCGTCGTACTCGACATTGAGCTGGCCACGGTTGAAGCGCTGCTCGACCGAGCCGAACTGCAGCTGGGGAATCGGCTCTGTGAGCGGATTGGACGACACCTGCGCCATCGCGCAGTCGGCGCCCGGTTGTTCAGGGGCGACCACGATCACGTCGCCGAGCGCGAAACCCCAGCCCTGGCGATCCACGGTGATGGTGTTGCCGCCGATGTAGTTCTGGGTCACGCGCAGGGTCGTGGCGCCGCCGGTCGCACTGCCGGCATACAGGGTCAATTTGTCCGGGCCCTCGCCGCCCGGCTCGATCACGGCCGCCGCCAGCGGCGTCACCGGCTCGTCGTCGCGCAGGGCCGGCGCCAGCGTGTATCGCTGGCTGTCGCTGAACACGGTATTGCAGCCGTTGATCAGGGGGTCGTTCAGGCCGAAGCCCGCCTGCTCGGCGTCGCCGCTGATCCGGAACATGGCCAACATGCCGTTCTGCATCGAATCGGAACCGCCCATCGCCGCATCCTTGTTGCGCTCGCCGTCGGTCATGATGCGGGTCGCGAACAGGATCGCCAGCAGGCCGATCACGACGCTGACCATCAGTTCGACGAGCGAGAAGCCGCGCGCGCGGCGGATGATATGCGGGTTCATGTCGCCGGCGACAGGTAGGAGGTGACGCGGTGTCGGTTGACCTGGCTGTCGGTCGTGCGCTGCCAGCCGATGACGATGTCGACCTCGGTGCGGGTGGTGCCGGCGATCGGGGTCACGGCGACCGTGATCGTCGCGCCCGGGATGCGCTCGCGCACCCCAGCATGCCACGGGGCCAGGCGCTCACCCGGCGCGGCGGTTCCAGCCACGGCATAGGCGGCGGCGTTGGCGATATCGGTGTTCATGATGCCCAGCAGCTGATTGGCGGCGATGGTAGCCTCGGCGCGCAGGCCGGCGTCGGACAGGGCCGCCACCGAGCGCGCCTGCAGGCCGAGCGTGCCAACCAGGGCAATGCCCAGGATGAGGATCGCGATCAGCGATTCGATCATGGCGATGCCGCGCTGGGCGCGCGGCGGCACGGGATGGAAACGCGCGCTCATTCGGGACACCTGCGAGAGTCACCGGCGCCGATATCCTCGGCAGGATCGCAGGTGGTCGCGATCCCGGCCAGGGTCAGCATGACGGCCGATGGCTTGAATTCGTTTTCCTTGCCCTCGGCTGGCGCCAGGCGAACCTCGGTCACGCGCGGCGCGATGGCGCCGTCGACCCACCCCATCGGCGTGAAGTACACGGCGTCGGCATCGTCGTCGGGCCCCAGCGTCACCGCCAGCAGGCTCGATGGCGGCAGGGTAGCCGCGCTGCGCCGGATCGAGCGGAACGCGGCCGACTCGCCGAGCTCGTCGGCCGAACCGCTGGGGGCAGCGGCCGGCGTCGACCAGTCGTTGCTGGCGTCGTCGCAGGCATTGCCCGAGACGCGCAGGCAGATGTCGACCCGCCAGTCCGGCTGGCCGCCAGGGTTGTCGATGAAGACCAGCCGGCTGTGGCTGTTGTGGGCCAGGGCCTGGGTGCGCGCCAGCGTGAAGCCCTCGACATAGAACTGGCCGGCGCCGGCGGCCTTGGTCGCGGCCAGCCAGCCGGACATGCGCGGGATGCCGACCGCCATCAGGATGCCCAGGATGGACACCGCGATCACGGCTTCTAGCGCGGTGAAGCCCGACTGGCGCCGGGCCGGTCGCGCCGTCACTGGGTGCACGAGCCGTCCTTGCGGTCGACCCAGCAGCTAGCGCTCTTGGTCCAGCCTTCCGGCGCCCCGGTGGTGGCGCGGGCGCCGGCCTGGGTCAGTGTGTACTTGAAGTCGGCGGCCGCGGCCCGGCCGGTGGCGACCAACTGGTAGCCGGTGGCGCTGGCATTTTCCAGGGTGTAGACAAAATTGTCGGTGTCGTCCGGCATGAGCTTAGGGTCCTGCTCCTCGCCGTTGAAGTCCTCATAGCTGCGGGTATTGGCCCAGAACTGCTCGAGCTTGGGCTGGGTCGACGCCAGCGTGCTGTGCGCCTCGGCCAGGCGCGCCCGCATCACATAGCTGCTGTAGGATGGCAGAGCGACCGCGGTCAGGATGCCGATGATGACGACGGCGATCATGATCTCGACGAGGGTGAAGCCGGACTGGCGCTGCTGCATGGGATTCTCCTGGGAGGCGGACCGACTCCGCCAATAATGTTGCCATGGAGAATGATATCCCACGAAGCTGTCATTTCCCTGAGGAAAGGCTGACAAAGTCCTGACAGCGACGCAAATACGACGTTTTACTGTCGGTGGATGCAGCCTGCTGACGAAGATAGCCGGCTGGGCGATGCCGGCGCAACAATGGGGACTACGCTGCGGCGTCCTCTGCGTCAATGATCTCGGTAGCAGGGAGCGACTTTTGCAGTGAACGCAAGGCATGCTTCTGCTTTGCATTTAGCGACTTGGGGCTCCCGAGCAGTTCTGAGATAACGGCGCACATGGCGTCCCGCAGATAGCCTTCGACTCGCTCAGCCATCGACTCGGCGTTGTCCGTCACTAGGGTAGGGCCAATCTCGAAGTCCTGATAGGCCGGAGCCATCTGATTGCCATAGCCACTGACAAACAGAACCGGTTTCCTTTCGGACGGCACGGTGAACATGATGCCGTATTCGATGCGCAAACGGTCTTCGCCATGACCCAACGAATGCCGTGCAAACACTTCGATGTAGCCCCCCTCTTTCATATCCTGGGGCAGTTCACCATCCTCATCCCGATATTTGGACGGGTCGCTCACGGTTCGCAACTTATTGCGAATCCGGAAATCGATACTTGCTACTTTGGAACGTGTCGCCAGTCCGTCAATCTGTTCGCCAGCATCGCTCCACGCCTGCTTGAACTTGGGGGTGAATGCTCCGCTCAACATCTGCAGGTTCTTCAAGACCTTTGCGAATTCAACGGGTCCGTCCAAGTTGTCGGCAGCCCGCCCAACTTTTCGGTTTGCACACACGAGGCGCACGAAGTAGCGCTCCAAGGCGGCGCTGTTGATGTTCTGAATCACGATTCCCTCTTCTTCCAGATATTCGACAAACATAGCGATCAGATCCGATTGCTCTGCCGGTTTGCGCAACGCGCGTGCCAAGTGATCCCAGCGCCGGACTTCGATCCCGCGGGCCTGGTACAGTTCACGCGAAAGAACGAGGACATGACGACTGCGTTTCCTTCCCTTCCAGTAGCGATAATCCGTAAACTGTTCGGCACGGTGTTCCGTTTCCGCCAGCGGCTTGTCGAAGTACTTAATTTCGATAAGCACGAACGGATCAGCCTCGCCTTCGCGACGTACCGCCATATCGGCGCGGCGCAGAGATCGCTGGCCCTGGAATGCCACTTCGATCGCATATTCCGCATTGTCGAACTCGGCCAAATCGATGCCCAGCTCCTTCGCAAGATAGCCGGAAATTACTTTCGGCTTCAGCTTTGCGATCTCAAGTAATACCAATTCCAAGTGCCGTCCCTCGTAGCCGGCTTTGAACCAGCCGGCGATGGATGACATATAACTAGGCATGGACAGTCCTGTGAAAATACGTTAATCCCAACCTGTGGGCCGTAGGAGTATGAATCAGGGAGCTCCACAGTATAGCTTGCGAAATCGCCTGAATTCTCACCGATCGTTTCATCCAGGAAAGACAGCAAAACGCACCGTGACGCGGGTGCCGCCGCCCTCCGCCTCGTCCAGCACCACGATGGCGCCGTGCGCGCGCGCGATATCGCGCACGATGGCCAGCCCCAGGCCGCTGCCCGTGGTCTTGTCGTCCAGGCGCACGTAGCGCTCGAATACGGCGGCGCGGCGCGCGGGCGGGATGCCGGGGCCGGAATCCTCGACCCTGAACAGCACGGCCTCGCCCTCATGGGCGCAGCTGACGGTGACCCGCCCCCCGTCCGGCGTGTAGCGCAGCGCATTGTCGACCAGGTTGTCGACCAGGTCGCGCAGCTGGAAGGCGTCGCCTTCGACGGGCGCCGGCGCCAGCTCGAAGCCGAGGTCGATGTCCTTGGCCCCCGCCTGGCCGACGAAGAACTGGATCGTCTCCTGCACCAGGGTCGCCAGGTCGAGCGGCGCATGCTGGCCGCCGGGCCGCCCTTCCCTCGCGCGCGCCAGCGCCAGCAGCTGGTTGACCTGGCGGATCATGCGCTCGTTGGCCAGTTCCATCATGTCCAGCGAGCGCACGCTGTCGGGGTCGCGCGCATGGCGCGCGCGCAGCCACTCGAGCTGCAGCTGCATGCCGGCCAGCGGCGTGCGCAGCTGGTGTGCCATATCGGCCAAAAAGTCGCGCTGGGCGCGCGCGCCGGCTTCGACCTTGTCGAGCAATTCGTTGAAGCCGGTGACCACCGGCGCGATCTCGTAGGGCACGCTGGCCTGGGGAATCGGCGCCAGGTCGGCGGGGCCGCGCGCGGCCAGCTCGGCGCGGATGCGCGCCAGCGGGCGCAGGGCATTGCTGACCGACAGCCAGACGACGCCGGCCAGGGTCAGCGTCACCAGCGAGACCAGCACCACCAGCGAGCGCACGATGGCCGAGCGCACCTCGAGCCGCTGGCGCAGGGTGCGCGCCACGCCCAGCTGGCGTTCGCCGTCGGGTGTCGCAACCGCCAGGGCGACCACGCGCACCGGCTCGCCGTCGACTTCGGCGTCGTAGGGCGCGGCGCCGGGCCGCAGTGCCGGAAAGGCGGCGGCGCCGGCCAGGTGGCGGCCGTGCCCGTCGCGCACCACGTACCAGCTGCGGTCGGCATTTGGCGCAGCGGGCGGCAGTTGTGGCGCGGCGCCCGCCGCCAGCCGTGCGGCCAGGCCGTTGGCGGTGTCCAGCAAGCCACCGTCGAAGGCGACCTGGGCCGGAGTCCAGGCCAGGCCGGCCACCAGTGCGGCCAGCACCAGGTTGACCAGCAGGATCGGGCCCAGCAGCCACTTGAGCAGGCGCAGCCGGATGCTGCTCATGCCGCGAAGATCATGGGATCGACCTTCACCCGGCTGCCTCCAGCAGGTAGCCGAAGCCGCGGATGGTGCGGATCGCCACGCCCGAGCCGTCCAGTTTCAGGCGCACGCGCGACACATAGACCTCGACCGCGTTCTGGGTCACGTCCTCGCCCCAGGGCAGGATGGCGTCGATGATCTGCTGTTTGGACACCACCCGCCCGGCATGCTGCAGCAGGTATTCGAGCACGCCCCACTCGCGTACCGACAGGTCGATGGGATTGCCGGCAACGCGGGCGCGGCGGGTGGCCCGGTCCAGGCTCAGGCCGGCGAGCGACATCAGCGGAGATGCAGGGGCGTGGCGCCGCGCCAGCGCGCGGATGCGGGCCACCAATTCGGCGGTGGCGAAGGGTTTCACGAGGTAGTCGTCGGCGCCGGTTTCCAGGCCGCGCACCCGGTCTTCGACCGCGTCGCGCGCCGTCAGCAGCAGCACCGGCGTGGCCGCGCCGCGCGCGCGCAGGCGGCGCACCACCTCGAAGCCGTCGATGCCGGGCAGGCCGATGTCGAGCACCGCGACCTCGGCTGCGGGCTCTTGCAGCGCGCGGTCGGCGGCCAAGCCGTCGGCCACCAGCGTGACCGTCATGTCCTGCGCCTGCAGGGCGCGCAGCAGGCCGTCGGCCAGCACCGCATCGTCTTCCACCAGCAATACCCGCAGCCCCATATCCTTCAATTCGCCCCGTATCGTGATGCGCTCATAACATAGGCGCCGGCGAATTATGGGGCATTTCGGCGTTCTTTAACGAAACTTTGCGCCGGAAGGTGCGCCAACGCACGGTTTTCTCTAGTAGGACTGGGCTGACACGACATCATGCTTGGAACCTACAGGGGGGCGGATACTCGTCTTATGTGCGGCAACAGACGGTAGCTTTAAAGTACACCCATCGCGATGAGGTAAGAAAGACAAGCCTCCAGAAATCGCCCCCGACGCATGATAGACATAAGAGGACATAAGATGAACAACACTCAGTTTGGTGGTCTCACCCAAAAATCGAAGAACCAGATCCCTGCCACGAGTGAGGCAATGAAGTCCTCGTCGAAACCGGTCGTGAGCTACAGCGGCACCCAGCAGAACGAACTGCTGGCAGCGCTGCCACGTACCGACCTTGAAGACATGTTCGACCACCTCGAACTGGTCCCGATGCCGTTCGGTAAAGAACTGTTTGAGTATGGCAGCAAACTGGAATACGTGTATTTTCCAACGACCGCAATCGTGTCGCTGCTGTACGTGATGGAAGACGGCGCCACCACCGAGATCGCCGTGGTCGGCCATGAAGGCGCGGTCGGCGTGTCGCTGTTCATGGGCGAACGCGCCACCTGCAGCGCCGTGGTCCAGAGCGCTGGCTACGGCTACCGCCTCAAGACCCAATACCTGCGCGACGCCTTCAACCGCGGCGGCGCCCTGCCCCAGCTGCTGATGCGCTACACCAATGCGCTGTTCGCCCAGATGGCCCAGAACGCCGTCGGCGGCCGCCACAGCTCGATCGAACAGAAGCTGTGCCGCTGGCTGCTCGACCGCCTGGACCGCTCGGCCAGCAACGAACTGAAAGTGACGCAGGAACTGATCTCGATCATGCTGGGCGTGCGCCGCGAAAGCATCACCGCCGCCGCCGGCAAGCTGCAGGACGAGGGCCTGATCCAGTATCGCCGCGGCAATATCACCGTGCTGGACCGCGCCGGTCTGGAAGAATATGCGGGAGAGTGCTACAAGGTCGCCAAATCGGAATACGACCGCCTGCTCATGGATGTGGCGCGTTGAGATGACGTGATACCGGAATCGCCGCTGCATCAGGCGACGGCGATTCCAGCAAGACCGCTTCGGCCTGTACGCAAGACAAGGCAACCGCAGCTGCACTGACGGCCTGTGCCGCACCCGCCTGTTCATTGCCCCCCGGGGCAGCCGCCGGAATCATGGCGCGCACGCAAGTTCCCACCCCATTCACACCAGGCTCGACCACCAGAGTGCCTCCCAGCAGCAAGGCGCGTTCGCGCATGCCGAGCAGGCCATGCGATTTCGACCTCGCCATGGCATCAGGAGGAATGCCGATGCCGTCGTCGGTGATCTCGAGGCCCCAGCCATCGGGCTCCTGCGTCAGGTTGACGATCACATTTCGCGCCTTGGCGTACTTGGCGATATTGTTCAAGGCCTCCTGTGTGATACGGAATAGCGCAATCGCCTGCATCGGGCCGGCCGCGTCGGCCTCGGCCTCGATCAGCGCATCGCAATCGAGCGAAGTGATGCGCGCGTAATCGGCGCAATAGCTTTGCAGCGCAGCCGAAAGTCCCATATTGTCGAGCAGACTCGGCCGTAAATTCTCGATGATGCGGCGTTTCAGCTGCACGGTGTCGACCAGGGTCCGCTTGGCGCGCCCCAGCTTCGACGCCAGTTCCGGATGGCTGGCGCGCAGGTGCTCGGCGACCGTGGACAGGTCCATGCCGATCGCCGTCAGGTTGGCGCCCATTTCATCGTGCAATTCACGCGCCAGGCGCGATTTTTCTTCTTCAGACACCTTGATCAGGTGGCGCGACAGTACCGACAACTGGCCAGTGCGTTCGGCCACGATTTCTTCCAGGCCATCATTCGTATGTTGCAGGGCACGCTCGGCCAGCAGGCGCAGGCGGAAGGCGCGCTTGATCATCTTGTAGAACAGCAGCAGCACGAAGATGGCGGCGGCATTGATGCCGACGCCGAACACCACGGCGTGACGGTACTGCTGGTAGAAAGCGGCGGTGCGGGTGGTGAGCAATTCGTTCTGCTCACGCGTCATGATCACGACCTGCAGGCGGATCTCATCCATCTGTGCGCGGTCGTCGGGAGAAGCAGCGATCGCCACGATATCGTTCAGTCCACCCTCGCGGTAGACCTCGAGCGACTGTTCAAGCAGACCAAATTTCTTGTCGACCAGCGTGCGTAACTGCTGCAGGTTCTTTGCCTGGGAAGGATTGTCGCGTAGCAGCTCATCCAGTGAGCGCATCTGCTTGTCGATTTGCTGCGAGGCGCTGCGCAGCGGGCCCAGATACACCTCGTCGCCCGACAGGAAATAGCCGCGCAGGCTGCTTTCGGCATCGGTGACGATCAAGTTCAGGTATTGCAGCTCGTCCGACACCTGGGCCGTTTGCGCCTGCAGCGCATTGGCCGCCCGCAAATCGTCGAGGTTACGCGCCAGGAACACGCCATTGACGACCAGCAGCACCACGCACATCAGGCACAGCAGCGTCTTATGAAGGGGGAAACTGCGGATCGATTTCTCGTCCGCAGCGGTAGTGAAGTACATCCAGGCTTCCTTTCGTGCAAGGAATGTGGCCCTTCATTATAGGCGTATGGACGGAATGTTGCACTGCGAAATTCTCGGCCGTAACTATTTGTTGCATTTGCGCCGGCCGCTGCCGAATACTGTCCAGCACGTAAAACGCGCCCGGGTGGGCGCGTTGTCGGATGAATCTGGCTAAAAAATCAGCGGAAGATTAATCGAGCAGATTGTTCTTCATGGCGTAATAGGTCAGGTCGGAATTCGACTGCAGGCCCATTTTTTCCATGATCCGGGTGCGGTAGGTGGACACGGTCTTGATCGACAGCGACAGCGCGTTGCCGATATCGGACACGGTCGCGCCCTTCGCCAGCCGCAGGAAGACCTGGAACTCACGATCGGACAGCTCGGTGTGCAGCGCCGTGTTGGGATCGCGGTCGAAACTCTGGGCCAGCAGTTCGCCGACCGTCGAGGACACATAGCGGCGCCCCTGGTAGACGGTGCGCACGGCGGTCTTGAGCTCGTCGGCCTCGCATTCCTTGTTCAGGTAGCCGTTGGCGCCCATCTTGAACAGGTTGAGCGCATACTGCTGCGCCGGGTAGCCGGACAGGATCAGCACCGGCAAATTGGGCTGGCCCTGGCGGATGGTGCGCAGGATGTCGATGCCGCTCTGGTCGGGCATCGCGATGTCCAGCAGCAGCACGTCGCAGATCTCGCGGCGTGCGATATCGAGGGCCTCACGGCCGGTGGCGCCTTCGGCGACGACTTCAAAGTCGCCCGACGACGAGAAAATCTGCTTGAACCCTGCTCTAACTATCTGGTGATCGTCACAAATGGCAACGCGTATCATTGTCTTCCCTTAAATTTTCCTTGCGCAGGAAAGTGCCGGGTCTGAACCGCCCGGTTTACATGCGTTAGATTCAGCATATGCGCGGGTGACATTTTAACACTCCGAGGGCCGCGTTCAACAGGTGCACGAATGCTTGAGTATTCAGACGCAGCGCGCGACCGGGACAAGAGCGGCAGCTGAACCGTAGACGACCCGCCGGCGGAGCGACGCGACTTTCTGAGCGGCACGATTTGCTCACAGCCCGCCAAGTTGGCGACGGATGTCGACAGATTGTAAGAGCCTGCGCAGGCTTTACGCAGGCCGCGCCCCGTTCTTGAGCAAGTCGAGAATGTCCAGCAGATCGGCGCGCAGTTTGTCGGCGTCGATCGCTGGCGGGCTGTCGGGCAGGTCCAGCCCGTCGAGCTCGATCGCCGCGCTGGCGCGACCATCGAGGCGGTTACGTGCGCCGCTGATGGTGAAGCCCTGCTCGTACAGCAACGCGCGGATGCGCCGGATCAGCAAGACTTCGTGGTGCTGATAGTATCGGCGGTTTCCACGACGTTTGACCGGCTTAAGCTGCGTAAATTCCTGTTCCCAGTAGCGCAAGACGTGGGGTTTGACTCCGCACAAGTCACTGACTTCCCCAATCGTGAAATAACGCTTGGCCGGAATCGGCGGCAGCACGTTCGGTTCGATCTTGTTCGGTCGGTCATTCATCGCTTATCGGGCGTCCTCAGGCTGCACGCGCCAGGGAACCCGCGGGTGGACTACCTGGTGTGGTCTCTTCGACCATTCCCTTGAGTTTCTGGCTGGCGTGGAATGTCACGACGCGGCGCGCCGTGATGGGGATTTCCTCCCCCGTTTTCGGATTGCGGCCGGGCCGCTGCGGCTTGTCGCGCAACTGGAAATTGCCGAAGCCGGACAGCTTGACTGCCTCGCCGCGCTCGAGCGCATTGCGGATTTCGTCAAAAAAAGTTTCGACCATATCCTTGGCTTCGCGCTTGTTCAGGCCGACCTGCTCGAACAGCAGCTCGGCCAGCTCCGCCTTGGTCAAGGTCGGCAATGACTGTTCAGCTTCCTTGCGTACCCGCGCTACTTGCATGGCACGGTCCAGGTCGGCGGCCAGCGCCTCTTGGAAGACGGCGGAATCAACGTCGTTGTTGTTAATTTTGAAGCCCTGCCTTCAAGTCAAACGATGTTTCGGATGACGGGACAAGCCTGGGCTTGCCCCGTCATGGAATGGTCCTGCTATCGGATTGCGCTGCTTATGTCACCACTTATGTCGCCACTTAAGCGCGCAGCCGCGCACTCAGTTTCGTCGATGCGGATTCCGCGACCGCTGCCATGATGGCATCGACCGCTTCGTCCTGCAGCGTCGATTGAGTATCTTGCAAGCTAAAGCGGAAAGCAAGACTTTTTTCATCCGTCTCCAGGCCCTTGCCGCGATATTCATCAAACAAAACAACGGCTTGCACGATCTTGCCTGCAGGATTGGCTGCGATCTCGGCGTTGAAAGCATCGATCACACGCTGGGCCGGAACGTCCTGTTTCACCACCAGCGCCAGGTCGCGCGTGGCGCCCGGGAACTTCGAAATCTCGGTATGGCTCGGGACCACGCGCTCGCACAGGGCGGCCGCATCGACTTCGAACAGCACCGGCGCTTGCGGCAGATCATATTTCTGCAGCCAGCGTGGATGCAGCTCGCCGACCAGGCCGATCTGCTTGCCGTCCAGCTCCACCGTGGCGCAGCGGCCCGGGTGCAGCGCCGGGTGCTCGGCCTTGGTGAAACGCAGCTGGCGCGGGGCGAACAGCGCTTCCAGGTCGGCCTTCACGTCGAAGAAATCGACGGCCCGGGTCGCCAAACCCCACTGCTCGTCCGCGGCGGGACCGTAGGCGATCGCAGCCACGCGCTTGGGCTGATCAATGCCGGCCACCGCCAGAGGACCGTCCTGGACCTCGCTATTGCGCATGAACACGGCGCCGACCTCGAAGGCGCGCACGCGGCCGGCCTTGCGGTTGATGTTGTAGCGCACATTGGCGACCAGGCTGCCGATCAGGCTCGAACGCATCACACAGAGCTGGCTGGCGATCGGGTTCTGCAGGCGGATCGGCTCGAGGTTGCCGGCGAAATCCGCCTCCCAGGCGCTCTCGACGAAGCTCATATTGACCACTTCCTGGTAACCCAGGTCGGCCAGCTGGTGGCGGATCGCGAACAGCGAACGGGTGTTTTCAGGCGCGATCAGCATGGCGCTCGGCGCCACCGGCGGATTCGCTGGAATGTTCTCGAAGCCGTAGACGCGCGCCACTTCCTCGATCAGGTCTTCTTCGATCTCGATGTCGAAGCGGTACGACGGCGCCGTCACGAGGAAAGTGCCCTCATCGCGCGTAAACGCCAGCCCGAGGCGGGTGAAGATGTCGGCGATCAGCTCGTCGCTCAACGGCACGCCGATGACTTTTTGCGCGCGCGCGGTGCGCAATTGCACGGGCTGGCGCTGCGGCAGATTGACGACCTGGTCGTCGACCGGGCCGACTTTCGTCTCGCCGGTGCCGCAGATCTCGACAATCAGCGCGGTGATGCGCTCGATATGGTCGGGAATGGTCGCGTAGTCGACGCCGCGCTCGAAGCGGTGCGCCGCGTCGGTCGAGAAATTGTAACGGCGGGCGCGACCCTGGATCGCATTCGGCCACCAGAAGGCCGCTTCCAGGTAGATGTCGGTCGTGTCCAGCGAGACGGCGGTGGAATCGCCTCCCATGATGCCGGCCAGCGATTCGATCTCCTTGTCGTCGGCGATCACGCCGACCCACTCGTCGAGCTCGACGGTATTTCCGTTCAGCAGCTTGAGGGATTCGCCCTTCTTGCCCCAGCGAACGTCGAGCGAACCGTGGATCCTGGCCAGGTCAAACACATGCGACGGACGACCGACTTCCAGCATCACATAGTTGGAGATGTCGACCAGGGCCGACACCGAGCGCTGGCCGCTGCGTTCCAGGCGACGCTTCATCCATTCCGGAGTGGTCGCGCGCGCGTTCAGGCCGCGGATCACGCGGCCGGCGAAACGGCCGCACAGGTCGGGCGCCGACACCTTGACCGGCAGGATCTCGTCGCTGCTCACCGGCACGGCGCGCGTCGGCGCCAGGCTCAGGGGCGAGCCGGTCAGGGCCGACACTTCACGCGCCACGCCCAGCACCGACAGGCAGTCGGCCTTGTTCGGGGTTAGCTTGATGGTGAATTTCAGGTCGTTCAGGCCCAGATAATCGCGGATGTTCTGGCCGACCGGTGCGTCTTCCGGCAGTTCCATCAGACCATTGCTCTCTTCCGAGATGCCCAGCTCTTTGCTTGAACACATCATGCCCTGCGACTCGACGCCGCGCAGCTTGCCGATCTTGATCTCGAACGGCTTGCCGTCGGCGCCCGGCGGCAGCAGCGCGCCGGCCTTGGCGCAAATCGCCTTCATGCCGGCGCGCACGTTCGGCGCGCCGCACACGATATTGAGCAGCGTGCCGGTGCCGGCATCGACCTGGCACACGTTCAGGCGGTCGGCGTTCGGGTGCTTCGCCACTTCGACGACGTGCGCCACGACCACGTTCGAGAACGGCGGCGCGACGGCTTCGACCTCTTCCACTTCGAGGCCGGACATGGTCAGCAGGTGGGACAGCTCATCCGAACTCATCTTCGGATCGACGATGGAACGGAGCCAGTTTTCCGAGAATTGCATATTCTTTTTACCTCAGCTTCGCAAATTAATTGAACTGCTTCAGGAAACGCAGGTCGCCTTCATAGAACAGGCGCAGGTCGTTGATTCCATAACGCAGCATCGTCAGGCGCTCGAGGCCGGAGCCGAACGCGAAGCCGATGAACTTTTCCGGATCCAGTCCGAAGTTGCGCACGACGGTCGGGTGCACCTGGCCGGCGCCCGATACTTCCAGCCAGCGGCCCTTGAGCGGACCGGAACCGAAGGCGATGTCGATCTCGGCCGACGGTTCGGTGAACGGGAAATACGATGGCCGGAAGCGCACCTGCAGGTCGTCGGTCTCGAAGAACGCCTTGACGAAGTTCAGGTACACGCCCTTGAGGTCGGCAAAACTGATGTCCTCGCCGATCCACAGGCCTTCGACCTGGTGGAACATCGGCGAGTGGGTGGCGTCGCTGTCGACACGGTAGGTACGGCCCGGCGCGATCACCTTGATCGGAGGCAGGTGGGTGCGCGCGTAGCGCACCTGCATCGGGCTGGTGTGGGTGCGCAGCAGCAGCGGCTTGCCGCTGCTGTCGTTGCCCTCGATATAGAACGTGTCCTGCATCGAACGCGCCGGGTGATTTTCGGGGCTGTTCAGTGCGGTGAAGTTGGTCCAGTCGGTCTCGATCTCGGGACCGTCGGCGACGTCGAAGCCGATCGAGCGGAAGATCTGCTCGACGCGCTCCCAGGTGCGCATCACGGGGTGAATGCCGCCCTTCGAGCGGCCGCGGCCCGGCAGGGTGACGTCGATGCTCTCGGCGGACAGGCGCAGCAGCAGCTGCGCGTCGGCGAGCGCCTCGCGGCGCGCGGTCAAGGCCTGTTCGATTTGTTCTTTGGCGGCATTGATCAGGGCGCCCTGCGCCTTGCGCTGCTCAGGGTCGAGCTTGCCGAGCCCCTTCATGAGGTCGGTCACCTGGCCGGTCTTGCCCAGGTACTTGGCTTTCGCATTTTCGAGCGCGGCGGCGTCCGCGGAGGCAGCGAAGTCGGACCTGGCCGCGACGACGAGTTCTTCCAAGTTCATGCTTGTTCTTTTCCTGTTTTTCGTTGGCGGGAGACGCCAGAATCAAAAACGGGGCACAGGTGTGAACCTTGCCCCGCTTCTAGTGCGCCATATCGCTATGGCGCTTCTTGCTAGCAGACTGAAATCAAGCAGCCAGCTTGGCCTTGACGGCGCTGACGATCGCGGCGAATGCCGGCTTGTCATGCACAGCCATGTCGGCCAGGACTTTACGGTCCAGTTCAATCGCGGACTTTTTCAGGCCGTTCATGAAGACGCTGTAGGTCATGCCGTGCGAACGCGAAGCCGCGTTGATACGGGTGATCCACAGTGCGCGGAAGACGCGCTTCTTGTTGCGGCGATCGCGGTAGGCATACTGGCCAGCGCGCATGACTGCTTGCTTGGCAACACGGTATACCTTGCTGCGGCGGCCACGGTAGCCTTTGGCAAGTTCAAGAACTTTCTTGTGACGGGCACGTGCAGTAACCCCACGTTTTACTCGAGGCATATTCGCTCCTTAGTGTGAGATTAAACAGCAGATGGCATCATGCGGTAGACGCTGGTCACGTCCGACGCATTGATGTTACGGGTGCCGCGCAGCTGGCGCTTGTTCTTGGTGGTCTTCTTGGTCAGGATGTGACGCTTGAAGGCCATGCCCGATTTGACGGTACCGCCCGGACGCACGCGAAAACGTTTCTTCGCGGAGCTCTTGGTTTTCATTTTTGGCATAGTCATCTGTCCTCGCGGACAGCCTCATATGGGACAGGATTGCAGGTGGCAGCAACGCTGCTCTTGAATGCCTACTTTCACTTGTCTTGCAGCAGAAGCGAGTCTGCTACAACCCGTTTCTAAAAACAGGAATCGCAGATTGTAGCACATGTTTGGAGGGATGGGATGGTCGGAGGCAACCCTTCAGCGCATGCAAACAACGTCATGGGGCCATTACCGACGTCGCACCCGAGCCATTACCAACGTCGCACCCGCGCAGGCGGGTGCCCAAGCCCTACGCATCGCCACTATGGCGACCGCCGCCACGGCGCATCGATACTTGGGCTCACGCCTGCGCGGGAGCGACGTGGTTTGCAGCAGCGATAAACATGGATGCACATAGTACAGACGTGTGAAAGCCGGGCCGCAGCAAGGGCTTTCACCCCCACCACGGACCCGGCCGTGTATCTGCTTCGCTCGAAGAATTACTTCTTCTTCTTCGGTGCAACCACCATGACCATCTGGCGGCCTTCGAGTTTCGGGAACTGCTCGATCGTGCCAACCGCTTCCAGATCGGTGCGCAGGCGCTCGAGCACGCGCAGGCCGATGTCCTGGTGTGCCATCTCGCGACCGCGGAAACGCAAGGTAATCTTGGTCTTGTCGCCTTCTTCCAGGAATTTGATGAGGTTACGCAGCTTGATGCTGTAGTCGCCTTCATCGGTACCCGGACGGAACTTGATCTCCTTGACCTGGATGATCTTCTGCTTGAGCTTGGCTTCGTGGGCCTTCTTCTGTTCCGAATACTTGAACTTGCCGTAGTCCATCAGGCGGCAAACCGGAGGGACCGCATTTGGCGCGATCTCAACCAGGTCGACGTTCTTTTCTTCGGCCAGACGGAACGCTTCGGCCAGGGTCACGATGCCCAGCGGCTCGTTGTCCACACCGTTCAAACGCATTTCCGGATGGGTGATTTCGCCATTAATGCGATTCTGCTTGTCAGTAGCTATGTCATTTCCTTTGAATGTATTGGTATTGGCCGGGATTATTTCGTCTTGGCGGCAACTTCGCCAACCAGACGCTCCACGAGCGCGTCGATGGACATCACGCCCAGATCGACATTGCCGCGGGCTCGCACAGCCACTGTGTTCGCGTCCTTTTCCTTATCCCCAACAACGAGGATATACGGCAGTTTTTGGACGGAATGTTCGCGTATTTTATAGGTGATCTTCTCGTTCCGCAAATCAGCGTGCACGCGCAGGCCTGCCGCGCGCAGTTTTGCCTCGACCTGCTTGACGTAATCGGCCTGCGCATCCGAAATATTCAGGACTGCGACTTGCACTGGCGCAAGCCAGAGCGGCAGCGCGCCCGCGTAGTTTTCGATCAGGATGCCAATGAAGCGTTCCATCGATCCCACGATCGCGCGGTGCAGCATCACCGGTACCTTGCGGGTATTGTCTTCTGCGACATATTCGGAACCGAGGCGGCCCGGCATCGAGAAGTCCACCTGCACGGTGCCGACCTGCCATGGGCGGCCCAGGCTGTCCTTCAGGTGGTACTCGATCTTCGGGCCATAGAAGGCGCCCTCGCCCGGCAGCTCGGTCCACTCCACGCCACAGGCGCGCAGCGCCGAACGCAGCGATTCCTCGGCCTGGTCCCAGACCTCGTCGGAACCGATGCGGCTATCCGGACGCAGCGCCAGCTTGACGTCGATATTGGTGAAGCCGAAGTCGTCGTAGACGCCCATCGCCTGGGCGTGGAATTCGGTGACTTCGCGCTCGACCTGCTCTTCGGTACAGAAGATGTGGCCGTCGTCCTGGGTGAAGCCACGCACGCGCATCAGGCCGTGCAGCGCACCGGACGGCTCGTTGCGGTGGCATTGGCCGAATTCGCCAAAGCGCAGCGGCAGGTCGCGGTAGGAGCGCATGCCCGAGTTATAGATCTGCACGTGGCCCGGGCAGTTCATCGGCTTGAGCGCGTACGAGCGGTTTTCGGACTCAGTGGTGAACATATTGTCACGGTAGTTTTCCCAGTGACCGGTCTTTTCCCACAGGGTGCGATCGAGGATTTGCGGCGCCTTGACTTCGCTGTAGCCGCTCACCTGGTACTTGTGGCGCATATACTGCTCCACCTGCTGCCAGACGGTCCAGCCCTTCGGATGCCAGAACACCAGGCCCGGCGCTTCTTCCTGGAAGTGGAACAGGTCCAGCGCCTTGCCGAGCTTGCGGTGGTCGCGCTTTTCCGCTTCTTCCAGCATGTGCAGGTATTGCTCCTGGTCTTCCTTCTTGGTCCAGGCGGTGCCGTACACGCGCTGCAGCATCTCGTTCTTCGAATCGCCACGCCAGTAGGCGCCCGCCAGCTTCATCAGCTTGAAGACCTTGATCTTGCCGGTCGACGGCACGTGCGGGCCGCGGCACAGGTCGGTGAAGCCGCCTTCGCTGTACAGCGACACGTCTTCATTGGCCGGAATCGAGGCGATGATCTCGGCCTTGTAGTGCTCGCCGATCGACTTGAAGTAGCTCACGGCTTCGTCGCGCGGCAGCACCTTGCGGGTGACCGGCTCGTCCTTCTTGGCCAGCTCGACCATTTTCTTTTCAATGGCGGCCAGGTCGTCCGGGGTGAACGGGCGCTTGTACGAGAAGTCATAGTAAAAGCCGTTCTCGATGACCGGGCCGATGGTGACCTGGGCTTCCGGGAACAATTCCTTGACCGCATAGGCCAGCAAGTGGGCGGTCGAGTGACGGATCACGTCCAGGCCTTCCGGGTCGCGGTCGGTCACGATCGCCAGGTCGGCGTCGGCGTCGATCAGGTGCGAGGTGTCGACCACCTTGCCATTGACCTTGCCGGCCAGGGCGGCCTTGGCCAGGCTCGGGGCAATACTCTGCGCTACCTGGGCCACCGTCACGGGGCCGTCGAATTGACGGCTGGAGCCATCGGGAAGTCGGACGTTCAGCATGCTGCTCTCCAATTGGCGCTCGCGCCGGTGAAAAATAAACAAAAAGACAATGGAATTTTAAAAGACGAAAAAAAACGCGGCACTAGCCGCGTTTTTTCGTTGTGTTGAGCAAAAGCACACCCCTTCGCGTCTAGCGATTCCCCCACAACCAGGTTGTAGTTCGCGGTGTCATAACCGTCGTGCCTTTCTCGCTCTTACATATGTACTGGTGGGCGGTGCAGAATTCGAATCTGCGACCCCTTGGATGTCGACCAAGTATTCTAACCAGCTGAACTAACCGCCCGATGCCGCCATTATAAGGACCGCATGGCGGAACCGCAACCCTCGCACAGAAATAGTTGCCGCAGGGTCCGCCCGCTGCCCTCCGGCGCAGGATGCTTTACACTTCGACACCACGCCCATATTTACTTCTTGCGATGAACTTGAAACAGCTCGACCCTGCCCACCTGCACGCCCACCTCGATGGCGACGCCAGCCATTCGCACTCGATCGAGGCGCGCAGCCAGAAGGCGCTGGCGGTCGCGCTCGGCCTGACCCTGCTGTTCGCCGTGGTCGAAGTCATCACCGGCTTCATTTCCAACTCGCTGGCCCTGATCTCGGACGCCGGCCACATGGTGACCGACGCCGCCGCCCTTGGCCTGGCCCTGCTGGCCCAGCTGATCGCCAAGCGTCCGCCGTCGCCCCGTCACTCCTTCGGCTTCGTGCGCGCCGAGGCGCTGGCCGCCTTCGTCAACTGCCTGGCGATGCTGGGCCTGGTGGCCTGGATCGGCTACGAAGCGGTGCAGCGCCTGATCCATCCCGAACATGTACAAGGCGGCATCGTGCTGATCGTGGCGGCCCTGGGCGCGTCGATCAACCTGCTAGTGGCCTGGATTCTTTCCCGCAATAACGACAGCATCAATACCCGCGCCGCCCTGGTCAATGTGATGGGCGACCTGCTGGGCTCGCTGGCGGCGATCGCCTCCGGCGCCATCATCTATGTCACCGGATGGTTGCAGGCCGACCCGATCCTGTCGATCTTCGTCGCCCTGCTGATCCTGCGCTCGACCAGCGGCATCCTGAGGGAGTCGTATCACTTCCTGATGGAAGGGGTGCCGCATGCGATCGACTACGTACAGGTCGGCGCCGACATGGCGGCCGTCGACGGCGTGCTGGCCGTGCACGATATGCATGTGTGGGACATGTCGCCAGGCCACCCGGCCCTGATCGGCCACATCGAGATCCGCAGCCTGGAAGAATGGCCGCCGGTGCTGGAGGCCGTGCGCGCCATGCTGCGCGAGCGCCACGGCATCGATCACGTGACCCTGCAGCCAGAGGCGGCCGGCGGCAAGTCGCTGTAGGCGGCTGCGTGTAAGTCCATGCCCACCCGGCGTGCAGGCGCGCGCCGATAGCCGGGCCACTCCCGCGCCACGATAATCGCTGGCATGGAACTCAAAACCAATGTTTTCGACACGCTGATCGTCGGCGGTGGCCCCGGCGGCCTGACCGCCGCCATCTACCTGCACCGCTTCACCCGCAACGTGGCCCTGGTCGACAAGGGCAATAGCCGGCTGGGGTGGATTCCCATCTCGCACAACTATCCGGGCTTCCCCGACGGAATCAACGGCAAGCTGCTGCTTGACCAATTGCGCTGCCAGCTGGGCAATTATGGCGGGCATGTCATCCCCGGCGAAGTCGTCAATCTGCGCCTCGAAGATGGATTGTTCGTCGCCGACTGCTGCAGTCCCGAGGGTGACTTGACGACCTTGCGCGCGCATACGGTGCTGCTGGCGACCGGCGTGGCCGACGCCGGCATGCCGGTCGAGCGCTGGGAAGAAGCCGTGGCCGCCGGCGCTGTGCGCCTGTGTCCCGTCTGCGACGGCTTCGACGTCATCGACAAGTGCATCGCGGTGGCGACCTCCGAGGTCAATCCAGTGGGACATGCGCTGTTCATGCGCAGCTTCAGTTCGGATGTGCTGCTATTCGAACGGGCCGAGGAATCGGCCGTCAACGCCGACGAAAAGCGCCAGCTGGAAGCGGCGAACGTGCGTCACATCACCTCTCCGCTGGCCGGCGTGACCCTCACCGACGACATGCGGCCGGTGCTGCACACGCGCGATGGCGAGGATTACGAGTGCGACGTGTTCTATCCGATGCTGGGCGAGAGCGCCCGCTCGGGGTTGGCGGCCGCGCTCGGCGCCGAGACCGTCGAATGCGACAAGCTATTGGTGGACGATCACTGCCGCACGTCAGTGCCCGGGCTGTACGCCATCGGTGACGTCACGCGCGGCCTGAACCAGATTGCGGTGGCGGCCGGCCAGGCAGCGATCGCGGCCACGACCATCCACAACACGCTGCCCTGGGCGCTTCGCTCCCGCCCCTGACTGGCCAGCTCAGGCCCCGCGCGTATCGTCGCCGGCCATGCGCGTGCGCGCCAGATGCCAGTCCAGATCCTGCATGATCTGCACCAGGCTGCGCGCCGTCAGCTTCGGCAGCGCCGACTCCGGCGCCCCCCTTGCCGAGAACGCGTTGGGCTGGACGAAATCGTCGTATTTCACCTCGCCCGGCACCACCTTCAGGATGTCCGCGAGGCGGGCGTCGGCCAGGGCCAGGCCCGCATCGCCCGCGGTCAGGTCGACGCCGGCGCCGCCTTCATGGAACAACGTCACGCCGGAATCATATACCGTCGCCACGACCTTGCCCCCCACGGTCACCTGGGCATAGACCTGATCGGGATGTTCCTGCGCATAGAGGTACTCGGCCTCCCGCCGCGCAGCCTGCTGCTCATCGTGCAGCTCGGCCTCGGCAACGAGCTCGGCGGGCATTTGAAAGACCATACCGGGCTTCTTTTTGGCCAGCTCGGCGATCGAGGTGACCGCGCCTTGAACGCGGTAGGGGTTTGTGGAATCGATTGACGACATGCAGGCTCCGTTCAAAGTGGTTGATACACCGTCGAATGTGAATCCTGCTGAAGTATTGCCTATTGGAAAGGAAAACACAACTAGTTAACCATGATCGACACCGCGAAAGTCACAGCCGATGATCGATATCAACCGTAACTGGGGACCACGCCATCGCTCCGCTCATTGCCCCGCAACGAGCGTCATCCGGCGCCGGATCTGCTCTGCCGCCGCTGTGTCGCCGGCCGACTTGGCGCGCTGCTCCTGCACCCCGAGCCAAGCGAGCAAGGGACGGCGCCAACCCTGGTTCGACGCCGTATCGGCCGCCAGCTCGATGCCTTGCGGCGTCATGCGCCCGGCCTTGAACAGCGCCCCGGCCGCGACCAGGCGCGCCAGCGGGTCGTCGACCTTGTCCAGCGCACCGCCCGTGACCACCGCGCGATGCTGCTCGGGCAACAGCGCCACGTCCAGGCCATCCCACTGCCCCGCCAGATAGGCGGCATACGCGCGCTGCGCCGGCGTTGCATCCGCCGCCAGCGCCGCATAGCCCGGGCAATCCTCGAACACCAGGCTGGCCGCCTGCGCCGCGCAACGCACCAGCTCGACCTGGGCCACGCGATCGGGGCGCCCGGTAGCCGTCGTCTCGCGCCGCGCTTCGCGGAACTCGGACTCGGAAGCCGCCGTGTGCCCCTTCAGGTAATCGTCTACCGAGGCATCCAGGGCACCCTTGGCATTGGCTTGCCAGTCGGGCGGCAGCGGCTTGCTCGCGCAGCCGGCCAGGGCGGCCGCGATGACTATATATGCGATCTTCATGGAAGCTTGATCTCCTGGCTGCTGCGCGCGAACGGCCATTTACGGTTGATTTCCTCGACCAGGCGGTTCACCTTGCGCAGGCTGGCGTCGACCTCGCCGCGCAGGGCGCCCAGGTCTTCGGTGGCTTCGCGCGTATTGGCGCCGACCGCCTGGGCCTCGACCAGCACCGCATCGACCTTCTTGAGCGTGGTGCTGGCGTCCTGCAGCACCACGTCCAGCTGGCGGATCGCGGCCTGCGTGTCGTCCATCACGCCGGCCTTGCCGAACACGCGCTGGTCGGCCTTGGCCAGGATCACGTTAACCCGGTCCAGCGCTTCCATGAGCTTCTTCGCCTCTTCGTCGCCGCCCAGCGCGCCACCGAGCACGCCGTAGCGGCCCGACATGCGCCCTGTCACCGCCGACAGATTGGCCAGGCTGGCGTTGACGTCCGAGCCCGACGCCGTCATGGTTTCCAGGTTTTCCAGCAGCGCCCTGGCGGTGGCGACGATGCGCGGGATCTCGGCGGTGGCGTCGCCGCGCAGCACGGTACGGGTGGAATTGGGCGGCAGCGGCGCATCGGTCAGCACCCCGGTATAAGCGCGCAGGCGGGTCTCGCCCACGATGCTCGACTCCAGCGTGAACACGCTCGAGGCGCGCAGCCACTTGGCGTCCTTGCTCTGGACGTCGACCGTGATCTGCACCTTGCCGTCGTCGCCCAGGTCGACCTGGCGCACGCGCCCGATCGGAAAGCCGGCGAAGGTCATGTCCATGCCGGGGATGACGCCGGACGAATCCTCGGCCACCAGGGTCAGGCGCTGGGTCGGCTCGAACACGCCGCGCGCGTACATCACGTACAGCACGAAGCCCGCGATCATGAGGCCGAGCAGCACCAGCAGGATCACCGCCTTGGCTTCGACGTTCTTCGGTTCGTCGGGGATGGATGGATCGGGAGTCAGGTCCGGCATGGTGTTCTTCTTCAAGGATTCAGATGTATTTCAGGGCCAGCGAGCCGGCCTCGATCACGATCAGCACGAACAGCAGGCGCAGCGCGCCGGGCTGCACGCTGGTGGCCAGGGCGCGCGGATAGCGCTGCAGCTCGAGCACGGCGGCGGTGGGGATCAGGGCCACGGCCAGGCCGAACAGCACCGTCTTGAGCACGAAGCCGGCCGTCACCACCGGCGCGAACACGCGGCCAACGGTGCGGGTGTAGTCGGGGATGCCCCAGGGCGACAGGCCATACACGTTCAGGTAGGCCAGCAGCAGCACGATGATCGACGTGACCATCGCCAGGGACAGGACCGCGACCGCGTTGGCGATCAGCTGCGGCACCAGGTCGCGCCGCACGCGGCGCAGCGCTTCATCGCTGGCGGCGCGGATCGACAGGCCGGAACGCGCCAGGCCCAGGGCCGAGGCGTCGAAAGCCATGCTGGCCCTTAGCGCCACGAACAGCGCCGCAGAAAGTGGAATCAGCTCCAGCACCAGCACCCGCACCACCATCTCGAGCGCGAGCCCGGACAGGCCGTAGCTCTTGGCCGTGACCAGCACGATGCGGATGATGACCAGGCTGACCAGGCACGACGCCAGCGTGAACCAGGGCAGCACCTGCCAGGTGCTGGCGTGGATATGGCGCGCGGTGGCGTAAAAGCTCGCGCGGCGCCAGGTGGAGGGCGAAAGCGCCGTGACGACGGCGATGGCGCCCAGGTGGATCATGTACCACCAGCTGCGCAGGTAGCGCGCCAGGTAGGCGGGCCACCGGGTCGGTTGGGCGATGGGCGGGATCGTTCGCGGCATGGGCAGAATGATACTTGGTCCGGGCGGCTATATGCGCGTTCCTGACAAATGATTACGTTCGCACGCGCACCCTACTGCCTCCTCGCCTCCATCACCCCCGACACCTCCATGATCGCCGCCAGCGCCTTCTGCGCCTGCGCCGTCGACCCAATCTCCGCCGTAAACACCATGCGCGCCTGGCCCTTGGCGCTCTGGGTGTTCACCCCGATCACATTGATCTTCTCGCGCGAAAACACCTCGGAGATGTCGCGCAGCAGGCCTTGCCGGTCTTGCGCCAGGATGAACAGGTCGACCGGGTACACGGTTTCCACCCCGGCCATCCCCCACTCGACATGGATCACCCGCTCGGGCGACTTGGCCTGCATTTCGGCGAAGTTCTTGCAACTGAGGCGATGGATCGAGACGCCCTTGCCGCGCGTGACGAAGCCGACGATCGGATCCGGCGGCGCTGGTTTACAGCACTTGGCCAGCACCGTCATCAGGCCATCGGTGCCCACCACCAGCACGCCCGACTTGGCGCCCTGCTCCACGCTCGAGGCGCGGCTTTTATTGACCACCGCCGCGTCTTCGACGGGCGCCGGTTCCGCGCCCTCATGCAGCGCCGCTTCGACGTGGCGCAGGCTGAACTTGTCCTTGCCGACCTCGATGAACAGTTCGTCGACCTTGGCGAAGCCCAGCTTTTGCGCGAGAAGTTCGAGGTTGACCGCGGTCTTGCCTTCGCGCTGGAGCGATTTTTCGACCGCGGCGCGGCCCTGGGCCAGGGTCTCGGCCTGGTCCAGGGCATGAAACCAGGCGCGGATCTTGGAGCGGGTGCGGCTGCTGGCAGCGTAACCGGGGCTGAGCCAGTCGCGCGACGGCCCCTGGCCGACGCTGCCGCCCTTGGCGGTGATGATCTCGCAGGTCTGGCCGTTCTTGAGCTGCGTATTCAGCGGCACCATCGTGCCGTCGATCTTGGCGCCGCGGCAGCGGTGGCCGACATCGCTGTGCAGGTGGTAGGCGAAGTCGATCGGCGTGGCGCCGACCGGCAGCTCCAGCACCCGCGCCTGCGGGGTCAGCACGAAGATGCGGTCGTCCAGGCTGGTCGCCTTGAGCTTCTCGACCCACTCCTTCTGCAGGTCTTCCTGGCCGGCCACGGCATCGGTGACGTCGGTCTTCCAGGCCAGCAGCTGGCGCAGCCAGGCGATCTTTTCGTCGTAGGCCTGGCTCTTGAAGTTGGAGCCGCCCTCTTCCTTGTAGCGCCAGTGGGCGGCGATACCGTACTCGGCGAAGTTGTGCATCTCTTGCGTGCGGATCTGCACTTCGAGCGGACGGCCGTCGTCGGCCGTCACCACCGTGTGCAGCGAGCGGTAGCCGTTCGGCTTGGGCCGCGAGATGTAGTCGTCGAACTCCTTCGGCACCGGGGTCCAGATATTGTGGATCACGCCCAGCACCGTGTAGCAGGTCTTAATGTCGGGCACGATCACACGGAAGGCGCGCACGTCGTACAGCTCCGAGAAATCGAGCTCCTTGCCGCGCATCTTGCTCCAGATGCTGTAGATATGCTTCGGCCGCCCCGAGACGTCGGCCTTGATGCCGGCCGCGGCCAGTTCGTCTTGCAGGCGCGCGATCGACGAGGCCACGAAGCTCTCGCGCGACATGCGCTTCTCTTCGAGCATCTTGGCGATGCGTTTATAGGTGTCCGGCTCGATGAAGCGGAAGGCCAGGTCTTCCAGCTCCCATTTCAGTTGCCAGATGCCGAGCCGGTTGGCCAGCGGCGCATAGAAGTCCAGCACTTCACGGCCATAGGCGCGCGTGACCTCGTCGAAGCGTTTATGTTCGGCGAAGTAGCGCAAGGTGGCGGCGCACGAGGCCAGGCGCATCAGGACCACGCGCATGTCGGTGGCCATCGCCAGCAGCATCTTGCGCAGCGTTTCGTTCTGGGCCGCGGCCTGCTGGGCCGCGTTCTTGCCGCTGCCCACCGGCGCCTGGCCGACGGTCAGGTCGCGCAGGCGGATCAGCTGGTGCACGCCCTGCACCAGCGCCGCCACCTCGGGGCCGAAGCGCTCCTCGATGCGCCCGAAGGTGGAGGGATCCATCAGCGCCAGTTCGAACAAGAGGCCCGCGATGCGGGTCTCGGCGTCGGTGTTCAGGAAGGCCAGGGTGCCGGCCGCCCCGAGCGAGAACTCGAAAGCGCCCTGGCCCGAGGCCGCGACCCGCTCGCCATAGCCCGCGGCCGCGTACTCGAGCGCCGCGTGCACGCGCACGCAGTCCTCCTGCCCCAGTCCCTGGACCAGGCCGCTGTTGACGTCGCCCAGCAGGGCGGTCGATACCATAACCCTGCCTTAGCGCAGGGCGGCGATGACGCAGACCTCGACGAGGCAGGCGGGGTTGGCGAGCCTGGCTTCGACGGTCGCGCGCGGCGGGGTATGCCCCTGCGCCACCCACTCGTCCCAGACGCTGTTCATGCCGGGGAAGTTGTCCATGCTGGAGATGAAGATCTGGCAGGAGAGGATGCAGGTCTTGTCGCTGCCGGCCTCGCCCAGCAGGCGGTCGACGTGGCCCAGCACTTCGCGCATCTGCTCTTCGATGCCCTGGCTGGTGTCCTCGGCGATCTGGCCGGCCAGGTAGATGGTGTCGTTGTGGATCGCTACTTCGGACAGGCGTTTGCCCACATACAGTCGTTTGATTTCCATGATCTCTTTCTTCTTTGTCTAAAGGCGGAACCGTGCCGGTCCCGATTAAAAATTCATCCGATTAAAAACCTGCGCGCGATCGCGATCTGGTCGTCGTGCACGAAGGTCGGCGCATGGCCCACCCCGGGGATCTCGACCAGGCTCGGACGCGGTCCGCGCTGCGTCATCTGCTGCGCCGTCGCGCGCGACAGCAGGTCGGAATGCTCGCCGCGCACCAGCAGGGTCGGGCAGCCGATTGCATCCCAGGCCGCCCACAGCGCGGCCTCGTCCTGGGCGGCGCCTTCCAGCGTGATGGCCCGGAACGGTTGCGCCAGGTTCAAGTCGTAGTGGCGCTCCCACTGGCCGTCCTGCCCCTCGCGCAGGACGTCGGCTGCCAGCTTGCGCCATTCGTCGTCGGAATGCGGGCCGAAGGATGCCGACACCGTTTTCACGAACTCGGCCCCGGCGGCGAAGCTGGGGAAGCGCAGGTCCTGGCCGATGTAGTCGCCGATGCGCCGCAGCGCCGCGCCATCGAGCACCGGCCCGATATCGTTGAGCACGAACCTGCGCACCGGATTGCCCTCGAGCGCGGCCAGCGCCATGCCGATCAGGCCGCCCATCGAGGTGCCGAACCAGGCCACGCCTTCGTCGTCGGCGCCGGCCGTCACGCGCGCGATCAGCGTCACCATATCGGCCACGTATTGCGGCACCGTGTAATAGGCCGGATCGCGCAGGCGATCAGAGCGCCCGCGCCCCACGATGTCCGGGCAGACCACGCGATACTCATCGCACAGGGCGCGCGCCAGATGGTCGAAATCGTCGCCGACGCGGGTCACGCCGTGTACGCACACCAGCACCTTCGGATTGTCCGCGTCGCCCCATTCCTTATAGGCGACGCGGTGCAGCCCGGCGGGCGAGCTGCACTGGACGCTTCTTAATCTGGGTTCAGACATCGTGACTCCGTGATGACAATATGGACCCGCCGGTTGACGGCGGTTCTGCAATTCACCATCGTGATGGTGTTGCGATTAGAATTCTACCAATTCTTAGGAAGTTCCCCCGATCACCTTCATATAGAGGACACAATGAAATCCACCATGCTAGTTGGCAAAACGGCTCTCGTCACCGGTTCGACCTCGGGCATCGGGCTCGGGATCGCGCGCTCGCTGGCCGAACAGGGCGCCAACATCGTGTTCAACGGCTTCGGCGACGCCCAGCAGATCGAGAAGCTGTACACCGACATCGGCGCCGAATTCGGGGTGCAAACGGCCTACCACAACGCCGACATGTCCAAGCCAGACGACATCGAGGCCATGATGGCCTACGCCCTTGAGAAATTCGGCGGGGTCGACGTGCTGGTCAACAATGCCGGCATCCAGCACGTGGCCTCGGTCGAGGACTTCCCCACCGAGAAATGGGACGCCATCATCGCCATCAACCTCAGCTCGGCCTTCCACACCACCCGCCTGGCCCTGCCCGGCATGAAGCAGAAAAACTGGGGCCGCATCATCAACCTGGCGTCGGTGCACGGCCTGGTGGGATCGAGCCAGAAATCGGCCTACGTCGCCGCCAAGCACGGCCTGGTCGGCTTTACCAAGGTGACGGCGCTCGAGACGGCGCAGACCGGCGTGACCGCGAATGCGATCTGTCCCGGTTTCGTGCTGACCCCGCTGGTGCAGAAACAGGTGGACGACCGCGCCGCACGCGAGGGCCTGGACAACGACGCCGCACGCAAGGCCTTGCTGTCCGAGAAACAACCGTCGGGCGAATTCGTGACCCCGGAAGAACTGGGCGCGCTGGCCGTGTTCTTCTGCAGCCCGGCCGCCAACCAGGTACGCGGCGTGGCCTGGAATATGGACGGAGGCTGGGCTGCGCAATAAGCCCGAGGTAGCCGACGGCGGCGCGGCCCAGGGCATCGATGCGCTCAGCCGCCTGCTGTCGCTGTTCACGCTGCGCACCTCGCTCGACATCCGCTGCGCACTGGCCGCACCCTGGGTGCTGGAGCAGCCGGTGGCCGGCGCCGGCGTGGCGCCCTACCACCTGATCGTCGAGGGCGAAGCCGCGGTCGACACGCCCGGCGGCGAACGGATCGCGTTGCGCGCGGGCGACGTCGTCGTCTTCCCGCAGGGCAGCGCGCACCGCTTGCATGCCGGCCCGGCGCAACAGGCGCGCCCACTGGTGGACGTGCCGGGCCCTGAACCGCTGCGCTGGGTGAGCAATGGCGGCGACGGCGCGCCTACCGGCATCCTGTGCGGCCAGTTCGTGTTCGACGACGGCGCGCGCCGCGTCCTGCAGCCGGCGCTGCCCGCCATGATCGTCGTGCACGCCTCTTCACGCCCCGACTTCGCCGGCCTGCTGGCGCTGGTGACGATGCTGCGCAGCGAAGCCGACAGCGCCCGGCCCGGCGCCGCGGCCGTGGTGGCGCAACTGTCCGGGGCGCTGTTCACGCTTTTGCTGCGCGCCTGGCTCGACGACAGCCCGACCACGCCTGGCCTGCTGGCGGTGCTCGCCGACCGCCGCCTTGGCCCCGCGCTGCGCCTGATGCTGGCGCAGCTGGACCGCCCCTGGCTGGTGGAAGAACTGGCGGCGGCCTGCTTCATGTCGCGCGCTACCTTCGCGCGCCTGTTCCGCCAGCTGGCGGGCACGACGCCGCTCGATGCCCTGGTGCAGTTGCGCATGACCCAGGCGGTGCAGTGGCTGGCGCGCGACACGCGGCCGATCGCGGCGATCGGCGAAGCGGTCGGTTACCAGTCCGAGGCCGCGTTCAACCGGGTCTTCAAGCGCCGCTACGGCGTGGGGCCGGGCGCCTGGCGCCGCGCCGCACACGCCGCCTGAAGCCAGGTACTGCCCTCTGCCAGAAGAACCATGGCGCACGCGCTGCTGACGCCCCTTCTCTCTCGCACCGCCGCGGTGCGTGGTTTTCCGCGATGCCCTGGTGCAGTGCAGCATGCGGATTTCCACAATAGCCCGCTGGGAACGATTGCTCCAACATGGAACAACCACCAACCTCGTTGAAGAGTTGCCATGAAGAAGCCTTTTTATAAAGTACTGTATGTCCAGGTGCTGATCGCCATTGTTCTTGGCGTGATGCTGGGGGTGTTCTACCCCGAACTGGGCACCGCGATGAAGCCTTTGGGAGACGGCTTTATCAAACTGATCAAGATGATCATCGCCCCCGTGATCTTCTGTACCGTCGTCGCCGGCATCGCCGGGATGCAGGACATGAAGAAGATCGGCCGCGTCGGCGGCAAGGCGCTGATCTATTTCGAAGTCGTGTCGACCTTCGCCCTGGCCATCGGCCTGATCGTCGCCAACGTGGCCAAGCCGGGCGCCGGCTTCAACGTCGATCCGGCCCACCTCGATTCGAGCTCGATCGCGCAATACACCACCAATGCGCATGCCCAGACCACGACCGAGTTCATCATGCACATCATCCCGACGACGTTCGTGGATGCTTTCGCCACCGGCAACATCCTGCAGGTGCTGCTGGTCGCAATCCTGTTCGGCTTCTCGCTGTCGATGATGGGCGAACGCGGCCGTCCGGTGACCAAGTTCATCGACGACATCGCCCACGTGATCTTCGGCATCGTCAACATCGTCATGAAAGTCGCCCCGCTCGGCGCCTTCGGCGCGATGGCCTTCACCATCGGCAAATACGGCATCGCCTCGCTGCTGCCGCTGGCCAAGCTGATGGGTTCGTTCTACCTGACCTGCGCGCTGTTCGTGTTCGTCGTGCTGGGCCTGATCGCCAAGTTCACCGGCTTCTCGATCTTCAAGTTCATCAAGTACATCAAGGAAGAACTGCTGATCGTACTGGGCACCTCGTCGTCGGAAAGCGCCCTGCCGAACCTGATGCGCAAGCTGGAAAAGCTGGGCTGCTCGAAGCCAGTGGTCGGCCTCGTGGTCCCGACCGGCTACTCGTTCAACCTGGACGGCACCAATATCTATATGACGATGGCGGCGCTGTTCGTGGCGCAGGCAACCAATACCGACCTGACCCTGACCCAGGAGCTGACCATCCTGCTGGTGGCGATGCTGACCTCGAAGGGCGCATCGGGCATCACCGGCGCCGGCTTCATCACGCTGGCCGCGACCCTGGCCGTGGTGCCGACCATTCCGGTGGCGGGCATGGCCCTGATCCTCGGCATCGACCGCTTCATGAGCGAAGCGCGCGCCCTGACCAACTTCATCGGCAACGGCGTTGCGACGGTCGTGGTGTCGAAGTGGGAGAAGGAACTGGATTCGGCGCGCATGGACGACGTCCTGAGTGGCCGTGTGCATATCGACGACCAGAACAGCATGAAGGAAGTGCGCGAAGCGGCGTAATCCCGCGCTTCCCCGCTCCAAAAAAACCGTGTCCTCGTGACACGGTTTTTTTTCGCCGGCGTTTTTATGCCCTAACGGGTCTGTTATATTGCGGCTACCAAGATTGACGACCGCGCCCACGATGCACATCGCCGCCAAACCCGATAACGAAGCCGCGCGCCTGGCCGCGCTGTACGAACTGCTGATCCTCGACACCCCGCCCGAGGAACGCTTCGACAAGATCGCCCGGTTCGCCGCCAGCGAATTCGACATGCCGATCGTCCTGATTACCCTGCTCGACAGCGAGCGCCAGTGGTTCAAGGCGCGCGTTGGCACGCAAGTGTGCGAGACGGGCCGCGACATCTCGTTCTGCTCGCACGCCATCCTGGGCGACGCCATCATGGTGGTCGAGGATGCGCTGCAAGACCCACGCTTCGCCGACAACCCGCTGGTGACGGGCGCGCCGCACATCCGCTTCTATGCCGGTGCGCCGCTGGAGCTGTCCTCAGGCCTGCGCCTGGGCACCCTGTGCCTGATCGACCGCCGGCCGCGCACGCTCGACGCGCTCGACCTGGGCATCCTGGGTACGCTGCGCGACCTGGCGGTGATGGAACTGGCGCGCGCGGAGGAAAAACACGATGCCTGACAGCCACATCCTGCTAGTCGAACCGGAGCCGATGTTGCGCCGCACCGTGGTCATGACGGCGCGCAGCCTCGGCATGAGCCAAGTGCATGAAGCGGCCAGCAACGACGCCGCGCTGCGCCTGCTGCGCTCGCGCACTTTCCACGGCGCCGTGGTCGCCGTCGATTGCGTGGGTCGTGGCGTCAACCGGCAATACGACCTGGGCCTGATCGACCGCTTGCGCGCCGACGATACGCCTGGCAAGACAATGCCGATCGCCATCATGGCCGAGCAGGCGACGGCGGAACTGCTGAGCGCGCTACGCGACCGCAATATCAGCCGCGTCATTCTCAAGCCATTTCGGGCCAAGGTGCTGCTGGAAACGATCGAGAAATTCGGCGCGAATCCGCGCCTGCCCTGACCAGCCATTACTGTGGCATCGCCTCACACTACCCAGCACGGGTGAACACGCGAATTGATGTAGACATCGCAATCTAGACAGGATAATCTAGGTACATCCTGAACAGACGAGGTCATGCCATGCCGCGCTCCCCCGACGCTCCCAAGCCCACGCCCGCCGAACTCGACCTGCTGCAAGTGCTGTGGCCGCTCGGCGCGGCCACCGCCAAGCAGGTGCACGAGGCGATGCTCCCGCAGCGCCCCGACGTCACGTATGCCACGGTCTTGCGCCTGATGCAGGTCATGCACGGCAAGGGCTTGCTCAGCCGCGACGAGAGCGAGCGTTCGCACGTGTATGCGCCCGTGCATGAGCGCGACGCCCTGCAGACCAATCTGCTGCAAGACCTGATGCAGCGCGCCTTCTCGGGCTCGGCCAAGGCGCTGGTGCTGGCCGCGCTGAATAGCGGCATCTCGAAGAAGGAAAGGGACGAGATCGAGCAGCTCCTGAAAGACGAGGACAAGCGATGAACGCCTTCGGCATCGTCGACAGCATCGGCTGGACGCTGGTCCACTTCAGCTGGCAGGGCGCGCTGGTCGGCGGCCAGACCGCGCTCGCCCTCGCCCTTCTGCGCAAGGCGCGTCCGCAAACGCGCTACCTCGTCGCCTGCGTCGGCCTGCTGCTGTGCCTGGCATGGCCGGCAACCGAGCTGTTCCTGCGCTTGGGCAGCGACAGCGGGGCCGATGGCGGCCTTGCGATCGTGTGGTCCGGCGCCGCGGTCGGCATGGCACAAGAAAGTGGCTGGAGCGGCCTGTTCCAGCGCAACCTGGCCTGGATCGTCGGCGCCTGGGCCATCTGCGCGCTGTTCCTGGCGCTGCGCATGATCGCGGGGCTCATGTGGGTGCGGCGCGCGGCCATGCGGGAAAGCCAGGATCCGGCATGGCAGGCCCGCGTCGACCGGCTCGCCGCGCAGTTCGGTTTGCCGCGGCCGATCCGCCTGCGTATCGTCAACGGTTTATCGAGCCCGGTCACGGCCGGCTGGTGGCGTCCGGTCGTGCTGGTGCCGGCCTCGCTGGTGACCAGCATGCCCCCGCACCTGCTGGAAGCGCTGCTGGCGCACGAACTGGCGCATATCCAGCGTCACGACTACCTGGTCAACCTGTGCCAGAACGTCATCGAATCACTGTTGTTCTACCACCCGGCGGTCTGGTGGATCTCGCGCCGCATCCGCGTCGAACGGGAACAGATCGCCGACGCCATCGCGGCACGGCAACTGGGCGAACCGCGGCGCCTGGCCCTGGCCCTCTCTGAACTGGAAAAAAGCCAGTTCTCCAACCACCACCTGGCCCAGGCGGCCAACGGAGGAGATCTCATGTCACGCATCAAACAACTGGTTCGTCCCGATACCGAAGCGCTGAACTGGAAAGCCGCGATCCCGGTGCTTGGATTCCTGCTCGCCGGCCTGGCCGGTTGCGCCCAGACGCCGGCGTCCAGCCCGGCAATGGCTAAGACCGACAGCATCGTCAATATTCCGATTGCGAAATTCGACTCCTGCGAACGGCCGAAGTATCCGGCCGAGGCGCTGGCCCGCGATATCCAGGGTACGGTGACCCTCGGCTTCCTGGTCAGCGCCGAAGGGGCGGTACGCGAGACCGCCTTGCGCAAGTCGAGCGGCGACACGTCTCTGGACGAGGCGGCTCGCACGGCGCTGGCCAAGTGCACGTTCACGCCCGGCACGGTCGATGGCAAGCCGACCGAGCAGTGGACTGAGGTACAGTACGTCTGGGTTTCTAAATGAGAAAAGGAAAAGTAATGCCTATCAAGGAGTGCACCCCATCCCTTCCAGGCCGGTCTGGAAAACATCGCGTAGCTATCCTGGGGCTGGGACTGGCGATGGGACTGACAACGACGATCCTGGCCGGCTGCGTCGGGACGGCGCCGGTCAATCCTTTCACTGACATGCCGGACAGCGTGACCACCGAGCCGGTCGCGAATTTCAAGTCTTGCCGCAAGCCGGAGTACTCTGCACAAGCGCTGGCCGCCAAGGTCGAAGGCACCGTCACCCTCGCCTTCCTGGTCAGGGCCGACGGCACGGTGCGCGAAGCGGTGGTGCGCAAGACCAGCGGCAATGCTTCGCTGGACGAGGCGGCGCGCGCGGCGCTCGCCAAATGCCGGTTCCAGCCGGGCACGGTGAATGGTGCGTCGAAGGAGCAATGGACTGAGCTGAAATACACGTGGGTGCCGGAATGATGCGGGTGATTCGCCTGCTTGCGGCTGCAGGCATGTCCGCGGCTGTCCTGGCCGGCTGTGCGCAGTCGCCCTCACGCCAAGCCGCCACGCCGGCCGACGCAGCGCAGGCGGCCGGGAACCATGCTTCCTGCAGCAGGCCGGTCTATCCGGAACAGGCGAAGGCAAACAAGGTCGAGGGGACCACGATCCTTGGCATGCTGATCGGGCCAGACGGCAAGGTCATCGAGTCGCGCCTGCAAGCCTCGAGCGGTGATGCATCGCTCGACGAAGCGGCCCGCAGCGCCCTCTCGGCCTGCACATTCAAACCCGCAATGCGTGAGGGGAAACCGGTGCGTGCCTGGACTTCCGTGCACTACGTCTGGAAGATGGATTAAGTATCGTTGGGCAGGCTGCAATGACAAAGGGCGCTGGTCACCAGCGCCCTTTGTCGTTCGGAAACGCGGCGACTACAGCGCCGACGTATCCAGTTCGCAGCCGGTCGCCGCCACGATTTCGTCACAGCTCACGCCCGGCGCCAGCTCGACCACCTTCAGGCCGGTGTCGGTCACGTCGATCACGCCGAGGTCGGTAATGATGCGGTCGACCACGCCCACCCCGGTCAGCGGCAAGTCGCATTTTTTCAGGATCTTGTGGCTGGTGCTGCCATCTTTGGCGGTCGCGACGTGTTCCATGACGACCACCACGCGCTTGACGCCGGCCACCAGGTCCATCGCGCCGCCCATGCCCTTCACCATCTTGCCTGGAATCATCCAGTTGGCCAGGTCGCCGTGTTCCGACACCTGCATTGCCCCCAGGATCGCCAGGTTGATCTTGCCGCCGCGAATCATGCCGAAGGAATCGGCCGAACTGACGTAGGCCGAGCCAGGCAGCGCCGTCACGGTCTGCTTGCCGGCGTTGATCAGGTCGGCGTCGACTTCTTGTTCGGTCGGGAATGGGCCGATGCCCAGCAGGCCGTTCTCGGACTGCAGGAACACCTCGATATCCTTGGGTACATAGTTGGCGACCAGGGTCGGCAAGCCGATGCCCAGGTTCACATAGAAGCCGTCCTGCAGCTCCCCGGCCGCGCGCGCGGCCATTTCATCACGAGTCCATGCCATGTTCTTGTCTCCGAATGTGGGTGATCAGGCGCGTACGGTGCGCTGTTCGATGCGTTTCTCGGGCGTCGGATTGTGGACGATGCGGTGCACGAAGATGCTGGCCAGGTGCACCTGGTCCGGATCGATCTCGCCGATCTCGACCAGCTGTTCGACTTCCACGATGCAGACCTTGCCGGCCATGGCCACGTTCGGATTGAAGTTGCGGGCAGTCTTGCGGAACACCAGGTTACCGGCGCGGTCGGCCATATGGGCCTTGACCAGCGACACGTCCGGGAACAGCGCGTGCTCCATCACGTAGTGCTCGCCGTTGAACTCACGGGTTTCTTTTCCTTCCGCGACGATGGTGCCGTAGCCGGTCTTGGTGAAGAAAGCCGGGATCCCGGCGCCGCCGGCGCGCAGCTTCTCGGCCAGCGTGCCCTGCGGGGTGAATTCGAGTTCGAGTTCGCCAGCCAGGAACTGGCGCGCGAATTCCTTGTTTTCGCCCACGTAGGACGAGATCATCTTCTTGATCTGGCGCGTTTCCAGCAACTGCCCTAGGCCGAAACCGTCCACCCCGGCGTTGTTGGAAATGGCGGTGAGGTTCTTGGCGCCCGAATCGCGCAGTGCCGCGATCAGGGCTTCCGGAATGCCGCACAGGCCGAAGCCGCCCACGGCGATGGTCTGGCCGTCTTGAACGATGCCGGCCAGAGCCGAGCGCGCGTCAGGATAAACTTTATTCATACCCGTCCCTTTTATAGGTTAAGCCAAAGCTCTTGTGTACTACTGAGTAGACTCTCAGCATAGAATATGTGACAACGAAGCACAATACCGTAGAACTACGGCCGCATCCGTGGCCCACCTTCACACATACCACCGCGAATGAACATAGCAGTCGATCTACCTCACATGAATCCGCCTTGTGCAATCGATTACGAGATGATTTTCCAGCACGCGCCGGTCGGTATGTGCGTCTCGGTCGACCGGGTGATCCAGACCTGCAACGGCGCACTGGCGGCGATGTTCGGTTATGCCAATGAAAAATTGCAGGGGCAATCGTTCAGCGTACTCTATCCGACCATGGACGAGTTCCTGCGCACGGGCGATCGCATCATCCCCATCATGAACGCGAAAGGACGCTATTCGGATGAGCGCATCATGCGCCGCGCCAACGGCGAACTGTTCTGGTGCCATGTGACCGGGCGCGCGCTCGATCCGGCCCAGCCCCTGGGCGCCGGGGTCTGGACCTTCGAGGACGTCAGCGAAAAACGCCCGGTGACGGCGCAACTGACCCCGCGCGAGCGTGAGATCGCAGCGCTGCTGGTGGAAGGAAAGACGAGCAAGATGATCGCACGCGATACGGCCCTGAGCCCGCGCACGGTGGAAATGCACCGGGCCAGCCTGATGCGCAAATTTGCGGCATCGACTTCGTCGGAGCTGGTGCACAAGCTGGTGGGTGTGCGAGGCTAGCAGTCCCGTCCGTGCTTGGTAAATACGACGGCGCCGTCACCGGTGGCCATGGAGGGCCGATGGTCGGCAGTCGCGGGCATGAGGTTGGTCCGCCGCGTCAGCACGAAGGCCAGGGCCGCGACCCAGGCCGCCCCGGTCCAGCCCAGCAGCGCGCACCACAGGAACACCCGGTCGGCATGGGGATAGTCGCGCTTCATGGCGATCACACCTGGCAGCAGCAATAGATAGACCGTGATCCCCAGCAGCACGAGGACGATGCGCACGAGGCATAATGCGCTGGCGGCCAGCAGGACGATCCCGATACGCGCGATCCGTTTCATGCGGCCTCCGGGGTCAGGCGGGCAGCTGCTGGCGCAGCCGCTCACGCAAGGTCAGGAAGAAGGCTCCGCCGATGCCCAGGAACAGGCCAAGCACGACGGAGAGAGCAACGATCAGCTTGCGCGAACCGGCCGGCTTCATTGGGACGACCGCCTCGTCGACGATCCTGACGTTGCTGGAGCGGTCTCCGGCATCGACGTCGAGTTCCTCGGTCCGGCGCAGCACCGCATTGTACAGGTCGGTCTCGGCCTTCAGGTCGCGCACGCGCCGCTCGAGCTCGGTCGCCACGGCGGGCAGGCGTCCGGCCTCTGCCTCGAGGCCGGCGATCTCCTGGCGCGCGCCGTCGAGCTGCCGGTCCAGTGCCAGCAGTTCCGGATGCCGGTCGCCGAAGCGCACGCCGAGCTCGGCGCGCCTGCGCTGCAGCTGGGCCAGTTGCTCGCGGGTCGCGGACAGCCGGCCGAGCGCCAGGCGCGTATCTTCGGCGACGTCGGCGGCGCCGTGCTGGCGGCGGTAGGATTCGTAGCGCTCCTCGGCGGCGGCGACGCGCTGGCGCAGCGCGGGAAGACGCGCGCGCAGTACGTCCATCGAACCGGTCGACTCGCTCGCTTTTTCGCTGCGCACATGCTCCATATAGACATTGCCGATCTCGTTGAGGATGGCCGTGATCCGGCGCGGTTCGGCGCCCTGGAGCCTCACGCTGAGGACACCGGTATCCTTGCCGAGCTCGGCAACGTCCAGCGCGGCCCCGATCTCGTCGATCACGGCCGGGACCGAGCGCCGCGCCAGCAGGTAGGCGGTGCCGGGGGCGCCCTCCAGTGCGTCGACCGTCAGGCGCACGCTGCCGCCGCCCTGCGCCGCCACCAGCGGCGTGCCGACCCGGCCGACGACGGCGCGCTGGCCGTCCCCGGCGCGCAGGCTGTAGCGCTCGCGGTCGAGGCGCGTGACATGGAGTGGCTGGTCGAGCAGGTCTGGGGGCACCGCCAGCTCGCTCACGCGGATGCGCTCGCCGCCCCAGGCATAGCCGCCGTAGGGCGCCGGCGCCATGTCGTGGCGCGTATTCCAGCGCGCCAGCGCCGTGCCGATCAGCGGGAAGTAGCGCGGCTCGGCCACCAGGTCGAGCCGCAGGCGCGTCGCGGCCGCGCCGATGACCGCACGCGAGCGCAGCAGTTCGGCTTCGGCCATGGCGCGCTTGTACGCCATGCCCGGTGTGGTATAGCCGAGCAGCGTGCGCGGTTCGGACGAGCGCATGTCGGTCACGTGGATCAGCAGGTTGGCCGTATAGGACGGTGGCCGCGCCAGCGAATACAGGGTGCCCAGGGCCGCCACCGACAAGGTCACCAGCACGATGAACAGCCGGTGGCGCACCATCACCCCGACATGTTCCGTTAGCCTGAACGGCGCCAGCGCGGGGCCCGGATCGAAC
The DNA here is from genome assembly GCF_057657035.1 of Massilia sp. Soil_C_3. Lineage (NCBI taxonomy): Bacteria > Pseudomonadati > Pseudomonadota > Betaproteobacteria > Burkholderiales > Oxalobacteraceae > Massilia > Massilia sp. Soil_C_3. Next base: position 201,620 of record NZ_JBDGJG010000008.1, read on the forward strand.
CTGTCCAATGGCGTCGCTTCCGGTGTCAGGATCTCGTTCTTGCCCATGCTGTTCCCTCGGTTGGACCGGCGCAGCGCACTGCTGCGCGGCTGTTTAAAAGCCTATCCCGACAGGCCTTGACTGACGTGGCGCGTGAAGGCAAGCGTGCCATCTCTACCCTAACGGGATGAACACATTACTTGCTGAGCTAAATCAAGGCGATCGGTAACTCAGCAAGCAGTATTTGTGCTCGAAGCGGCTCCAGCCGACGCTGAAGCAGGTTCAGGGTTCATCTGCGCTCCCGGACCGCCCACCGGCGCGCACAGGCGGCGCAGCTCTCCCAGGCCGCCGCAGGCGGCAAACAGCGCCAGCGCCGCGACGGCGTACACACCCAGCTTGCCCCCCAGGGCGCGCCACGGATCGGCGCCGAACGCCGGCGCGCACCATTCGGCCAGCAGGACTCCCGCCACGCAGGCGCCCAGCACCATCCCCGCCAGCCGCAGCGGAAACATCGCCCGCCATGGCCGGCCCAGCACCCTCCCCACGGCGCGCGCATTGGCGAGTTCGCACAGCAGGAAGGCGGCCACGCTGCCGAGCGCCGCCCCGGCCAGGCCGAACCAGTGCACGCCGGCCAGGCTCAGGGCGACCGACAGCGCCAGCCCCGCAAGATTGATCCGCAGCGCCAGCCGGCCCATGTCGAGCGCCGGCATCGCGAAGCCCACCGCCACCGACTGCAGCACGACGAGCAGCAGGTACAGGCGCATCACCGGAACCGCCGCCAGATAGCGTTCGGTGTACACCAGCGCCACGACCTCGGGCGCCAACAGGAATAGCGCGCAGGCCAGGGGCGCCAGCAGCAGCGTCGCCGCCCCGCTCCCCTTGAGCAGCAGCGCATGCACTTCGGCGCGGGCGCCGCTGGCGTAGGCGCGGTTCAGGTGCGGGAGCATGGCGCTGTTGATCGGCTGGCGGATCAGCGTGGCGACCGGCAGCACCACGGCGCCGATGGTGAACGCGGCAAAGACGTGCTGGGGCAGGACCGACGCGGCGATCCAGCCGTCGGCCTGGGCCCGCATCGCGAACAGGCTGCCGCCCGCGGCGAACGGCAGCGCATAGCGCAGTTGCGCCAGCAGACTCGCCGGCTCGCAGCGCAGGCGCGCGCCGCCAGGCCGGGTCAGGAAATAGGCCGCCAGCACCGCCAGGCGCAGCGTGGCGTCGAGCACCAGCGCCGCCACCACCCAGGCGATATCGTGCGACAGGACCGCGGCCAGGGCGACCAGCGCGGTGCGCAGCAGGGCGAGCGCCAGCTCGGTGCTGCAATGCCACAGGATGCGCCCCTCGGCGATTGCCAGCGTGGTCATGATCGTCAGCACCACCGACAGGCCCAGGTATAGCGCCGACAAGCCGTGGGTCGCCCGATGCAGCGCGTGCGACAGGTCGCCCGCGAGGGGACTGACCGGACTCACGAGGAAGGCCACGACCAGGCCCATGCAGGCCAGCCAGGCGGCGGCGTTGCCGATCACCGTCAGTTGCCGGCCGCCGGCGCGCGGGAGGAAGTAGTACAGCGCCTGCGGCATGAAGGCCGGCGCCAGCGCCAGCGCGGTGCCCAGCATCAAGGTCAGGTAGCGGTACTGGCCGAAGGTGTCAATGTCGAGCTGGCGCACCAGGATCACGGGCAGCAGGAACTGCAGGGCGAATTCGACCATGCCGCCGGCGGTCAGGAACGCCGCCGACCGGCTCAATCCCATGGCGGGTCGGGCGCGTCGCATGTCAGTGGCGCACCAGGTCACTGAGTTCGCGTACGTAGGCGTCCACCATCCGCGTCAGCGAGAATTCGCTGATCACCTTGCGCAGGCTGGCGGCGCCGAACGCGCTCCGGCAGCCGGGATCGGCCATGCGCAGGATGCGGTCGGACAGCGCGGCCACGTCGGCCTTGGGATACAGGTAGCCATTGCTCGAGTGCTCGACCTGCTCCGAGGCGCCGCCCACGTCGGCCATGATCAGGGGCTTGCCCAGGGCCATCGCCTCGAGCGCCGCGATCGAAAACGTCTCGTTATGCGAGGGCACCACGATCACGTCGCACGAGGCAATGGCGAGCCGCACGTCGGCCAGCACGCCCGTAATCGCCACCTCGCCCGTCAGGCGCAGGCGCTCGATGGTGGACTCGATCGCCGGCCGCATCGGCCCGTCCCCGATCATCAGGCACTTGGCGCAGGTGCCGGCCGCGCGCGCCATGTGGAGCGCGCGCAGCAGGTCTTGATGTCCCTTCTCCTGACGCAGTATCCCGCAGATGCCGACCACGTAGTCGTGGCCCGCGAAGCCGTTCAGGCGCCGGAAAGCGCCGATCTGCGCCGGCCCGAAGTCGTTCCTGAAGCGGCCCAGGTCTACGCCGTTGTGCACCACCTGCGAGCTGCGCGCCCGCACCCGCTGGGTTTCCCAGTACGAGCGCTGGTTCTTGCAGACAAACACCAGCAGGTCGGACATCCACATCAGGGGCCGATACATGTGCATTTGCAGCCACGCGCGCCGCGTGAACGGCTCGGTCGAATGCAGGATCTCGACCACGCGCAGTCGTCGCCGCGACAGCAGCCGCACCGCCCATGCATAGATCAGCGGATACGGGTTGGCGCAGACGATGATGTCGACCTCGCGCTCTGCCGCGTAGTCGGACAGCCGGCGCGCCGCGCCCAGGTCGAGCTTGTTGCGGGCGTTGAGGCAGAAGGCCGACACCCGGCACTGCTCGTCGTCGAAGGCGCCGGGGATCTCGGCCTCGTCCTTGAGATAGACCAGCGACACCGAGAAGCGGCGCCGGTCGAGCGCCTGGGCCAGTGTCACCGCATGGGTTTCGGCCCCGCCGACGCTGGCGGACACGACCAGGAACATCACATGCAGCGGGCGTTCAGTTGCTTGTTCCATGGCAGAGCTCCTCGAGTCCATCCAGATAGGGGCCGAGCACGTCCTGCTCGGCATAATGCCGCTCCATGTAGGCGCGGCAGCGCGCGCTGCGCGCAAGCCAGTCGGCGCCGCCCGCGGCCAGGGCGGCGACCTGCTCCGCCATGTCGTCCAGCGTGGTGGCCGCATGGCCGAGTCCTTCGCGGGCGATCACGCCGTCGGGGTCGAAGAAAGCGACCGTGGGCGTGCCGTGGATCCAGGCTTGCAGGTAGGAGTTGGGGAAGCCTTCGCTGTCCGAGGTATTGACGAACACCCGCGCCGCCGCGTAGCGTCCGGCCATCCGGTGATAGGGCACACGGCCGCTGAAGGACAGGTTGGGCAACTGCGCGGCCTGCGCCGCGATGCCGGCATACAGTTCGGCGGCGCCCGGCTGCTCTCCGCCGATCATGCAGAAACGCAGGCGCGGCAGGCGGCGCGCCAGCTCGAGCAGCAGGTCGGGACGCTTGAACTGGCGCAGGTTATTCACCCACAGCACGTCGATATCGCGTTCCACCGGCCCCGCCGCCGCCTGCACCAGCATGCGCGCGACCGTGCTGTGGCGCCGGTAGTTCTGCAGCATGGCGTCGCGCTGGTGCTGCGTCTGGACCAGCACCAGGTGCGTCCGCCGCAAGCCGTATTCGTACAGCTTGCGGTCGCGCCGGTACTTGATCAGGAGCGCGTCCGGCACGCAGTCGCTGTCGTGCGCGACCCGAAACACCAGCTTGCGGCCGTGAAGGCGGCAGAACAGCGCCGCCAGCCCCAGCTGCATGCCGGCGCAGCTCAGGTAGTAAACGTCCGCATCGGCGCGCCGCAGGGCGCGCCAGGCCTTGATCCAGCGTGGGTACACGAAGCGCAGGACCGGCAATCCGGCCGTCTGGCGGAACGCGCGGTGGGTGACGATGCCAGACCAGCTGCGGCGGTCGGCCTGGCCGTAGTCGTACACCACCATGCTCACCTCGAAGCCGCGCCGCACCAGTGCCTGGGCCAGCAGCGTCTGCTGGACCTGCTCGCCGCCGATCCCGTGCATATTGAATTCTTCGGCCAGCACCGGCAGGTTGTCCATGCCGACGAAACAGACTTTCATAACGCCTCCCCCACAGCAGGCCGGCCGCGCGCCGGGACGCGTGGCGCAGCCAAAGGCTGCGCGCTCGGAGGCTGCGCGTCTGCCGATTGCGCGCGGGCCAGGGTCCCGACCGCCGCGCCGTAGCACAGCCAGAAATACACATGCGTAAACGCCGGCATGAAGCTGTCGTCGGTCAGACCCTGGACCAGCAGCAGCAGGATGCAGGCCGCGCCACCAATGAAAAACCCGGTCAGCGCGCCCTGGCCGAGCCGGGTGGCCTGGCGCGCCGCGCGCCGCAGCAGTCGCCACGCATGGGCGAAGAACAGCGCGGTCAGCACGCTGCCGGCGATGCCGACGTCGAGCAGCGAGGCCAGGTAGGCGCTGTGCGGATGGCTCACCGGCAGGATCGTGCGCGCCTGCGCCGCCTGCGACCACAGGATCGATCCATGCCCGGCGCCCAGGATCGGGTGGTCGAGTATTTCGGGCGCGAGCGGCAGCCAGATGGCATCGATCCGGCCCGAGCTGAGAAAGTCGAGATCGCCGCCGCCGATGCCATGCAGCGCCCGCTGCGCCAGGGAATCGGACGACAGCGCCACGGCCAGCGCCAGCGCGACCAGCACCCACAGCGGCCAGCCGCGGCCGCGCGCGGTCGCCAGCGCATACAGGATGACCACCGCCAGCCCGAGGAAGGCGCCGCGCGAGAAGGTCATCAGGACGCCCCCCATCAGCGCCAGGCAGGCCAGCGCCAGCGCGGCCCGGGCCGTTAACCGCCGCGCCGTCCCGAGGGCGCAGATCGCCAGCGCGAGCGCCATGTTGAGCAGCAGGCCGAGTTCGTTCGCATGCAGGCCCAGCACCGACAGCGAGCGGCGCGATTCCTGCTGCGCCAGGTCGGCGCCGGCGCTGGCGCCGTGCAGCGCGAACAGGCAGACCAGCACCGCCAGCAGCACCGCCGACGACAGCACCGGGAGCAGCAGCCAGCGCGGGTCGCGCACGTTCGCCGCCAGCAGGCCCACGATCGCACAGCCGGCGATGACCAGGGCCGGGGCGAACAGGCTTACCCTCAGGTAGCCCAGCGGCGTCGTCTCGCGCACCACCTCGAGCACCTTGAAATACTCTGGAATGGCGCTCGCCGACCGGGCGCCGTTGAGGGCGGCGAACACGAACACGGCGACATAGGCCAGGAAGACCGGCCGCCAGCGGGGATAACGGATGCGCCAGGGATCGAGCGCATGGCCGCAGGCAACCGACACCAGGGCGAGCAGCATCACCAGGCCGACGATGCGCTGGCCGGACACGCCGGCCACGCCTTCGGACAGGAACCAGGTCGGCACATAGGGCAGCAGGAAGGCCACCGCCACGGCCAGCACCCGGAAATCGCGCATGCCGAGCAGCGCCACCACGCCGGCGCCGAGGACGGCGGCGGCGCGCGGGCCGCCGAGGAGCTCGCACGCCAGGCCCACCGCCAGCGCCGCACCCAGGCAGGCCAGGTACACGGGCGCCGATCCGGCGGGCCGCGCCGCGGCGGACGCCGACAGCGCTGGCGACAGCGGCCGTAACAGTGGTGGCAAGGTCGGATCGTTCATCGGTTCCTCGTCGGGTCGGGCCCTCAGGGAGCGAAGCAATGGGTCTTGAAATCGACCACGGTCACGTTGCCGTCCGACGAGATATGGTGGCTGCCGAGCGAGCGCTGCAGGTAATCGTGCCGGATATCGGTGACCTTGCGCTCCGAATACCTGCTCTCGTCGAGTTCGGTGATCTCGTACAGGGCCAGGCCTTCGCCGTACTGGTCGAATCCCTGGCGCTGGGCGGCGCGGTAGATGCGGCCTTCGTCCACGATCAGGCCGGCATTGCGCCCCATGTCGGTATCGATGTAGAGCGGGTTCATGGGGTGCGGCGTCCATGTTCCGCCGAGCGGATCGGGCGCATGGAACAGGCACAGCTCGGAACAATGGTCGTTCAGGCCCGAGCGGTCGATACTGGTGAGCAGCCACCAGCGTCCGCGGTGCTCGAAGAACATCGAGTCGGCGGCCGAAATGCCGTCGATGGCGACCGAATCGAGCGACCAGCGCAGCGGGAACTCGTCGCATTTGTAGATGCGGATCTGGTTGCTCTCGGAAGTCTCCGGGCACATATAGAGATGGCCCCCGTATTCGAACAGGAAGGGAAACGACAGGTGAAAGCCCTCCTGCAGCGCCACGCCGAGGCATTTGACGTCGGCCTTGGTGATCTCGAGTACCGAGATATGGGCGCGGTTGGCGGCGTAGACATAATCTTCGACGAAGCAGTAAACCCTTCCGCCGTGGACCCGCAGGAAGGGATCGGCCCAGAAATGCCCGTCTGGCGCCGTCACCGGCACGCCGCGCCACAAGGCGGCGTTGCGCCACCCGGAACGGGTCACCGACAGCGTCCATTTGTGACGGATGCCGAGCATGCGCCGCGCGCCGCGCATGCCGAGCCGCCCGGCCAGCTTGAACGCGTACAGCAGCGCGTGCAGGCTGCCAGGCGGCGCCAGGCAGCAGCCCGAGTAGGGGACCGGATCGCGCGCGGCCGGCAGCCTGCGCGTCGCGGCCACGTCGCCCAGCAGCCTGCGCAGCTGGGCATGCGCCTTGCAGAACAGGTGCGCCTGGTTGAGCAGGAAGGCGTACTTGGTGCGGAACGCCCCCTCGACCAGGACCTGGCCCGCCTCCCCTGCCCGGCCCAGGCGGACGATGGCGAATCCGGTCTTGCGTGCGCGATGATAGGTTTCCCAGAACCCGATGGGCGCGCTGCCGGTGATCTGGTCGCGCCGGTAGTCGATGCCGATGGCGCCGAGGCGCGCGGCGCGGCCCAGGCGCTCGTCGCAGGTGACGCCATCGCAGCACACCAGCAGGTCGAGTTCCAGGCCAGCCAGCTCCATGTGCGAGATCGCAGGCAGCGCAGGGTCGGGCGCCGCGGCGAACCCTGCGGCGGGCGGCGCCACGCTGCGCACCGGCACTCCGCGCGCGGCGGCCAGGGCTGCCATGTCGACCACGGCCAGGTGCGCGCGGTGCGCCTCGTAATGGCGCAGGAGTTGACGCTCGATGGCCATCACGCCGGCGAACAGCAGCGGTGTCCGCGGCGCCGTCTGCGGCGCTGTCTGCACCTGGGCCGCGGAGCCGCGCTTGCGCCCGGCCCGGCCCGGCGGCGCCGCATCGGTCACCAGCACCAGCGCCAGCTCGAGGTCACGGCTTTCCGCCAGCCAGTCGCACAGCTCGGCCACATAGCCGTCGCTCGCGCGCGCCTCGAGCAGCAGGCCGACGCGCAGCGGCATCACTGCACCCGCACGCTGCATGGCTCGCCCCTTCCCAGCGCCGTGTAGTGGTCGATCAGGTATTTGGTATGGCGCACCTTGCCCAGGCTGGAGGCGCCGAACACGATCGATTCGATGCGCGGCTGGCCGCAGACGTACTCGATCGCCTCCGCGGCCGGGATCGCACCGGAAGCGAATACCGACATCGCCACCGCGCGGAACTTGCGCGTGGCGACGGTTTCCTCGTAGGCCGGCAAGCCGCCGCACATCCGGAAGCCGATCTTGTTGACGTTGGCGCAGACGATCGGGTTGTCGATGCCCACGGTGTCGAGTGCCTCGAGCAGCCGGGGCAGGTTCATGGTGATGAACCCCGGTTCGGCCCCGTAGCGTTCGCGCACATGGTCGTGGAAGGTGCGCAGCGCGTCGTGGAAGCCCAGGCCCAGCGCCAGGTCGGTGACCACGTTCTGCAGGAAGATGACCGGTGTCGGGATCGCCACGAACATCTTCATCTCGGCGTCGATGAGGCGCCGGATCAGGGCGTCGACGTCGCGCCGCGCCACCGCGATGCCGCTCTTGACCGCCGCCGTCAGCGGCGATTCATCCGGCAGGAACTTGCGGACCGCCTCGATGATGCCCACTTCGGACACCGCGTTGGCATATTTGTGCGCGTAAGGCATGCAGGGATAGATCTTCAGCTGGCGGTAGCGCGCCGGCTGCGCGCGGATGGTCTCGCAGATCGCGGCGACCCGCTCGTGGGTGGTGCACATCAGCACCTCGATGCCCTCTTCCAGGACGCCGTCGAGCATCGCCATGACTGCCTCGTTGCTCTGGAACTGCATGCTCTGGGACCGCGCATGCTCGTCCGACATGTGGTTGATGCCGAAGAACTGGTTGTCTCCAAAAAGAATACGGTCCATCAAGGGCTCCCTTTCAATGCCTTCATGATCGTCTCGGGCGAACTCAACACCGCGTCGCGCAGCCTCCCCCAGCGTCCCGGAGCGCCGCGTGCGGTCGCCAGGCCAGTAGCGGCGCCGGCCCCGACGCCGAGGCCGGCGTCGACCGTGCCGGCGGCATCGCGCCGGATCATGTCGGCCACCAGGTCGGTGGCCAGGCCCGCGGCCAGGCCGCAGTGGCTGTCGATCCGGCGCTGCCGGATCGATTCGGCGAAATAATCGATCTGCGCCGAATACTCTTCGCCGCGCAGGTAGAACCACACCGGCCTGGTCAGATCGGTGGTGTAGCGGACGTTCCAGCCTGCCGCCAGGTCGGGACGGGCCGCCACCGGCGTGCGCAGGTGGATGTGCAACTCCTGGCGGCTGGCCTCGATCTTGCCGTTGGTGCCCCACAGCACGAGCGTGGTCGACATCTTGCGATGGCTGTCGTCGCTCCAGTTGGCGGACAGCTGCGCGGTCTGGCCGCCGGCATAAGACAGGTTGGTATATACCTCGTCGTCGGCCGAGGCGGAAAACACGCTGTTGAGGATCGAGCCCGAGACGCCGGCCGGCGCGCCGACCGTGAAATTGAGCAGGTCGATGCCGTGGCTTGCGTAGTCATACAGGCAGCCGCCGCCCTCGTTGCGGCTGCTGCGCCAGGTCGCTCCCTTCGGGCGCAGCACCACCGGGCCGTAGCAGTCGACGCGCGCGTGATGCACGCGCCCGATCGCGTCGACGTCGAGCAGGCGCCGGACCTCCTCGAAGGTGCCCAGGAAGCGGTTGTGGTAGCCGACCTGGGTCACCGCGCCGCGTTCGGCGGCCAGCGCCACCAGTCGCGCGCCCTCTTCGACGTCCAGGCAGAACGGTTTTTCGCAAAACACATCCAGGCCGCGCTCGAGCGCCGCGCGCACCATCCGCGCGTGCAGCCGCGATGGCGTGGCGACCAGCACCGCGTCGAGCCGCTCGCGCTCGAGCATGCGCGCATAGTCGGTGTACGTGGCCACCCTTGTGTAGCGGCCGATGATGTCCAGCAGCCAGGTGGCCGGGTCGCAGACGGCGACCAGCTCCAGGTCGGGGTGGGCGTTGACGATGGCCTGGTGCGACAGGCCCATCTTGCCCAGGCCGGCGATGGCGATGCGGATGGGGGGCGTGTCAGGCGTGTGCATGGGTCACCTCGTGCTTGATCATGTCGTAGGCGGCGCGCCCCTTGGCGAGCAGGCCGGCGTTGGGGCCGGCCCGCTCGCGCGAAGCCAGGTAATCCAGAGCGTCTTGCGCAGTGAGCGCAGGCAGGTGGGCGCAGGCGCCCTCGGCGATCAGGTAGCGGTCGACGTCGAGCAGCGCGTCCTGGTAGACCGAAATGGTGGGCATGCCCAGCACGGCCATCTCGCGCGTCATGGTGCCGCCCGCGCCGATGAACAGGTCGCAGTCGCCGGCCATGGTGTCGATGTCGATCACGCCGGACAGGGTGCGGCAACCCTTGAACGCCGCGCCGGCATAATGCAGGTACTGCTCGCGGGAGCGCGGCAGCACGGTGACGCTGGCCCGGTGCTGCAGCGCGCCGATGACGTCGTCCAGGAAATTGCGCGGCCCCCGGTAATACTGGGCCGTCCAGGGTTCGGGACGCACGAAGATGCGCGGCGGCGCCTGCGGATCGCGCGTGCGCGCCGGCGCCGGCGTCGAGGCCGATCGGCGCTGCGCGTATTCCCACAGGTAGATGCCCTCCTTCACGCCCGGATAGCGCTCCACCTTGGCCAGCGACGCCCCCTGGCGCCTGAGGTTCTGGGCCGTGAGGAATTCTGGCACCATGATCCGGTCGGCGCAGGCGAAGGCGGGCACGTTGCCGGCCGCATGCTCATTGTCGTTCAGGTAGACCGACCGGATTCCCAACAGCCGCGCCACCACCGGCGAGTGGAAAGAGCTCTGCGACACCGCCACCTCGACCCCGCGCCGGCGCAGGAAGCGCACCAGCTGCGCCACTCGGATCGGGAAGCCGAAGGTCTTGCCGATCAGGGAACGGCCATAGTGCACGCCCACCGTCGTGTGCGGGATCCGGTGCATGCGCAGCAGGTCTTCGGTATTGGCCAGCGGACGGCTGGTGACGATGACCTCGTGCGACCGCTGCAGGTCGCGGATCATCGCGCGGAACATATTGATGTGCGGCGAATTGGATAGATCGAACCAGATCTTCATGGATTTTCCCTCGTCAGGCCCGGGCACGGTCAGCCGATTGTCTCGTCGAAGCGCTCGCGCGTCCCGGGCCGGCGCGCCTCCCTGGCCGCCAGTTTCTCGTACAGGTCTTCCAGCGTGGCGATCATCCGCGTGCTGGAGAACTCCGTCCGGACCCGCTCGCGGCCAGAGGCGCCCAGGCGCAGGCGGGCATCCGGGTCGGCCAGCAGGCCGAGCACCGCGTCAGCCAGCGCCGCGGTGTCGCCAGGAGCGACCAGCACGCCCTCCACCCCATCGCGCACCGCCTCCGGGATGCCGCCGACAGCCGTGGCGACGACAGGGGCGCCATGCGCCATCGCCTCAAGTAGACTCATCGGCAAGCCTTCGGCGTGCGACGGCAGCACGAAAATGGTCGCCGTGTCGAGCAGGGCCGCGCGTTCGCGTGCGCCGACCCAGCCGGGCAAGTCGACATTGGCCTGCAGTCCAAGGGCCGCGGCGAGCGCACGCACCTCGTCGCGCTGCCCGTCGCCGCACAGCAGCAGCCGCGCCTGCGGCACGGCGGCGACGATCGTGCGCATCGCGCGCAGCAGGTCGTGGCAGCCCTTGCCCGCCTCGAGATGGCCGAGGAAGATCAGGGTTGCAGGCGCGCGCTCGGGCGCCTCCGGCGCCTCTTTGCGCTGCGGCAGCAGGACCGGGTTGTGCAGGACCACGACACGACCCTGAGCAGAGACGGTGCGCACCCAGGCCTGCAGCTGGCCCGAGACGACGACGACGGTCTGCGCCCGGTCGAAGGCGAAGCGCATCAGCAGGCGCGCCAGCGGGCCGCAGCCGGTGCGGTAGTAGTCCGGGTAGCGCCCCGCGTGCAGGTGCAGCGCCACCGGCACGCGGCACAGATAACCCAGCAGGAAGAAGACATACTTGCGCCAGAAGCTGGCGTTGATGGCCACGTGGATGTGCAGCAGCGCGACCTCGCCCCTGGCCAGGAGACGCAGCGTGGCCAGCAGGGCCTGCGCGAACAGGTGGATCTTGGCCCGTCCCGGCCCGGTGCGATGCGTCGGAAAGTAGACGATGTCGCGCCGAGCGAGTAGCCCCGCGGCCCGGTACACCGCGATGACCGACGCGATGCCGCCGCAGCCATCGACATGGGTTCCGAGCATCACGATTTTCTTTTCACGATTCATGGCTGTCGCTCTCCAGGCATATGCATGCGCTCGTTTCACAGGAAGTGGGAAGCCAGCAGGATCGCGCCGAGCAGGGTCAGGAGCACCGTCTTGGCACGCCGCGTCTCGCGTTCGATGACGGCATCGCGCTCGCTCGCCGCGCGCGGCGCCGGGTGTCCGGGAGCCGGCGCCTCTGCCTCGTCCCACAGCAATGGCAGCTGTTCGGGCGGGCCGGTGCGCTCCCGTTCGGACAGGGGCCGGCCGATATCTAGGATTTCCACGATCGCCTCCAGGACGAAATGCGCTGCTTGGCCTGGCGCCCCCGCCCGCGCACCAGGGTACGGGCATAGGTCGGCAGGCTCGCCATGGCCGACGCCAGCGAGCGGTACACGACGATGCGGTCGAAGTCGCGCTGCTGCCCGAGCAGCCTGCGCTTGTAGTCATAGCGGCCGGAGAGCAGGTGGTATTCGCGCATGCCGCGCCGGATCGACTCGCCAATGCTCATGAAGCAGCACAGCAGGCCGAGCCGGGCCTGGTCGAACCCGGGATCGTGCGCGATCACGTGCATATAGGCATGCCTGCCCACATGGGTGCACGCCACGCCGGCGCGGATACGCCCGCCGCTACGGGCGAACAGGACGCATCCATACGCGCCAAGCATGCTCTGGAGCGTGGCCAGCGAGTCCGCCGTGTGGCTCGGAGATTGTTTCTTGTGCGCCAGGCGCAGGCAGTTCAGTTCGACCAGGGCGGCGATATCGGCCCGGTCGATGGTATCGGGGCCATGGAAGGAAAACGCCAGATCGGGCGCCTGCTGGGCGACCATGCGCTGGGCGCGCCGGATCGCCGCTCGGGTATTCGGTCCGAGGCTGGCAAGATAGGCTTCGGGCGTGCCCGGCAGCGAGATCACGAGGTCTTCGGTGGCGCCGTAGCGCTGGCAGGGAAACGGCAGTGGCAAGGGCGGGGTCTGCACCGCCGGGAAATGGATCAGGTGGACGCCCTGGTGCCGCGCGAACAGGCAGCGCACCATCTGCTCGAGCGCGTCGCCGCCGATGGCGAACAGCTCGCTCAAGACCGTGATCGTGCTCCGTTCGCGACGATACAGCACGCCCGTGACTGGAACGCCGTCGCGTAATGCGACATGGCACGCCACCTCGGCAGCGACCGGTAACGCCGCGCAGCGCGCCTCGGTGCAGAACACGTTCTCGTGGCACGTCTCGAGCAAGGCGCGCAGGGACGGCGGAAAGGGCCGCCTGACGAGCACGGCTGCTTGCGGCGCCGAGCCGATTGCCAGGTCGAGTCGATCGTCGAGTCGATCATTCATTGTTCACCATATCGTCTTGATCTGCAGGGTCGTCATGCATCCGCGTCTTCGCCATTGCGCTGGAAGCACGGCGTGCCGGCTCCCCCCGCCAGCCGGAAGCGCAGGCGCTGCAGACCCTTTTTTGCGTGCCGAAGCGCGGCAATGGAATGGCCCAGCAACCGCTTGTCGGCGCCGTCCTGGGCCTGCACGCCGGCCACCAGAAGCCTGAGATCATGCAGCCGGGAGCGCGCTGCGTTGCGCAACAAGGTGCGCCAACAGACGAGCGCGGCAACTCGAGAACGGTAGATCGTCACGCTGTCGAGCGTCTTGCGACGTGCCAGGAAATGGGACTTCCAGTCGTGATGGCCGCCCATCATCCACAGCTCATGGCCGCCACTAGCAATGGCGTGGAAGATCGTATGCAGGATCACCTGGCGCCCCAGCCGGTGGGCATCGAAGCGTGGGTCGTGGCCGACCAGGTGCAGGAAGTGGCGCGTCCCGACCCTGTAGCAGAGGCTGGCCGCCACGATGCTGTCGTCGATCAGCATGATGCCAAGGTAGCCGTGGCTGCGGGCCAGCCGTACCATGCGGTCGATGTCGGCATTGTGCACGTAGGGCGCGGTATTGCGCGCATCCATCCGCCGATCGGTCAGGTCGACCAGTTCGCGCACATGGCGCGGCGTGACCTGATGCATCGACAACACCTCAAAACGACAGGAAGGAAACTGCGCCGCGCACTTGCGCATGCTGCGCCGCATCAGCTCCCTGGTGCTCTTGCCAAGCTGCCGCATATAGGCGTCTGCACTCGACGGAAGTTCGACCACGTTCTCTTGTAGCTCGGGCAAGACCTGGACGGGGAATGCGAAGGTGGACGGATCGATGCGGGTGTCGAGCGCATAGGCTTCGATGCGCCTTGCCGCCGGGTAGCGGGAAAACACATTGATGGCGAAGCAGGCGAGGTCGCCTGAGCTCAAGGCGACTTGCTGGTTGACGATCCGGACCGTGCCGCAATCGATCCGGAACAGGATCAGCAGGACGATGTCATGCTCGTCGGCGGCGACGAAGGTGTGGATGTCGTCAAGCCGATCGTAGATGCCGATCCGGGTCAGGGTGCAATAGATATTTGCATAGAGACGCTCGAGCGCCGCGTCCGCAAAGTCTGGAAGGACGTGCTCGTAAAAGCGGCTGGAAACGATATGCTTGTCTGCATGGGATGCAAGGGGCGGATTTCCTTCTTGCCAGAAATTGGCGGGAATCGCATGAGCGGTAGTATTTTCGATACCCATTTTATTACCACCCTCCGCATGAAATGAATTTGCATTCAAATTCTATTTTTCTTGCGATCAGACTGGCGTGATTAATATCAAACCATGCATGAGCAGTAAACATTTATCACTGCCGAGTATGGCTTCATCTCGCTCACTGGCTTCGTACCGACAAGTCCATCGAATCGCCCTGCTCTCGCAACCGACGGGAGTCGGCAGAATGGGGCTTTCACAAAATACCTTGATGAAAACTGTAATCCACCCTCCGATTTCTTATGACATTCATTATACTAATTCGAAATTAGTATATTCAACGGCAGCGAATGTGCCATTTAGCGACGCATCCGGCGCGCAACGGCGGCGGCGTCCACAAAAAAAGCCGCCGCATTTTCATGCGGCGGCTCGTGCGCTTGCGACTAGCTTATTTTGCGATTGCAGGCGCCAGGGGCTGGCGCGGGGTGCCGCCGCCACCGATGCTGGTCGGGCTATTGTTGTCGACCACGTTCAGTGCTTTCATGATGCGCTGGATGTCACGCACCCAGGCGGTATTGCCCTGGACCTTCTGGTTCATGTCGAAGCCCCAGTCGCGCTTGAACTCGGCGCGTTTCGAGCCGTCCGGACCGTCTTCGGCGCTGAAGTCGAAACCGGCCGCATAGGTGTCGTCGACGATGTAGGCGCCGTAGTTCTGCAGCGTCCAGGCCAGTTGCTTGGCCGGCGCGGTTTCCAGGCCCAGCGACGTGATCGAGGTGGTGCCGGGAATCGCCAGCAAGGCGCCCATCTTCATTGCGGTATTGCCGTTCTTGCTGGCGCTGCCGTACCAGCCGACCGCATAGCTATCCGAGGTGGTTGCCGGCCAACGCGAGCAAGCGCTGCGCGTCGTGCACTTGAACAGCGCTTCCTTGGCGTACACATTGACTTTCAGCGCATGGCGCGGACCGGTCGTGGTACCTGGACGCAACTCACCCAGGCGAATGCTGCCGCCGATGGCCGACAGGCCCGAGCCGCCATGCGCCCCGGTAATGCCCGAACCATACAGGTCGACATTGGCGAACTTGGCGTATGCCGTGGCTGATCCTCCGGCGGTGCATCGTGCCACCGGCTGGGTTTGCACCAGCGTGCGGCCATCCCTCAGCAGGAACACGGCGGAGCTGTTCTTGTTGGTGTTGGGGATGATGTAGTTGCTGGGCATCGGCACCTGGTACATCAGGCCGCCGGTCGCGGAACAGCGGTTCTTGCCGGTCCAGGCGGCATTGCTGTAGTTGATATTGACCATCGGCGCCGTTGGCTTGAGGATGATTTTTTCATCGTCGATGCCTGGCATGGCTGCCCAGATGTTGTTGGCCGGCTTCGGATTCAGGTTGGCGCGCACGAACCGTGCACCGCTACCGATCGGCATATTCCAGATGCTGTTGCTGGCAAACGGTTGTTTGAGGGGATCGCGTGCACCCGAGGCGACGACGCTTGCCAGCGACTTGTTTCCACTGGGGGCGTCGGTCGGGATTGCGAGCGTGCCGTCGGCGGACTGTCCTTCCGGCGCGGCGTCGGTAACTGGGATATCGGCTGCGGTCGTGGCAGCACTGTCGGGCGCATAATCGGCGGGACGAACTGGAGTTTCTACTTCTGCCAAAGAAACACTTGCAGAGTCAATCGAGGCCGGATCGCCGCCGCCACAGGCGGCGAGTACGGCGAATACAGGAGCAAGCACCATGAGCTTGGCTTTCGGTTGGAATCGCGTGGAATTGTTCACAGAAACTTTCCTAACAATGATGGAATGAGGTCGTTTGAGGATTCCTAAGACCAATAGTTCCGCCATTTAAGTAAAATATTTTCTGCTGGCTATTTCACCAACTCAAATAAACAACGATTTTTACTGCTCAGAAATGGAACAGGGAGCTAGAAATGCGGAACAGCTATTAATTGATGCGCCTTTGGAAACAGAGTTGCTATGCAACATGCTCCCACCACTACAGAATATAGACACTTATCCGCAGCCGTATTCGTCGATGAGCGATAACGAGATATCGAACAATTCAGTGAACGGCGCCATATCGATGGTGGATGGCGTGCACGGCAGTGGCGTGCCTTTGAACGGCTGAGCGCCGCATGGCTGATTGAGATTGGGTGATGGCTGGTCGTGCTTGCTGGCACGCGCTTTATTCGGCGCTGCCACGCCTGCGTGCTCAGGCGCAGCGGGAGCCGGTCGGACGCCATGACGCCCAGGCCGGCAGGGCGTTGGCAGGCGATTACGAACCTGATGAAGATCGAGCGCACGCGACGGTCGAAGACCGTCAGCGCGCTCGCGCTCGGCTCAAGCGGCGGGCAGCCCGGCGCGCAGCGATTCCGGCAACGGCGCCGACTTGCCGAGCTTGAAGTCGACCCACACCACCTTGGCCACGCCGTCGGCGTGCAGGTCGCCCGGTTCGCCGTCCGCCCCGATCAGGCGAATCTCGTGCGACACCTCGACGCTCGAGCGTCCCGGCGGCGCCACGAAGGTGCGCACCTCGATCTCGCCCGGATAGGTCAGTTGCTTGAGGAAATTCATCGAGGCATTGACGATCACCGGTCCTTCGGCGCGCGAATCGGGCAGGCCGCCCACCTGTTCCAGCCAGGCGATGCGGGCCGACTCAATGTAGCGGAAATAATTCGTGTTATTGACATGCCCCATGGCGTCCATATCGCCCCAGCGAATCGGCATGCGCATGGTGTGAACCCACTTCTTGCTACTCATTCCAGGTCTCTGCTTCCAAAAAAATTACTGCGCCGTCATCCCGTCATCGGCCGTGATGATGGCGCCATTGATGAAATGGGCTTCTTCCGCCGCCAGCAGCAGCAGCAGGCCGTCGAGGTCTTCGGGCTTGCCCGGCCGCTTGCGCGGCAACATCTCGATCAGCTTGCGGCCCGGCTCGGTGTCGAAATAATCCTCGTTCGAATCGGTGGCGATGTAGCCGGGACAAATTGCATTGACGTTGATCCCATATTTGCCCCACTCCACCGCCATCGCCTTGGTCATCTGCACCACGCCGGCCTTGCTCATGCAATACACGCCGATCTGCGGCAACACGCGCAGGCCCGCGACCGAGGCGATGTTGACGATGCGATGCTGCTTGCGCGGATCGCCCTTGGCGCGCGCGATCATGCGCTTGGCCGTCTGCTGGGCCATGAAGAAAGCGCCGCGCAGATTGGTGTCCATGATATAGCCATAGTCGTCTTCGCCGACATCCAGCAAACGCTGGGTGGTCGAGACGCCGGAGTTGTTGACCAGGATGTCGATCGGCCCGGCCTCGGTCTCGGCGTGCGCGATCGCCGCCTTGATGCTGCCCAGGTCGGTCACGTCGAGGCGCACAACGTGCGCCGCCCCGCCGTCGGCCTCGATCTCGGCGCGCAATTCCTTCAGGCGCTCGACCCGGCGCGAGGCCAGGACGACCTGGGCCCCGGCCCCGGCCAGCGCCTTCGCGAAGCGCGCGCCGAGTCCGCTGGACGCGCCGGTGACCATTGCAATCTTCCCTTCGAAATTGACTTCAATTCCCACGTCCCGCTCCCCAATGCTGTCGTGCTGGCCACGAACCTGCCCCGGCAGGTTCTGATTGCGAAAGCATAATGATCCCACAAATGTCCAGTATTAGATTGCCTCATCTAATATTGCCTTTACAATGGCGCGCAAGTTGCATTCAACAGCAAAAACCCGCACACTCGTGCTATTTTCAAGATTGCCTCATTAAGAGCACACTGACAACCATGACAGAGACAACCAACCTCCTCGAACAATACGGACCGCGCGAAGCCATGGAATACGACGTCGTGATCGTCGGCGGCGGCCCTGCCGGCCTGTCCGCGGCGATCCGGCTCAAGCAGCTGGCTGCGGAAAAAGGCCAGGAAGTATCGGTCTGCGTATTGGAGAAAGGCGGCGAGCTTGGCGCACACATCCTGTCCGGCGCGGTGATGGATCCGCGTGCCCTGAACGAGCTGATTCCTGACTGGAAAGAAAAAGGCGCGCCGCTGAACACGCAGGTCACCGAAGACCGCGTCATGTTCCTGACCGAGACCAAGTCGTTCTCGACGCCCGTGTTCGCCATTCCGCCCGCGCTCAAGAACCACGGCAACTACATCGTCTCGCTCGCCAACGTCGTGCGCTGGCTGGGCCAGCAGGCCGAAAGCCTGGGCGTGGAAATCTTCCCGGGCTTCCCTGCCGCCGAAATCCTGTACAACGAGGATGGCTCGGTCAAGGGCGTGGCCACCGGCAATATGGGCGTCAACCGCGAAGGCGAGCCTGGCGCGGACTTCCAGCTCGGCATGGAGCTGCATGCCAAGTACACCTTCTTCGCCGAAGGTTCGCGCGGCCACCTCGGCCGCCAGCTGATGGCGAAGTATGACCTGAACAAGGGCAAGGATCCGCAGACCTACGGCATCGGCATCAAGGAGCTGTGGGAGATCGACCCGGCCAAGCACCAGCCGGGCCTGGTGATCCACACGGCCGGCTGGCCGCTGCCGAACGACACTTACGGCGGTTCCTTCCTGTACCACCTGGAAAACAACCTGGTCGCGGTCGGCTATGTGGTGGGGCTGGGCTACCAGAACCCTTATCTGTCGCCGTACGAGGAATTCCAGCGCTACAAGACCCACCCGGATATCCGCGGCTTCTTCGAAGGCGGCAAGCGCATTTCGTATGGCGCGCGCGCAATTACCGCTGGGGGTCTGCAATCCTTGCCGAAGACCGTCTTCCCGGGCGGCTGCCTGATCGGCTGCGATGCCGGCTTCCTGAACACCAGCCGCATCAAGGGCAGCCACGCCGCGCTCAAGACCGGCATGCTGGCCGCCGAAGCCGCCTTCGCGGCGCTGGGCGAAGGCCGCTCGGCCGACGAGCTCGTCGCCTTCCCGGCCGCCTTCGAGAAATCGTGGCTGCACGAAGAGCTGCACATCGCGCGCAACTTCAAGCCGTGGATGAGCAAGGGCCTGGTGCTGGGCACGATCATGACCGGCATTGACCAGATCGTGTTCCGTGGCAAGGCGCCCTGGACGCTGCACCACCAGCACGCCGACCACGAATGCCTGAAGCCGGCGTCGCACTACAAGCCGATCGCCTATCCCAAGCCGGACGGCAAGCTGACCTTCGACAAGCTGTCGTCGGTGTTCATCTCGAACACCAACCACCGCGAGGACGAGCCGGTCCACCTGACGCTCAAGAACCCGAGCGTGCCGGTCGACGTCAACCTGGCCAAGTATGCCGGTCCGGAACAGCGTTACTGTCCGGCCGGGGTGTACGAGTTCGTCAAGCGCGAGGATGGCGGCGACCGCCTGCAGATCAATGCCCAGAACTGCGTGCACTGCAAGACCTGCGACATCAAGGATCCGACCCAGAACATCGTCTGGGTCACGCCGGAAGGCGGCGGCGGCCCCAACTATCCGAACATGTAAGGAGTCCAATTTCGGCGTCCCGCTGACCTCCCGATTTACTGCTGACTTTGTCTGATAAATCCTACGAAGTCTCCACCAATTCTCTGATTGGCGAGGTCCGCTATCGGCGTAGCATGGGTCTTCCAGACACCAGTGCAAGGAAACGAACATGGGTGAACACAAAGGACACAGCGATAAAGCGCCGAACTACCCCGAGCTGGACGAGAAGGGATCGGCAGCAAGCCGCGCCGGGCAGAATGCCGGCAATCAACAGAGTGCCGGGAAGCAGCAAGACGCCGGCCAGCAGTCAGACAGCAGTATCAAGCAACAAGGTAACCAGCAAGCTCAGAAGCAAGATCCGCAACAGCGTAGCGGTAATCAGCAAAGCGCCGGCGGACAACGGCAGCACCAGCAACACGGCGGCCAGAATGCCTCGGGCGGAACCCCGGCTCTGGACGACCTGAACGCCGACCACGACAGCCGTCACCGTGGGTCGCTGGGCAACGTGTCCCGGCAGATGGACCAGACGAACGACTGGAACGGCAAGCAGGACAAGAACCGTTGACGTGGCATCGACCACGCATGGCGCGGCCCGCAGTAGGGGCCGCGCCTTTTAATTGGTCCCGGCCTGGCGCGTGACGCTGCTGGCGTCGAGGCCGAACCACTTGAGGGACAGCCGGCGCAGCGTGCCGTCGGCGCGCGCTCCAACGAGGATCTTGTCGACCGCCGCCTTGAATCGCGGGTTGCCCTTGCGAATGGCGATGCCAATGCGCGCATCCCTGCCAACGTGTGGCCCGGCCTTGACCGGCAGTTCCGAATGCTTCAGCAGGTAGCTCACCATCAGGCTGTCGTCGAGCGAGGCATCGATGCGGCCGAAGGCGAGGTCTTGCAGATTCTCGGGCACGGCTGGATAACTCCTGACCTCGATCCCCTTCACCTGCCTGGCCTGCTGCTCGAACACGCTGCCCTGGCGCACGCCCAGCTTGCGGCCCTTGAGGTCGTCCAGGCTGCGGTAGGTGGCGCGCTCGTTCTTGCGCACGATGAGCTGGAAGCTCGAGTAGGTATAGGGCACCGAAAAATCGAAGGCCTGCTCGCGCTCGGGTGTGATGATCACCTGGCTGATGGCGGCATCGACCTTCCCTGCGGATACGGCCGGCAGGATGGCGTTCCATTCGGTGAACACGAACTGCGGCTTGAGTTTCAGCCCGGCGGCGACCAGGCGCGCGACCTCGACGTCGTAGCCAGTCAGGTGGCCGGTTTTCGGATCCTTGAAATTGAAGGGCGGATAGGTACCTTCGACGGCGATGCGCAGGACGCCGCGGGCCCTGGCTTCGTTCATCAGGTCGGCGCCGTGCGCAAGCGGCAGGAGCATGGCGACACAGGCCGCCGCCACTCCCGCCGCCATGCCCCGGCGCCGCCGCTCCTTCGTTACTACCTCAACCATCGACTTTTATCCCGCACCACGGTCAAAGGCACTTTATAACCGAAAAATACCACGAACGCCTAGCCGCGCAGGACGATTCGTTTCTGTTCTCGCGCCGAGCGGTAAACAGCCTCGATGATGCAGATGTCGCGTAAGCCTTCCTCGCCCGGCACGATGGTCTCGCGGTTTTCCTTCACGCATTGCGCCATATGGTCGAGCTGGCCGACCCACTGGTTCGCATACGGTCCCGCTGGCGGCGTGACCAGGGTCTTGTCGCTGCGCTCGCCGCCGACCCACATGCGCTGGCCGCTGTAGGCGGTGGCGGGCTCGAGCTCAATCCGCCCCTTGTCGCCCATCAGCACGAACTGGTTGCGGTTGGCGCTGTACATCGACATGCACGAACCGATGACGCCGGACGGGAATTCGAGCTGGAAGTCGATCATGTCCTCGACCTCGCTAAAGCGCGGGTCGCTGCGGTCGGTGGTTTCCTTGGCGAACACGGCGACCGGCTCCTCGCCGGTCGTGTAGCGCGCCGCCTGCAGCGCGTAGATGCCGATGTCCATCAGCGAACCGCCGCCCGATTGCGCCTTCTTCATGCGCCAGGTATTCGGGTCGCGGGCAGTGAAACCGTGTTCGGAGCGGAAGTAGCGCAGCTTGCCGATGGCCCCGCTGCGCGCCAGGCGGATCGCCTCGACGTTGTGCGGCTCGAAGCGCGAGCGATAGCCCAGCATCAGCTTCTTGCCGGCCTTGCGGCAGGCGGCGATCATCTGCTCGCATTCCGCCACGCTGACCGCCATCGGCTTTTCGCACATCACGTGCTTGCCGGCCTGGGCGGCGCGGATCGTGTACTCGGCATGCATGAAGACGGGCAGGCAGATGTAGACGATGTCGATGTCGGGGTTGTCGCGGATGCTGTCGAAATTCTGGTAATCGTAGATGCCGCGTTCGGGGACGCCATATTCGGCCGCCACCTTCTTCGCCTTCGCCGGATCGCCGCTGACCAGCGCCACCAGGCGGCTGTGCTGGCATTCCTTGAACTGGGGAATGATGCGACCCAGTCCATAACCGCCCAGGCCGACGACCGCATAGCCCAGCTTGCGTTCGGGATTGGCCCAGGCCGGCATGCCCACCGCGCCGGCCGCCAGCACACCACCCGCAGCCATGACGAGGCTGCGCCGATTCAGGTCGATCATTCAGGTCTCCTTGCAGAATGTGTCGTTCGAATGCCGTACCGGTCCGGCGGCGCGGCGGGTTACCATCGTAATAAGGATACAATTGATTCGATTGAAATGGTAGCGTTAACACAGCGCGCCATCCCAGCATTCATAAGGAGACCACATTGATGACCCGATCCCATCCATTCCGTTTCGCCCCTCTCGTTCGCGCGGTGCTTGCGGCCAGCGTGGTGGCCGCCCTGCCGGCGACCGCCATGGCCGCCAGTTGCAGCGGCAAGCCGCCGTCGGGCGAACTCAAGGCCGAACGGATCGCCGCGATCAAGCCCTCGCGCAGCGAGCCGGGCCTGTACGAAGGACCGGTATGGATCAGGGACGCGCTGTACTTCTCGGACTTCAGCTTCAGCGCAGGGTTTCCTTCGCGCGTGCGCAAGTTCTCGCCCGACGGCACGGTGAGCACGGCAATCGAGGATGCCGGCAGCAACGGCCTGGCGGTCGACGCCAGCGGCGCGCTGGTCGCCGCCACCCACAAGTACAAGGCCATGTCGCGCTATGACATCGCAACTGGCAAGCGGGCGGATGTCGCCACCCGCTATCAGGGCCAGGTCTTCAATTCGCCGAACGATATCGCGATCGCGGCCGACGGCGCCATCTACTTCACCGACCCGGACTACCAGAAGGCCGCGGCGCCCGGCGGCCAGCCGGTGACCGGCATCTACCGCATCGCGCCCGACGGCACGGTGACGCTGGTGGACGGCACGCGCAAGAATCCGAACGGGATCGCACTCTCGCTGGGCGGCGACACCCTGTACGTGAACGCGAGCGACGGCGCGGTGCGCGCCTATCCGATCAAGGACGGCGTGCCGCAGGCGGGCCGCGATGTCATCCGCGGCATCGAGAATGGCGACGGCATGACGCTCGACTGCCACGGCAATCTGTACGTGACCGAGCATGCGCCGAAGCGCGTGCGCGTGTTCACGCCGCAGGGCCGCGAACTGGCGACGATCCGCACGGACGCCAACGTCACCAACGTGGCCTTCGGCGGCGCCGACGGCAAGACCCTGTACATCACGGGCGCGGGCGCCGTGTGGCAGGTGCGGCTGGACGTGACCGGCCTGCCCTACTGAAGCAGGAATGATCAGCCAGCCGAAACTACGCAGTTAACCCGTCGTTCCCGCGCAGGCGGGAACCCAAGTTCTGCCCGCGCCGCCGAAATGCTTGCAACTTAGGTTCCCGCCAAGGCGCCCGGCGAGGGCGGGAACGACCGAGAAGCTGACATCACCAGGCGCGGCGCGCGGCCGCACCGAAGTTATGGCCGGTCACCAGCGTCGTGCTCTGCACCAGCATCGACAGACCGAGGATCAGTTGCACCAGCCTGTCGTCCGGCAGCAGCCAGTAGTGGCCGCGCGGCTGCTCGGCGCCGGTGGCGGCCATGACCAGGGGCGCGATCCACGCGGCGTCGTCGTCGACGTCGAGCACGATCGCGTCTTCCGTCGTCTGCATGTGCACCGTGCCGCCCTCGGCCAGCGTGAAACAGATGCCGACGCCGGTCTCTTGCGGCCGGATCAGCTCCTGCATCGCGGCGTTGTGCTCGTCGATCCAGAGTTCGACGTCCTGCGGCGTCTCGAGGGGCGTCCAGGGGCGGGGTTTGAAGCGGGGTTGGTCGGACGGGAGAGTCATGTGCTGCGCAGTTGATGAAACGGCCCCTATCTTAAGGGATTTCGGGCGCCCGCGCCCGGCCCTGGGAGTGCTTTCCTGACACAACGAGCTATGTGACAATGCTTGCACGACAACAACAAAGGTCTTCGCGTGAAAGCAATCCTTGCCGCCTGTGTGTTTTCTCTCTCGACGCTCGCGGCCGCCGCTCCCGCCGCCCCGCCACCTTACGTCCTGACCAATACCGAAGTGCACGACGTCCGCGCCACCACCCTGGGGCGCGACTACCAGGTCTTCGTCGCCTTGCCGGATTCGTATGCCACGGGCAAGCGCTCCTATCCAGTCGTGTTCGTGGTCGACGCCGACTACGCCTTCCCGGTGGTGCGCAATATCGCGTCGCGCCTGAATCGGCATGCGGGCATGGAAGAAGCCATCGTCGTCGGCCTGTCGTATGCAAAAGGCGACGGCGCCGTCTTCAGCCGCCGCCGCGACTATACGCCGACCACCCCACGCAAGCATGCCTACCGCTCGGACAAGCCGGGACAAGCGCCCGCCTTCGGCGAAGCATCGGCCTACGGCCGCTACCTGACCGGTGAAGTCCTCCCCTTCATCGCCCGCCACTACCGCGCCGACATGAACCGCAAGATCTTTGTCGGCCACTCCTACGGCAGCCTGCTCGGCCTGCAGATGATGCTCGATGCGCCGCGCAGTTTCGAGCACTACATCCTCGGCAGTCCCTCGCTATGGTTCGACGCCGGCATCATGTTCGAGCGCGAACAAGCCTATGCCGCGCGCAACAAGGATTTGCCGGCCAGCGCATTCTTCGGCATCGGTAGCCTGGAGACCCTGGCGCCCGGCAAGAAGCGCTCGCGTGCGGAAGAAGATGCCGACATGGTGGCCGACCTGCGCGAATTCGATGCGGCGCTCAAGGGTCGCGGCTACAAGCACCTGCGTACCCGCCTGAAGGTGTTCGCCGACGAAGACCACGCCAGCGTGTTGCCGATGGTCGTCACCCACGGCTTGCGGGCCTACCTGGCAACGCAAAAGAAGTGAGGCGGCGTTGGCTTACGGTACGTCGAGCGTGACCAGCCGCACGTTCACCCGTCCATCTTCGACCAGCAGTTCGCCGACCGACACCGGCAAGGTGAAACGGCGCCGTCCCGCGGCGCCCGGATTGACGTAGAGCACGCCACCACGTTCTTCGCAGGCGGGCTTGTGCGAATGGCCGGTTACGACCACGCGCACGCCTTGCGCGGCCGGATCGATGGCGAGTTCCTTGAGGTCGTGCAGCATGTGGATGACGATGCCGCCGAGGGTCAGGGTGACGGTCTCGGGCAAGGCTTGCGCCCAGTCACCGTAGTCATTATTGCCGCGCACGGCGGTCAATGGCGCCAGCCCGGCGAGCTGGTCGAGGATGTCCGCGCCGACGATGTCGCCGGCGTGAAGGATGTGGTCGCTGCCGCGCAGGAAATCGAGCGCCTGTGGCCGCAGCAGCCCGTGCGTGTCGGAAATCAGGCCAATGCGCACGGGCCGGGTCGCCTAGTGCCGCTTGCTGCTGGCCATCTTGGCCATGGTGTAGATCGAATACAGCGCGGCCAGGCCCACCACCACATACACGATGCGGGTCAGCGCGGTGCCGGGACCGAACAGCGTGGCGACCATGTCGACGTCGAACAGGCCGACCATCGCCCAGTTGAGGCCGCCGATGATCAGGAGCGCCATCGCGATATAGTCGATGGCGGACATGGCCGGGCGCTCGCGCGCGTGGATGTTGACGCGGCGGTCGGGCACGGACCGGCGGTCCATGGTTGGTGCATTGATTGTTGCCATCACAGCCTCCTTGGAAAGACGTGGGACAGCCAGGGCGTCCTGCCCCGGCACTTGACAACAATACTATCCCAAGTTACCGGACACGTTCGCACGCATCGGCGGGATAGCAAATCACCCCTTCCAGGTACGTTCGAGGCCAGTATCGGCATGGATCCAGCCGCCGCGCGGCCCCGAGCGGTAGTAGTAGCCAACCCCGCCGCCGCGGAAGCTCTTGATCAGGCCGCCGAGCACTTCTTCGTTGAGGCCGGCGATGCGGATGTCGGCCGCCTTGCCTACCATGTGCAGCGACTGGCGCGCGGCCGGGATGCCCGCTTCGCGCAGGCGCGCGTTCGATGCCGCCGAGCGGTAGCCCGACAGGATTTCGAGCGGCTGCAGCAGGCCGTAGCGGGCGATGAAGGCCTGGGTGCTCCACAGCATCTCGAGCAGCTTGGGATCGATCCTGGCGGTGGCCTTGCCGTTCACGTCGCGCAGCAGGTGGCACAGCTGCTCGTAAGCGGAATCGATCACTTCGCCATCCTTCCAGTACAGCACGCTGGCGCGTTCGCCGCTGGCCGGACGGGTCACGGACAGGGTGCGCGGCTTGACCCAGAAATCCAGGTCCAGCGCTTGCGAGTCGAACAGGTCGGGAGGCGGTTGGAGGTCGGTGGCGGCGGCCGCCAGCGGCGCGCCGAGTGCGCCCAGCGCAGCCAGGCGGGCACTATGGTGAAGAAAATCTCTGCGTGAAGCCATGGGTGCGGATCCGTTACTCGACAATTGCGATGGTGCGTACTATAGCGTATCCGACAAGCATGCAGAAGTGTTCACGAAGCGTGCAAATGTTATCGCTTTGTTGCACGTTGGCGCGAGGCCCGGGTATTTACTCGCCGCAGTTGCAGAAGCGCTTGCGCGCCGCCGGGTCGCAGGCGCCGTCGAGGCGCTTCCAGAGCAGGTCGCATTCGAGGCCGAAGCAGGCTTTTTCTTTGCCGGCATTGATAAAGCCGTGGCGCTCGAAGAACATGCTTGCGCCGGCCGGGCTGTGCAGGTGCAGCTTGCTGATGTTCCAGGCGCGCGCCTGCTCTTCCACCGCATCGAGCAGCGCACGGCCAACCCCGCAGCGCAAGGCGTCCGGCAGCACATAGCACAGCGCCACCTTGCCGGCCTGCGTCAACAGGGTCAGGCCGACCAGCTCGCCTTCGCTCTCGGCGACCACCGCGTAATTGGTGGGCGAGGCAAACCAGCCGACGATATTGGCGGGCGTCTTGTTGCCGAGCCAGGCGCCAAGCACGCCGGGCTGGTCCTGGTGGTCGGCGCGGCAGCCCTCTTCGATCGAACGGCGCAGCAGATTGCAGGCAGCCGATGCATCGTCAGGGACAGCCCTGCGGATTTCAATACGCGTGGACATCAATCATCTACTTGGAAACGGACATGAACGAACGATGACGCGGCATCGCACGACCTCGACTATACACCGAAAGTAAGAGACCCTGCCGGCGACACGGTCAAACGCGTTCCCCATATAACCATATGACGAAACTATTGTTCCGTTTGTCGCGAGAATTAGGGAACATGCACTCTGTCACTAATACTTCCTTAAGCGAGAACACATAATGCGCGACAACACTCCGAACACGCTGCGCCGCTCGATCCTGGCACTGACCCTGGCGCTCGGCAGCGCACTGCCCCTGCACGCCAGCGCGGCCGATGCCGAACTGCTGAACGTGTCCTACGACGTCGCGCGCGAACTGTACAAGGAAGTCAATCCTGCCTTCATCGCCTCGTATAAACAGCAGACCGGCCAGACCCTGACCATCAAGCAATCGCACGGCGGCTCGAGCAAGCAGGCGCGCGCCGTGGCCGACGGCCTCGAGGCGTCGGTGGTGACCATGAACCAGGCCAACGACATCGACCTGCTGGTCGACCGCGGCCTGGTGGCAAAAGACTGGGCCAAGAAGTTCCCGAACAACGCCACGCCGTATTATTCGACCATGGTGTTCCTGGTGCGCAAGGGTAATCCGAAACAGGTGCGCGACTGGGCCGACCTGGCGCGTCCGGGCGTGGCCAGCATCATCCCGAATCCCAAGACCTCAGGCAATGGCCGCTACACCTACCTCGCAGCCTGGGGCTCGGTGATCAAGAAAGGCGGCAGTGAAGCGCAGGCGCGCGACCTGGTCGCGAAGATCTTCAAGAACGTGCCGATCCTGGACGGCGGCGGCCGCGCCGCGACCACCACCTTCACCCAGCGCCAGATCGGCGACGTGCTGGTGACCTTCGAGAACGAAGTCAGCATGGTGCGCCAGGAATTCGGCAACGATTTCGAAGTGATCTATCCGACCAGCTCGATCCTGGCCGAATCGCCGGTGGCCGTGGTCGACAAGGTGGTCGATCGCCTCAAGGTGCGCCAGCCGGCCACCGCCTACCTGAACTTCCTGTACACGCCGGCGGGCCAGGAAATCGGCGCCAAGCACTTCATGCGCGTGCGCTCGGAAACGGTCATGAAGAAGTATGCGGCCAACTACAAGCCGATCAACCTGTTCACCGTGGACGAGGTGTTCGGCGGCTGGACCGCGGCCCAGAAGCGCCACTTCAACGATGGCGGAGAGTTCGACAAGATCTACCAGGCCAAGTAAATCCGGCTTGATACCGAACAGCCCTGCCCTGCGCAGGGCTGTTTTGTTTGATATGCACACAAATTAGTCACTCGACATTTCTATGTGACATGAGTTGTTAATCTTGCGCATTACCTGCGTCACATTTCCGACAAAAAATGGCTTCCCATAGGGGAATTTGCTTGTGCGCCATAGACATGCAGCTGGGATGGATGATATTGTCCTTACTCTAGTTGCCCTAGAGATAGATGTTGATCCTGCGCCGCCTGGCGCCCCGACGTTCAACTTCAACCCAGATTTCATACAAATAATGATCAAGAAACTGTTCGCAACGGTCCTGATGACCTTTTCGGCTGCGGCATTCGCCGTGCCGTTCGGTTCGCAATCGGTGCTCGTCGTGGAAGACGAGACCGGCAAGATCCTGCTTGAGAAAAATGCCGATGCGGTCGTGCCGATTGCCTCGCTCACCAAGCTGATGACGGCAATGGTCGTGCTCGACGCCAAGCTCGACATGGACGAGATGATCGAGATCGACCGTGAAGACGTCGATCGCGTCAAGTTCAGCAGCTCGCGCGTGCCGGTCGGCGCCAGCATTGCGCGCCGCGACGTGCTGCACCTGGCCCTGATGTCGTCGGATAACCGCGCCGCCGCCGCCCTCGCCCGCACCTTCCCGGGCGGCAAGGAGGGCTTCAAGGCCGCCGTGCGCCGCAAGATCCGCGCGCTGGGCATGAGCCAGACCGAGATCGAAGAGCCGACCGGCCTGTCGCCGCACAACCGCTCGAACGCGGCCGACCTGGTCAAGATGGCGTCGGCCTCGACCCGCTATCCGGAAATCGTGCGCATGACGACCGAGACCCGCGAAATCATCGACATCAACGGCCGCGGCGTCGAATACCGCAATACCAACCGTCTGGTCGGCGCCAAGGGCTGGGACGTCGGCCTGTCCAAGACCGGCTTCACCAACGAAGCCGGCCGCTGCCTGATCATGAACATCACCGCCGCCGGCAAGAAGGCGACGCTGGTGCTGCTCAATGCTAACGCCTCGTCGGCGCGCGTCATGGATGCGCTGAACATCCGCCGCTTCATCACGGGCGACGAGCCGGTGGCCAGGGTGGCGCGCGCCGCGGGTGGCCCGCGCATCAAGGCCAGCGCCGGCAGCTCTAAGGCCAAGGCCCGCGCCAAGTCGAAGGGCTCGAAAGCCAAGGCGACCAAGAAGCGCGCCTCGGCCAAGGTCAAGGCGACGCGCAAGCGCCGCGACTAAGGTTGCATCGTCCCAATGACAAAGAGGCCGCAAGGCCTCTTTGTCATTGGGGTGGCGCCACCTGGGACCCGGGCGGCCAGACGGTCTTCGCCATGCATTCCGTCCTGAAGTTCTTCCTGTCGGGCACACTTGCGGCCCAGTCACGCAAGTCGAACAGCAGCTCCCGGCCGGCCACCAGCGGCCGGCCGTCGCCCGCGTAGCTGTCGACCCAGCCATACACGCGGCCTTGCGCATCGTACTCATCGGTAAAGGTGTAACGCAGCCTGCTGCCGTCGCGCAGCTGCAGGTAGACGAGATTGCGCAGGTGGTTCGGGAAGCCATCGCCCTCAGGACCGTCCGCCAGGCGCCGGTTCAGGATGCCGGCCAGCGCCACGTGCCGGGCGCTATCCCCGGTCGTCGTGAAAGTGCAGCCTTGCCGCGCCAGCCCCGACTCGGTCAGCGGCGCGCGCGGATAGATCCCGGATGGATACAGGACGACCGTCGCGGATACGATCCGCTCGCCATCGAGCGGCGCGCGCGACGACGCCGGCGCGACCGGCGCTCCGACCGATCCGAGGCAGAACAACAGCAAGGATGCGGCAAGGCGCATGGCGTTCTCCTAGGCCACCAGCTCGCGCAAGCCGCTGGTGCGGTGGGTACGGCTGGCGATCGCCTCGCGCAGCACGTCGGCGCTCGGGGTCACCAGCGTAAATTCACGGCTGGCGCGCGTGATGCCGGTGTAGACCAGCTCGCGCGTCAGGATGGCGTTGCTCTCGCGCGGCAGCGCCAGCACCGTGTGGCGGAACTCCGAGCCTTGCGATTTATGCACCGTCATCGCGAACGCCGTCTCCACATTGCGCAGGCGCGTGGCCAGCACGCTGCGCACCTTGTCGCCTTCTAAAAAATAGACCCGCTGCGCACCAGGACGCGCCGGGTCGGCCAGGGTCACGCCGATGTCGCCGTTGAACACGCCGGTCGAATAGTCGTTGCGGGTCACCATCACCGGCCGGCCCGCATACCATTCGGCGCCGCGGCGCAGCAGGCCGCCGGCCTCCAGGCGCTTCTCGATCGCCTCGTTCAGGCCCGACACGCCCCACTCGCCATCGCGCACCGCGCACAGGATGCGGAAGGTCTCGAAGCTCTGCAGCACCTGGCGTACCCAGTCCTCGTCGCCCGCCGTGCCGCCCTTGAGCAATTCGAGGTAAGGGGCGTAGCCGGCATGCGCCAGTTGCAGCAACTGGGACGGTTGCGCGTGCTCGATCCAGCGCACGCCCTCCGGGCTGGAGCGCAGGACTTCCCCGGCGCGCGCCATGTCGCCGGCATTGACGGCCAGCGCCAGCTGGCCGATCGGACCGCCGAAGCGGCGGCTGTGGCGCAGCATCACGGTCTGCTGGGCCAGCGGCCCGCCCTCGCCCGCGTACTCGGCGGGAATCGTCTCGCCGCTGGCCGCCCCCACATAGCCGATGGTGTCCGCGTCGTAGTTGCCGGCCTGCGCGTCGTGGCACAGGTCGCCCAGCACCGCGCCCGCCTCCACCGAGGCCAGCTGGTCCTTGTCCCCCAGCAGGATCAGGGTGGCGCCGGCCGGCAGCGCGTCGAGCAGGCTGGCCATCATCTCCAGGTGCACCATCGAGGCTTCGTCGACGATCAACACATCGACGTCGAGCGGATTGCCGCGGTGGTGGGCAAAGGCGCGGGTGTCGGGCCGCGCCCCGAGGAGGCTGTGCAGGGTGCGCGCGGCGCCCATGCGCGCGGTCAGGTCGCGCAGCGGCAGCTCGGCGCCCACGCGGTCGGCCAGTTCGCCAAGGGCCTTGTCGATCGACTGCTTCAGGCGCGCGGCCGCCTTGCCGGTCGGCGCGGCCAGGGCCACCCGCTGGCGCCCGGCATCCGGCGCGGTCGCGAACAGCAGCGCCAGCAGGCGCGCCACCGTATAGGTCTTGCCGGTGCCAGGGCCGCCCGTGATGATCGCGACCGACCCGCGCAGGGCCACGGCGCAGGCCAGCTTTTGCCAGTCTGGCTGCGCGGCGCCCGGCGCCGCCACGAACAGCTTGTCGAGCCAGGCGCGCACCAGGTTTGTGTCCACCGGGTGGGTCGCCTCGGCGCGTTCGCGCACGGCGCGCGCGACCTGCGTCTCGTCGCGCCAATAGCGGCGCAGGTACAGGCGCTCGCCGTCCAGCACCAGCGGCTGGTCGTAGTCGAATTCCTCGCGCACCCATACCTGCTCACAGCTGGCCAGGAGCTTCCTCCAGCCCGCCACGCCCCGCGGCAGCGGCGCCGCGGCGCTCGCCAGCTGCACCCATTGCTCCTCGCTCCAGCCCAGCAGGGTCGCGGCGCTCGTCGCCAGGTCGGTCAGCTGGACGCAGCTGTGGCCATGGCCTTCGAGCTCGGACAGGATGGCCGCGGCCAGCACCAGCGGTGGCGGCGCAGCCCCCAACTCGGCGATGAAGCGCGCGAAAGCGCTCGACAGGCGGCGCAGCTCGCCCGCCTCGGTCAGCGTGCCGATCTCGTGCCACAAGGCTGCGCTATCGAAGTCAGTCTTGCCCATGCTTTTCCTTGTCCAGCAATTTTTCGAGTCCGTCCAGCAGCTCCAGGTCGGGCGCCAGCACGCAGCAGCCGCGCGTGTCCGGATTGGCGATCCCGCGCAGGAACATGAAGATCGCGCCGCCCAGCTGGTATTCGGGCTCGTAATCCTCGCCCAGGCGCGCGCGCAGCAGGCGGTGCAGCGCCAGCAGGTAGATGCTGCCCTGGATCTCGTAGCGGTGTTCGGCCATGCCGGCCTCCATCGCCGCCTGGCTGTAGGCGGCATCGCCCGTCCCCAGCGCATTGGTCTTGTAGTCGAGCACCCAGTAGCGCCCTTCGTGCTCGAACACCAGGTCGGCGAAGCCCTTGAGCATGCCGTGCAGCTCGCGCTCGGGCAAGACCGGCCGCTCGATACCGTTAAGCAGGTGCGTGCGGCACAACTGGTCCAGCGCGGGCAGTTCGAGGCGCTCGCTGGGGAACCAGAATTCCATCTCGGGCAGCACGCCCTGCAGATCGCGCAGCGCGGCGCCCAGCGGCGGCAGCGGCGTGTCGACGATCGCGCGCAGCCAGGTCAGCGCGTCGTCGAGCCGGTTACCCCAGCCGGCGCGCTCGATGCGCTGCACCAGCCGCGTCTCGCAATGGGGCTGGTCGAGGCAGTCGAAGCCCTCGCGCGCCAGCCATTCGAGTTGTTCGTGCATGAAGTTGCCCGGCACCGAGCCGCGCGGGAAGCGGTGCCAGGCGACGTCTTCGATGCGCGGCGGCTGCGGCACCTGCGGCGCTTCTTCCAGCAAGGTCTGTTCCTGGGCCCGCATCGGCGTCGGCGGCGGTGCCACCGCATGCCGGGTCAATGAGGTGAACGAGCCGATCGACCAGTCCTTCTCGAAGTCGGCGCGGTACACCGGCGCCTCAAGCAGTTCGGGACGCACATCCTGGCGCGCCAGCATGGTGATGCCTTCTTCCGGCTCGAGCTCGTTCAAGACAATGCCGCCGCCAGTGCCGGCGACCGCGGCGAAATGGTCGCGCAATCGGTCGGCCGGGATCGGCGCGCCGCCGGCCAGCAGGTAGCCGAGCGCCGATTCGTGCAGCCGGTTCTCGCCCTTGCGCGTGCCGGCCACCGCCGCCGCGCCCAGCCACAGGAAGTAGCGCGCCCGGGTCAGGGCCACGTACAGCAGGCGCAGGTCTTCCTCGATGCGGGCGCGGTCGACCGCTTCCAGCGCTTCGTCGGACAGCGCCAGGTCGAGGTGGCGGCTGCCTTCGTCGTCCACGTATTCGAAGAAGGCGCGGTTGCGGCGGTTGGTCGCGCGCGCGGTCACCGCGAACGGCAGATACACCAGCGGATACTCGAGGCCTTTCGACTTGTGCACCGTCACCACCTTGACCAGCTCGGCGTCGCTTTCCAGGCGCAGCACGCGCTCGTCGCCACTGGCGCCCAGCCCCTCGATCTGCTCGGCGAACCAGCGGATCAGGGCCTGCTCGCCCTCGAGCTGGGCGCTGGCCTCTTGCAGCAGTTCGGCCAGGTGCAGCAGATTGGTCAGGCGCCGTTCGCCGCCCGCTTCGGCCAAGAGGCGCGCCGGCAACTCGAGTTCGTGGATGAAGGTGCGCAGCATGGCCAGCACGCCGCGGCGCTGCCAGGCGCCGTGCAGGGTTTTCAGTTGCTCTACCCGCCGCTCCCACGCCAGCTCGTCGCTCGACAGCCGGGCCAGTTCGCCCATCGGCAGCCCCGCGGTGCGGGTGGCGAAGGCGGCGCGCGCCAAGGCGCCGTCCAGCGGATTGGCGACCGCGTACAGCCAGCGCAGCACGTCGGCCGCCTCCTCGCTCTCGACGACCGAATCCTTGTCGGACAGGTAGACGCTGGCCACCTTGCGCCGCACCAGCGCCTGGCGCACCGCGGCAGCCTCGCGCCGGTCGCGCACCAGGATCGCGATATCGGCCGGCATCAACCGACGGAAACTGCCGTCTTCCTCATCCTGGAATCCGACCCGCTCGTCGTTCAGCAGGCGCACGATGTGCTCGGCGCAGTGGTGGGCGAAGAAGCTGCGATAGTCCTCGGCATTGAGGTCGTCGCGGCCGGTGGTGCACACGGCCAGCGCCTCGATTTCGCCGTCGCCGTCCGCATCTCCTCCGATTCCGATCAGGCGCTTGCTGTGGCCGCGCGCCCGGACCGCGTCGAACGGCAAGGGATTGTCGTGGCCGCGCCGGAAGCGAAAGGCCGCCGCCGCATGGCCGGGCCGACCGTCGCCGCCCTCGGCGTGCAGGAACAGTGCATTGACCGCCCCCACCAGCGCCGCCGTCGAACGGTAATTGGTGTCGAGCTGGTAGTGACGGCCGCTGGTGGCGCGCCGCGCGGACAGGTAGCTGTGGATGTCGGCGCCACGAAAGCCATAGATCGACTGCTTGGGGTCGCCGATCAGGAACAGCCCTTGCTGCGGATCGTTGTCGCCTACCCGGTACAACTGGTCGAAGATGCGGTACTGGTCGGGCGAGGTGTCCTGGAATTCGTCGACCATGGCCACCGGATACTGACCCACGATGCGTTCGCGCAGCGCCGCGCCGTTTTCGCCTTCCAGCGCCAGCTTGAGGCGCTCGAGCATGTCGGCAAAGCCGAACTGGCGGTTGCGGCGCTTGAGTTCCTGCATGCGCGCGCCGATGTGGCCGGCCCCATGGCGCAGCAGCGCATGGGCGATCGGATCGATCGCCGCCAGCGCCTGTTGCAGCGCGGCGGTGCCGTCGAAGCAGGCCGGGACGTCGGCGCTGAAGTCCTTGCTGAAGGCGTCCACGATGCCGTCCGGGGTCAGGCGCCGCCAGGCGGTGTCGCTCAGGTCGGGCATATGCCGCGCCGGGTCCGCGGCCCAGGCGCGCAGCGCCTCGAACCACTTGACCAGCGAATCGGCGCGCATCTTGTTGCCGTTGAAGCATTTGGGCGCGCGTTCGCGGTGGCCGGCGATCCAGCGCTCCATGGCGTCGGCGCGCTCGATCCAGCCGTGCTTCAGGCGTGCCAGCTCGTCGCGCTGGACCTGGGCCAGGCGCGTCACCAGCTGGCCCAGCGGCGCGCGCTCCACCTCGCCCAAGAGCGGCCCGCGGTGCACCAGCTCGCGCACGCTGGCCTTGAGCGCCTCGACGTCGCTCCAGGTATCCAGCACGACAGCCAGGTTCTGCGCATTGAGCGGATAAACGTGCTGGCGCCAGTAATCGTGGGCGGCGTCCTCGAACAGCATGCGCTCGTCGCTCACCAGTTCTTCGTCGAACAGGCTGCCGCTGTCGAAGGCGTGCTCGCGCAGCATGCGCTGGCACCAGGCGTCGATGGTGAAGATCGCCGCCTCGTCCATCGTCTCGGCGGCCAGCATCAGGCGGTGGGCGGCGACGCTGCGCTCGCTGCCCGGCGCATAGGACTCGGCCAGCTCGTCGAGATAAGGATCGTCGGCGTCAAGCTCGCCACGAAAATAGGCCGCCGCCTGCACCAACCGTTCGCGCACGCGATTGGACAGCTCGCGCGTGGCGGCCCGGGTGAAGGTCATCACCAGGATTTCAGACGGCAATAACGGCCGCACGAAGGCGTCTTGGCCGCCATGGCCCAGCACCAGGCGCACGTAGAGGGCGGCGATGGTCCAGGTCTTGCCGGTGCCGGCCGACGCCTCGATCAGGCGCGAACCGTGCAGCGGGAACCGGATCGCTTCGAGTTTGCTGCTCATGCGGACAACTCCTTGATCGTGACGGCGCCATCCATCCAGCGCGCCAGCGGTCCATACAATTCTTCGGCCAGGTCGGGCCAGCCGCCGGCGGCGCGCAGCGCCTCAAAATCGGGCCACAAGCGCGCCAGGCACAGGTCGTCCACTTCTCCACTGAGCTCGAAGCCGCCGTCATAGGTGGCGCGCGGGTCGCCGTCTGCCAGCTGCGCCAGCGCGGTGCGGCAGGCCACCGGCAGCGGGGCGTTCAGGTTGGCGCGCCACAGGCGCACCAGGTCGCCCAGGATCTGCAGCGACTCCTCCTCGGCCAGCGGCGCCATCTCGAGCACCGCGTCGCGCGCGACCAGGTAGCCGGCCACCGGATGGCCGGCCGCGGCGCTGCCCAACTGGCGCAGCCACGGCGCGATCAGCTTGTCGCCACGTGGGCGCCCGTTGCGGTCCAGCACCTTCGAGGACAGCTGCATCAGCCAGGCGGTGTGTTCGCCATTGCTGTTCTTGCTCCTGAGGCGGTCGATCCAGTCGTCGAGCGGGATGCCGTGCAGTTCCAGGCTGAGCGCCTGCTTGGGCGCCGTCTCGGGAAAGCGCGCACCCAGGCGCAGCCACTCGGTGCGCACCGGCGCCAGGCTCTCGACCAGCTGCTCCTGCCACATGCGGCCCATCAGCCCGATCGGCAGCACGCCCTCTCGCGCCAGCCGCCCGGCGCGCGTGGCCAGCGTGGCGCGCACCTCGTGCAGCTCCTCGGGCTCGCCGCTGTCGTCGAGCAGGTGGTCCTCGATCTGGTAGCGCTCGAGCGCGTCGAGCGCGAACGGTTCCTCGTCTTCTCCGACCTGGGCAGCGTCGGCGAATACCACGCCCAGGCGGCGGCGGAAGAAGTAGCGCGCGGGCTGGCGCAAGAAGCTGGCCAGCTCGCCCAGCTTGAGCACGAAGTCGGACTCCAGCTCGTAGGCCGGCAAGGCGTCGCCCGCTTCCAGCCGCTCGGCGCCGTGGGCCAGGCGCCATTCGCCGGCATAGGTCAGCAAGCCGCCCTGCTGGAAATAGACGCGGCTGAAAGGCTGCAGCGCGTGTTCGGTCGTCAGCGCATGCAAGTCCAGGTCCCAGCCCTCTTTCAGATAGTCGCGCAGCTGCGACACCAGCACCGATGGCGGCTGCTCGCTGTTGTCGCGCACATTGCGGCCCACCCAGCTCACATAGAACTTGTCGCGCGCCGCCAGCAGGGCTTCGAGCATCAGGTAGCGGTCGTCGTCGCGGCGCGAACGGTCGCCGGGGCGCGCCATGCCCGGCAGCGCCAGCAGGTCGAAATCGGCCTGGCGCGCGCGGCGCGGGAAGTCGCCGTCGTTCATGCCCAGCAGGCACACCACGCGGAACGGCACCGCGCGCATCGGCATCAGGGTGCAGAACGTTACGCCGCCCGAGACGAACTGGTGGTTCAGGGTCGGCTGGTCAAGCTCGCTCATCCAGGCTTCGCGCAGCACCGCCAGCGGCACCGGTTCATCGAAGCCGGCGGAGTCGCAGGTCTCGAGCCAGCACTGCAAGCCTTCGTTCAGGCTTTGCAGGGTGAGGCGGTCGGCTTCGTCGCTGGCGGCGTAGAAGCATGACAGCATCTCACGCGCCGCCTCGCCCCACGCCGCCGGCGTGCGCGGCGTGTCGAGCCGGGCGCGCCACGTGAGCAGGCAATCGACCAGCTGCGCCAGCGCGCCGGCCAGCGCCGCATCCAGCCCGCCGACTTCTGCATAGGGCTCGATGTCGGCGAAGCTGGCGCCGGCGCCGCTGGCGTAGCCGAGCAGCATTCGCCGCACGCCGAAGATCCAGGCATTCTGTTCGCCGGCCATGCCCAGGCCCAGGCCTGCGCGGTGTTCATGGTCGAGGCCCCAGCGCACGCCGGCGCCTTCGATCCAGCGGCCGAGGGTGGCCAGGTCGTCGTCGCCCAGGCCGAAGCGGCGCGCCACGGCCGGCACGTCCAGCAGGTCGCGCACCTCGCTCTGACGGCAGCGCTGCTGCGGAAGGCGCAACAGCCATTCGAGCGACACCAGCAGCGGATTGACGCTGCGGTCGCGCATATCGCCGATCTCGAACGGGATGCGGCGCAAGTCGCGCTGGCGATGCTGGTCGAACACGGCGTGGATCGCCGGCGAGAAGGCGTCGATGTCGGGCACCATCACCACCACGTCGCGCGGCCGCAGGCTCGGGTCTTGCTCGAACCACGACAGCAATTGGTCGTGCAGGACTTCGACCTCGCGCTGCACGCTGTGGGTGACGTGGAATTCGATCGAGCGCTCGCCCGGCGCCGGCGGCACTCGCGGATGTTCGGACAGCGGCAGCAGGTCACGCACCGCGGCCTGGACTTGGCCCAGCAGGGTCGCGCCATCCTCGTCGGCGAACAGGTCGACCCGCAGCGGCGCATCCGTATCTTCGCCCCGATCCTGGTTGTCGAATTCGTCCAGCATGCGCACGAAGTCGCGGCCCTGGCGCCCCCAGCTCGCCAGCAGCGGGTGGCTGTGCGCGTGCAGTTCCTCGATCGGGATGGCGCCCAGGTCGACGCCGTTGCGCTGCGGCTGGCGGCGGCGCGCGGCCTTGAGCAGGTCGCGGCCGTCGATGATGTCGCCCCAATAGAAGCGGCACGGGTTCGGCACCGCGAACAGCACTTGCGTGTGGCGCGCGAGCGCGGCGATCGCCTGCAGGGTCTGGTAAGGCAGGGTCGACATCCCGAACAGCACTACCCGGCGCGGCAGGCGGCCGGCAGGCGCCTGGCCGGCCTCGATCGCGGCAAGGAATTGCTGATGAATGGTGGCGCGACCGCTATCGCGCTGCGACTCGTCCAGGCTGGCGTGCACGGCGCGCCACAGGCAGGCTTGCCAGCGCTGGTCCGGCGCCAGCGGCACTGGGTCGCCGGCGGCGCGGCGCAGCTGGTCGCGGCCCGCGGCCCAGTCGTCCAGCCAGTCGGCGCGGTAGACCTGGTACTGGTCGTACAGGTCGGCCACCCGTTCGGCCAGCTGCAGGCGGCGCTCGGCATCGCCATCGGCCAGGAAACGCGCCAGCGGCTCGTAGCCATCCTCTTGCAGCAAGGTGGGCAACAGGCGCATCAGGCGCCAGGTGAGCGGATCCTTGTCGAACGGCGCGCGGCTGGGCACCCGCTCGCGGCCCAGCATGCCGCGATAGGCTTCCCACATGAAGCGCGCCGGCAGCGCCACCTTGGTGGCGGCGCACACGCCGTTCTCCTCGGCCAGCGCGATCTTGAGCCATTCGGCCACGCCGTTGGACTGCACCAGGAAGATCTCTTCTTCCAGGGGGCCCAGCGGACGGTTGCGCAGCCAGTCGAACACGGCGCTGCGCAGCAGCTCCATCTGGTTGCCATGGAGGATCAGGAGGCCGGGAGTGATGGGGGAAGGCATGCGTGAAGCTCGAACGTTCGGGTCCACAGCATACCGTGTTTGGGCCGCCCGCGGTAGGGCGGCAGGATGCTCCTGCGCTCAGCGCATCTCGCCGTCCCTGCTGCCGAATTGGGTCGACACTTCGCGTTCGATCCGGATCAATAGTGCGCGCAGGCGCGCCGCCAGCGCCCGGGCCTGGGCGGTGCCGGCCGCGCCCAGGCGCGGCGCCCGCTTCGGTTGCGCCTCGAGGTCTTCGCAGATGGCGCCGAAGCTGACGGCGCCGATCGCGCGCGCGGCCGACTTCAGTTGATGCGCCAGGCTCGCGGTATGGGTCAGGTCGCCGCCGGCCAGGGCGCTGTCGATCCCCGCCAGGTTGTCGCGTGCGGTATCTAGGAACAGGAAGACATATTTACGCATCCGCTCGGTGTCGCCGCCGGCCGTGCTGGCCAGGCTGGCCAGGTCGAGCACCTCTGCCTGCCCACCCTGCCCGCCCTGGCCTTCCGCGGCGGCGGATCCCGGCGCCCGCTGCCCGGGCCCCGCCATCGCGATGTCGGCCACCGGGGCCGTGGTCCGGCCCAGGCAGCGCGCGATGGTGGCGGCCAGCAGTTCCGGCACCACCGGCTTGGTCAGGAATTCGTTCATGCCGGCGGCCAGGCAGCGCGCGCGGTCGTCGACGCCGGCATTGGCCGTCATCGCCACCACCAAGGTGTCGCGCAAGGCCGGATCGCGGCGGATGCGGCGGGTCGCTTCCAGCCCGTCCATGACCGGCATCTGCACGTCCATCAGCACGCAGTCGAAACGTTTATCCGCCATCGCCGCCAGCGCTTCCTGGCCGTTGTTGGCTACCTCGACCGCGGCGCCGGACTGTTCCAGCAACTCGCGCGCAACCTGCTGGTTGAAGGCATTGTCCTCGACCAGCAGCACCGCGCAGTCGTCCAGGCGCGCCTGGGCCGGGGCCGGCGCGGCGCCGAGGCCCGCGCCGAGCATGCCTCCCGAACGCCCGCCGCCGGCATCGTCCAGGGCCAGGCGCGCCGTGAACCAGAAGGTGCTGCCCTCGCCCAGCGTGCTGACCACCCCGACCTCGCCGCCCATCAGCTCGGCCAGCTGGCGGCTGATGGCCAGGCCCAGGCCGGTGCCGCCGTGGCGCCGCGTGGCCGACTGGTCGGCCTGCTGGAACGGCGTGAACAGGTGGGGCTGCGCGGCCGCCTCGATGCCGATGCCGCGGTCTTGAACCTCGAAGCGCACCAGCACTTCGGGACCGAAGGCGCGCGCCAGGCGCGCACGCAGCGTGATCCGGCCGCGCTCGGAGAATTTGACGGCATTGCCGGCGAAATTGAGCAGCACCTGTTCCAGCCGCAGCGAGTCGCCGCACAGGGGCCGCATCAGGACCGGATCGATCTCGATGTCGAAGCCCAGGCCCTTGGCCACCGCCGCCGTGCCCAACTGCGCCTCGACGTTGCGCATCAGGGCGTCGAGCATGAAGCACACCCGCGACAGTTCCAGCATGCCGGCCTCGATCTTGGAGAAATCGAGGATGTCGTTGATGATGCCCAGCAGGTGCTGGCCCGAGTGGTAGATCTTCTCGAGGTAGTCGCGCTGGCGCGCGTCGGGTGCGGCCTGCAGCGCCAGGTGGGTCATGCCGATGATGCTGTTCATCGGGGTGCGGATCTCGTGGCTCATATTCGACAGGAAGTCGCTCTTGGCCTTGCTGGCGGCGTCGGCGCGTGCCTTCAGGCGGTGCAGCTCGGTGACGTCGGTCGCCACGCACAGCACGGCCGCTTCCTCGTCGACCTGCATCGGCACCCGCACCGTCCACAACTGGCGCGGCGCGCCGCCCGGCGCCGACTGCGCCACCTGGGCGCTGCTGCGGCGGCCGTCGTGCAACACCGCGCGATCGAGCTCCCAGGCGGCATCGGCCAGGGCGCGGCCCATGGCCTCGACGTCGCGCCGGCCGATCAGCTCCGCCGCCGGTCGCCCGAGGCTCGTGGCGCCCTTGGCATTGAGGTAGCGGATGCGGCGCAACCCATCCTTCAGGTAGACCTCGGCGTCCAGGTTGTCCAGCACCGTGTCGAGCAGCAGGCGCTGCTCGTCGGCGGCGCGCCGCGAGCGGTACTGGGCCAGGAACAGGCCATACACCAGCAGGGTCGCGGCAAAGCCGAAGGCCAGCCCCGCCATCGGCAGCCAGGGATCGAGCCCGGCCAGCATGGCGGCCCGGGGCGCCGAGAAATGCGCCAGCCACCGGCTGCCGGCGAAGTTCACGTCCAGCGCCAGGGCGAAGTGCTCCCCGGGCGCCGGCGGCGTGCGCCGCACGTCCGGGCCGTGCAGCAGGAGGTCCCCCGGCTGGGTCGCGCCATAGATGCTGACCGCGAGCGGCTGGGCGCCAGGCGCGGCCAGTGCGTTTTCCACCAGGTCCGGCACCGAGAAGGCGATCCCGAACGAGCCGAGATAGGCGGCGCGGCGCGCCTCGACGCCCAGCGGCGTCACGCCGCCGCGATAGACCGGCACGCGCATCCCGAGCGCGTAATGGGGCTTGGGCTCGCGCAGGAATACCGGCTGGCCGGAGGCGCTCATGCCGCCGCTGTCGCGCGCCTGCTCCAGGGCGCGGGCGACGACCGGCCTGGCGGCCATGTCGAAGCCGAGCCGGCGGCTCGGCTGGTCGATCGGGAACTGGTAGGCGATCACCTCGTACCAGGGACGGCGGCCGGCCGGGAAGATCGTGAAGTCGGGGTAGCCGCGCGCATCGACGCTGCGGTCGGCGCGCATGGCGGCGATGAAGGTTTCGCGCTCGTCTTCGCGCACGTGGGCGGCATAGCTCACGCCCTCGATCGCCGGGAAGTTGGACGGCAGGTCGAGCGCGGCGACGTAGCGGTGGAAAGACGCACGGTCGGGCACGGTGTCGCCGCCGCCGGCCGCATGCAGCGCGGCCAGGGAACGCGCCGCGCTGCCATACGAGGCAAGCGCAGCGTCGATCCGTTCGCGCGCCGCCTGCGCCGCGTGTTCGAAGCGGCCCTTGGCCGCGTCCTCGATGGCGGCGCCGGCCACCGCGTGCAGCAGCAGGCCGATCGCCAGCGACAGCGCGATGCCGCCGCCCCACAGCACGAAGGGCCGGCCCAGGCGCGCGCAAGCGGCTTCGATGGCGTCAATTCCTGGCATGCTCAAGCGCTTCATGCTTTCCCTGGCGGACGGTGGCCGCTACACAAAATTGCTAGTATATCGGCGCGCCGCGCCGGCGTGATACTGATGAGGACAGCATGCAACACCACGACGATCCCTGGCTGTGGCTGGAACAGATCGACACCGCAGAATCCCGCGCCTGGGTCGCCGCGCGCAACGCGGCCACCGAAACCGAACTGGAAGCCGATCCGCGCTTCGCGCCGCTGCGCGAACGCCTGAAGGGCATCCTCGATTCGAGCGACAAGATTCCCTACGTCGGCGTGCATGGCGGCTGGTGCTACAACTTCTGGCGCGACGCGAGCCACGTGCGCGGCATCTGGCGCCGCACCACACTGGCCGAGTACCGCAAGCCGGCGCCGAACTGGGAGACGGTGCTCGACCTCGATGCGCTGGCGCGCGCGGAGAATGAAAACTGGGTCTGGGCCGGCGTCTCCTGGCTCGAGCCCGATGCCACGCGCTGCCTGCGCTGTTTGATACTGCTGTCGCGTGGCGGCGGCGACGCCAAGGTGGTGCGCGAATTCGACCTGGCGCTGCCGGGCTTCGTGGCCGACGGCTTCACGCTGCCGGAAGCGAAGAGCGACGTATCGTGGATCGACCGCGACACCCTGTTCGTCGGCACCGACTTCGGCCCCGGCAGCCTGAGCGAATCGGGCTATCCGCGCATCGTCAAGGAGTGGAAGCGCGGCACGCCGCTGGCGGCGGCCACCACCGTGTACGAGGCGGCGCCGGGCGACATGGCGGCGTCCGGCTATCAGGACAACAGCCCCGGCTGGGAACGCGCCTTCGTGCTGCGCCAGATCGATTTCTATACCAGTGAACTGTTCTGGCGCCGCGGCGACGGGTTGCTCAGGATCGACAAGCCGGTCGACGCCAGCGCCTTCGCCCTGCGCGACCAGCTCGTGATCGAGCTGCGCTCGGACTGGACGGTCGACGGCGTGACCTATCCCCAGGGCGCCCTGCTCGCGACCGGCTTCGACGCCTTCGTGGCGGGCAGCCGCGCCTTCGAGGTGCTGTTCGCGACGACCCCATCGACCTCGCTGGACGGCGTGGCGGCCACCAACAGCCGCCTGCTGCTGACGGTGCTCGACAACGTCAAGAACCGCATCGTCGAATTGCGCCATGAGGATGGGGGATGGGTCCGGCGCGAGGTCGCCGTGCCCGGCATCGGTTCGCTGGGCGTATCTGCCCTGGACTCGGACCACTCGGACGACTACTTCCTGACCGTGACCGATTTCCTGCATCCGACCACGCTGTACCTGATGCATGCCGGCCGCGACGATCGCGAGCCGCTCAAGGCAATGCCGGCCTACTTCGAGGCCGAACCCTACGACGTGAGCCAGCACACGGCGACCTCCGGCGACGGCACGCTCGTGCCCTACTTCGTCGTCACCCGTCGCGGCGTCAAAAATGGCGCATCCAATCCGACCCTGCTGTACGGCTACGGCGGCTTCGAGGTGTCGCTCAAACCCTTCTACAGCGGCATGACCGGCGCCGCCTGGCTCGAACAAGGCGGCACCTATGTGCTGGCCAATATCCGCGGCGGCGGCGAGTTCGGCCCGCGCTGGCACCAGGCGGCCCTGCGCCAGCACCGCCAGCGCGCATTCGATGACTTCATCGCCGTCGGCCAGGACCTGATTGCGCGCGGCGTCACCACGCCGCAACAGCTGGGCATCATGGGCGGCAGCAATGGCGGCCTGCTGGTCGGCGCGGCGCTGACCCAGCGTCCCGACCTGTTCGGCGCCGTGGTGTGCCAGGTGCCGCTGCTGGACATGCGGCGCTACCACCTGCTGCTGGCCGGCGCCTCGTGGATGGGCGAATACGGCGACCCGGACGATGCCGACGACTGGTCTTACCTGGCCCGCTACTCGCCGTACCACAACGTCCGGCCCGGCGAGCGCTACCCGCGCGTGCTGTTCACCACCTCGACCCGCGACGACCGCGTCCATCCCGCGCATGCGCGCAAGATGGCGGCGCGCATGCTGGACCAGGGACACGACGTGCTGTACTGGGAAAACACCGAGGGCGGCCATGCCGGCGCCGCCGACAACGCCCAGACCGCGCGGATGGTGGCGCTGACCTACACCTTCCTGCTGCGGCAACTGGGCGCGCACCCCGTGTAATTCCTTACCCGGGTCAGGACGCGAGCCGCCTGGCGAACAGCGCTTCCCAGGTCGGCTCGATTTCCACATAGAGGGCGATTGCGGTCTCGATCCCGACCGCCTGCGGCGCCCCGATGCGGGTGGTGACCACGCCGGCCCGGCGCAGCATGCGCTCGATCGCGGTGGTGGTGACGGTGACGTAGCGCGACAGGCCGCGCTCATGGGCGTGGCCGATGATGGCCGCGATC
The DNA here is from genome assembly GCF_057657035.1 of Massilia sp. Soil_C_3. NCBI lineage: Bacteria > Pseudomonadati > Pseudomonadota > Betaproteobacteria > Burkholderiales > Oxalobacteraceae > Massilia > Massilia sp. Soil_C_3. The sequence goes on from NZ_JBDGJG010000008.1 coordinate 246,067, forward strand.
GACTCCATCGTCATCTCCGAGAAACCGTAGCTGCCGGCCCCTTCGGTCTCGATCGCGAAGCGCGACAGCTCCCAGATATGCGGGTCGCTCGGCGCCTCCTGGCCGTCGAGTAGCTGGGGGAAGGAATCCTTGAGCATATACGGTCCCTCGGTTGGCAGCAGGCGCCAGCAGCCGCGCAGCGTCTCGCCGTCGCGCATGAGCATATAGCGCGGCTCGAGCGCGTCGTAGCCATCGATCTCCATGCCGGACAGCACCGGCACTTCCCATCCCAGCCGCCCGCGGAACACCTTCGCGCGCAGCGTATGCATTTCCCACAGCTCTTTCGATGCGAATGCGCGTCGTGGCGCGATCGTGATTTGCATGCTCATTGCCAACCCCCTCCTCGTTGAGAAAATCGGTTCAAGTAATATGCACTACGCATGAAAGCGTCATGCAAATCGGGTAAGCTGGGTACTATCAGCATTGATAGGTGGCGAGCAATATCGGCGGTGCAATACTTTTGGAAACGACGCAGTTTCTGAATTATTTGATTCATCACCCCGAAAGGAACCACCATGGCAAACGATCTGATGTGCGATGCACTGGCAGCCGAACTGCAGGCCAACCAGCTGGTCCAGGCCGCGGGCGCGGCACGCCTGGCGCCGCACGAACTGCGTCGGCTGCGCATCACCAAGCGCGAAAGCCAGGAGAAATTCTGGGGCCGCTTCGGCGTCACCCAATCCAGCGGCAGCCGCTTTGAAACCGGCCTCGCGATCCCGACGCCCGTGTCGATTCTTTTGCGCATGTACATGAACGGTAAGCTCAGCGATGGTGATCTTCAGGGGTGATGAGCCCCAGGGCGATGGCCTTGACCACCGCCTGCTGGCGAGTGTTGACGTCAAATTTTTGACGCACATTCGCCAGGTGAAAATTAACCGTGGCCTCGGAGCAGCCCGTAATGCGCGCGACCTCCCATGAGGACTTGCCGGCCATTACCCACTGCAGCACTTCCAGCTCGCGCCGCGTCAGGCGCGGCGCCTCGTCCGGCCGCGCCGCCTCTTCGCGGAATCGCCCGGAAGACGCGAACGCATAGTCGCGCACCAGCGACAGCATCGGCAGCGCCTCGTTCATCGCGCGCTGTGCGGCGGCATCCGGCCGCGCGTCGGACGCGAAACTGATCACCCCGAATTCGCCGTGCGGCCCGTGGATCGGCAGGGTCGCACCGCTGCGAATGCCGTGGGCGCTCGCTTCTTCGTACAGCTCGGCCTGCTGCGAGCTGGAAGCGAAGGTACGCGGCTGCCACACGATGGGCGTCGTGCTCGACAGGCAATGGGCGACGGTCGGATCGACGTAGGCGAAGCCGTTGCGGTCGTAGCGTTCGCGCCAGTTTTCGGAATAATTACTGCGCAAGAAGGCCGACTCGAAGCGGGTATGGCGCGAATTGACGACGCCAAACAGTACTTGGTCGAAGCCCAGCCCCCGCGCAATGGTGAACAAGGACGCGCTCCAGTGGGAAGCATCCTTGGCCTGCATCAGATCAAGTAATAAGGCGGTATCAATCATGGGGGCAAAGTTTGATGTAACACCCCTATGCTAGATGGTTCACCCCGTTCACAAATTCACAGAAATTAACAATCAAGATATTTACTTCTATCTAGTTTGCATGTTGTCGTGCATAAACCACAACAATTTGCAATCGTGCGCCCTCCCATAGGGGAATCGGCTACCCTCCGCCGAATTACCTGTAACAAATTTCAGAATTGCAAGTATTTGCTAACCGAGATACTGTTTCGCAGCTTGACTTAGATCTATAGAACTGTATCTTGCGTGTGTGTAAAAACGACATTTTTGCCGTCACTATCGGCTAACCACAGACTTCCTTCAGGACGAGGATCCAGGCGATGAATACCATGACCGATATGGGCGAACAGTTGGACGTCAAGCTGCTGCTCACCACATTGATGGCCTTGAAAAAAGGCGATTTCTCGGTACGCATGCCTGACGACTGGACCGGCGTGTCCGGCAAGATCGCCGATACCCTGAACGACATCATCGAGACCAAGCAGAAGATGGTCGAGACCGTCACGGAAGTCTCGCGGGTGGTGGGCCGTGAAGGCCACCTGACCCAGCGCGCCGACCTGCCCGGCGTGGTGGGCGGCTGGAGCACCATGATCAGCTCGGTCAACACCCTGATCGACGACCTGGTGCGCCCTACCACCGAAATGGCGCGCGTCATTGGCGCGGTGGCGAAAGGCGACCTGTCCCAGACCATGGCCCTCGAAGTCGACGGCCATCCGCTCAAGGGCCAGTACCTGCGCGCGGCGATGACGGCCAACACCATGGTCGAGCAGCTGTCGTCCTTCTCGTCCGAAGTCACGCGCGTGGCGCGCGAGGTCGGCACTGAAGGCAAGCTGGGCGGCCAGGCGCAAGTCAAGGGCGTGGCCGGCACCTGGAAGGACTTGACCGACTCGGTCAACTCGATGGCGGGCAACCTGACCTCGCAGGTGCGTAATATCGCCGAGGTGACCACCGCAGTGGCCAACGGCGACTTGTCCAAGAAGATCACGGTCGACGTGCGCGGCGAGATCCTGCAACTGAAGGACACCATCAACGTCATGGTGGACCAGCTGCGTTCCTTCGCCTCGGAGGTGACGCGGGTGGCGCGCGAGGTCGGCACCGAGGGTAAACTCGGCGGCCAGGCCTATGTGCCGGGCGTGGCCGGCACCTGGAAGGACTTGACCGACAACGTCAACTTCATGGCGTCGAACCTGACGGGCCAGGTGCGTAATATCGCGGCGGTGACCACCGCGGTGGCGAACGGCGACCTGTCCAAGAAGATCACGGTGGACGTCAAAGGTGAAATTCTCGAGCTGAAGAACACCATCAACGTGATGGTCGACCAGCTGTCCTCGTTCGCATCGGAGGTGACGCGGGTCGCGCGCGAGGTCGGCACCGAAGGTAAACTCGGTGGCCAGGCGGTGGTGAAAGGCGTGGCCGGCACCTGGAAGGACTTGACCGACTCGGTCAACTCGATGGCGGGCAACCTGACCGGCCAGGTGCGCAACATCGCCGACGTGACCACCGCGGTGGCGAACGGCGACCTGTCCAAGAAGATCACGGTGGACGTGAAAGGCGAGATTCTCGAGCTGAAGAACACCATCAACGTGATGGTCGACCAGCTGAACTCCTTCGCCTCGGAAGTCACGCGGGTGGCGCGCGAGGTCGGCACCGAAGGTAAACTCGGCGGCCAGGCCAACGTGCCGGGCGTGGCCGGCACCTGGAAGGACTTGACCGACGGCGTGAACTCGATGGCGGGCAACCTGACCGCCCAGGTGCGTAATATCGCGGAAGTGACCACCGCGGTGGCCAACGGCGACCTGTCCAAGAAGATCACGGTGGACGTCAAGGGCGAGATCCAGGAACTGAAGAACACGATTAACGTGATGGTCGACCAGCTTTCGTCGTTCGCGTCGGAAGTGACGCGCGTGGCGCGCGAGGTCGGCACCGAAGGCAAGCTCGGCGGCCAGGCCTATGTGCCGGGCGTGGGCGGCACCTGGAAGGACTTGACCGACAACGTCAACTTCATGGCATCCAACCTGACGGGCCAGGTGCGTAATATCGCGGCGGTGACCACCGCCGTTGCGCGCGGCGACCTGTCCAAGAAGATTACCGTGGACGTCAAGGGCGAGATCCTCGAACTGAAGGACACCATCAACGTCATGGTGGACCAGCTGTCCTCGTTCGCCTCGGAGGTGACCCGCGTGGCGCGCGAGGTCGGCACCGAAGGCAAACTCGGTGGCCAGGCGAACGTGTCGGGCGTGGCCGGCACCTGGAAGGACTTGACGGAAAACGTCAACCAGCTGGCGGCCAACCTCACCAACCAGATGCGCGCGATCGGCGAAGTGGCGACCGCGGTGACGCGCGGCGACTTGTCGCGCTCCATTCAAGTGGAAGCGCGCGGCGAGGTGTCCTACCTGAAGGACAATATCAATGAGATGATCCGCAACCTGAAGGAAACCACGCAGAAGAACGCGCAGCAAGACTGGTTGAAAACCAATCTGGCGCGCTTCACGCGATTGCTGCAGGGCCAGCGCGACTTGCAGGCGGTGACCAAGCTGATCCTGTCGGAACTGGCGCCGCTGGTCTCGGCTCACCACGGCGTGTTCTATATGATGGACTCGCAAGAGACCGATGCCCGCCTGCGCATGATCGCGTCCTACGGCTACCGCTCGAGCCGCAAGCTGCCGACTTCCTTCCTGCCGGGCGAAGGCCTGGTGGGCCAGTGCGCGCTGGAGAAGACCCGCATCTGGCTGACCGACGTGCCGCGCGACTACATCGTGGTGTCGTCGGGCCTGGGCTCGGCGCCGCCGAACAATATCGTGGTGCTGCCGATCCTGTTCGAGCAGCAGGTCAAGGCCGTCATCGAGATCGCCTCGCTCGACCGCTTTACCGAAACCCACCTGTCCTTCCTCGACCAGCTGATGGAATCGATCGGCGTGGTCCTGAACACAATCGAGGCCAACAGCCGCACCGAGTCGCTGCTGACCCAGTCGCAGTCGCTGGCGCAGGAACTGCAGCAGACCAACCAGGAGCTGGGCGAGAAGGCGCGCCTGCTGTCCGAGCAGAATATCGAGGTGGAGCGCAAGAACCGCGAGGTGGAGCAAGCCAAGCTGGCGCTGGAAGAAAAAGCGACCCAGCTGGCGCTGTCCTCGAAGTACAAGTCCGAATTCCTGGCCAATATGTCGCACGAGCTGCGCACCCCATTGAATTCGCTGCTGATCCTGGCCCAGCAGCTGTCCGACAACCCGGAAGGCAATCTGTCGGGCAAGCAGGTGGAATTCGCGAAAACCATCTACGGCTCGGGTTCGGACTTGCTGACCCTGATTAACGACATTCTCGACCTGTCCAAGATCGAGTCGGGCACCGTCACCCTGGACGTGTCGGAATACCGCTTCTCGAACCTGCGCAACTACGTCGACCGCACCTTCAGGCACATGGCCGAGGCCAAGCACCTGGGCTTCCAGGTCGACCTGGCCGAGAACCTGCCGACCGCCGTGATGACCGACACCACGCGCCTGCAGCAGGTCTTGAAAAACCTGTTGTCGAATGCCTTCAAGTTCACCAGCCATGGCCAGGTGTCGCTCGGCATCAGCCTGGTGACCAGCGGCTGGACCGCCGACCACCCGAACCTGGAACACGCCGACGCGGTGCTGGCGTTCTCGGTGTACGACACCGGCGTGGGCATCCCGGCCGACAAGCTGCAGCTGATCTTCGAAGCCTTCCAGCAGGCCGACGGCTCGACCGCCCGCAAGTATGGCGGCACGGGTCTCGGCCTGTCGATCTCGCGCGAACTGGCGCGCCTGCTGGGCGGCGAGATCCGCGTCGAGTCGACCGTCAACGTCGGCTCGGTGTTTACGCTCTACCTGCCGTACAACCGCGCCGGCTTCATCAATTATGAACAGGCGCGCCAGCCGCAGCCGGCACGCCTGCTGCCGCCGCAGATGGTCCCGGCCCCGCTGGTGCCGGTGCTGCAGGAAAACAGCGAAACGGCGTCGCTCGACCTGACGACCGACCTGCTCGACCCGAGCGGCGCGGTGGTCGAATACGCCAGCGTGCTGGATGACCGCGGGCTGGTGACGCCGGGCGACCCGTCGGTGCTGATCGTCGAGGACGACGAGCGCTTCGCCAAGGTGGTGCTCGAATTCGCCCGCGAGAAAAACTTCAAGGCGATCGTGACCCACCGCGGCGATTCCACGTTGTCGCTGGCGCGCGACTACCTGCCGTCGGCGATCCTGCTCGACATCGACCTGCCCGACATCGACGGCTTTACGGTGCTCGACCGCCTGAAGCGCGACCCGAGCACGCGCCACATCCCGGTGCACGTGATGTCCTCCCTGCGCGAACGCGAGCGCGCGCTGCGCCAGGGCGCGATCTCGTACATCAACAAGCCGGTCGAACGCGAACAGCTGAAGGAAGAATTCAAGCGCATCCAGAAATTCCTGATGGGCGGCAAGCGCAGCCTGCTGGTGGTCGAGGACGATCCGGCCCAGCGCGATTCGATCGTCTCCCTGATCGGCAATAACGACATCCACATGGTCACCGTCGACAATGGCGCCGCCGCGCTCGACGCCCTGCAATCGTCGCATTTCGACTGCATGGTGCTGGACCTGACCCTGCCCGACATCTCGGGCTTCGACCTGCTCGACCAGATCGGCCGCAACGAACGCCTGCGCGACCTGCCGATCGTGATCTACACTGCCCAGGAGCTGAACCGCAAGGAAGTCACGAAGCTCAAGCGCTTTGCCAAGACCATCGTGATCAAGGATGCGCGCTCGCCCGAACGCCTGCTGGATGAGACGGCGCTGTTCCTGCACCGTTCGCAGGCCAGCCTGCCCGAGACCCAGCGGCGCATGCTGGAAGAGATCCACGCCCTCGACTCGGGCCTGGCCGGCCGCAAGGTGCTGATCGTCGACGATGACCTGCGCAACATCTTCGCCCTCTCCACGCTGCTGGAGCGCCAGCAGATGCAGGTGCTGTTCGCCGAGAACGGCCGCGACGGCATCGAGGTGCTGGAGAAGGATCCCGGCATCGAGATCGTCCTGATGGACATCATGATGCCCGAGATGGACGGCTACGACACGATGCGGGCCATCCGCCGCATCCCCAAATTCCGCTCGCTGCCGATCATCACCCTGACCGCGAAGGCGATGAAGGGCGACCGCGACAAGTGCATCGCGGCCGGCGCCTCGGACTACATCACCAAGCCGGTCGACGTGGCGCAGCTGCTGTCGATGATGCGTGTTTGGCTGCACTGAGGCACCAGTGAATGCCTTGACTGGTGTGCCGGTCGATACCGGCCTGGCGGAGCTCGAGATCGAGCTGCTGCTCGAAGCGCTGTACCAGCGCTTTGGTTTCGACTACCGCAGCCACGAGCGCGCCATCCTGCGCCGCCGGCTGCAGGAGCTGGCGCGGCTGCACGCCCTGCCGAACCTGTCCCGGCTGCAGGAACAGGTGCTGCATGCGCCCGGCGCGGCGCTGGGCGTGGTACGCGCACTGGCGGTGCAGCCGGCGTCCCTGTTCGACCGGCCCGACTGGGCGCGGCGCCAGCGCAGGGCGCTGGCCGACAGCCTGCGTCCGACCGCGCTGCCCAAGGTCTGGCTGCCCGAGGTGGCCGGCGTGGGCGAGGCCTGGACCCTGGCCGTGCTGCTGGCCGAGGAAAAGCTGTACGGACGCACCGAGGTGTTCGCGACCCTGTCCAGCGACGAACTGCTGTTCGAGGCGCGCGAGGCGACGCTGCCGGCAACGATGCTGGCCGAGGCCCAGGACGGCTACGAGGCGAGCGGCGGCACGGGCCGGCTGGCCGATTACTTCGAGGTCAGCGACGGCCGCGCGCGCCTCTTGCCGCGGCTGCGCGAGCGCATCACCTGGCTGCAGTACTGCCTGGTGACGGACGGCTCGTTCAACGAGTTCCACGCGATCGTCTGCTCCCGCGCCCTGCCCGACTTCGGCCCGGTGCTGCGCCAGCGGGTGCTGCGCCTGTTCAGGGACAGCCTGGCCTTGTTCGGGGTGCTCGGGATCGACCGCGAGCTGGTGGCGGGCGATGCGGCGGCGGCCGATTACCAACCCTTGTTCGAGGATGGGGCCTGGTACAAGCGGGTGCGCTGAGTTTCACACGATGGCCGTGGCCGAACGTTCGGCGGCCATCCATGCATCGATCCCACTCGCCACGCCCGGCCGCAGGTGCAGGCCCAGCTTGGTGCGGCGCCACAGCACGTCGGCTGCGCTGCGGGCCCACTCGTGCCGCATCAGGTAGCGCAGCTCGGCCTCGTAAAGCCCCGGGGCCACCTCCGTGCCCAGGTCGGCCAGCGCCTGGCAGTCTCCCAGCAGGACGTCCACCCGCGTGCCATAGGCGCGCGCATAGCGCAGCGCCAGCGGCTTGGGCAGCCAGGCAACACGCCGCTGCAGCGTCGCCACCCATCGGTCGAATTCCAGCACGCCGCGGCTGTCGGGCTGCGGCCCGAACAGGTCGCCGCCCGGCAGCACGGCCTGCGCCGTCCAGGCCCCCGTCGGCGCCTTGCCCAGCAGCGGCGCGATCCAGTCGACGGCTTCCTCGGCCAGCTTGCGGTAGGTGGTGATCTTGCCGCCGAAGACGGACAGCAGCGGCGGGCCGCCAGCGTCGCGTTCCAGAAAATAGTCGCGGGTGATCGCCGCCGGGTTGCCGGCATCGTCTTCCAGCAGCGGACGCACGCCCGAATAACTCCACACCACGTCGCCGGGCGCCAGCTGGCGCTTGAAGTAGCGGTTGGCCAGCGCGCACAGGTAGCGCGTCTCGCCCTCGCCGATCGCCACCGCGCCGGGGTCGCCCGCGAAGTCGACGTCGGTGGTGCCGACCAGGGTGAACGCTCCTTCATAGGGGATCGCGAACACGACCCGCCCGTCCGCATGCTGGAACAGGTAGGCGCAGCTGTGCTCGAACAGGCGCGGCACGACGATATGGCTGCCCTTGATCAGGCGCAGCGCGCGGTGCGGCGCCTCCTGGTTGGCGCGTCCGGCGAAGCGGGCCGCCCAGGGGCCGGCGGCGTTGACCAGGCCACGCGCGCGCACGGTCAGCGACGCACCATCCTGGTCGATGCGCGCCTCCCAGTGCGCGCCGCGCCGCACCACGTCTTCGCAGACCGCATGGGTCAGCACCCGCGCACCGTGCTCGTGCGCATCGAGGGCGTTGAGCACCACCAGCCGTGCGTCGTCGACCCAGCCGTCGGAATAGGCAAAGGCGCGCGTAAACTCGGGCTTGAGCGGCGCGCCGGCGCGGTGGCCGGCCAGCTCGATCGCGCTGGACGCGGGCAGAAAGGCGCGGGGCGCCAGGCGGTCGTAGAGGAACAGGCCGGCGCGGATCAGCCAGGCCGGCCGCTGCCCTGCTACCTGTGGCATCACGAAGCGCAGCGGACGCATGATGTGTGGCGCGCTCCTAAGCAGGGTCTCGCGCTCGGCCAGCGCCTTGCGCACCAGGCCGAATTCGCGGTATTCGAGATAGCGCAAGCCGCCATGGATCAGCTTGCTGGAGGCGGACGAGGTATGCGCGCCAAGGTCGTCCTTTTCGCAAAGCACCACCGACAGGCCGCGCCCGGCCGCGTCGCGCGCGATGCCGGCGCCATTGATGCCGCCGCCGACCACCAGCAGGTCGCAATCGATCGTCGTGTCCGCTCCCATCGCTTCCCCTTCATCGCCACATGGTCCCTGCGCATCCGATCCACTTTACGCGGGCGCGCAGGCCCTGCGTACGCCTGGGTCAATTATGCGGAGAATGGACGGGTCGGTGTGTAAAATCGCCACATGTCCATCCCGTCCACGCCAGACCGGACCCGCGCCTGGGTCCGCATGCCATCCGGCCGCCGCCTCGACCTGCTCGACCCCACACCCTTCGACTGGGACGACGCCGACCTGGCGCTCGGCCTGGCCCGCACCTACCGCTGGGGCGGCCACTCGGCCTGGCCGCTGCCGCTGTCGGTGGCCCAGCACTCGATCGCGGTGATGCTGCTGCGCCGCGCCGCGGCGCCGGCCATCACGCCGCTGGAAGAATTGCGCGAACTGCTGCACGACGCTGAGGAAGGCCTGCTCGGCTTCGATGCGATCTCCGTCATCAAGCCGTTCCTGGGCGACGCCTTCCGCGCGCTGACCAGGCGCCTGGAACATATGGTCTTCCTGCGCTACGGCCTGCCGGCCTGGGATGCGCGCGGCCACGCGGCGCACAAGCGCGCAGATCGCCTGGCCGCGGCCACCGAGGCCGTGCATGTGGCCGGCTGGTCGCGCGAGGAAGTGCGGCGCACCCTCAAGATCCGGGCCGAGGTGCTGGCCGAGGACCCGCTTGCCGCCCATTACGATTGCCGGCCGTGGGAGCCGTGGGCGCCAGGCGTGGCCTGCGAGCGCTTCCTGGCCGAGCTCGAGCGGCTGAAAGCGAGCGACCATGGATGAGATTGCCCGCGCCTGCAAACTGCTGAGGGAAGCCGACGGCCTGTTGATCGCTGCCGGCGCCGGCATCGGCGTCGATTCGGGTCTGCCCGATTTTCGCGGCAATGCCGGCTTCTGGAAAGCCTATCCGCCACTGGGCGAACGCGGCCTGCCGTTTCGCGAGATGGCCAATTCGGCCAGTTTCGAACGCGATCCGCAGCTGGCCTGGGGCTTCTATGGCCACCGGCTCGACCTGTACCGGCGCACGCGTCCGCATGCGGGCTTCGCGATCCTGCGCGCACTGGGCGAACGCATGCGGCATGGCAGCTTCGTCTTCACGAGCAATGTCGACGGCCAGTTCCAGCGCGCCGGTTTTGCGGATGACCGGATCGCCGAATACCATGGCACGATCCACCAGCTGCAATGCACCCGTCCCTGTCGCGACCTCACCTGGCCAGCGGACGACGTCGAACCCGAGGTCGACCTGGCCCGCTGCGCGCTGCTGTCGCCACTGCCGGCCTGCCCGCACTGCGGCGCCCTGGCCCGTCCCAACATCCTGATGTTCAACGACGTCGCCTGGGTCGACCTCACCAGCGAGGCCCAGCTCGAGCGGCTCGCGCAGTGGCGCGCTGGAGTCACGCGCCTGGCCGTGATCGAACTCGGCGCCGGCACCGACCTGCCTTCGGTGCGCCGCTTCACCGAGTCGCAGCGGGTGCACGCGATCCGCATCAATCCGCGCGAACACCGGATCGTGCGCGGGGTCGGAATTTCCATGAGAGCGCTCGCCGCTCTGCAGGCGATCGCTCGGGAAATGGAAATTGTGATGAAGTAATATTGAACACTAAGTGGCTGATTTTATTCAGCCTTTTGGACTATCCACAAGAAATGTGGATAAGTGTGTGGAAAAGCGCCACTTGACAAGCCGCAAGCGCAGTATCGATGCGGGTTTCAACAAAATGCCCGTTCTGAAGGCAAAAAAAACCTCCCATAAAATCAGTCACTTGCACGTGCACTACTTCTACGCATCCATGTCACATGCGGCAAACTCCTACAAATGTGGGGCACGGGGGATAAGTCGCCAACGTGCGTCCATCTGTCGTCATTTCCACGCGTTTCGGGCCCGGTCGCGCACCATCATGCGGATACTGTCGGGCATCGGCGTGCGCAGCTCGCGCTTGTCGGCGCTGAGCCAGGCGCATTCTTCGAAATGCTTGAGCATGACCGGGGTGATAAAGCGCGATCGCGCCGCATACACGTGTCGATCGCCCATGCTCGACTGCTGCTTGATGAAGAAGCGGTTCGGCACCACCAGGTGGAGGTTTTCACGCGCGCGCGTCATGGCCACGTAGAGCAGGCGCCGCTCTTCCTCGATGTCTTCCTGGCTGCCGGTCGCCATGTCCGACGGAATGCAGCCGTCGACGACGTTCAGAACGTGCACCGAATTCCATTCTTGCCCCTTGCTCGAGTGGATGGTGGACAGGATCACGTAGTCTTCGTCGAGCAGCGGCGCGCCGGCGCGGTCGCTGGTGGCCTCCGGCGGGTCGAGCGTGATCTCGGCCAGGAAGCTCTCGCGGTTGCCATAGCCGCCGGACAGCGCCACCAGCTGGTCGAGGTCGGCCGCACGCACCTGCGCATCGTCGCGCAGGCGCTCCAGGTGCGGCTGGTACCACGCGCGCGCCAGCTCGAGGTCCATCGGCCAGGAGAGGCCCGGCGTGCGCAGGCGTCGGTACAACGCGCAGAACGCTTGCCAGTCGGCCTTGCAGCGCGCCGGCACCGCGAAGGCCTCCAGCGCCGCCGCCGCGTCGTTACTCGTACCGGCCGCATCGACCAGGCGGGTGGCGGTTGCCTGGCCGATGCCGGGAATCAGCTGCAGCGCGCGATACCCCGCCAGGCGTCCGCTCGGATTCTGGGCGAAGCGCAACACGGCCAGCACGTCCTTGATGTGGGCCGCTTCCAGGAATTTCAGGCCGCCGAACTTGACGAAGGGGATGTTGCGGCGCATGAGCTCGAGCTCGAGCGCGGCGCTGTGGCTGGCGGCGCGAAACAGCACCGCCTGGCTCTTGAGCGGCGTGCCGGTTTCGCGCTGTTCGAGGATGCGGTTGCAGACCCAGCGCGCCTGCTCGGCTTCGTCGGGGATCAGCACCAGCTGCGGCTTGATGCTCGAGACCTTGTCGGTCCACAGGGTCTTGGCGTGGCGCTCGAGCGCGGCGCCGATCACGGCGTTCGACGCGTCCAGGATCGGCTGCGTGGAGCGGTAGTTGCGCTCGAGCGTGATCAGCTGCGCCGGCTGCGAGAACTGGCCGGCGAAGTCGAGGATATTGCGCACGGTGGCGCCGCGAAAGCCATAGATCGATTGCGCATCGTCGCCCACCACCATCACGCCGCGGCCATCGGGCTTCATGCCGGTGACGATGGCCGCCTGCAGGCGGTTGGTGTCCTGGTATTCGTCGACCAGCACGTGGTCGAACAGTGCGCCGAGCTCCATCCCCAGCACCGGGTCGGCAGCCATCTCGGCCCAGAACAGCAGCAGGTCGTCGTAGTCGAGCACGTTCTGCTCCTGCTTGGCGTCGACGTAGGCGCCGAACAGGGTCTTGAGCTGGGCTTCCCACTCGCTGCACCAGGGGAAGAACGCCTGCAGCACGTCGTCCAGCGGCTCACGGCCGTTGACCACGCGCGAATAGATCGACAGGCAGGTGCCTTTCAGCGGAAAGCGTTTTTCCAGCTGGCTCAGGCCGATCTCGTGACGCACCATGCCCATCAGGTCTTCGGAGTCGCCGCGGTCGTGGATCGTGAACTGATCGTCCAGCCCGATGCGGCCGGCGAACTCGCGCAGCAGGCGCGCGCCAATGCTGTGGAACGTGCCGGCCCAGGGCAGCGTGACCTGCGCCTGGCTCCCCTTGAGCCCGAACAGGCGGTGCAGCACGCCGCCGGCGCGCTGCGTCATTTCGGTGGCGGCGCGACGCGAAAACGTGAGCAGCAGGATGCGCTGCGGATCGGCGCCCGACTGGATCAGGCGCGCCACCCGGTGGGCCAGTGTATTGGTCTTGCCGGAACCGGCGCCGGCCACCACCAATAATGGGCGAGGCGCGTCAAGCCCGACATCGTGCTCGACCGCCGCCCGCTGCTCGGGGTTCAGGCTGGCGAACGGGTCGTCGGTAGACGAGGTGGCAATCGGATCGGCGACGGCGGACATGGGCGGATTCTGGAAATGCCATACTGTACATTTATCCAGTCCCGGGCCGCAAGCAGAAAATGCGGCCGCCGCAGGGTGCGATCAATGCGCTGTCAACGAGTTGTCAAGAATGACATCAGCTATGACCTGAGCAATCGCCGCCAAGTCTCGGAAATTCAAGGCGTTTTTTGGATATCCACAAAGTCTGTGAATAAGTATGTGGAAAAGCGGGGGCTTGACACGCTGGACGCGGCCTCCCGTGCGGGTTTCAACAATTTGCCTATTGGGAAGGCAATCTCGTTTCCGCCGAAAATCAAGGGTTTACAAGATTTATCCCCGACCGACACAGTATGCACCACAAATAAATCTTGCGGCAACATTGTGGGCAACCGGGAGCACCGGTCCCGCTCAGGCAAGCACACGGCGGCGTTCCGGGTCGAGCAGTACGCGCTCGATCACGTGCGGGCGCACGCCATGTGCCTTGAGATACTCGAGCGCCGGCATGGTGCCGCATTCGCCCAGGGTGGCGATGCCGCGCGCCACGATGTCGCGCTGGCCGGTGTTATGCCTGAGCTCGGAAGATCCGGAGAGGCGTTGATTGATATCCTGGGCACGGTAAGGGCTCATGGCGCTGGTCTCCGGTGGGTTATGTCACTGACGCACCACGAGTATTGACGATTGCAGTATGAAGTCAATGTCAAATCTGTATCAATACGCGAAAACCTTTTCCATGGCAGATGTCGGCGTCCTTCCGCCTGCGCTGCGCCACCCGGCCGCCATCCTGCCTACAATCGGTCCCAACACACCAATCATCAGGATTTCCATGAGCACCCAACCCGACCTGAATCCCGGCGACGACGCCGCTCCCGGCACCCCTGGCGCCGGCGAGGACATCTGCGACGCCTGCGCCGGCCGCGGCACACTGGCCGACGGCAAGCCGTGCCCGCAGTGCGGCGGCACCGGCCGCGTGATGGAAGGCATCGGCGGCGGCTGAGCGCCTATCCAGCGCGGGTAGTGCGTGGACACGGCGCGGGCCATGCGGCGATAATTGCCGGATGAGCGCCTCACCCCTGCCTTTGCCCCCTTCCCCGCCGCAGTCCGTACCTTTTGCGGCGCCGGTCGAACCCGATCGTCCCCGGCCGAGTTCGCTGACCGACCTGTTCGTCTCATTCACACTGATCGCCCTGCAGGGCTTCGGCGGTGTGCTGGCCGTGATCCAGCAGCAAGTCGTCGAGCGCAAGCGCTGGATGAGCAATGAGGAATTCATCGAAGAGTGGTCAGTGGCCCAGATCATGCCGGGCCCCAACGTCTGCAACCTGGCCATGATGATCGGCACACGCCACTTCGGCCTGGCCGGCGCCATGAGCGCCCTGGCCGGCATCCTCACCGTGCCGCTGATCCTGGTGCTGTGCCTGGCCCTGGTGTATGCGCAGTTCGCCACCCAACCCCAGCTGCAGGGCGCCCTGCGCGGCATGGCCGCCGTCGCCGCCGGCCTGATCGCCGCCACCGGCCTGCGCATGTCGGTCGCGCTGTCCAATAACGTGATCCCGCTCGCGGCCTGCATCGCGATCGCCGCCACCGGCTTCGTGCTGCTGGCCTGGATCCGCGTGCCGCTGGCGGCCGTGATCGGCCTGCTCGGCGGCCTCGGCTGCGTGCTGGCCTGGCGCCGGCTCAAGCCATGAACGCGCCAGCCCTGGTGTTCGGCTGGCACGACTGGCTGAACCTGTTCGTCCATTTCCTGATGCTGTCCATGATGTCGCTCGGCGGCGCGATCTCGACCACCTCCGAGATGCAGCGCTACCTGGTCGAGCGCCAGGGCTGGCTCAGCCAGACCCAGTTCGCCGACTCGGTGGCCCTGGCCCAATCGTCGCCCGGGCCGAATGTGCTGTTCGTGGCACTGCTGGGCTGGAACGTGGGACTCAATTCCGGCAGCGTGACGGCCGCGCTCTACGGCGTCGCGATCTCCATGATCGGCATCATGCTGCCCTCCACCGTATTCACTTATCAGGTGGCGCAGTGGGCGCAGCGCAACCGCGAACTGCGCGCCGTGCGCGCTTTCAAGCAAGGCATGGCGCCGCTGGTGATCGCCATGCTGCTGTCGACCGCCTGGCTGCTGGCTACCGGCGGCGGCAAGGGCGGCGAACACATGGACAACTGGCCCCTGTGGCTGCTGACGGCGGCCACCGCCATCGTCATCTGGCGCACCCGCCTGCACCTGCTGTGGATGCTGGCGCTCGGCGCGCTGCTGGGAGCGCTGGGCGTGGTCTAGTTGGCAAGCCGGGGCGGGACGCGGCATACTGACGCCATCCCCTTAACTGCAACCGACACCAAGATGCCCCAACTCCTCAATGAACACGCCTGCTTCGGCGGCGTGCAGCGCTTCTACCAGCACGACTCGGCCGCCATCGGGCTGCCGATGAAATTCTCGGTTTACCTGCCGCCGGCGGCGGGCGAGAAGAAGTTGCCGGTGCTGTTCTACCTGGCCGGCCTGACCTGCACCGAAGAAACCTTCATGACCAAGGCCGGCGCCCAGCGCCTGGCCAGCGAACTGGGCATCATCCTGGTTGCGCCCGACACCAGCCCGCGCGGCGCCAATGTGCCGGGCGAAAGCGACAGCTGGGACTTCGGCGCCGGCGCTGGCTTCTACCTCGACGCCACCGAGGAACCGTGGGCGCGCCACTACCGCATGCACAGCTACCTGCTGGAACTGCACGCGCTGGTGCTGGCCACCTTCCATGCCGATCCCGGCAAGGTAGGCATCTTCGGCCACTCGATGGGCGGCCATGGCGCGCTGACCATGGCGCTCAAGCACCCCGACCTGTTCCGCTCGGTCTCGGCCTTCGCGCCAATTGCCGCGCCAAGCCGCTGCCCGTGGGGCAAGAAAGCCTTCGGCGGCTACCTCGGCGCCGACGAAAGCGCCTGGCAGCAATATGACGCCAGCGCCCTGATGGGCTCGCACACGAGCGCGCCCCTCCCTGGCGGCATCCTGATCGACCAGGGCCTGGGCGACAAATTCATGGTCGAGCAGCTCTTGCCCGAGGCGTTCGAGGACGCCTGCGCCAAGGCCGGGCAGCCGCTCACCCTGCGCCGCCATGCCGGCTACGACCACGGCTATTACTTCATCTCGACCTTCGTCGAAGACCACCTGCGTTTCCACAGCAGCCAGCTCGGCTAAGCTGTCAGCAACCCACGCGCAGCCCCGTCCGGGGCCGCCGTTCTCCATTGCATCATTCCGCGCGGCAAACGAACGGCGGCTATGCTCGTCCATGTGTATGCTGGAAGTTAACAACTTCTTCATCATGCAAGAGCTCGAACCATACATCGACCGCCTCGACGCCGGCAGGCATTTGGCCGGGGCGCTGCGTCATTACGCCGGCCGCGACGATGTGCTTGTACTTGCTCTGCCGCGCGGGGGCGTGCCGGTTGCCTTCCCCATCGCACAGGCGCTGCGTGCTGAGCTCGACTTGATGCTGGTGCGCAAGCTCGGCTTGCCCAGCCAGCCGGAGTTCGCCATGGGCGCCATCGGCAGCGGCGGCGTGTGCGTGCTGCAGCCCGGCGTGCCGGGCCTGATGGGCGTGACCCAGGCCGAAGTCGATGCCGTCTGCGCGGCGGAACAAGGCGAGCTGGCGCGGCGCGAGCGGCGCTACCGCGGCGAGCGTCCGCCGGCCCGGCTCGAGGGACGCTGCGTGATCCTGGTCGACGATGGCGTCGCCACCGGATCGACGATGCTGGCGGCGGTCGAAGTCGCGCGCCGCCAGCAGCCGTCCAGGCTGGTGCTGGCGGTGCCGGTGGCGGCCCAGGATGCGCTGCAGGTCCTGCGTGGCGTTGCCGACGAGGTGGTCTGCCCCCTCGCCCCGCTGCGTTTTCGCGCCGTGGGGCAGTGGTACCGGCGCTTCGAGCAGACCGACGATGAAGAAGTGCAATCCCTGCTGGCGCAGGCGTGGGCGCGCTAAGGCCACGGCGCCAGTCAACCCTACCTCAAGGAGCCGAGATGAACGATACGAACAATGAACAAGCAACGAACGTGGGCAAGTGGATCGGCGCAGCGGTCGCAGGCGCATTGCTGATGTACGCATTCGACCCGGATCGCGGCGCCAAGCGCCGCGCCAACGCCCGCGGCGCGCTGCGCGACGCGCGCGAACGCACTGGCAACCGCCTCGGGCACGCCTGGCACGACGCCGGCGACCGCCTCGACTCGGCGCGCCTGCGCGCCACCGGCGCCGCCGCCATTGCCGGCGAACGCCTGGCTGGCGCCGCCCATGCGGCGGGCGACCGCCTGGCCGAGGTCTCGCACCGCACGCGCGACCGCCTCGAACATGCGCGCGAGCGCCTGGCCGATGCGTCGTATGATGCGAAGGATCGCGCCAGCTACGCCGCGCACGAAGCGCGCGATCGCGTGAAACACGCCGCCTACGAGGCGCGCGACCGCGCCAGCCATGCCGCCCATGAAACGCGCGAACATGCCGAGTATGCCGCCGACCAGGCGCGCGACCGTGCCGAATATGCCGCCGAACGTGCCCGCGAACGCGCCGACCACGCGCGCGAACGCCTCGAACAGACCGCGCACAGCGTGAAAGCAGACGCCCGCTCGCGCGCCCACGCCGCCGGCAATCAGGTGCGCGCATGGACCGACCACCTGAGCCAGGTGTTCGGTGCGCGCAGCCCGACGCTCACCAATTCCGCCCTGCTGGGTACCGGCGCCCTGAGCGTGGTGGGCCTGGCGCGCCGTTCGCCGCTAGCTGCCGTGCTCGGCCTGGGCGCGCTGGCAGTGCTGCTGCGCAGCGACCGCGGCCGCCATCTGGTCGATTCGCTGCGTCACCGTGGCGCCGCCAGCCAGGTCGAGGTGGAGAACTCAGTCCACATCGACGCCTCGCCGAAAGAAGTGTTCGACGCCTGGTCCGAAGTCGAGAACTTCCCGCGCTTCATGTCGCACGTAACCGAGGTGCGCGATCTCGGCCACCGCCGCTCGCACTGGGTGGTGCGCGGCCCCGGCGGCATGGAATACGCCTGGAACGCCGTCATGACCGAGCAGTCGCGTCCCGAGCGCCTGTCGTGGCGCAGCGAACCGGGTTCGGAGATCGAGCAGGAAGGCACGGTGACCTTCGAGCCGTCCGGCAACGGCACCCGCGTCACGGTACACATGACCTATTCGCCGCCGGCTGGCGCGCTGGGCCACGGCATTGCGCGCATGCTGGGCGCCGATCCGCAGCGCCAGATGGACGACGACCTGGCGCGCATGAAGGAGTTCATCGAGCGCGGCGGCGCCCACTACGCCGGCCATCAGGCGCCGCCGAGCCACAGCGTCCTGCACTGATGTGGCCATCCTCACCAATGCCACCCTCGACGCGGTGCGCGCGTCGGCCCGCCCCCTCACCGGGGGCGCGGACGACTACGACGCCCTGCTCGACATGGTCGGCAACGCCCGCTTCGTGCTGCTCGGGGAGGCCACCCACGGCAGCCACGAGTTCTATGCCGAGCGGGCGCGCATCACCCGGCGCCTGATCGAAGAGAAGGGCTTCACCGCGGTAGCGGTCGAAGCCGACTGGCCCGATGCCTGGCGCGTCAACCGGTATGTGCGTGGCGAAGGGGCGGATGCGGACGGCCGCGCCGCCCTGGCGGGCTTCGAACGCTTCCCTGCCTGGATGTGGCGCAACACGGCGGTGCTCGACTTCGTCGAGTGGCTGCGCACGCACAACGGCGGACTGGCCGCCGGCGCCGCAAAGACGGGCTTCTACGGCCTGGACCTGTACAGCATGTACTCCTCGATCCACGAGGTGCTGGGCTACCTCGAACGGGTCGACCCGAACGCCGCGCGCGAGGCGCGCAAGGGCTACGCCTGCTTCGACCACTATGACCGCGACAGCCAGCAATACGGCTACGAGGCCAGCTTCGGCATGTCGCCTTCCTGCCAGGAAGGCGTGCTCGCGACCCTGCGCACCCTGCAGCAGCGCGCATTCGACTACGTGCAGGCCGATGGCTCCGACGACGCGTTCTTTTACGCCCAGCAGAACGCGCGCCTGGTCAAGAACGCGGAGGAGTATTACCGCACCATGTTCAAGGGCAGCATCTCATCCTGGAACCTGCGCGACAGCCACATGGCCGAGACCCTGGACGCGGTAGCGCGCCACCTGTCGCAGGGCGGCAAGCCGGCGCGCATCGTAGTGTGGGAACACAATTCGCACATCGGCGACGCGCGCGCGACCGAGAGCGGACGTCAGGGCGAATGGACGCTGGGCGAGCTGGCGCGCAAGGCGCACGGCGCCAACACGGTCCTGGTCGGCTTCACCACCTATGAAGGCAGGGTCACGGCGGCCTCCGAATGGGATGGCGAGGGTCGGCACAAGCACGTGCGCCCGGCCCTGCAGAACAGCTACGAGCACCTGCTGCACAGCACCGGCATCGAGCGCTTCTTCCTGCCGCTGCGCGAGCCGTCGCCGGCGCGCGACGCGCTGATGGAAGAGCGGCTTGAGCGCGCCATCGGCGTGCTGTACCTGCCGCGCAGCGAGCGCCAGAGCCACTACTTCATGGCCCAGCTGCCGCGCCAGTTCGACGCCGTGATCCACATCGACCGCACGACGGCGGTAGAGCCGCTCGACGCGACCAGCGGCTGGCATTCGGGCGAGCCGCCGGAGACGTATCCGGGCGGGTTGTGATGCACGTGCGTCGTTAGCACGTACGTTGTTAGCACGTACGTTGTTAGCACGCACGTTGTTAGCACGCGTGCATCGCTAGCGCGCATACCGCGTTAGCGCGCAAACCTCGTTAGAATGCACGTCGTTAGCGCGTGCACGTCGTTCCCGCGAAGGCGGGAGCCCAAGTTCTGCGTGCAATACCGCGACGCTGGCAAACTTGGGTCCCCGCCTGCGCGGGGACGACGTTCAGCTTAGGTGGTGCAGTCGCGCTCACCTACGGCATAACCATCCCGCCCATTCGCCTTGGCCACGTACAAGGCTCCATCCGCCGCCGCCAGCAAAGCGTCTTCATCCTGCCCCGGCCGCCACAAGGCGATGCCGATACTGGCCGACACCGCCAGCATCCCGGCGCCGGTAGCGAACGGCGCGCGCATCGCGGCCACGATCTTGGCGGCGATTTGGGCCACGATATGTTCGGCCTCTCCACCGCTTCCGATATCTTCCAGGATCACCACGAACTCGTCGCCCGACAGCCTCGCCGGCAGGTCGCTGGCGCGCACGCAGGTGCGCAGGCGTTCGCCGAATTCCTTCAGCACTTCGTCGCCCACGCCGTGGCCGTGGCTGTCGTTGATGCGCTTGAAGTGATCGACGTCCAGGTAGGCCAGCGCAAGCGCCCGGCCGTGGCGGGAGGCGCGTACCAGCGCCTGCTGCAGGGTCTCGCTGAAGCTGCGCCGGTTGGCCAGGCCGGTCAGGATATCGACACGCGCGAGGCGGCTCAGCTGCTCCTCGACCTCTTTCACGTGCGTCATGTCGTGCTTGAGCGCGTACACGCCGGCCACGCTGCCGTCTGGCTGCAGGTCGGGGATGTAGACGCCTTCCAGCACCCGCGGCGCGCCCCCGATCAGCAGCCGCATCTGGCAGGTGGTGGCGCGGCCGGCGAACGCGCCTTCCAGGCCGTCCGCGCCCTGGCGCGCGGCATCCTCGCCCATCAGCTGGGCGATCGACATGCCGACCAGCCGCTCGGGCGTGACCCCGAACCAGCGCTCGAAGGTCGCGTTGCCGAACCTGAAGCGGCGGTCCCGGTCGACGTAGGCGATCAGCACCGGCAGGTTGTCGGTGATCAGGCGCAGGCGCTTCTCGCTGGCCGCGCGCAGGCCTTCGGCGTTCTCGCGCTCGGCCATCAGCTGGTAGAAAGCATTGCCCAATTCCCCGATCTCGTCGCGCCGGGTGTCGTGCAGCACCGCGATGTCGGCGCCGTCGTGGCGGATCGCGCGGATGCGGTCGCGCAGGCGCTGCAGCGGCGCCAGCAGCCGGAACACCAGCGCCCAGGCCAGCACGCCCGAGGCCAGCGCCAGGCCGCTCGCGCCGTAGATGGCGTTACGGCGCATCTGCGCCAGCGGCGCGAAGGCTTCCTCGGTGGGGTAGCGTGCCCCGAGAATCCAGCCCGTCGTACGCAGGCGCTTGTAAGCGTAGATATACGTCCTGCCATCCCGGTCCCGGCCTTCCAGCCAGCCTTCGAAGCCGTTGAGCGCGGGATCCGTTTTCGCGTTGACATAAGGCGCCTGCGCAGCCGTCTGCAACAACCGTTTGCGATCGGGATGATCGATCATGGTCCCGTCGCCGGTCATGAGGAATAGATAGCCCGACCCGCCCGGCCTTAACGCCGATATCTGGCGCAGGAATCCCGAAGACTGCAGGTCCATGCTGGCGGTAAGTACGCCAATGGGCTTACCCGCCGTATCGCGTACCGGTGCACTCACGATGACAACTTCTCGTTCGGAAACACGGCTGACGAACGGCTGCGACATATAGCCCCGCAGTGTCGCCATGGGTCGCTCGAAATAGTCGCGACCCGCGGCATCGAGCCGCTTATCACCGCCGACTGGACGCATCGACACAGTTTGCCGGCCCGCGGCATCGAGCAGGATCAAGTTGAGGTATTCGTGTTCCCAGGTCGGCGCCTGAGCCTCGAGATAAAGTCGCGCGTTCTCGTCCCTGCCCGTCAATGGCGGTATGCGGGAAGCCAGCGATTCGACCTGGTTGATACGCGTCACAATGCGGTCATCCATGAATGAGGCGGCATTCGAGAGCATTGCGTACTGCTGGTCGCCGATCACCGACTTCACGCCGCGCTCGGCCACCGCCAGGGTCGACAGAGTCACCAGCAAGGTCGTCACGAATACCAGGAAGGCCGCGACGCAGGCCATGCGCAGCTTCAGATTCGCCGGCAGCAGGCGCAGACCGCGTTTAAGCATAAAAAATAGTGTCGTCCCCAATGCAACAAAGTATTACATACTAAGCCGTAGCATCCAAGGCGCCCGTACGAATGTCGTATTTGCTGGTTGAAAGGCGACAAAATGCAAACTGCAATACTGTTGAAGTAATGAAATTTCAGCTAGGATTGTCAGCTTGTTCGGACTGTCTTGAAGGAGCGTCATGAGTACATACACCCTGAATATCAACGGCAAGGCGCAGGCCGTCGACGTCGAAGCCGACACCCCGCTGCTGTGGGCCCTGCGCGATACCCTGGGCCTGGTCGGGACCAAGTACGGCTGCGGCCTGGGCCAGTGCGGCGCCTGCACCATCCACCTCGACGGAGTGGCCACCCGTGCCTGCGTGCTGCCGGTGTCCGCCATCGGCAACGCCAGGATCACCACGATCGAGGGCCTGGACGTCAACTCCCGCCATCCGCTGCAGGTGGCCTGGCAAGAGCTCGACGTGCCGCAATGCGGCTACTGTCAATCCGGGCAGATCATGAGCGCCTGCGCCCTGCTCAAGCAGCATCCGAAGCCGACCGACGCCCAGATCGACGACGCCATGGCCGGCAACCTGTGCCGCTGCGCCACCTATATGCGGATCCGCAAGGGCATCCACCGCGCCGCCGAGATCGCATCGACCGAAGGGACCAAGGCATGACGCTCGCATCCACTTCCCGCCGCGGGTTCCTGCGCGCCGGCGCCGCCGGCGGCGCCTTCCTGATCGGCATGTCGGCGCAAGGCGTACTGGCCGCCGTCACCGATACCAAGGCCGGCGCCGCCAGCCCCGACTTCGTGCCGAACGCCTTCATCCGCATCGCGCGCGACGGCAGCGTGACCCTGATTTCCAAGCAGCCCGAGATCGGCCAGGGCATCAAGACCTCGCTGCCGATGGTGATCGCCGAGGAACTCGACGTCGCCTGGGAAAGCGTGCGCGTGGTCCAGGGCGACCTGAACCTGGAAGCCTATGGCAGCCAGGGTGCGGGCGGCTCGAATTCGACCCCGAACAATTACGAAAACTTCCGCCGCCTGGGCGCCACCGCGCGCGCGGTGCTGGTGCTGGCTGCGGCCCAGTCCTGGAAAGTACCGGCCGCCGAATGCACGACCGACGGCGGCCATGTCCTGCATGCAGCCAGTAAAAGGCGCCTGGCGTACGGCGACCTGGTCGAGGCGGCGGCAAAACTGCCGCTGCCGGATGCCGCGAGCGTGGCGGTCAAGGATCCGGCCACCTTCAAACTGCTGGGCAAGCGCATCGGCGGCGTCGACAACCCCGCTATCGTCAGCGGCAAGCCGCTGTTCGGCATCGACGTCCAGCTGCCCGGCATGCTGCACGCGCAATACGTCAAGTGCCCGGTGTTCGGCGGCAAGCCGCTGCGCGCCAACCTGGACACGGTACGCGCGCTGCCCGGCGTCAAGGACGCCTTCATCATCGAAGGGACTGGTAACCTGAACGGCCTGCGTCCCGGCGTGGCGATCGTCGCCACCTCGACCTGGGCCGCGATCCGCGCCCGCCGCGCGCTCGAAGTGACGTGGGACGAAGGCGGCGCCGCGAAGCACAGCTGGGCCGACTTCATGGCCCAGGCCAAAGCGGCCGCCAAACAGCCCGGCGCCACCGTGCTGCGCAAGGATGGCGATGTCGCCAGCGCCCTCAAGGGCGCCGCCAAGACCGTGGAAGCGGCCTATAGCTACCCCTTCATCTCACATGCCAGCATGGAGCCGCAGAACTGCACCGCCTGGATCAAGCCCGACGGCGCGCTCGAACTGTGGGCCCCGACCCAGAACCCGAACGCGGGCCAGGCGCTCGTCTCGACGACCTGCGGCATCCCCAGCGAGAAGATCACGATGCACATCATCCGCAGCGGCGGCGGCTTCGGCCGGCGCCTGAGCTCGGACTTCATCGTCGAAGCCACCGCGATCGCCCAGCGCATGAAGGACAAGGCGCCGGTCAAGCTGACCTGGACGCGCGAGGACGACCTGCAGCACGACCACTTCCGTCCGGGCGGCTTCCACTTCCTGCGCGGCGGCGTCGACAAGGCCGGCAAGGTCGTGGGATGGCACAATCACTTCGTCACCTTCGCCAACCGGGTGGAGCAGGATGGCAAGAGCATCCTGCGTCCCGGCAGCGGCGGCAGCCTGTCGCCCGACGAATTCCCGGGCCGCTGGCTGGCCAACTGCCAGCTGGAGCAGACCGCGCTGGAATGCAGCGTGCCGATGGGGCCGTGGCGCGCGCCGGGCAGCTGCGTGTTCGCCTGGGCCTTCCACAGCTTCATCGACGAGCTGGCGCATGCGGGCGGGCGCGATCCGCTGGCCTTCCGCCTCGAACTGCTGGGCGACAAGGACGTCATGCCGCCGAGCGTCGAGCGCGGCCAGCCTTATAACGTGGCGCGCATGCGCGCGGTGCTGCAGACCGCCGCCGACAAGGCCGGCTGGGGCAAGAAGAAGTTCGCGCGCGGCCAGGGGCAAGGCATCGCCTTCCACTTCAGCCACCGCGGCTACGTGGCGCAAGTGGCCGAGGTCACCGTCTCGAAGGACGGCAAGGTGAAGGTCGACCGCGTGGTGGTGGCAAGCGACGTTGGCCCGACCATCATCAACCTGTCGGGCGCCGAGAACCAGGTCGAGGGGTCGGTGATCGATGGCCTGTCGACGTTGATGTTCCCTGAGCTGAACCTCGAGAATGGCCGCATCGTGCAGAGCAACTTCCACGATTACCAGTTGCTGCGCATCGGCGACGCGCCGGCGAAGATCGAGATGCACTTCGTGAAATCGGACCATCCGGTGACGGGCCTGGGCGAGCCGCCCCTGCCGCCGCTGGCGCCGGCGGTGTGCAATGCGATCTTCGCCGCCACCGGCAAGCGGGTGCGCGAGCTGCCGCTCAGCAAGGTCGACTTGAGCTGGAGCTAGCAGACCAACTCGTCATTCCCGCGTAGGCGGGAATCCAAGTTTGCCCGCGCTATCGCTGGTGTTTGAGCCGTCGATGATGCACAGGACTTAGATTCCCGCCTTCGCGGGAAGTCATTTCTGCCAGTGGCAGAAATGACGACCGTTACGGCACGCGCTGCTCGCTCAGCGCGTGCGGATTCGCGGCGCGATGGCGTTCGACGATCGCCCGCGCCAGCTCTTCCTCGCGTGGATTTTGCGCCAACACCCTGAGGATGCAGGCGCCATGAATATCGCCTTCCGGGCGATAGACGTCATCGTAGTCGGTGCCGCCCTTTGCCGACGGCGAGTCGCCGACCGTGAAGTTGGATTGGCCCGGGCCCGCTTCGTCTCCGATGGGCGACAGCGCGACGCTGTCCTGGGAAAGGCCTGCGGCCAGCAGGTCGGCCCGCAATTGCTCGGCGATGGAAAAATCCTGGATGACGTGCACGATGGGATTGCTCATGTGTTGCTCCTCGGTTCGCTATTGAACCAACTTACCAGAATGGCCGGAGTGGTGGCGCTCGGACACTTCGACCAGCTCGAAATGCAGTGTGACGAACTCGAAGTCATCATGAAGTTCGTATTGCGGTAGACAGCGAACGTGAACTTCCTGAAACTCCCGCGCGCTGGCGAATCCCTCGCCTCGCCACACCGCTTCCGGGATGTCGCCGAAACGGATGATCTGGACATCGACGGCACGGATGAGGCAGCGCAGGCGCTGCTTCAGGTCGTACACTTCGATCAGGTCACCAACTTCATAGCTGCCGTCGCCGTACTCGCCGTAAGGCTTGTAGTAGTCCTCGACCGTATCGGCGGTGACCGTCTTGCGTCCAGCGATTACGGCGCGAGGCAAGCTATCGTCATTCTCGTCGGCGCCCCAGAAGGTCAGGCGTTTACGTCGCTGCATCGCTTCTCCCTGGTGAATCGGGCATGACCGCGGTCACCTCGATCTCTACCCGCGCCCGATCCTCCATCAGCCCCGCCACCTGCACCGCGCTCATGGCCGGATAGTGACGCCCCAGGACCTCGCGGTAAGCGGCGCCCAATGCCCGTCCGGCGTCGAGATACTCGCGCTTGTCGACCACATACCAGGTCATGCGCACGATGTGCTCCGGTCCGGCGCCGCCTTCGCGCAGCACGGCGACGATGTTTTCCAGGGCCTGGCGCGCCTGCCCGACGAAGTCGTCGGTGTGGAAGCGCCCTTCGGCGTCCCAGCCGATCATGCCGCTGACGTAAATCTGCCGTCCGCCGCAGGCCACGCCATTGGCATAACCCTTGGGACGCGGCCAGCCCGGCGGTTGAAGAATGTCCATCCCTGCTCCAGAAGTCGGATTAAGCCTTCGGCGCGAGCAGCTCGCGCGCGATGATCAGGAGCTGCACCTCGCTGGCTCCCTCGTAGATGCGCAGCGCGCGGATTTCGCGGTACAGGCTTTCGACCACCTGCCCGCTCTGCACGCCCTGGCCGCCGAACAGCTGCACCGCGGCGTCGATGACGCGCTGCGCCGATTCGGTGGCCGCCAGCTTGGCCATCGCCGCTTCCTTCGTCACCCGTTTTCCGCTGTCGCGCAGCCAGGCGGCGCGGTAGGTCAGCAGCGCCGCGGCGTCGATCTCCAGCGCCATCTGGGCCAGCTTCGCCTGGGTGAGCTGGAAGTCGGAAAGTAGCTTGCCGAACATGGGCCGCGCCTGGGCCCGCGCCAATGCTGCTTCCATGGCGCGCCGCGCGAAGCCCAGCGCGGCAGCGGCCACCGAGGTGCGGAACACGTCCAGCGTCGCCATCGCCACCTTGAAGCCCTGGCCTTCCGCGCCCACCAGGCAGCCGGCCGGCACCCGGCATCCGGCAAACCGCAGGCGCGCCAGGGGATGCGGCGCGATCACATCGATGCGCTCGGCGATCTCCAGGCCGGGCGTCGTGGCGTCGACGATGAAGGCCGAGATGCCTTTCGAGCCCCTTCCCTCCTCGCCGCCGCCGTCGCCGCTGCGGGCGAAGACGACGTAGAAATCGGCGATCCCGCCGTTCGAGATCCAGGTCTTCTCGCCATCGAGCACCCAGTCGTCGCCATCGCGCCGCGCAGCGCAGCGCATGGCGGCGACGTCGGAGCCGGCCTCCGGCTCCGACAGGGCGAAGGCGGCGATCGCTTCCCCATTGGCGACCGGCGGCAGCCAGCGCCGCTTCTGGTCCTGCGTGCCGAACAGCGAAATCGCCCCGCTGCCCAGGCCCTGCATCGCGAAGGCGAAGTCGGCCAGTCCGGCGTGGCGCGCCAGGGTTTCGCGGATCAGGCAGATGGCGCGGGTGTCGATGGCCCCATTTCCACTGCCGACGGCGTGCCGCAGCCAGCCGTCGCGGCCCAGGCGCGCGACCAGCGCGCGGCAGATCGCATCGACGTCGCCGCCATGCGCATCAGTCAGGTTATCCGCCGCCCAAGCATCGAGTTCGCGGACCAGCGCGCCATGCCGCTCTTCAAAAAAAGGCCAGTTCAGGTAGTCCATCAATCCCCCTCGAAGCGCGGCCGTTCCTTGGCCACGAAGGCGTGGTAGGCCCGATGAAAATCATTGGTCGCCATGCAGATCGCCTGGGCCTGGGCCTCGGCTTCGATCGCCTCGTCCACGCCCATATTCCACTCTTGCTGCAGCATCTTCTTGGTCATGCCATGGGCGAAGGTCGGGCCATTAGCCAGCGTGGCGGCGAAAGCGGTGGCCTCGCCCAGCAGTTCCTCGGGCGCGCACAGGCGGTTGAAAAAGCCCCAGCGCTCGCCCTGTGCGCCATCCATCGAGCGGCCCGTGTACAGCAGCTCGGCCGCGCGGCCCTGGCCGATCACGCGCGGCAGCAGCGCGCAGGCGCCCATGTCGCAGCCGGCCAGACCGACCCGGGTGAACAGGAAGGCGGTGCGGCTGCGCGCGGTGCCGTAGCGGATGTCGGAGGCCAGCGCCAGGATGGCCCCGGCGCCGGCGCACACGCCGTCGACCGCCGCCACGAGCGGTTGCGGGCAGGCGCGCATCGCCTTGACCAGGTCGCCCGTCATGCGGGTGAAGGCCAAGAGGCCGGGCATGTCCAGCTTCGTCAGTGGGCCAATAATCTCGTGCACGTCACCGCCGGAACAGAAGTTCTCGCCGGCGCCAATGATCACGACCGCCTTCACGTCGTCGGCATACGCCAGCGCGCGGAACAGGTCGCGCAGCTCGGCATAGGATTCGAAGGTCAGCGGATTCTTGCGCTCGGGCCGGTTCAGGGTGAGGGTAGCGACACCGGCATCGAGCGCGAAGCCGAAGTGCTGCGCCACGTAGCCGGCAAGGCTGTTATGCCCGCCCGGCAGTCGGTGCGACTGCCCCGATAGATAATGCATGTGTAACTCCTGATGATTGACTGGTCAGCCTTCGAGCAGGCGCGCGGCCACCTGCTGCGGCGACAGTCCGTTGGATGCCGCCTGCAACTGGCGTTCGCGCTCCAGGTTGCGCTCCAGCTGCTGTTTGCCGGGCCCGTACTGGCGCGGCCAGGCAGCGCCAGTGTAGCCGATGCGCGCCGCTTCCATCAGCGTCCAGGCCGGGTTGGCCAGGTGCGGTCGCGCCACCGCGCACAGGTCGGCGCGGCCGGCGGCGATGATGCCGTTGACGTGGTCGGCCTCATAAATGCCCCCGACGGCGATGGTGGGGATCCCGGCCTCGTTGCGGATCCGGTCCGAGAACGGGGTCTGGAACATGCGGCCGAACACGGGCCGCTCCTGCTTGCTGACCTGGCCCGAGGAACAGTCGATCATGTCGGCGCCCGCCGCGCGGAACAGGCGCGCGATCTGCACCGCCTCCTGCGGCGTGATGCCGCCCTCGACCCAGTCGTGGCTCGAGATGCGCACACTGATCGGCAGCTCGGCCGGCCACGCCGCGCGCACCGCCGCGAACACCGCGAGCGGATAGCGGCAGCGGTTTTCGAGACTACCGCCGTAGGCATCCTGGCGCCGGTTGGTCAGGGGAGAAATAAAACTCGACAGCAAGTAGCCATGGGCGCAATGCAGTTCGAGCCAGTCGAAGCCGGCGTCAAAGGCAGCCCGGGCGGCGCGCACGAAGTCGTCCTTGATGCGCTCCAGGTCGCCCTGCGTCGCCTCGACGGCGATTTGCGAGACGCCGTCGATGTACTGCTGGCGGGAGGCCGATAGCAGCGGCCAGTTGCCGCTCTCCAGAGGCAGGTCGATGCCGTCCCACATCGGCCGGGTCGAACCCTTGGCGCCCGCATGACCGAGCTGGATGCCGATCCTGGCGTCGCTCGCCGTATGCACGAAGTCGACGATGCGTTTCCAGGCCAGCATCTGCTCCTGCGTGTACAGGCCCGGGCAGCCGGGCGTGATGCGGGCGTCGGCCGAGACGCAGGTCATCTCGGCCATTACCAGCGCCGCCCCGCCCAGCGCGCGGGCGCCGAGGTGGGCCAGGTGGAAGTCGCCGACCACACCGTCCACGGCGGAGTATTGCGCCATCGGCGAGACCACCACCCGGTTCTTGAGCAGCACGCCACGCACCTTGTAGGGCGTGAACATGGGCGGCACGGGCCCCGAGGGCGGCGCCAGCCCGGCCTGGCGCGCCGCCGCATCCGCGAAACGGCGCTCGAAACCGTCGACATAGGCGGCGTCGCGCAGGCGCAGGTTTTCATGCGACAGCCGCTGGCTGCGCGTGAGCAGCGAATAGGCGAACTGTTCGGCCTCCATGGCCGTGTAGCGCGCCACGTTCTCGAACCACTCCATCGAGTTGCGGGCGGCGCTTTGCAGCTTCAATACCTCGACCAGGCGCGCCTCCTGGTAGCGCGCCAGGGCGGCAAACACGTCGCTGCCTTTCCCGAGTTCGTCGGCCAGCCCGATCGCGTCTTCCAGCGCCAGCCTGGTGCCGGAGCCGATCGAGAAGTGCGCCGTATGGGCGGCGTCTCCCATCAGCACCAGTGGCACGCGCCGCCCTTCGACCTCGACCGGATGCACCCACTGGCGGCAGGCCAGGCGCGGGAAGCGGATCCACATGCCGGATCCGCGCAGGTGGGCGGCATTCGCCATCAGCGGCTGGCCGTCCAGGTGGCGCGCGAACAGGCGCTCGCAAAAGGCCAGCGTCTCTGGCTGGCTCATCTCGGCCAGGCCGCTCGCACGCCAGGTGGCGTCTGGCGTCTCGATGATGAAGGTCGAGGTCTCGCCGTCGTACTGGTAGGCGTGGGCCTGGAACCAGCCATGTTCGGTTTCCTCGAAGGCGAAGGTGAAGGCATCGAAGCGCTTCTTCGTGCCCAGCCATACGAAGCGGCACAGGCGCTCCTCGACCTCGGGCTGGAACGCCTCGCGGTACTGCTGGCGCAGTGCGCTGTTCACGCCGTCGGCGGCCACCACCAGGTCGGCGCGGTAGCGGCGCGCGAGCTCGGGCACGTCCTCGACCCGGGTCTCGAACACCAGGTCCACGCCCAGCGCGCGGCAGCGCTCTTGCAGGATGTCGAGCAGGCGCTTGCGCCCGATGCCGCAAAAGCCATGGCCGTACGAGGTCACGGTGGCGCCCTTGAAGTGGACATCGATGGCGTCCCAGTGATTGAACGATTGCAGGATGGCGCGCGCGCTCGGTTCGTCGGCCCGGGCCAGATGGCCCAGCGTCTGGTCCGAGAACACCACGCCCCAGCCGAAGGTGTCCCCTGGCCGGTTGCGCTCGATGACGGTCACTGCATGCGTCGGATGGCGCAGTTTCATGAGCAGGCCGAAGTAGAGACCGGCAGGGCCGCCGCCCACGCAAACGATGTTCATTTTCCCTCCCGGTGCTGGTATGGAAGGTAGTTTACCCGCCCCAATGCTTGAGATGTCAATTACTTGCTGCATCCGTAAGAATCCTCCTATGGAAATCGCCAGTTTTTAGTACAATCGAGAAAGAACGTACCGAGAGCCCGGATGATGCGCAGCCGGCCACCCAACTTGGATAAACGCCACCGACAGATGAAGATCTCAGACCGAATCGCGCACTCCCGCCCACTTGCCACCACCGCCATGCATGGCCGCGCCGAAGCGCTGCGCAATGCGGGGGAACGCGTCATCGATTTTTCGATCGCGATTTCGCACTTCCCGGCCCCGGCCACCGTGCTGGACGCGGTCTCCGGCGCCATCGAGCGCGAGCGCACGCTGCCGTATACCGAGGTGGGCGGCGCGCTGAAGGTGCGCGAGGCGCTGCGCGCCAAGCTGGCGGCCGAGAACCGGATCGAGGCGCAGGCCGATGAGATCATCGTGACCAACGGTTGCAAGCAGGCGTATTATCAGGCCTTGTACGCGATGACCGATCCGGGCGACCGCATCGCCGTGTTCCGTCCGCACTGGCCGGCCTATCTCGCCACCGCCGAACTGCTGGGACTCGAGGTGGTGCTGGCCGACCTGCCGGAAACGCTTACCGAAGCCTGCCTCGCGGCCCTCGGCCGCGTCAAGGTGCTGGTGCTGAACAATCCGCACAACCCGACCGGCAAGGTATTCACCCGGCGCGAACTGGAACTGGTGCGCGACTGGGCGACGGCCGGCGGCGTGCACGTGATCGTCGACGAGAGCTACGAACACTTGATCTATGACGGCGAGCACGTCACGCTGGCGGCGCTGTGCGACTGGCGCACGGTGGGCGTGGTCACCCTGTTCTCGGCCTCGCAGAGCTATGCCATGATGGGCTGGCGGGTCGGTTTCGCGCTCGCCCCCGCCGCCCTGGTGAATGCGATGCAGACCCTGCAGGGGCCGATCACGGCCGCGGCGCCGCACCTGTCGCAGGTGGCGGCGGTGGCCGCCTTCGCCACCGGCACCCCGCACGCACTGCTGCGCGACTATCGCGCGCGGCGCGACCTGGTGGTGGGCCGCTTCGCCGACGTGCCCTGGATTACCATGCATGCGCCGGCTTCCGGCCCCTATCTGTGGGGCGACGTGCGCGGGCTCACCATGGACACGGTCGGCTTCGCCGAGCGCCTGCTGGACGAGGAACGGGTGGCGCTGATGCCGGGCGACGCGCTCGGCGAGCCCGGCTTCATCCGCATCGGCTACATCTCGGACGATGAAGACACCCTAATGGAAGGCGTGCGCCGCATCATTGCATTCGGCACGCGGTTGGCGCAGGCGCCGGAGCTTCGATGAGCGGTTTGCTGGGACGCTTTCGCCTGAATAGCCTGCGCAGCCGCCTGATGCTGCTGGTGCTGCTGGCGATCACACCGATCGCCATCGTCACCGTATTGGGCGGCCTGCGCGAGCGCGAGGCCGCGATCCGCGCCTCGGAAGAAAACCTCAAGCGCCTCACCGCCCTGGCGGCGGCCAACGAGGCGCAATCGATCGACCGCGCGCGCCAGATCCTGGTCGACCTGGTCAGCGTGCCCGACCTGATGGGCGACACCGCCGGCTGCAATGCCCTGCTGGCCAATGTCCTCGACCGCAACGAGGGCTACGTCAACTTCGGCCTGATCCAGCTGAACGGCGACGTCACCTGCAGCGCGGTGCCGATGCTGCACCCGGTGAACCTGGGCGACCGCAGCCACTTCAAGCGCGCCATCGCCGAGCGCCGCTTCATCGCCAGCGACTATGTGTTCGGGCGCGTGATCCGCAAGCACACGATCAATCTCACCTATCCCGTCATCGACCGCTCGGGCGACGTGGTGGCGGTTGTGTTCGCGGCCATGGACCTGGCCGGCCTGGACACCTTCGTCAACGACATCAGCATGCCGCCCGGTTCGATCCTGGAGACGGCCGACGCCTCGGGCAACCTGATCTCGCGCCGCCCCGACCCCGAGCGCTGGTTCGGCAAGCGCGTCACCGGCCCGCTGCTGGACGCCATGCGCGGACCGCACGAACGCGCGCTGGTGGTGCGCAGCGAGGACGGGATCGAGCGCCTGCATGCCTTCGCCCGCGTCGGCTCGCCGACCCTCACCGACTACACCATCACCATCGGCGTGCCGACCGACCTGATCACCCAGGTCGCGCGCGACGCCCAGTTCATGTCCCTGCTTGGCCTCGGCGCCACCACCCTGCTGGCGCTGCTGGCGGCCTGGCTGGCGGGCGAAAAACTGATCGTGCAGCGGGTGCGCGGCCTGACCACGGTCGCGCGCCGCATCGCCGCCGGCGAGCTCGATGCGCGCACAAGGATCGAATACGGCAACGAGGAGATCGGGCGGCTGGCGGCGGCGCTGGACGAGATGGCCGAGACCCTGCAGAAGAAGGAAGCCGCGCGCGGCCAGGCCGAGCGCGAACTGCGCGCCGCCGACCAGCGCAAGGACGAATTCCTGGCAATGCTGGCGCACGAGCTGAGAAATCCGCTGGCGCCGATCAGCACCGGCGCCCACCTGCTCAAGCTGCTGCACTCGGATAACGCCCAGATCACCCAGACCTGCGCCATCATCGCGCGCCAGGTCGAGCACATGACCAGCCTGGTCGACGACCTGCTGGACGTGTCGCGCGTGACGCGCGGCCTGGTGTCGCTGTCGACCCAGGTGCTGGACCTGCGCAACGTGATCGACGACGCCGCCGAGCAGATCCGCCCACTGATCGGCGCGCGGCGCCACAAGGTGGTGCTCGACCTGCCGGCCGGCCCGGCCCACGTCAAAGGCGACCACAAGCGCCTGGTGCAGGTCGTAGCCAACCTGCTCGGCAACGCCACCAAGTACACGCCGGAGGGCGGCCACATCCAGCTCCAGCTGCTGGAAGTTGGCGGCGACTGGGAACTGAGCGTGAGCGACGACGGCATCGGCATGGAAGCGCGCCTGGTCGAGCGCGTGTTCGACCTGTTCACCCAGGCCGAGCGCACCCCGGACCGCTCGCAGGGCGGCCTGGGACTGGGACTGGCGCTGGCCAAGAGCCTGGTCGAACTGCATGGCGGCAGCGTCGGCGCGCGCAGCCCCGGCCTGGGCCACGGCAGCACCTTCACCGTGCGCCTGCCGCACCACCGGCAGGAGAGCATGCCCGTGCCCGCGCACTTGCCGGTCCAGCTTCCCACAGGCAGCCCCACCCTCGATGTGGCGGCGCCGAACGGGCTGCGCATCCTGGTGGTGGACGACAACCTCGACGCCGCGCACACGCTCAACCTGTTCCTGCGCGCCACCGGCTACGACGTCGAGATCGCCTATTGCGGCGTCGATGCGATCGAGATCGCCAAGGTGTTCTCGCCCCAGGTCTGCATCCTCGACATCGGCCTGCCCGACATGGATGGCAATGAACTGGCGCGCCGCCTGCGTCGCCTGCCGCAGACCAGCGGCGCGACCCTGGTCGCCGCCACCGGCTACGGGCGCCAGCAAGACCGCGACGCGGCCAGCCAGGCCGGCTTCGACCATTACCTGGTCAAGCCGGTCAATACGCTGCAACTGGGCGAGCTGCTGGCCATGGCCGCCGCCCGTTAACCATCAGTCGGTCAGCATCGTGTCGAGGCGGGCCTGTTGCCATTTCACCTTCGGTCGTTCCGGAACAACAAGGCGGTAAATATCGCGTGACAGCGCACATCCTGCGTGCATAGAATTTGCCAACGAGCAAATTTATGCACTCCGGAGAAATTCTGTGGGCATGCTGACATGGATGCTGCCTGATGGTTCCCACTAACGATATCGCGCAATGGCGCGTGCGTGTTTTCTCGACTTTACTGCCGATCGTGCTGGTGCTGGGCATCAGCGCCGCCCTGCCGAGCATCGCCGTGGCGCTGCTCCAGGGCCTGTGGCAGATCGCGCTGATGGATGCGGTGGCGCTGGCCTGGATCTTTGCCATCTGGCGCCTCGATCGCCTGCCTCACACCTTCCGCGTGCTGAACTTCCTCGCCGTGCTGTTCATGGTCGCCATCGGACTGATGCTGGCGGTGGGGCCGGTGAGCCTGAACTACCTGATGGCGCCGCCCATCATGGCAGTGATCCTGCTCGGCAACCGGCCCGGCATCCTCACGCTGGCCTTCGGCGCGCTCTGCATCGTCTCGTTCGGCATGAACGGCTACGCGAAGCTGTACGTGCCGGGGCTGGAGATCGATCCACTGTTGTCATCGCTGGTCGTGGCGATCAACTTCAGCTGCGTCGGCGCCCTCGTCACCTTTGCCGCCGGCACCCTGTTCAAGGGGCTGGCAAGCTCGGTGCAGGAGGCGCGCACCGCCGTCGACGCCGTCAACCGCCTGGCCTTCTACGACGTGCTCACCGGCCTGCCGAACCGGCGCCTGCTGATGGAGCGCCTGGCCGAACTGGCCGGGCGCGCACGCAGCGGCAGCACCGTGGGCGCCGTACTGTACGTCGACCTCGACAACTTCAAGAACGTCAACGATGCGCGCGGCCATGCCGTCGGCGACGAACTGCTGCGCCAGGCGGCCGAACGCCTGGCCGCGGTGGCCGGAGAGCAGGCCTGCGTGGCGCGCCTGGGCGGCGACGAGTTCGTGGTGCTGCTGGACGACCTGGGCCCGGACGCCGGCGCCGCCACCGCGCGCGCGTTGGATCTGGCCGAAGAGATCCGCGGCGCGCTGTGCGAAAAGATGATCATCGAAGGCCAGCGCTACTACGCCACCACCAGCATTGGCGTCGCGCTGACCGCGGCGGTGGGCGCGCCGGCCCCGCTGCACGACCTGCTGCGCGAGGCCGATACCGCCATGTACCACGCCAAGGCGCGCGGCCGCAACGGCGTCGCCCTGTTCGAGGCCGGCATGCTGCGCGACGCCGAGCGCCGCCTCACCCTCGAGCGCGACCTGGGTCTGGCGCTGGACCACGGTGAGCTGTCGCTGCACCTGCAGTTGCAGGTCGACGGCGCGCGGCGCCCGAGCGGGGCCGAGCTCCTGATGCGCTGGCGCCGCAAGGACGGCAGCAGCGTGCCGCCCGACCAGTTCATCCCGGTCGCCGAGTCGAGCGGCCTGATCGTGCCGCTGGGCGAGTGGGCGCTGCGCGAAGCCTGCCTGGCCTGGCATGCGCTGGCGCGCGCCGGCCATCCGCTGCCGCTGTCGGTCAACGTCAGCCCGATGCAGTTCCGCCAGCCCGACTTCGTGGCGCGGGTGGAAAGCATCCTGCAGGACACCGGGGTGCCGCCCGGACAGCTGGTGTTCGAGATCACCGAAGGATTGCTGGTCGATCGCCGCGACCGCACCATCGAGCGCATGCACGAGCTGGCCGCGCTCGGCATCCGGATCTCGGTCGACGATTTCGGCACCGGTTATTCAAGCCTGGCCTACCTGACCCGCATGCCGCTGTACGAACTCAAGATCGACAAGAGTTTTATCCGCGACACCCCGCACGACAAGGACGGCACCGCGATCGTGCAGTCGATCCTGTCGATGGCCGGCCACCTGGGCCTGCGCGTGGTTGCCGAGGGCGTCGAGACCGAGGCCCAGGCCGGATATCTCGCGCGCCACGGCAATGCCAGCATGCAGGGTTATCTATTCCACCGGCCGATGCCGCTGGAAGATCTGCTGGAGCATCTGCGCGTATCGGCATGAATCCACGGTGTGGGGAAAGCTCATCAAATCCATCATATTTATATAAGCACTTATATAAAGCGTGATACGATGCTTCCATGAAACCTGGACTGGGCACACAATTACGACATCTCATTGAACTGCTCGACGGCGCGGTCGAGCAGGCCTACGTGGACGCGGGGCTGGATTACCGGCCGCGCTACACGCCGGTGATGCGGGTGCTGGCCGAGCGGCCGAGCGCCACGATCGGAGAGTTGGCGACCCTTGGCAAGATCACGCAGCCCGCCGCCACCCAGACGGTCGCCTTGATGGTCAAAAAGGGCCTGCTGACGGTGGCCGCGGGCGGCGAAGACGGCAGGCAGCGCGTGGTGCGTCTCAGCGCCGCTGGCAAAGCGCTTGTGCCGCAACTCCGGGCCTGCTGGCAGGCGACCAAATCCGCGGCCGACAGCCTGGATGCGGAACTGGCGTTTCCCTTGTCCGCCTGCCTCGAACAGGCAACCGCCGCACTCGAAAAGCGTTCTTTCGGTGCGCGTATCCGCGACGCCAACCTGCGCCTGCGCGACGGCGCGCTATCCCTGCCCAATCCGATTCAGTGACGCCGGCAAGGTGCCCTCCCCGTACACGATTCCACACGACTTTCAACCACTGAGTAATACAACCTGGAGGCAAATATGTCAGTCAAAAAGAAGTTTGTTGCAGGCGTCGTATCGGGAGCCCTGTTGTCGCTTTCCGCTTTTGCCGGCGAGGACACCGTATTGAAGGCGTCCGATCGCGCCGCGATCGTGCAGACGCTGACGACGAAACTGAATGCGAACTACATCGATCCGGCCGTGGCCGAACGCGTCGGCCGTGCGATCGCGGCGAAACATGCCGCTGGCGGCTATGCGTCGGCCGCCAGCGCGAAGGCGTTCAGCACGGTGCTCGCGACGGACTTGCGTGAACTGAGCGGCGACAAGCATTTCGGCAGCCACGTCAACGACGCATTTATCGAGCCAGGCAGCAGCAAACAGGCCCCTACCCGCGCCGAGATGGAAGAGGTGCGCGACTGGACCACGCGCCGGGGCTATGGCATAGAGAAGGTCGAACGCCTCCCCGGCAACGTCGGCTACATCGATTTGCGCGGTTTCGGCCCCACCGAATTCTCCGGCCCGGCATACACGGCTGCAATGGGGCTCATGGAAGGAACGGATGCGCTGATCCTCGACCTGCGCCGCAACGGCGGCGGCAGTCCGGCCAGCGTTGCTTACCTGATGAGCCATTTCTTCCCGCTCGGCGACCAGCGTCACCTGCTCGACATCTACAATCGCCCCACCAATACGACGACGCAGTTCTGGACCGTGCCGACCGTCCCACTGCGTTACGACAAGCCGGTCTACGTGCTGACCTCCGCCCGCACGTTCTCCGGCGGCGAGCATTGCGCTTACGATTTCCAGACGCAGAAGCGCGGGACGCTGGTTGGCGAAACCACCGGCGGCGGCTCCAATCCCGTCACCTGGTTGAGCGCCGGACACGGCATCGTGGTCGCTGTCCCGACCGCGCGAGCGACCAACCCCGTCACCAAGACCAACTGGGAGCACGTCGGCGTGAAACCCGACATCGCCGTACCGGCCGCGCAAGCGCTGCAGACGGCGCATGTCGCCATCCTGCGCAGCCTGGTCTCGTCGGCCAAGGACGACAAGGAGCGCA
Organism: Massilia sp. Soil_C_3; assembly: GCF_057657035.1. Taxonomy (NCBI): domain Bacteria; kingdom Pseudomonadati; phylum Pseudomonadota; class Betaproteobacteria; order Burkholderiales; family Oxalobacteraceae; genus Massilia; species Massilia sp. Soil_C_3. The sequence continues at coordinate 284,031 of NZ_JBDGJG010000008.1, forward strand.
CGAAACTGCAGCGCGAGCTCGCAATGGTGGAAAAAGGGGAAGTCGAGAAGCCGGTCTACACCCTCAGGGGGCAGAGCTGAGCGACGCCGAGCGCGCTCATCGGGCGCGCCAGGCCCGGCGCATGTAAAGACCGTACAACGCGATCGTCCGGTATCCCTTATCATGTTTTTTTGAACGGGAGGGACGTCGATGGATGAGGTAGGAATCGTACTGGCAATGCTGCTGGCGGTGGTGGCGAGCGGCTACCTGGTGCGGATACTGCCGTTCGCCGTCCCCCTGCCGCTGGTCCAGATCGCGCTCGGCGCCGCCATCTCCGGCACCACCAGCCACGGCGTGCGGCTCGAGCCGCACATCTTCTTCCTCGTGTTCTTGCCGCCGTTGCTGTTCCTGGACGGCTGGCGCATCCCCAAGGTCGGCCTGTTCCGCGACCGCTCGACCATCCTCGAACTGGCGCTCGGCCTGGTGCTGTTCACCGTGATCGGGGCCGGTTTCCTGATCCACTGGCTGATCCCGTCGCTGCCGCTGGCCGTGTCGTTCGCGCTGGCCGCGATCCTGGCGCCCACCGATCCGGTCGCGGTGTCGTCGATCGCGGCGCGCGTACCGATTCCGCCCCGCCTGATGCACATCCTCGAGGGCGAGTCGCTGCTCAACGACGCCAGTGGCCTGGTGTGCTTCCGCTTCGCGGTGGCGGCCGCGCTCACCGGCACCTTTTCGCTGGGCGACGCCACCCTCACCTTCCTGTGGGTGGCCCTGGCCGGGATCGCGATCGGCGTCGGCCTCACGGTGGCCGTCAGCGCCGCCCAGCGCGTCCTGGCGGCGCGCATCGGCGAAGAAAGCGGCTCGCCGATCCTGATCAACCTGCTGCTGCCCTTCGGCGCCTACCTGGCGGCCGAGCACCTGCAGGCCTCGGGCATCCTGGCGGCGGTGGCGGCCGGCGTCACCATGAGCTACGTCGAGCTGAGCGGCCGCGCGCTGGCTACCACCCGGGTGCGCCGCGCCGTGGTCTGGGATACCGTGCAGTTCGCGCTGAACGGCGTGATGTTCGTGCTGCTGGGCGAGCAGTTGCCGAATATCGTGAAAGCGGCGCTGGTCGCGCCGGAGCTGCCGGCGGCCCACGACGTCTGGTGGCTGCTAGGCAATGCGCTGGCCATCAGCGTCGGCCTGATCCTGCTGCGCTTCATCTGGGTCTGGATCTCGCTGCGCCTGACCCTGCTGGCCGCGCGGCGCCAGCAGCAAGCCGTCTACCGTCCGAATCCACGCCTGATCCTGGCCACCTCGCTGGCCGGCGTACGCGGCGCGATTACCCTGGCCGGCGTGCTGACCTTGCCGCTGGCGATGCCGAACGGGACGCCGTTCCCGGGCCGCGACCTGGTGATCTTCCTGGCCAGCGCCGTGATCGTGGTGTCGCTGGTGCTGGCCAGCGTCGGCCTGCCGCGCGTGCTGCGCGGGCTGGAACTGCCAGCCGAGGCGGCCCACGAAAGCGAGGAAGACCAGGCGCGCCATGCCGCCGCGCTGGCCGCGCTGGAAGCGATCGCGACCGCCCCGCCGCCGCCGCCGATCTCGGGCTGCGATGCCGAAGGCGCGGCCGAGATGCATGCCAGCGCGGCCGACCAGGTGCGCAGCCTTTACCAGTACCGTCTTGACGGAGGCACTGGCGCCGGCATCGAACCGGTGCGCGCGCGCGCCGCCGAGAATGCCGAGCGCCACTATCGCCTGGCCGCACTCGAGCAGGAACGCGCGGTGTTGCTGCGCATGGCGCGCCACAACCAGCTGTCGGACGAGATCGCGCGCAAGCTGCTGCGCGAGATCGACCTGGTCGAGGCACGCTACCGCTGAGCACGCAGCCGGCGCCGGGCTGCGCCTACGTTACTTCGCGTACAGTGAGCGTAGGAATGCAGGGGTAGGATCGGCTGGAAGATCACCTTCCAGCGAACCTGCCATGCCCAGTAAAAAACCGGACGCCGACGCCGTCCCCAGCGATCCACCCGCCGCCGCGCGCGCAGCCGGCCTGCGCTACGTCCATGACGACCGGCCCGGCATCCGGCGCGAAGCCGTCAAGGATGGCTTTCGCTATCTCGACGCCCGCGGCGAACCGGTAACGGACGAAACGGCGCTGGCACGCATCAAGAGCCTGGTCGTGCCACCCGCCTGGACCGAAGTCTGGATCTGCCCCCAGGCCAACGGCCACCTGCAAGCCACCGGACGCGACGCCCGCGGCCGCAAGCAATACCGCTATCACCCTAAATGGCGCACGGCGCGCGATGAGGTCAAGTACGAACGCATGCTCAAGTTCGGCCAGGCCCTGCCGGCCATCCGCGCCGAAGTCGACCGCGCCCTGAAACTGCCCGGCCTGCCGCGCGAAAAAGTGCTGGCCACCATCGTCTACCTGCTCGAAGCCACCATGATGCGGGTCGGTAACGAGGAATATGCGCGCACCAATAAATCCTTCGGGCTGACGACGCTGCGCAACCGCCACGCCAAAGTCGACGGCAGCGACGTCGAATTCAGTTTCCGCGGCAAGAGCGGTGTCTATCACAAGGTCAAGGTGCACGACCGGCGCCTGGCGCGCATCGTCGCGCGCTCGCGCGACCTGCCGGGCCAGGAACTGTTCCAGTACGTGGGCGAGGGTGGCGAGACCCACGCCATCGATTCGAGCGACGTCAACGACTACCTGCGCGCCATCACCGGCGAAGAATACACGGCCAAGGATTTCCGCACCTGGTCGGGCACCGTGCTGGCCGCGCTGGCCTTGCAGGAGTTCGAGAAATTCGATTCCGAGGCCCAGGCCAAGAAGAACATCGTGCGCGCGATCGAGTCGGTGGCCGAAAAGCTCGGCAATACGCCGTCGATCTGCCGCAAGTGCTATGTGCACCCGGCGGTGCTGGACGCCTATCTCGACGGCGCCGCGCTCGAGGTGCTGCGCGAGCGCACCGAGGAGACGCTGCAGGAAGACCTGCACGCCCTGCAGCCCGAGGAAGCGGCGGTGCTGGCCATGCTGCAGCAGCGCCTGCGCCACGAGCAGGCTCAGTTACAAAATCATCCGCGGCCCCGGGCTTCACGCAAGAAGCCTGCGCCGACGAAGGCCGCGACCCGCAAACCATCGCGCCCGGCCGCCCGCGCGGCGGCATGAGCGCATCACGAAAGGATAGGAATGACCGCATACAAGATCGAACTCGTCGCCCGTTTCGAACACCAGGTCACCGGCGTCTCGGTGTCCGAGGACAACCGCATTTTCGTCAATTTCCCGCGCTGGACCGAGGATAACGCGGTCTCGGTGGCCGAGCTGCAGGACGACGGCACACTGCGCCCCTACCCCGACCAGGAATGGAATGCCTGGCGCAATGCGCGCAAGGACGAGGTCACGCCAAACGACCACTGGGTCTGCGTGCAGAGCGTGGTGGCCGATGGCCGGGGCAGCCTGTGGGTGCTCGACCCGGCGGCGCCGGCCCAGGCCCACCTGGTATCCGGCGGCGCCAAGCTGGTGCAGGTCGACCTGGCGGGCGACAAGGTCGTGCGCACGATCGCATTCGACGAGGACGCGGCGCCGCAAGGCTCGTACCTCAACGACGTCCGTCTTTCCGACGACGGCAAATACGCCTACATCACCGACTCGGGCGTGGTCGGCGCCATCCTGGTGGTCGACCTCGAGAATGACAAGACGGTGCGCCTGCTCGACGGTCATCCGTCGACCCAGATGAAGAAGGGGCTGAACGTGAAAGCCGACGGCAAGGTGCTGCGCCGCCCGGACGGGCGCGGCGTCGAGTTCTCGGCCGACGGCATCGAACTGTCGGGCGACGGCGCCTGGCTGTACTGGCAGGCGATCAAGGGCGATACGCTGTACCGCATCTCCACGCAAGTGCTGATCGAACGCGGCTTGAAAGGCGAGGACGTTGGCGACGCAGTCGAGGAGTACGGCCACAACGGCGTCAACGACGGCCTGCTGTTCGACCGCGGCAGCAACCGCATGTACCTGACCTCGGTGCAGGACGACGCGATCAAGATGCGTGACCTCGACGGGGGCCCCCAGGCCGAGGCGCGGGTAGTGGTGCAGGACGAACGCCTGCGCTGGCCGGACACCTTCACCCAGGGGCCGGACGGCACGGTCTACGTGACGACCTCGCACATCCAGGATTCGAGCTTCTTCAAGCCGGACGCGCCGGCCGCGCTGCCGACCGAGTTGTGGAAGCTTATTGAATCAGGTAAGTGATGACCTTCCAGCCGCCCTCGGCTTCGCGCGACGTGACCACGGTTTCGGTCACGCCCGAACGGTTGGCGTACACGGCGCCGTACTGGATCACCACATAGTCGGCTTCCGGTGCGCCGGGCAGTGTGCGGGTATAGCGCGCGTTGGCCAGGGTGCGCGATTTCAGTTCGCCCAGCGGCGCACGGGCGCCCGCCAGCATGCCGTTCCACTGCTCGGCGGTGACTGCGCTGCGAAAGACCGTGCCGGCGCTGCGCCAGCTTTCGCCACCATTGCCCGCATCGGCGAGCTTGAGCCACTCTTCGGCGGCCGCCACCCCGGCCTTGGTGTGCTCGGTCTCCTGCGCATGCACGGCGGCGACGGGAATGGCGAACATCATGGCGAGGGCGATCGGTGCGAGCTGCTTCATGGCTGTCTCCAAGGGGTTGGAAAATCGGGAACCCACAGCATAGCGCGTCGGGCGGCGCACAGTCTCACAGATTCTTGCAGCCTGGCCGGGCTCAGTCGCCTGCGTCGTACTTGTTGAACACCTGGCGCAGATAGGCGATGAAGGTCTCGTCCGTGCTCTGCGACTTGCCCTTGGTGTCGGACAGCTTGGCCACCGGCTGGCCGTTGCAGCGCACCAGCTTCATGACGATGTTCAGCGGTTTATGGGGCGTGTCGTTGGTGAGCTTGGTGCCGATGCCGAAGCCGGTCATCACGCGGTCGGCGAAGTGACGGTACAGCTCGAGCGCCCTGGGCACCGTGAGCGAATCGGAAAACACCAGGCGCTTGGTGCGCGCGTCGATGCGCAGCTTGGCGTAGTGCGCCAGCGCCTTCTCTCCCCACACGACCGGGTCGCCCGAATCCTGGCGCAGGCCGTCGAACAGCTTGGCGAAATACAGGTCGAAGTCGGCCAGGAAGGCGTCCATGCCCACCACGTCGGTCAGGGCGGTGCCCAGGTCGCCACGGTATTCCTGCACCCAGTTCTCGAGCGCGGCTTTCTGGAAGTCGCGCAGGCGGGTGCCGAAGGACTGGTGGGCCTGCAGGTATTCGTGGGCCATGGTGCCGATCGGCGTGAGCCTGAGTTTATACGCCAGGTAGACGTTCGAGGTGCCCTTGAAGTACTGGGGCAGCTCGCGCGCCATGGTCGCCACCACCTCGTCGTGCCATTCGCCGGAATAGCGGCGGCGCACGCCGAAGTCGAAGAACTCGAAGGGATTGGCGCGCGGCGCCTCGTTGCCGAAGGCGCGCAGCTCGTCGATCTTCTGCTGCAGGCGGCGCCGCGCCTCGGCCAGCGCCTCTGCCTGGTCGAAGCGGCGGAAGTACAGCTCGTTGACGATGTAGAGCACGAAGATCTCGAAGCCCATCACGTGCACCAGCGGACCGCTGGCGCGGATCGTCAGGTGCGGGCCGTCGGTGTCGACGCGGATGAACTTGCGCTGGAAGCGAAACAGGGTGAGGAAGTCGGCGAAATCGCTCTTGATGAAGCGCAGGCTACGCAGGTAGGCCACCTCGCCCTCGGTGAACATCATGCCGCACAGGTAGTCGAGCTCGCGCTCGACGTCGTCCTTGAGTTCGGCCAGCGGATAGGCCGGCTCGTTACGACAGCGGAATTCGTAGTCGCCGATGGCGCCGGGATGGCTGTGCAGGAGGGCCTGCCACATCGTGAACTTGTAAAGATCGGATTCCAGCAGGCTGCGGACTACGGGTTTCATCAAGGCTCCAGGCATCTGCGCAACGGGCGCGGCAGGCTGTATTGTCGCCTACTTCTTTGCGCGGCGCTTTGGAGCCAGCATGGTGCCGGTGCAATCGGGGGTGCCGCAGCGGCAGGCGAACAGCTTTTTGAGCGCGGGTGTGTGGCGCTCGTCGTAGATCAGCGCGTAATTGTAGTTCAACTCTTCGCCGGCTTCGATGTCTTGCATCGCGTGGATATAGACCTTGCCTTCGTCCTCGAACGCTTCGCAGTTGGGCGTACAGGCGTGGTTGATCCAGCGCGCGTCGTTGCCGTCGCGGCCACCGTCGATTACGCGGCCGTCGGCCAGGCTGAAATAAAACGTATGGTTGATCGGCCCGCCCGCTTTCTCGGCGCGCCGGGTCGCCTTGTCCCAGCTGATGCGCTGGCCCTTGTACTCGATGATACGCTCGCCGGCAGCGATCGCGCGGCGCGCAAAGACGCCATTGCCGTGAACGGGCGACTGGCGCACTTCATGCACCGGATCCTTGGCGCCGTCTTTTTTGGAGCTTTTTTTGCTGGTCATCTGATGCCGAATGGACGATTGAAGGAATGCACCCATTATGGCGGCAATCGGCACGCCTTGTCCGCACTCTTCGTCAAGAAAGTCCGGCCGCGACGCGCAAGGCGGCGACGTCGATCTTCTTCATCGGCAGCAGCGCCGTCATGACGGCATCGGCTTGCGGGCTCGCCATCAGCGACATGATCTCGGTCGGCGTCACCTGCCACGACAGCCCGAACCGGTCCTTCAGCCAGCCGCACTGGCGCGCCGCTTCATCCCCGCCCTCGCCCAGGCGTTCCCAGTAATAGTCGATCTGCTCCTGGCTGTCGCACATCACCATGAACGAGACGGCTTCGGTGAAGTGAAACAGCGGCCCGCCATTCATCGCGATGCAGGGCTGGCCGTCGACCTCGAACTGCACCGCCATCACGCTGCCCGGCGTCATGCGGTGCACGTCCTGGCCGGCGGCGCTGTAGTGCGACACGTGCGTGATGCGCGAGTCGGGAAAGATCGAAATATAGTGCTTGACCGCTTCTTCGGCCTGGGTATCGAACCACAGGCAGGGCTGGATCGGCGCGTGCAGTTGCATGGTGGTTCTCCTGTCAGGTCTGGCTGCTAGCCCGGAAAATCCTCTGCCCGGTACTCGACGGAGTCCGCGGCCCCGGCCTCGCGCCCCGCTTCCTCGCGGCGCAGCTCGACGCGCCGGATCTTGCCCGAGATCGTCTTGGGCAGCTCGCGGAAGGCGATGCGCCGGATCCGCTTGTAGGGCGCCAAGCGTTCGCGACTAAAGGCGAACAGCGCGGCGGCTATCTCACGGCTCGGCTCCACCCCGGCGCGCAGGGTCACGAAGGCCTTCGGCACGGCCAGGCGCAGCGGGTCGGGACTGGGCACGATGGCCGCCTCCAGCACGCTCTCGTGTTCGATCAGCACGCTCTCGAGCTCGAACGGGCTGATACGGTAATCGGACGACTTGAACACGTCGTCGTTGCGGCCGACATAGAAGTAATAACCGTCGTCGTCCACGCTCGCCGTGTCGCCCGTGTGGTAGTGGCCGGCCCGCATCGCTTCCACCGTCTTGTCCTCGTTGCCTTCATAGCCGACCATGAGACCGATCGGATTCGACGCAAGTTCCACCGAGATTTCGCCCTCCGACGCCGGCCGGTCGTCGAGGTCGAGCAACGCGATGCGGTAGCCCGGCAGCGGACGGCCCATCGAGCCCGGCTTGACAGGCTGGCCCGGCGGGTTCCCGATCTGGCAGCTCGATTCGGTCTGGCCGAAGCCGTCGCGGATGCGGATGCCCCAGGCGCGCTCGACCTGCTCGATTACTTCGGGGTTGAGCGGTTCTCCGGCGCCGACCAGTTCGCGGATCACCGGCTTCCAGGCGGCCAGGTCTTCCTTGATCAGCATGCGCCAGGCGGTCGGCGGCGCGCACAGCGAGGTCACGCTGCAGCGCACGAGCGTGTCGAGCACGGCGCGGCTGCTGAAGCGTTCGAAGTTGAACACGAATACGGTGGCGCCCGCGTTCCACGGCGCGAAGAAGCAGCTCCAGGCATGCTTGGCCCAGCCTGGCGCGCTGATATTCCAGTGGATGTCGCCCGGCTGCAGGCCGATCCAGTACATGGTCGACAGGTGCCCGACCGGATAGCTCTGGTGGGTATGCAGCACCAGCTTCGGTTTCGCGGTCGTGCCTGAGGTGAAGTACAGCAGCAGCGGATCGGTGGCGCGGGTTTCGCCTTCGGGGACGAACACGCTGGCCACATTGTCGCTGTCCGCATAGTCGTGCCAGCCGGCGGGCGCGCCGCCGACGGCGATCCGGGTATAGCTGCCGGCCAGCGCCGCGAATTTATGGGCTTCGCTGGCCTGGGCGATCACGTGCTTCACCTGTCCACGCCCCAGGCGGTCGGCCAGGTCGTCGCCCGCCAGCGCCATCGTGGTCGGCACCAGCACCGCGCCCAGCTTGATCCCGGCCAGCATGATTTCCCACAGCTCGACCCGGTTCGGCAGCATCAGGAGCACCCGCTCGCCGCGCCGCACGCCGAGATTGCGCAGGTATTCGGCCACCTGGCTCGAGCGCGCCGCCATGTCGGCGAAGGAGATCTTGCGTTCGCTGCCGTCTTCCTCGACCACCCACAGGGCGGGAGCGTGGTTGTCCCGGGCCTGGTAGTCGAAGAAGTCGAGCGCCCAGTTGAAGCGATCGAGCTCGGGGTGTTCGAAATCGCGGTAGGCGGTGTCGTAGTCGAGCCGATGCCGCTGGAGGAAGTCGCGCGCCTGCACGAAGCGCTGGGTTGGCGTCATGGGGGTCTCCTGGTCGCTATGCCATGTGGATGGCGGGATGCCTGACGCTCCCGCCTTGCAACCATTCTGCCACCGATTCGAAAGGCGGTGACGCCTGACCTAGTTACGACGCAGCGCCGTCACCTGCATCTCGTCGGCAGGCGCCATCATGTCGATCACGCGGCAGTCGCCGCACATGCGCAGGCGATCCAGGTTGGCCGCGAACGCCGGGTGAGCCCCCAGGCGCCCGAGCATGTTCTCGACCATCTGCAGCGTGCCGAACGGCTTGCTGCAACGGATACAGTGGAAGGGCTGCGATTCGTTCAGCACCACCGCCGCCATGCGCTCGGGCGCGAACGAGATGCGCGGCTGCAGCGTGATCGCGTCCTCCGGGCAGGTATTGGCGCACAGGCCGCACTGGACGCAGTTCTTTTCGATGAAGCGCAGCTGCGGCGCGCCCTGCCCGTCCTGCAGCGCATTGGCCGGGCATACGCCGACGCAGGACATGCACAGGCTGCAGGCCTGGCGGTCGACCGCCAGCGCGCCGAACGGCGCCTTGACGGGCAAGTCGATGTGCAGCGGCTGCTGCGGAGCGTGGCGGTGCAGGTGGTCGAGCGCGTAGTCGAGGGTGTTGCGCTTTTCGACCGACAGGTGGAACACGGCCGGCGTGGCCGGCGCATCGCCGCGCGGCGCATGGCGCAGGGCCAGCGCCAGTTCCTGGGCCGCCTCCAGTGGAGAATTCCCCAGCTGGAGCAGCTGGAAGTGCGGTCCGGCATAGCCCAGGCCACCGAGCACCGCCTGGGCTATTTGCATCTGCTCACCCAGCGCCTGCACGTATTGCGGCGCCTCGTCACCCGTCGTCAGCACGGCGATGCCGGCCGCGCCGTAGGCCAGCGCCGCCAGCCAGACGTCGATGCCGGTCGAGGCGACGTGGTGCAGCGAAAATGGCAGGATGCGCCCCGGGACGCTGTCGCCCAGGCGGGCCATAAGGTCCTGGCCCTGCGCATCGTGCAGCAGCAGCACCGGCTGCGCGCCGCCCGCCTCGCGGAAGGCGCGCAGGGCAGCCTGGATGCGTTTGCCGGTGAGCGGCACCGGCGGATAGGCGTAGCTCATGGCCCCGGTCGGGCACACGGTGCCGCAGGCGCCGCAGCCGGCGCACAGGTAGGGGTTGACTTTCACCCGGTCGCCGTCGCTGGCGATCGCCTGCGCCGAGCAGATATCGACGCAGGCGGTGCAGGCCTCTATGCCGTTGCGGCCGTGGGCGCAGATGCGTTCCTTGTAGCTGAAGTATTTCGGCTTCTCGAAATCGCCGACCATGTCCTGCAGGGCCTCGACCGCAGCCAGGCGCGCCGCCTCGTCCTGGCCGGGCGCGTAATAGCCGTGCGGGCGCTGGTGGCTGGCGATCAGGCGCGCCGGGCACAGGTCGAGCACCAGGTCGAACCTGCCCTCGCCCACCGGCTCGCCCGCCGCGCGCCAGCGCGCCTCGAAGGCGCCCAGCCAGCCAGCCACGGCCACCGTCTGCGCCGTGTGCACCGGATACAGGCGCGGTTGCCCGTCCGGCTCGTCCAGCAGCAGGACGGTGACCGGCAGCGTGCCGGCCAGCCGGTCGGCCAGCGGCAGCGCGTCAACCGCGCTGCCCACCACCAGCGTGCGCCCGTGCGAGCGGTAATCGACGGTGACGGCCGCCTCGAAGTCGGGAAAGTCCTGCGCCGCCTGCAGCGCGGCCGGGCGGGCGGCCCGGTCGCGGCCGTCCTGGGCGGGGTCGGAAGCCGCCCCATCGTTGAATCGAATATTCATGGGGTCCCTTGTGTCGGCATGCCCGGCTCGCTTTCGGCTGCCGGATCGTGTTCGCCTTCGTCTTCGTGTTTGTTTTTGTCCTCGTCCTCGTCCCCGCCCAGCAGGCGGTCCAGTACGCTAGGCGCGTGCTTGAGCGCAGCCAGCATGGCGTCGGTGAGCGGCGCGGCCTTGTTGTAGTCGGCGATATAGATGTCCAGGCCGTCCATCACCGCGAAGTTCGGATCGGCGAACAGTTTTTTGAGCGCCATGCGCTGCACGGCCTTGTCGACGCCCTTGGCGACGAAGGCCGAATAGTCGGACTCCGGCGTCAGGCGCGCCACGTCGTCCAGGGTCGGCAGCGGCCGCGCTTCTTCCACCGGCGGCGGCTGGACGGCGGGAACCGGCGCCTCGGCGGCCAGGGCCTCTTCCACCGGCTCCGGCGACGATTTCAGTCGCGCCCAGCGGCGCAGGAATCCTTCCTCGGCCATGACGTCAGCGCTCATCCGTGCTGCCTTCCCTTGCGTGGGCGCGGCGTGAAATGCTCGCGTAGGTAGCCCGCGACCCAGCTGTAGATCTCGGCCGGCATGGTCACGCCGTCGGCCGCTTCGCCCGAATCGAACATGCGCGTTCCCTCGACATAGCTCACCGAGGCGCGCGCCGGCATCGCGCGATCGTCTTCCATCCGCCACAGCACGAACACCTTCGATTCCGGTGCCATGATGTTCTCGTAATAGCCCTCGTTCTCGTCGGTGTACAGTTCGAGCTCGAGGCCGGAGACCATGTAGTAGTCGCGTTCCGCGCTTTCGCTCAGCACCGACAGGCGCGGCAGCTCGCCGCGGTCCGGCACGATGCCCACCGCGGCCCAGCTGTCCATGTCGCCCCAGCGGTGCTGCACCGCGCGCCGCTGCATGATGATGGCGACCGGCATGCTTCCCATTTTCATCGTCGTGCCTTCACTGTTTGGGGGCGTTCCTGGGCACGCCTTGCCTGTTTACCGTCGGCGAAGCCCCGGCCGGCTCGGCGCGGGTCGGTCCCTGCTTGACGTCCTCGCTCGGCCGCGCCGTGCCCAGCTTCTCGCTCTTGACTGGCACAGTGGCCGCATGCAACGCACGCGCCCCGAGCGGCGCGGCCGCCGTGGCCGGCGCGGCGCCCGAGGTGCCCGGCGCGCCGCCGGGAGGGGCAGGCGCCGGCACGCCCGCGCTCGCCGGGGTCGGGTCGGATGCGGCGACACCCACCGGCCCGGTCACGGGCGGCGGCGGCTTGATGGTCCAGCCCTCCTGCGCGGCGCGCTGGCGCCATTGACCGCTGATCCGGTCCATCGCCACGTTCAGCGCTTCCTTTTCCTTGGCTGCCTTGGCCTCGGCCTCGGCCTTCTTCGCCGCCGCGGCCTGGGCCTGGGCCGGCGACGACGGCGGCAGGGCCGCCCGGGATGCGCCGGCCAGGCTCAGGCCCAGCGCCAGCGCCGACAAGGCGCGCAATCGTTTGACCGTCATCGTGTTCCTCCTGACTGCCCCTGCGGCGCGGCATTACTGGCCGCCGGGGCTTCGGTAGTTCCCCGCGCCGGCGCGGCGGGACGATTCTCGCCCGACGGCAGATTGCCGCCCTCACGCCCGGCGCTCGACGGCTGGGTGACGCCGCTCGACGGTCCCTGGCCGGTTTCCAGGGTGGCGCCGGCGGTCTCGGCGCCGCTGGTATTGCCGCCCGAACCGCCGGCGATGCCCGGCGTGCCGCCGGCATAGGTGGCGTCGGTCTCCGGCCGCGCCGTGCGCGCCATGATCTGGCCGCTGGTCAGTCCGCCGGACGAGACCTGTCCGGGGTACTTCGTCTGGATCACGCCGTTGGCGGCGGGAGACTGGCCGCGGTCGCAGGCGGCCAGCAGGATGGCCGCCAGGGCCATGCCGCCGATCGTCGGTGCAGTGTGTCGTTTCATCGCCATTCCTCAGTGCGCCGGACCTGGGCGCGGCTGGCCGCCCTGGCCAGGCACCATCTTGCCGTCCTTGTCCATCCCGGGCGGAACGCCCGTCTTCATCTGTTCGTACCACAGCTGGTGGTGGGCCTTGGCCCAGTTCTCGTCCACCGTGCCGTAGCGCATCGCCTCGTAGGCGCCGGGCGTGCCCCAGGTGCCGATATAGGCGTGGCCCATGGCGGCCGCCATGTACAGCGCCGCGGCCCCCACGTGCAGCACGTTCGCCACCTGCATCACGTAGCGGGTCTGGCCGACGGCGAAGTCGAGCACCAGGCCGGTGACGGACATGATCAGGCCCAAGAGCGCGACCCCGCCCCAGAACCAGGTCTTTTCGCCCGCATTGAAGAAGCCGGCCGGGACGTGCTTGTGGCTGACGATGCCTCCGCCCTGCTTGACCCACTGCCAGTCGGCGCGGTTGTAGAAATTACGCTTCAAGAAGGTGAAGAACATCAGGATCGAGCACAGGATGAACAGCGGCCCGACGAAGTTGTGCAGGTATTTCGAAATGATCGCCACCCAGGAAAACAGGTCGTGTCCCATCCACGGCAGCATGATCTTCTTGCCGTACATGATGATGATGCCGGTGATGCCGAGCGCGATGAAGCTGAAGGCGGTGGCCCAGTGCACCTGACGCTCCCAGCGGTTGAAGCGCTGCATCTTGCGGCCGGCCTCGGCCACCTGGTTGGCCGGGCCGATGGTCCGGTAGAACACGAAGATCGCCAGCGGCACCGCCAGCAGGATGAAGCCGGCAATCGTCGCCAGCGGTCCGTTGCGCAGGTGGCGCCAGGTGTTGCCGCCGCGCTGGACGATGACGTTGCCTTCCTTGCTGCCGTACTGGCCCAGGTAGTGGCGGTCCATGTGCACCCGGCCCGATGCCGAGCTGGTCATGCCGGGATCGGGCACCACCGAGTCGGCCTCGATTTGCAGCATGGTCTGTTCTTCGGCATAGGCCGGCGTGGCGTTCTGGTTCTTGACGCCGGCCCAGCTAGCGGAGAACACCAGGGCCGCCGCCAGGAACAGCATGGCGCGCAGCGTATTCAGGGTCGCTCGCATAGTGCCTCCTCAGGGGTTGGCCCGGTTGTATTCGTTCTGCTTGCCGTTGCGGTTCTCGACCGTGGCCCACCAGGCGAGGCGGTCATCGTGGAACCGGCGGTGATAATGGCGGTCGTCCTTCTTGCCGGCGTACTCGCCATGAAGCCATGGCGGATGCTGGTCCACTTCGAGGCAGCCGGCCAGCAGCAGCGCCGGCAGCAGCAATGCGCAGATCTTGATGAGCTTCATGTCGGGAACCTCCCTGCGTGGTTCTGCGAATCGCGCAAGTCCTGGTTGACCCTCGGCGAGTCGCCCGTGGCCTTCATCTGGCCGCCGCGTTTCGGCTTGCCGTAGGCGATCTTCCAGCCCCACAGCTGCGGGCCGTAGCCGCGCGTCTCGACCCGCTGGCGATAGATGTCGGCGATAATGTTGGCGTCGCCGCCCAGCAGCGCCTTCGTGCCGCACTGCTCGGCGCAGGCCGGGAGCTTGCCTTCGGCGATGCGGTTGCGGCCATACTTCTTGAACTCGGCTTCCGAGGTGTCCGGTTCCGGGCCGCCGGCGCAGAAGGTGCACTTGTCCATCTTGCCGCGGTGGTTGAACAGGCCCGTCTCGGGGAATTGCGGAGCGCCGAACGGACAGGCGTAATAGCAGTAGCCGCAGCCAATGCACTGGTCCTTGCTGTGCAGGACGATGCCGTCCTCGGTGTGGTAGATGCAGTTGGTCGGGCACACGGCCAGGCACGGCGCGTCGGTGCAGTGCATGCAGGCGACCGACACCGAGCGCTCGCCCGGAATGCCGTCGTTGATCGTCACCACCCGGCGCCGGTTGATGCCCCAGGCCAGTTCGTGCTCGTTCTTGCAGGCGGTCACGCAGCCGTTGCAGTCGATGCAGCGCTCCGTGTCGCAGATAAATTTCATTCTTGCGGGCATATCGGTCTCCTCCGTCGGCTCAGGCGCGTACCACGCGGCACAGCGACACCTTGGTTTCCTGCATCATGGTCACGGCATCATAGCCATAGGTCCAGCCGGTATTGATGGCTTCGCCGCGCACGATCGGCGCCCCATCTTCGGGATAATGTTGTTCCAGGTCTTCGCCCATCCACCAGCCGCCGAAGTGGAACGGCGCCCACACCAGGCCCACCGGCACCCGCTCGGTGACCATCGCCATCATCTTCAGGCGTGCGCCGGTCGGGGTCTCGAGCCACACGTACTCGCCCAGCTTGGCGCCGATCTGGACCGCGTCGCGCGGGTTGATCTCGACGAACATGTTTTGCTGCAGCTCGGCCAGCCAGGGATTGGACCGGGTTTCCTCGCCGCCGCCCTCGTACTCGACCAGGCGGCCGGAGGTCATGATCAGCGGGAAGTCCTTCGAATAGTCGACCGCCTGCACCGATTTGAACAGCGTCGGCAGGCGCCAGTGATTGGCCTTGTCGTCATAGGTCGGGTACTGGGCCACCAGGTCGCGCCGTGGCGTGGCCAGCGGCTCGCGGTGGACCGGCACCGGATCGGGGAAGTTCCACACGTTGCAGCGCGCCCTGGCATTGCCGAACGGCGCGCAACCGTGGGCGATTGCGACCCGGATGATGCCGCCCGACAGGTCGGTCTTCCAGTTCTTGCCCTCGGCCATGGCCTGCTCGGCCGGGGTCAGCTCGGCCCACCAGCCCAGTTTTTTCAGGAACACATGGTCGAACTCGGGATAGCCGAAGTCCAGCTCGCTGTGCTTGTTGGTCGAGCCGTCGGCCGCCAGCAGGCTCGAACCGTTGTGCTCGACGCCCCAGTTGGCGCGGAACGGCAAGCCGCCCTCGGCCACGCTCTTGCTCAGGTCGTACAAGATCGGCGTGCCCGGATGCTTCATCTCCGGCGTGCCCCAGCATGGCCACGGCAAGCCATAATAGTCGCCCTTGCACGGGCCGGAATCGGCGCGCAGCGTCGTCGGGTTGAACGTATGCTTGTTTTCCATATGCAGCTTGAGCCGCTCGGGCGAGCAACCCGTGTAGCCGATGGTCCAGCACGAACGGTTGATCTCGCGCAGGATGTCCTCGACCACCGGCTCGTTCTGCACCACCTTGATGTTCTTGCACAGTTCGTCGGCGAAACCCAGCTTGCGCGCGAACAAGTACATGATCTCGTGGTCGGTCTTGCATTCGAACAGCGGCTGGATCACCCGCTCGCGCCACTGGATCGAGCGGTTCGAGGCCGTGCACGAACCCTGGGTCTCGAACTGCGAGGCGGCCGGCAGCAGGTAGACGCCGTCGCTGCGGCCGTGCATCGATGCCGTCATGCTCGGATAGGGGTCGATCACCACCATCATGTCGAGCTTCTGCATCGCCGCCTTCATGTCCGGCAGGCGGGTCTGGCTGTTCGGCGCATGCCCCCAGTAGAGCACGGCGCGCAGATTGCTCGGCTGGTCGACGAACTGGTTTTCTTCGTTCACCGCGTCGAACCAGCGCGATACCGTGATGCCGGACTTTTCCATCAGCTCCTTGGAACCGAAGCGCGACTTGATCCATTCGTAGTCGACGCCCCAGACCGCAGCGAAGTGTTTCCAGGCGCCTTCTGCCAGGCCGTAGTAGCCGGGCAGCGAATCGCCGTTGGGGCCGACGTCGGTGGCGCCCTGCACATTGTCGTGGCCGCGGTAGATGTTGGCGCCGCCGCCGGGAATCCCGATATTGCCCAGCGCCAGCTGCAGGATCGACAGCGCACGCACATTGGCGGTGCCGACGTGGTGCTGGGTGATGCCCATGCACCAGACCACGGACGAGGGTCGGTTGGTGGCCAGCATCTCGGCCGCCATGCGGACCGCCGATTCCGGCACGCCGGTGACGTCCGACACCTTATCGGGCGTCCATTTCATGACTTCGGCGCGCACGTCCTCCATGCCCCAGGTGCGCTCTTCGATGAACTTCTTGTCTTCCCAGCCGTTATTGAAGATGTGCCACAGGATGCCCCACACCAGCGGAATGTCGGTGCCGGGCCGCACGCGCACATAGTGGTCCGCGAAGCGCGCCGTGCGGGTAAAGCGCGGATCGATGACGATCATCTTGGCGCCCAGTTCCTTGGCGTGCAGGAAGTGCAGCATCGAGATCGGGTGCGCCTCGGCCGGATTGGAGCCGATGAACAGCACCGCCTTACTGTGGTGCAGGTCATTGAACGAGTTGGTCATCGCACCGTAACCGAAGGTCTGGGCCACGCCGGCAACGGTGGTCGAGTGACAGATGCGGGCCTGGTGGTCGCAGTTGTTGGTGCCGAAAAACGACACCCATTTGCGCAGCAGGTAGGCTTGCTCGTTATTGTGCTTGGAGCTGCCGATCACCATCAGCGCATCGGGCCCGGCTTCCTTGCGCAGCTGCAGCAACTTGTCGCCGATCTCCCCGATTGCCTGGTCCCAGGAGATGCGCTGGTACTTGCCATTGACCAGCTTCATCGGATAGCGCAGGCGGTGCTCGCCGAAGGCGTGCTCGCGCACCGACGCGCCCTTGGCGCAGTGGGCGCCCATATTGATCGGCGAATCGAAGGCGGCCTCTTGCCGCACCCAGACGCCGTTGGCGACGACCGCATCGACCGAGCAGCCGACCGAGCAGTGGCTGCAGACGGTGCGCTTGACCACGGTCGGCACCGGGGTATCGGGTACCGGGTCGGCCTGGGCCGGTTCGATCACGTTCAACGGCAGGTGGCGCGCCAGGGCGCCGGCGCCGGCGGCAACGCCAGCCCCGACCAGGAAGCGGCGCCGTTTCAACGCGCTGTCGCGCGTGGACTTGACCAGTGACATATCGATTCCTCTGCTTGCCTACCAGTAGGCGGCGGTCTCGTAATAGCGGCGGATGTGATCCGTCTCGTGGTAGCCGCGCTTGACCTTGGGGTCGGGCGCGGCCGGGGCGGCCTGTGGCGCCGCGGTCGCCGGGGCGGCGGCAGCGGCCACCACCAGCGCGCCCAGCGGGGCGGCTTTCAGGAAGCCGCGCCGCGCCGGGTCGGGCCGGTCCTGGCCGGGATCCTGCTGGACTCGTGGATCATGCTTGTTCATCGGTGTCCTCTCCTACTCCAAAGCTTTCCGCCTCGATTGCCAGGAACGCCTGTGCGAAGCGGGCGACCAGGCGGTAATAGTTGGCGTCGTCGGCATTGGCGATGTCGTCCAGCGCGCGCATGCACCAGGAGCCGATGTGGGCCTCGAAGAAGCGGCGCTGCACGTCCAGCGGCTGGCGCCGGATGCCGGGCGCGCCGGCCACCAGCACGCGCATGGTCTCGCACAGCGCGCCGAGGTGGTCTTCGAACTCGCCCCGCCCCTGTATGCGCGCCAGGCCAAGCCGGGCCAGGTCTTCGCGCAGGTGCGCCAGCGGCGTGTCGTTCATGTAGCCGGCCAGGTAGCGCGAGCCATACGGGTCGACCGGCGGGGTGCCGACGCTGACGAACAGCGCGCTGAATTCATCGTGGACGAGCCGGGGGTCCATCACGCCGGACGCCACGGTCAGTTGATCCCAGGCGCGTTCGAGCGCCGGGTCGCCGCCCTCAGCCAGGATGGGATCGCTGGATGCGAGCGCATCGAGCAGCGCCGCGTCGGGCGCGGCCAGCAGCAGGCGGGAGAGCAAGGCATACAGATCCGCCCTGGCCTGGTCTTCGCCGCCCGGCGGCAGGTCCGGGCGCGCGATTGCGGTGGCAAAGGCGCTGCGATCGGACACGGTCTCAGTAGTTGATGACACTGGGGATCACTCCAGTTGTTCAATTTATATGGCAGTGTAGGCCTCGATTGATATTGAGTGCGCACAGTTGCGTTTAAGGCTAAATGAACCCGGTATGGGTGAGCAGGGGCGCCGAACGACCGGAACGCAACGGAACGCAACGGAGTTGTTTCTCAATTGCAAATAAATGGCATGTGTTTGTCGAGATTGACGCTTCAACACGTCTATAATCGCGGTGTACCGAACCAAGCGACCATCCCTCATGAGCCAGACCCTGTCCCGGCAAGCCGAGCCGCCACTCAATATCCACGCCCTCAAATCCTGCGCCCAGTGCAGCATGCACCAGCTGTGCCTGCCGATGGGCCTCGAAGACGCCGACATCGACCGCCTGGACAAGATCATCGGCCGCCGTCGCCGCCTGGAGCGCGACGAGCGCCTGTACAGCGTCGGCGAATCGTTCCGCAACCTGTACGCGGTGCGCTTCGGCCACTTCAAGACCTATCAGGTGAATGCCGCCGGTGAAGCCCAGATCACTGGCTTCCAGATGGCCGGCGAGCTGCTGGGCATGGATGCGATCAGTGGCACCCACCATTGCGACGCGGTGGCGCTGGAAGATTCCGAGGTGTGCGAGATCCCGTTCGCGCGCCTGGAAGACCTGTTCGGCGAAGTGCCGACCCTGCTGCGCCACTTCCACCGCATCATGAGCCAGGAAATCACGCGCGAGCAGAACGTCATGCTCCTGCTCGGCAATATGCGCGCCGAGCAGCGCTTCGCCGTGTTCCTGGTCAACCTGTCGGCGCGCTATGCCACCCGAGGCTATTCGGCCAACCGCTTCCAGCTGCGCATGTCGCGCGAAGACATCGGCAACTACCTGGGCCTGACGATCGAAAGCATCAGCCGCCTGCTGTCGCGCTTTAAAAAGCAGGGCTGGCTCGAGGTCGACAAGCGCGAAGTCACCCTGCTCGATCCGGTCAAGCTGAAGGCGCTGGCGGCCGGCACCGACGTGTGCAGCCCGATGGCCTGACAGCATGACGCCGCTGCCGTCGTGCGACCTGCACCTGCGCAGCTACGACCGCGTGCACTGGGGCGACCGCCACGACTTCGCCCAGCTGGTGCTGCCGGTGCACGGCGAAGTCGTGCTCGACATCGAAGAGCGGCGCGGCCGCCTCGATCCCCTGCATGGCGCGCTGGTGGCGCCCGGCGCCTGGCATGCGCAGTCGAGCCCGGGCGCGAATGATTCCCTGATCGTCGACGTCGACGGCGCCGCCTTCGGCGACGGTCCCTGGCAGCGCCTGCTCGAGCGGCCCTTCGTCACGCTCGGCCCTGCGGCGCGCAAGCTGGTCGAGTTCATGGGACTGATGGCCCGTGAATCCGCGCCGGCCCGATCGCTGGTGCACGGCTGGGTGCCGCTGCTGCTCGACACCCTGAGCCTGGACGCGCCGCGCGCCACCTCGCGCCTGGCGGCCCTGCTGGCGCGCATCGAGGCCGCGCCCGGCCTGGCCTGGAGCACCGAATCGATGGCGCGCGCCGCCAACCTGAGCGTCAGCCGCCTGCACGCGCTGTTTCGCGAAGAGATGGACAGCACCCCACATGCCTGGCTGCTGGGCTGCCGCCTGGATTGCGCACGCGGCCTGTTGACCCACAGCGCGCGCAGCGTGGCCGACATCGCCCTGGCCTGCGGCTTCTCGGACCAGGCCAGCCTGACGCGGGCGATGCGCCGCGTGTTCGACACCACGCCCGCCGCCTATCGGCGTGCGGGTCAGGAGAAGTCGCCAAAACCGCAGTAGTCCCGGCCAAGACCAGGGGCAGGTCCAGGCCAGAGAATCTCCACTCAAAGGAGATTCTCATCATGTACACAGCTACTGGCGCGGGCGGACTGTCCCGCTCCACCCTGCTCGGCATCGGCGCCGGGATCGCCGCCGGCGCACTCTGGGGCCTGGTCTTCCTGGCCCCGGAACTGGCGCCCGAATTCCTGCCGATCCAGCTCTCGGCCGGACGCTACCTGGCCTATGGCCTGGTCGCCGCCATCCTCATCTACCCTGCCTGGGGACGGTTGCGCCGCCACCTCGGCTGGCCGGCCTGGCGCACCTTGATCGGGCTCAGCCTCACCGGCAATATCGTCTATTACCTGTTTCTCGCCAATGCCGTGCAACTGGGCGGCGTGGCCATGGCCTCGATCGTGATCGGGTTGCTGCCGATCGCGGTCACCTTGGTCGGTTCGCGCGACGGCGACGCGGTGCCACTGCGCCGTCTGCTGCCTTCGCTGCTGCTGAGTGGCGCCGGCCTGGCCTGCATCGGCTGGGAGTCGCTGTCGGCGTCTGCCCCGGGATCGCTGGCCGGCCTGGCCTGCGCCTTCGGTGCGCTGGTGTCGTGGACCATCTTCGCGGTACATAACAGCCGCTGGCTGGCGCGCATCGAGGGGGTTTCGTCGCATGAATGGAATCTGCTGGTGGGCGTGGTGACGGGCGTCATGGCGCTGGCGTTGGCGGTGCCCGCCTTCGTACTGGCGTCGGGCGAACACACCCTGCCGGCCTGGCTGCGGTTCGGCGCGCTGGTCAGTGCGGTTGCCATCCTGTGCTCGGTGGTCGGCAACGCCCTGTGGAACCACGCCAGCCGCGCGCTGCCCTTGAGCCTGATGGGTCAGATGATCGTGTTCGAAACCATCTTCGCGGCCTTGTATGGCTTTCTGTGGGAAGCGCGCTGGCCGAGCGGGTTCGAGACGGCCGCGCTGGCGCTGCTGGTGTCGGGCGTGATCTCGTGCGCCTCGGCGCACCGGGGCGCGCACTAGGATCAGGCATCCGCTTCATCGAGATGCCTGCCGATCTTCTCCCAAAGCTCATCGTGAAACCCTCGCT
The DNA here is from genome assembly GCF_057657035.1 of Massilia sp. Soil_C_3. Taxonomy (NCBI): domain Bacteria; kingdom Pseudomonadati; phylum Pseudomonadota; class Betaproteobacteria; order Burkholderiales; family Oxalobacteraceae; genus Massilia; species Massilia sp. Soil_C_3. The sequence continues at coordinate 305,023 of NZ_JBDGJG010000008.1, forward strand.
CCCGACGCTCGATGAACAGGATGTACTGCCTCAGCGCCGAGCGCTGCGGCGCCGTCAGCCTGTCGATGACCGCCGGCCCTTGCTCATCCAGATCACGAACCTTATCCCGGTCGAGCCAGAAGACGGCCCTTTCCATATTTGTGTCGGAGGTTTTCGGGTCTTCGATATCCGCGATCAGGTAGGCCGGCAAATAGTAGGCGAACGCTTCCTGGGTAAGGATGCACGGTGCGAAATCCAGTCGCCGAAGCTGCCGCGCCGTATGGCCGTCCCAGGTCTTACCGGAAAAATAGGCAGACACGCCCTCGTCGTCGTAGGTCGGGCGCGAGATATTTTCACCGGCTGGGGGCTGGGCGCCGTCCCAGGCAGAGCGGATCATGGCGACCAGTTCTTGGGTAGTTTGCATATCAGATGCTCCAGGTTTCGTTCAGTAAGGCGCGGAGGCGGCGCACTGCTTCGGTTGCCGCCTCCGGCGTCGCAAAATTGGCAAACCCCATCAACAAGCCGCCGCGGCGCGACCTGCCCATCCGCCAGTCGCCGAGGGCTTGCAATCCCATTCCACGCGCCCGCGCCGCCGCGGCCAGCGCCCGGTCGTCATGCCCGGCGGCGAGCCGCGCCAGCACGTGGATGCCGCCGGCCTGCGGCTGCACCGTCAGCGCGTCTCCCATCTCTCGCGCCAGCGCCTCGACCAGGTAGCCGCGCCGCTCGGCGTACAGCGTGCGCATCCTGCGCAGGTGGCGCGCAAAGTGGCCCTGTTCCATGAACTCGGCCACCGTCGCCTGCGGCAGGATCGAACCCGGGCCGGGAAGATGGTCGACCATGTCGCGCACGCGCGCCACTTGCGCTTCAGGGACGACCAGGTAGGCCAGCCGCAGGCCGGGTAGCAGCACCTTGCTGAAGGTGCCGGTGTACAGCACCCGGCCGTGGCGGTCGATGCTTTTCAGGGCCGGCAACGGACGGCCGTGATAGCGGAACTCGCTGTCGTAGTCGTCCTCGATGATCCAGGCGCGGGCGGCGTCGGCCCATGCCAGCAGTTCCAGCCGGCGCGGCAGCGACATCGCCACGCCCGTAGGGCTCTGGTGGGTGGGCGTCACCACGGCGAACCGCGCATCCGGCGTTCGCTCCAGGCCGCGCGCCACGTCCAGTCCTTCGTCGTCGACCGGCACCGGCGCCAGGCGCAGCCCGGACTGCACCAGGAAACGCCGCGCGAGCACATAGCCCGGATCCTCGTACCACCCGATGTCGCCATCGCGCAGCAGGACGCGCCGCGCCAATTCCAGCGCGCCGTGGTAGCCAGGCGTGACGAAGACCTGCTCGGGCGAACAGTCGATGCCGCGCGCGATCCCGAGATAGGTGGCGATGGTGCGTCGCAGGGGGGCGTAGCCGGCCGGATCGGGATAGGTCATCGCCATCGTCTCGAGGGCGCGCGAAGTGCGTCCGGCCAGGCGCGTCCAGGTCTTGCGCGGGAAGGCGTCGAGCGCCGGCAAACCGAGCTGGAACGGCATGGCTTCGCCCGGGACGCCTTGCTGCGAAGCGGCATCCGGCGCGCTGCGCGCCGCACTCCGCGGCCGCGCCGGCTCGGCCAGTTTCGGCAGACGCGGCGAGACGATCGTCCCGGCCGCGCCGCGCGCCACGAAATAGCCTTCGCCGACCAGCAGCTGGTAGGCCGCTTCGACGGTGCCGCGCGCCAGGTTCAATTCGCTGGCCAGGCTGCGCACCGACGGCACCCGGTCGCCGGCCTTGAGCTTGCCCGCGGCGATCGCCTCGCAATAGCGGCGGTACAGCTGCAGGTAGATCGGCTCGCCGCGCCCACGGCTTGGCGCCAGGTTGTGCAGGTCCATCGCGATGTCCTATTCGTTTCTTCAATTCTTGCACCTACTGCGTAGGCCATGATCCGCCTATAGTATCCGTATTGAATGACGATGACCATGCGCCATGTACGCAATCGACCAACTGCCCCCTACCGGAGATTTTTGATGAGTGTCCCGCAACGCCTGCCCTACTATTCCCTGTCCCCCGCCGCCTACCAGGGCTTCGGCGCCACCAAGAAGGCGCTCGAGAGCAGCCCGCTCGGCAAGGAGCTGATCGAGCTGGTGTGGCTGCGCATGTCGCAGATCAACGGCTGCGCCTACTGCCTGGAGATGCATGCCAAGGCCCTGCGCGCCGACGGCGTGTCGAACGCAAAGCTCGACAGCCTGGCCGGCTGGCGCGTCAGCGAACGTTTCAGCGAACGCGAACGCGCGGCCCTGGCCTGGACCGAGGCGCTGACCCACGTCGACCGCACCGGCGCGCCGGACGCCGACTACGAGCCGCTCAGGGAATATTTCAGTGACGTCGAAGTTTCCGACCTGACCTTCGCCATCGCCCTGATGAGCGCCTTCAACCGCCTCGCGATCGGGATGCGCCAGTGAATATCCTGCACATCGACTGCAGTCCGCGCACCGGGTCGCACAGCCGCGCGTTATCAAGCGCGATGGTCCAGAAACTGCTGGCGCGGCATCCTCACGCCGAGGTGCTGCGGCGCGACCTGGGCCTGGAGCCCATTCCACACGCGGAGGGCGCCTACGCGGCCGCCCTGGCCACGCCCGCCGCGATGGCCGTCGGCATCGCCAACGGGGACGTGCAGTTGTCCGAATGGCTGATCCAGGAAGTCGAAGCCGCCGACGTGCTGGTGATCGGCACCCCGATGAACAATTTCACGCTGCCGTCCGTATTCAAGGCCTGGATCGACCAGCTGCTGCGGGTCGGCCGCACGATCGGCATGTCGGCAGGCGGCGAAAAGGTCGGGCTGCTGGCCGACCGTCCGGTGTATGTCGGCATCGCCTCGGGCGGCGTGTTCAGTGGAGAACAGGCCAGGCAGCCCGATTTCCTGACGCCCTACCTGAAGGCGGCCTTCGGCTGCATCGGCTTGACCTCGCTGCAGTTCCTGCCGCTGCAGGCCACGGCCTTCCTCGATTCCGGCCAGCTGGCGGCGGACCGGGAAGCGCTGCTCGCGACCATGGACCTGGCGCGCACCGCCTGAGCGAGACAGGGCGGCGCACGGCCATTGACTCAGCGCCGCACCGACAGCCCGAACGCCAGGCCCAGATCGGGCGTATTTCTATTCAGCCCACGCACCACCATCGCATCGACCTGGCAGTTTCTGTTCAGTCGCCAGCTCACGCCGGCGTCTACCTGCATCCGATCGCCGCCATGCGATGCAGAGGCGATCTGCGGCGCCGCCACTTCAAGGAATCCCTGAAGGCGTTCAGTGAATTTCTTTCCCAGCGAGGCCGCCAGGATACCGTAGCGGTAGCGCGCACCGTCATCGTCCACGTCGGCCCCGGCGCCCGGCGTCACGGCCAACGACCAGCCTTGTGGCAGATCCCATTCAGCCGCCAGCACCAGCTGCGGCAGAACACCCGCGACCCGCAGCGCCGAGCTACCGCTTGGCAGCGCCATCGTGCCGATCAGCCCCAGGGCGGGATGCGCGCCCTCCCCATCGGCAAAATGCCATTTGACGCCGATCGACGTGGCATTCCAGCCCGCACTCGTGGTGCGCTCGCGAGTGACAGGATCGAAACCGTGTTCGATACTGCGGCCGTCGGTCTCGACGCGCAGTTCGGTCGTGTCGCCCAGGCCGATACGCAGCAGCGTCGGCGTGCTCAAGGTGCGCACGTGCAGGTCGTCATCGCGCTGGCGATCCCAGTCGACCCCAATCTCGAGCTGGACACGGCCATGACCGACCACCTGGCTGGAGTTGGCGACGTTAGGGCGGTCAGGATTGATGGCGTCGCCGTCGTCGGCATGAGCGAATTGGGCGCTGCAAGCCAGGATCAGGAGAACTGCCTGACGTCGCAGGCGCGTAAGGTTTGGCGAAAAAATCATACGGTCGGATAAATAAGGAGAGACATGGCGTGCAAAGGTCGAACCAGCTATTCTACGCCCCCCGGTGTGTGGTAAAGCGGCTTCAAGGTAGCGCCAGCCGCGCCGCGCCGGGGCATGTCGCTCTACCTCGGCCTTTTCGCATGACCCGGCAGCCGCGCGCCAGTAAGATCGGCCGCGTTTGCCCAACCGTCCACGAAACCGCCATGAAACCACGTCGCTCCCTCGTCATCCTGCTCTGTGCCCTGCTGTTCGCGACCGCCCCGCACGTGGCCGGCGCCTCGATCCTTCCGGACGTCCCCGACATCAAGGCCGTCACCGACTACCGCCCGAAGATCCCGCTGCGCGTGTACACCGCCGACAAGGTCCTGATCGGCGAATTCGGCGCCGAGCGGCGCGAGTTCGTCCCGGTAGCCAAGGTGCCGGCGCTGCTCAAGTCGGCCGTGCTGGCGATCGAGGACACCCGCTTCTACGAGCACGGCGGGGTCGACTGGATCCGCGCGCTCGGCGCGGCCAAGGCCAATATCGGCGACTTCGGCAGCCAGGGCGCGTCCACCATCACGATGCAGGTCGCGCGCAACTTCTTCCTGTCGCGCGACAAGACCCTCCCGCGCAAGCTGACCGAGGTTGCCCTCGCCTACAAGATCGAGAAGGCGCTGTCCAAGGACCAGATCCTCGAGGTCTACCTGAACCAGATCTATCTCGGCCAGCGTGCCTACGGCTTCGCCAGCGCGGCGCGCACCTATTTCGGCAAGCCGCTGCCCGAACTCTCCCTGGCCGAGATCGCGATGCTGGCCGGCCTGCCGCAAAACCCTTCCAGCAGCAATCCGGTGTCCAATCCCCAGGCGGCCAAGAAGCGCCAGCAGGTCGTGCTCAGGCGCATGCGCGAACTGGCGATGATCACCGAACCCCAGTACCGCCGCGCCCAGGCCGAACGCCTGCAAGTGCGCAGCTATGGGGCCACCCTGAACCCGCGCGCAGCCTGGGTTGCCGAGATCGCACGCCAGGCCGTCCACGCCCGCTTCGGCCAGGCAGCCTACGAGCGCGGCATCACGGTCACCACCACCATCGTGGCCGCCGAACAGGATGCGGCCTACGAATCGGTGCGGCGCAACGTGCTCGCCTACGACCGCCGCCACGGCTACCGCGGCCCGGAAGCGCGCATTGCGCTGCCGGCCGGCGCCGACGAAAAAATGGACGCGATCGCCGCCGCCCTGCAGAAGCGCCCCTTTGTCGACGGCTTGAGTCCGGCGGTAGTGGTCGCCGCGTCGCCCAAACGGGTGCGCGCCCTGCTCGCCAACGGCGACGCCGTCGAGATCACCGGCCCGGGCCTGGCCTTCGCCGCCAGCGCCCTCTCGAGCAAGGCCAAGCCAGCGGCGAAGCTGGCGCCCGGCGCCGTCATCCGGCTGACAAAGGCCGCCGACGGCGCCCTGTCGATCGCCCAACTGCCCGAGGTGGCCGCAGCCTTCGTCGCGCTCGACACCGAGACCGGCGCCTACCGCGCGCTGGTCGGCGGCTTCGATTATTCGGTCCACAAGTTCAACCACGTGACCCAGGCCTGGCGCCAGCCGGGATCGAGCATCAAGCCCTTCGTCTATTCCGCCGGCCTGGAACGCGGCTTCTTCCCCGGCACGCAAATCCTCGACGAGCCGCTCGACTTCAGCGCCGAAAAGGCCTATGCCAACTGGTCGCCGCGCAACGACGACAGTGTGTTCGAGGGCCCGGTCACGGTGCGCCACGCGCTGTCGCGTTCACGCAATGTGCCCACCGTGCGCATGCTGCGCGCGCTGGACGTCGACTACGCCCGAGAGCATCTGGCGCGCTTCGGCTTCGACGCCGCGCGCCAGCCGCGCAACCTGACGCTCGGCCTGGGCACGGGCGCCGTCACGCCGCTGCAGATGGCCGGCGCCTATGCGGTGCTGGCCAACGGCGGCTACCGCGTCGAACCGTGGCTGATCGCGCGCATCCAGGACGGTGACGGCAAGGTCCTGCTCGAGCAGGCGGCCCCGCCGCCACGCCAGGCAAGCGCGCGGGTGCTGGACGAGCGCAACGCCTTCATCGTCGACAGCATGCTGCGCGACGTCACCCGGGTCGGCACCGCAGCGGCGGCCTCGCGCCAGTTGCAAAGGGCCGACCTGGCCGGCAAGACCGGCACCACCAGCAATGCGGTCGACGGCTGGTTCGCCGGCTATGGCGGACAAGTGGCGGCGGTGGCCTGGATGGGTTATGACGAGCCGCGCTCGCTCGGCGGCCGCGAATTCGGCTCGACGCTGGCGCTGCCGATGTGGGTCGACTTCATGCGCGTCGCGCTGGCCAAGACCCCGCAGCACGAGCCGCTGCCGCCCGAGGGTGTGGCGCGCGCCGGCGGCGACTGGGTGTATGCCGAATATGCGGAACAGGAACACCCGCCCGAGGCGGCGGATGGACTCGAGGCCTTGATGGGCACCTTCTCGTCGGGCGACGAGGCGACGCAGTAGTCTGGCTTACAGCTCGATCGCGAGCTCAGGGCGGAAGCCTTCCTGCTCGCCCTTGCTCAGGTAGCCCAGCGGATTGGCCACCACGCGACACGACCAGGAATGGGCGCCGTCGCGGCCCTCGACCGTGTAGTCGTTCAGGCAGTGCAGGTGGCCGTGCATCCACAGCTGCGCGTGCTTGAACAGGCCGTCGAGCGCATTGCAAAAGCCCGCCGTGCCGGGCGTGAGGCCGTAGCGCGGATCGGCGCTCATCAGGCTGGGCGCGAAATGGGTGACCACGGCCGTCTTGCCGTCGAAGGGCGTGGCCAGCGCCGCGCGCAGCCAGGCCTGGCAGTCGAGCGACATGGCGCGGATGCCCTCGGCCAGCACCTTCTCGCCATCCTTCAGGGTCGTGTTCTTGCTCAGGTAGTAGTTCGCCGCGCGGAATGCCTTGTTACGCTGCTGCATCTGCTTGGTGAGGTCGGCGTCGCGCAGCGCCACGGCGTCGAAGTCGCTCCACAAGGTGGTGCCGATGAAGCGCACGTGATCGATGACGACGATCTCGCGGTCGAGCCAGACGATGCCGAGCCGCTCGCAGGTGGCGCGTAGCCGTGCATAGGTGGCGTCGTAGTCGAGCGAATCGAACTCGTGGTTGCCGGGAATGAACAGCACCCGCTTGCCGGCCAGCGCCGGCAATGCGGGAGAGAAGCGCTCGAGTCCGAAATCCTGGGTTTCCAGGCGCGAGCCGTCCTGGTAGGAGCCGATGTCGCCGGCCAGCACCACGACGTCGGCGCCAGGCAGGATCAGCGGCTGGAAGCCGGGATAGCGTTCGAGGTGCAGGTCGGAGAAAAGCTGTATGCGCATGGGCTCCGAGTATACAGCAGGCGCCGCCCGATTTCAGGCGGCGCCGGCGTATCAGAAGCGCACGTTCGCCGTCAGGCTGGCCGAGCGCGGCGTGCCCGGCGTGTAGCGGTAGCCGCTCTTGTTGATGGCCGCGACATACTTCTCGTCGCCGATGTTGTACACGTTCAGGCGCAGGTCGACGTTCTTGCTGACCTTGTAGCCGACCATGGCGTCGAACACCCAGTACGACTCGGTGTAGGCCGGGGTGCCGATCGCGCCGTCGGTGCCGCGCGCCAGCTTGTCGCTAAAGCGCGCGCCGCCGCCGATACGCAGGCCCCATGGCAGATCGTACGAGGTCCAGGCGGTGAACGACTGCTTCGGCGTATAGGTCAGGCTGTTCTCGCCGGCGGCGGTGACGTTGCGGCCACGCTCGACGCTGGTGTCCATGTACAGGTAGCCGGCGCTGAGCAGCCAGTGCGGCGCCAGTTCGCCGGTCGCGCCCAGCTCCACGCCCTGCACCCGCTTCTCGCCGGTCTGGTAGTACTGCAGGTCGACCGGATCCTGCTCGACCTCGTTCTCGACCTCGGTGCGGAACAGCGCGGCCGACAGCGACAGCTTCGATTTCAGCAGGTCGAGCTTGCCGCCGACCTCGGTGGTGACCGTCTTCTGCGGATCGTAGATCGGATTCTGGGCGCTGTTGGCGCTGCCCGACACGGTGAAGCTGCCGCCCGGCGGCTGCTTGGAACTGGCCACCATCGCATAGACGCTGCTGTTGGCGGTCGGCTTGTACAGCGCCGACAGCTTGCCGTTGACGAGGTTTTCGCCGACCTTGAAGCGGGTCGCGGTCAGCACGTTATTGGTCAGCGCCACCACCGAATAGTCGCCGCGGAAGTGGTCGAGGCGCACACCGCCGTTGAAGATCCAGCGTTCGCCGACCTTGACGGTGTCGAACACATAGACGCTCTGGGTGTCGACCTCGCCCTCGTTGTAGGCGCCGGTGCGGCGCACGTTGACCGGCGTGGTCGGGGCGTCGTTCGGGTTCGGACGGTAGATGTTCGCGGCCGGCAGCGTGCCCAGGCCGGTCAGGCCCCAGGTGGTCTGGCGTTCGCTGGTGATTTCCAGGCCCGTCACCAGGGTGTGCGACACGGCGCCGGTATTGAACTGGCTGGTCAGGGTGGTGACGTTGGTGAGGATCTTGTTTTCCTGGTCCTTGCCGGTGCGGATGCTGCGCGCCAGGGTCCAGGTGCTGGGGTCAGCCTGGACCGGCGTCGCCAGGTTGGCGGCGCTGGTGAGGAAGGCGGTCAGCAGGTAGTCCTGGCTGGTCTTGCCGTAGCGGCTCGTGTTCTGCAGCTTCATGGTCGGCGAGAAGTCGTGCTCGATGCGCACGGTGGCCATGTCGGCCTTCACATCGTCGTAGTCATCGACCGAGCCGTAGAAGTTCTTGGGGTCGACCTTGGGGCCATCGGCGATCCAGGGCCGGGCGCGGTCCGGGCTGGTGTAGCCGGGCAGGCCGATCACGAAGACGCCGCCGTCGGGGATGTTGTTCTGGTCGACGTGCAGGTAGTCCAGGTGCACGCGGGTCGGGCCGTTCAGGCCGAAGCCGATGCTCGGCGCCACCGCCCAGCGCTTGTTCTCGACCACGTCGCGCGCCGCGCTGCCAGAATCCTGGGCCAGCACGTTCAGGCGCACGGCGATGCCGCGCTGTTCATCCAGCACCTTGTTGGCATCAAGCGTGATGCGTTTCTGGTCGCCGCTGCCGCCGGTGATCGCGGTGGTCACCAGGTCGGTGAGATTGGCCTTCTTGGTCACCAGGTTAACCGAGCCGGTGGGAGCGCTGCGGCCGTTGTCGGTGCCGGCCGGGCCTTTCAGCACGTCGATCTGCTCCAGGTTGAACACGTCGCGCGAGATCGAGCCGATGTCGCGCACGCCATCGACGTAGATGCTGCTGGAAGTATCGAATCCGCGCATGAAGATCGCATCGCCGGTATTCGTGTTGCCGTTCTCGCCCAGGAAGAAGGCGCCGACGCCGGGGGTGTTGCGCAGCGCCTCGGTCAAGGTCAGTGCGCCCTGCTGCTCGAACAGCTCCTTCTTGATCACCTGGATCGTCTGGGCGGTATCGACCAGGCGCTCGGTGTACTTGGGCGACGAGGCATTCTCGGCGCGGAAATGGTTCTCATAGTTGCCGACGACTTCGACGGTCGACTGTGGGGCGACGGTGGCAGTAGCTGCAGCGGCAGCGGTGGCTGCGGGTGCATCGTCGGCGGCGTGCGCGCCGAGCGGCAGCAGGGCCGCAGCCAGTGCGGTGCCCGCAAGCTGGCTACGGGTGATGGGGTGCTTGCGGCTTTTTATTGCTTTCATGGCGAGGCGGTCTCTCTCAGGTGATTAGTGCGTGTTGAAACACTGCAAGTAAAACAATGATTCTACCGAGAACGTCAATACATGTAAACGATAATCATTATCATTCTCGTTCTCGCTACACTTGGTCAAAAAAGACCACTCACCCTCGACAGCCCTCGAAAAATGACAACAGTGTTGGCCCCAAAACGTCATCCCCGCGCAGGCGGGGATCCAGTTCCGTCGAATAGCCACTGCGATATGCGCTTGTGGTAATGCGTCGAACTTGGATCCCCGCCTGCGCGGGGATGACGGTTTTAAGGCTAACGAAACAAATTCGCATGCGGCGCATCGCCGCACGTGGAAACTTATTAGAACTTCTTCTGCTGCGCAATCCAGTTATCGACCAGCTCGCCCAGCACGTCGAGCGGTACCGAGCCGGCGCCCAGCACCAGGTCGTGGAAGGCCGGCAGCGAGTATTTGTCGCCCAGCTCCTTCTGTGCTTTCTCGCGCAGTTCCAGGATACGCAGCATGCCGATCATGTAGGCATTGGCCTGGCCCGGCCACACGACGTAGCGCTCGGTCTCCTGCGCGCCGATGCCGTAGTCGATCGCCTGCTGGCGGGTCCAGCCCTTGGTGTGCAGGCCGGTGTCGACCACCAGGCGGCGGGCCCGGAACAGTTCCGAACCCAGGGCGCCCAAGAGGCCCGGGACGTCGTCCTTGTACCAGCCCTGCTCCACCGCCAGGCGTTCGGTGTACAGCGCCCAGCCTTCCGAGTGCGCGCTGCCGCCGCTGAAGATGCGCTGGCTTCGGAACTTCGGCAGGCCGGTCATCTCTTGCTGGATCGCGAGCTGGAAGTGGTGGCCCGGCACGGCTTCATGGTAGGCCAGGCTGCGCATGCGGATCATGTCGAAGGTCGGGCCGCGCAGCGGCACCCAGAAGATGCCAGGACGGCTGCCGTCCGGCGCCGGCAAGGTGTAGTGGGCGGCGGCCGACGGCTCGGTCAGCGGCGGCACGCGGCGCACGTCGACCGGCGCGCGCGGCTTGAGGTTGAACAGCGTGCTGCTCCTGCGCTCGGCGTCGCGCACCATCTCGTTGTAGCTGGCGATGATCGCCGGACGTGGATCGCCCTCGCCCTTCGGCTGGAAGCGCGCATCGAGCTGCTTCATGCGGGTTTCGATGTTCCCGTCGGTCAGGCCCAGCGAGCGCAGGTGCTTGTCCATCTCGGCCTCGATGCGCGCCACTTCGCGCAGGCCGATGGTGTGGATCTCGTCGGCGGTCAACTGGGTGCTGGTGAAGTTCTCGATCGCGCGCTTGTAGGCGGCCGCGCCATTCGGCAGGCGCGAGATGCCGGCCACATCGCCGGTCTTCGGATGAATCTCGGCCATGAAGGCCTGCACGCGGGAATAGGAAGGACGGATCTTCTGCTCGACGATGCCGGTCGCGCGCGCGATGGCGGCCGTGCGCGCCTCCGGCGACAGGTCCTTGATCTCGGCGATGCGCTGGGCCAGCGTGGTCACCAGCACGTTCTCCGCGGCGCTCGGCTTGAGGAAGTGATCGACCTGGAACTGGGAGCGCTCGAGGATGAAGCGCGGAGGGATCATCTGCTTGGCCGCCGCGCCCTTGGCGCGCACCAGCGCCTCATCGAGGCGGGAGCTGACCTGGTCGAGGCGGGCCAGGTAGCTGTCCACGTCGGCCGCCGTGCGCATCGGGTGGGTGTTGGTCATGAAGTTGACCAGGCCGATCTGCGGACCGCTGAACTGCGAGAACACGAAGGAATGGTCCTCGAACTGCTCGTTGGCGATCACGTTCTGCAGCGACCAGCGCATCACCGCGGCCGAGATCTTCTGGGTCTCGTTCAGGGGCTGCGACTTGAAGCCGTCGAGGCGCTTGATGCCTTCGCGCGCCATGGCGACCGACTTCTGGCGGTGCGCCGCGGTCAGCGGGGTCAGTTCGCGGTCCAGCCTGGCCTGCTCGGCGCCGCCGAAGTATTGGGTCGTCGTCGCCAACTGCGGGCTCAGGCGCACCCAGTCCTCGGCAAACTTGTCGCTCCAGGCGTCGAAGGCCTTGTAGGGGGCGACTGCGGCGGCCTGGGTGGCGGTAGCAGGTGCAGCAGCCGCCGGCAGCGACACGCCTGCGAGCATGGCGGGGATGAACAGGGCGGCGATGGTGGCGCGCAGGCTGCGCTGGCGGGTCGATGGCATCTTGGGTGTCTTCCTTGTGGTTGATTATCTGCGGCGGGTAGCAATTGCCGCCAAGGAATCTAACATGGAAGTAAACAGATCGACAACGCCGGTGTTGTCGGGCGGCGTACGTACGGCGCCGCAAGTCTGGTCGACCCGAGCTTCGTCGGCCAGCGCCTGGCTGCGGCCCGCATGGAGCCGCAGCGCATCCAGGTCGATATCGAGCACGCACGCAAGCGCGAACTCACGCGGGTGGAATTCCGGCTCGAAGACGGGGCATGGATCCATGCGTCGACAGAGAGCGTCGTTCCCATCGAGGTGCAAAAGGCGGCGTTCACGGCCGCCCTGCAAAAGATGAACGGGTCACCGGCGTGGACGCCGTTGCCGACCGATGGCACGATTGGCGTCAATCTGCCCAAACACTAATGCAATAGCGGGCCGACGTCAGCCTGACACGTGATCGACGTACGCGCGCGCCTCGGAAAGCATCCGGTCCTTGAGCTCGGTCTCGCCGCAGTAATACAGCACGGCCGCGCCAAGGCAGGTCAGCACCATCCACCCCAACAGCAGGCTGCCGACGCACACCACCGCGGCGCCGATCGCCAGCCTGATGGCAAAGGTGCGGCGCGTCATGCCGAACACCATGCGGCTGTATGGACGCTGGTGAAAGAACACCACGAACAGCAGCCAGTAGGGAATCGCATAGACGAAGTACAGCAGCGCGCCGATGCCGAGCGCAAAGCCGATGAAGGGCACGCGAAACGCCAGCATCCCGAGTACGCCGATCGTCAGCCAGTACAACAACAAGTTCCGGTACCGCACTTCCTCTCCCGCTGAATCGCATTGGACGGCATCTTACCTCACGACTACCTCGGGATACGCACGCTCCGTATAATGCCCGCTTGGCACCGCCGCCATCCTCCACGAAGAAAGCGACGACACCGCATGCAGCACATCAGGGACAAACTGGAAACCAATCAGATCGGGATCTATTTCGCGACAGTGGCGTTGGCAGCGCTGGCGGCCCTCGCGCTGCCGGGAACCACGGCACTGGAGTTCGCGGTCAACCCCGCCCTGGCCTTCATGCTGTTCGTGACGTTCCTGCAGGTGCCGCTGGCAGAACTGGGACGCGCCTTTACGCACACGCGCTTCCTGGGCGCGCTCCTGGTGACCAACTTCGCCGTGATCCCGCTGCTGGTCGCCGGCCTGCTGCCCTTCGTGCCAGGCGATCCGCTCATCCGCCTGGGTGTCTTGCTGGTGCTGCTGGCACCCTGCATCGACTACGTGGTCACGTTTTCCCACCTCGGCCGCGCCGATGCCCGCCTGCTGCTGGCGGCGACACCCGTCCTGCTGGTCGCGCAGATGCTGATGCTGCCGGTCTACCTGCGCATCCTGCTCGGCGACGATGCCGCCGGCCTTGTGCAGCCGGGCCCCTTCCTCGACGCCTTCGTGTGGCTGATCGCCGTGCCGCTGCTGCTGGCTGTCGGTGCGCAGATCTGGGCCGCACGCAATCCGGCCGGCGAGCGGGCGTCAACCGTGCTTGGCCTGCTGCCGGTGCCCGCCACGGCGCTGGTGCTGTTCATCGTGGTGGCCTCGGTGCTGCCGCAGCTCGGCCAGGCGCTCGATGCGGCGCTGCAGGTGGCGCCGGTCTATATCGCCTTCGCGCTGCTGGCCCCACTCGCCGGCTGGCTGGTGGCGCGCCTGTTCCGCCTGGCGCCGCCCGCAGGGCGTGCGGTCGCCTTCAGCGGCGCCACCCGCAACTCGCTGGTGGTGCTGCCGCTGGCGCTGGCAGTCCCGGGCGCGGTGCCGCTGCTGCCGGCGATCATCGTCATGCAGACGCTGGTCGAGCTGGTCGCGGAACTGGTCTATGTGCGCGCCATCGCGCGCCTGGGATCGCAGGCGGCCTAGCGGGCGTCGGCCTCGATCACGAGCTGCGCCTGCTTCGCCGGACTCCAGCTGCGCGCCAGCCGCCAGTCGCGCGCCGCGCCCTCCACCACCACCTGCCAGTGGGTCGGCTCGAGGATCGGCAGCGCGGCCGAAAAGCGCCCCTGGGCGTCGGGCAGCGCCTCCAGCTCCAGGTCGCGCTCCGGCAGGGTCGGATGCGCCAGGCGGATGTGGAAAGGCGCCACCACCGGCTGGCCGCCGCTGGCCAGGCGCCCGTTCAGGCGCCCCGCCTGCGCATCGTGGCTGGCCTCGAAATTGAGCGCCAGCTCGGCGGCGACGCGGTCGCGCCGCAGGTCCTGGTTGATGGCCTTTCCCTGCTTGTAATAGTCGGCCACCACCATCGCATCGGGCTGCTGCGCGCCGAGCCAGGCCGAGACGCCGGTGCCGATCATCACGGCCACCGGGCCGATCATCAGGAACCATGGCCAGCGGTGCTTGTACCAGGGCGCCGCGGCGTTTTGCGGGAAGTTGGGGTTGGTCGCTTGCATATCCTTCTCCTTGCTCATATCAGCTTGCTCACTTCGGCACGATGAAGGCCGCGCCCTCGTTCACGCCCAGGTCCGGATCGCTCAGCGAGCGCACCGTGAATTCGATCTTGTTCGATCCCGGCTTGCCGGCGCCCTGGTCGATGCGCACCCGCACCGGCACCGCGCGCGTGCTGGCGCCGTCCATCGCGATGGCGCCGTCGTCCACCACCACGGCCGAGGGAATGCCGCTCACACTCACCTGCAGCGTCTGGGGCGCTTCGCTCGTGTTCATCACCTGCAGCCGGTACACGTTCTCGATGCGGCCATCCTCGACTTCGCGCCCCATCGAGCCGCGGTCGCGGATCACGTCGAGCTTGAGCGGGTTGCGCAGCGCCAGCGAGGTGCCCATCGCCGCCACCAGCATCGCCAGCACCGCGCTGTAGACCAGCACGCGCGGGCGGAGCATGCGGCGCCGGATCTCGAGCGCGCCCAGCTTCTGCGCCAGCCCGTTCTCGGTCGCATAGCGGATCAGGCCGCGCGGTCGCTGGACCTTGTCCATCACGATATTGCAGGCGTCGACGCAGGCGGCGCAGCCGATGCACTCGTACTGCAGGCCCTGGCGGATGTCGATCCCGGTCGGGCATACCTGCACGCACAGGCTGCAGTCGATGCAGTCGCCGCTCTTGCCGGCGAGCGCCTGGGCTTCGCCCTTGCGCCGGCCGTTGCGCGGCTCGCCGCGTTCGACGTCGTAGGTGACGATCAGCGTATCCTTGTCGAACATCGCACTCTGGAAGCGCGCATACGGGCACATATACTTGCACACCTGCTCGCGCAGCCAGCCGGCGTTGCCGTAGGTGGCAAAGGCATAGAACAGGATCCAGAAGGTTTCCCACGGCCCCAGGCCGAAGGCCGCGATCTCGCCGCCCAGCGAACGGATCGGGGCGAAGTAGCCGACAAAAGTAAAGCCGGTCCACAATGCGACCGCGCCCCACGACAGGTGCTTGGCGCCGCGCTTGGCGACCTTCTCGGCATTCCACGGCTGGCGTGCAAGCCGTATCTGGCTGCTGCGCGAGCCCTCGATCTTGCGTTCGATCCAGAGGAAGATCTCGGTATAGACCGTCTGCGGGCAGGCGAAGCCGCACCACACGCGGCCCGCTACCGCCGTCACCAGGAACAGCCCATAGGCGCACACGATCAGCAGCGCCGCCAGGTAGATGAAGTCCTGCGGCCAGAACACCATGCCTGCCAGGTAAAACTTGCGGCTGGCCAGGTCGAACAGGACGGCCTGGCGGCCGTTCATGTTCAGCCATGGCAGGCCGTAGAACAGGATCTGCGTCAGCCAGACGCAGGCCCAGCGCAGCGTCGCATAGCGTCCCTTGATCTCGCGCGGAAAGATGTCTTCGCGCGCGGCGTACATGCGGACGACCGCTTCGCGCGGCGCTCCAGCGGGGTCTGTCATTTTGCCGCCGTCGCTTGCGTCGCATTAGCGGGCGCCGGCGCGCTCGGATTCGACAGGCTCCATACATAGGCCGCCAGCACATGGACCTTCTCTTCACCCAAAAAATCGCCGAAGGCCGGCATGGTGTTGGTGCGGCCCTTGCGGATCGTCTCCATCACGGTCTCGACGCTGCCGCCGTAGAGCCAGGTCTTGTCGGCCAGGTTCGGCGCGCCCAGCATCGTGTTGCCCTTGCCCTCGGCGCCGTGGCAGGCCACGCAGGTGGCGAACTTCGGCTTGCCGAAGGCGACCTTGATCGGATCGGCCGACAGGCTAGAGAGCGAGCGCACGTAGTGGGCCACGCTCTCGACATCCTTGTCCGAGCCCAGCGCCGCGCCCATCGGCGGCATCATGCCGGTGCGGCCGTTCATGATCGTGGTCTTGATGACGTCCGGCTCGCCGCCATGCAGCCAGTCGTTGTCGGCCAGGTTCGGGAAGCCCTTGGCCCCGCGCGCGTCCGAGCCGTGGCATTGCGAGCAGTAGGTCAGGAACAGGCGCTCGCCGATCGCGTGGGCCTGCGGGTCGGCCGCCACCGCCTTCAGGTCGAGCTTCTTGTACTGCTCGAACAGCGGACCGTATTCGGCCTTCGCCTGTTTCAGCTCGGCCTGGTACTCGCTGACCTGGTCCCATTTCAATGTGCCGCGCCAGGCACCCAGGCCCGGATACAGCACCAGGTAGCCGGCGGCGAACAGGATCGACAGCCAGAACAGGATGATCCACCAGCGCGGCATCGGCGTGTTCAGTTCCGTGAGGTCTTCGTCCCATACGTGGCCGGTGGTCTGCTGCGGCTTGCCGTCGGCATCGAGCTTGACCTTGAACTTGGACTGCGACCAGAGCAGGATGCCGCAGCCGGCGATCGACAGGATCGTGATCACCGCGACGTAGTAATGCCAGAAATCGTTGAAGAAGTCGGCCATATCAGTTCTCTCCGTCTTCAATGGCGCCGTCGGCGAACGGCAGCCGCGCCGCCGCGTCGAAGTCGCTGCCCTTGTGCAGCAGGTAGGTCCAGCCCACGATGCCCATGAAGGTCGCGAAGCTGATGACGGTCATGACGCTGCTGGCGTCGTCGAATATCTGTTGGAGTGCCATCTCAGTTCCTTGTCTTGATCTGGGTGCCCAGCCCCTGCAGGTAGGCGACCAGCGCGTCCTGCTCGGTCTTGTCGACCAGGTCTTGCGGCGCGAGCGCGATCTCTTCGTCGGTGTAGGGCACGCCGACGCGCTTCAACGCGCGCATCTTCGGCATGATCTCGCCCGGGATCAGCTTCGTTCTGGCCAGCCATGGATAACCCGGCATGTTCGACTCGGGCACCACGTCGCGCGGATTGTCGAGGTGGGTGCGGTGCCATTCGTCGCTGTAGCGGCCACCGACGCGCGCCAGGTCGGGGCCGGTGCGCTTGGAGCCCCACTGGAACGGGTGTTCGTAGGCCGATTCGCCGGCCACCGAGTAGTGGCCATAGCGCTCGGTCTCGGCGCGGAACGGCCGGATCATCTGCGAGTGGCAGCCGTAGCAGCCCTCGCGGATGTAGACGTCGCGGCCGGCCAGGCGCAGCGGCGAGTAGGGTTTCAGGCCGGCGACCGGTTCGGTGGTCGACTTCTGGAAGAACAGCGGCACGATCTCGACCAGGCCGCCGAAGGAGATGACCAGCAGGACGAGGCCGATCAGCAGCCAGACATTCTTCTCGATCCACTCATGGGTGAATTTCATTGCAAACTCCTGGTTTCTTTAGGCTGGGACGACGTGCTCGGCGTCAATCACGCCGCGCGGATTCTTCGGCCCGACCGGGATCGGGACGTCGACGCTCCTGGTGCCGCGCATCGTCATCCAGGTATTCCATGCCATCAGCACCATGCCGGTGAGGTACAGCGCGCCGCCGGTGACGCGAATCACGTAGTAGGGATACGTCGCCTTGACGCTCTCGGCGAAGGTATAGGTCAGGGTGCCGTCGGCATTCACCGCGCGCCACATCAGGCCCTGCATCACGCCGGCGATCCACATCGAGGCGATGTAGAGGACGACGCCGATGGTCGCCACCCAAAAGTGGGTCTCGACCATGGCGACGCTGTGCATCTGTTTTTTACCGGCGACGCGCGGGATGATGTAGTAGATCGAGCCCATCGTGATGAAGCCGACCCAGCCCAGGGCGCCGGCGTGGACGTGTGCGACGGTCCAGTCGGTGTAGTGCGACAGCGCGTTGATGGTCTTGATCGACATCATCGGGCCCTCGAAGGTGGCCATGCCGTAGAACGACAGCGAGACGATCATGAATTTGAGCAGCGGGTCGGAGCGCAGCTTGTGCCAGGCGCCCGACAGGGTCATGATCCCGTTGATCATGCCGCCCCACGATGGCGCCAGCAGGATGATCGAGAACACCATGCCCAGCGATTGCGTCCAGTCGGGCAGCGCGGTGTAGTGCAGGTGGTGCGGACCGGCCCACATATAGGTGAAGATCAGCGCCCAGAAGTGCACGATCGACAGGCGGTATGAGTACACCGGACGCTCGGCCTGCTTCGGAATGAAGTAATAGACCATGCCCAGGTAGCCGGCGGTGAGGATGAAGCCGACCGCGTTATGGCCGTACCACCACTGGATCATGGCGTCCTGCACGCCCGAGTACACCGAGTACGATTTCATCAGCGAGGCCGGCGAGGTCATGCCGTTGACGATGTGCAGGATGGCGACCGCCAGGATGAAGGCGCCGAAGAACCAGTTGGCGACGTAGATGTGCTTGACCTTGCGCTTGACGATGGTGCCGAAGAACACCACGGCGTAGGCGACCCACACGATGGCGATCAGGATCGAGATCGGCCATTCGAGTTCGGCGTACTCCTTGCCGCGCGTGAAGCCCATCGGCAGCGTGACCGCGGCGCACAGCAGGACCGCCTGCCAGCCCCAGAAGGTGAACGCGGCCAGCGTGTCCGAGAACAGGCGGACCTGGCAGGTGCGCTGCACCACGTAGTACGAAGTGGCGAACAGGCCGCAGATGCCGAAGGCGAAAATGACCGCGTTGGTGTGCAGCGGACGCAGGCGTCCGTAGCTGAGCCATGGGATATCGAAGTTAAGCGCGGGCCAGGCCAGCTGGGCCGCGATGAACACCCCTGCCGCCATGCCGATCACGCCCCATACCACGGTCGCAATGGCAAACTGGCGCACGATCTTGTAGTTATAGTTTAGACTGCTGTCCAAGATGCTCTCCTGAAATGACACGATTGAGTGACAGTCAGGAGTGTGCTTTTAGGGACTTTAAAAATCCTTGATGTGTATCAAAATGTTCCTTGATGGATAGAGTATGAGGAACGTATGTTGTGGCGCTATTGCGCCCTCAGCTGCGACGCTTTCTTCCACGATTCCACGGGCATCGTTTTGAGATGAATCAAGTCCAAAACTAGACGGCCCGCCATAGTCCGGGGGGCTTTTCCTCACTCACCAATAAGGAATCGCTATGCCGCCTCTTTCCCAATCCGTTCACGAAGAAATGTCCAAGCGCCTGAACGCGGCGCGTGAAGACCTGCTCGGCGCCGTCCGTGCGCGCACCACGGCCGACGAGGGCGATGCCCCGCCGATCGGCCCGCTCGCGCATGAAGCGCAGGGCGATGACCGCAATACCGCCGAAATGATCGGCCACGACGAAGTCCACCTGGCCGAACACGATGCCAACACGCTGCACGAGATCGACGTCGCCCTCGGCAAGCTGGAGGCCGGCGGCGCCGGCATCTGCGAATCGTGCGGCCGCGAGATCCCCGACGCGCGCCTGCTGGCCACGCCGACGGTACGCACCTGCATCGAATGCCAGGACCGCATCGAGAAGGAAACCCACACCGGACGCGGACCGACGATGTAATCCATCGTCGTGGCGCTCGTGGGGTCGGCGGCTTCGCCGCCGACCCTATCTGTCATCGTCCTGCAAGACGCGATACGCCGGCCCTTCCAGATCGTCGAACTGCCCGCTCTCGGCCGCCCCGAAGAATACCCACAAGGCCACGCCCACCACCACTACGCTGAGCGGCACCAGCAAATACAAGGCTTCCATCGCTAATCCTTTCGCAAGCGCAGCGCATTGAGCACGACCACGGCCGAACTGGCCGCCATGCCGATCCCCGCAAGCCACGGATTCAACAAGCCCGTCGCCGCCGCCGGAATCGCCGCCACGTTGTAGACCGTGGCCCAGGTCAGGTTCTGGCGGATCACCGCCAGGGTGCGGCGCGCCGTGTCGAGCGTGTCGGCCAGCGGCGACAGGCTGTCACCCATCAGCACGCCGTCGGCGTGCAACTGCGCCAGCTCGGCCCCGCGGCCCATCGCGAACGAGACGTCGGCCCCGCGCAGCACCGCCGCGTCGTTGATGCCGTCGCCGACCATCGCCACGATCGCGCCGTCCTGCTGCAGGCGCCGCACATAGGCCAGCTTTTCCTGCGGCAGCTTGCCGCCGATGGCAGTCGAGATGCCAAGGCTGGCCGCCACGGCCTGCGCCGCGTGCTGCTCGTCGCCGCTGAGCAGGATCACGGTCTTGCCGCTGTCGCGGATGCGGCGCACCACGTCCGCGGCATCGGCCCGCAGGCCGTCGGCCAGGTCGAAGCGCGCCAGCCAGCCTTCGCTGTTGCCGAGCCAGACCGAGGTGGTGCCCACCGGCGCCGCCGCGCGCGCCACGCCGCCGGCCACGCCGGCGACCCAGGCGGCGCTGCCCAGGCGGTAGTAACGTCCATCGAGCCAGCCCTCGACGCCCTGCCCGACCGTGAACTGCGTGCGTTCGGCGCGGGCCGATTCGCCCGGCGATCCGATGATTGCCTCACGGATCCCCAGCGCCAGCGGATGCGGATTGTCGGCCTCCAGCGCGGCGGCGATACGCAAGCAGTCGAAGCCGGGCAGGCTGCCCACCGCCAGGGTCTGGCGCAGCACCGGGCGGCCATGGGTGAGCGTGCCGGTCTTGTCGAACACCACGTGGGTGGCGCGGTCGAAGGTTTCCAGCGTGTGCGGCTGCACCGACAGCACGCCGCGCCGCAACAGGCGGTCGGTGGCGGCGGCCAGCGCGGTCGGCGTGGCCAGCGACAGCGCGCACGGACACGATACCACCAGCACCGCGATCGCCACCTGCCAGGCCCGGCTCGGGTCGACCTGCAGCCAGGCGAAATAGGCCAGCACGGTCAGCACCAGCAGGCCGAACACGAACCAGGCGGCCACCCGATCGGCCCACAAGGCCAGCGCCGGTTTGCCCTGTCCCGCGCGTTCGACCAGCCGCACCAGCATCGAAAGCAGGCTGTCGTTGGCGGTCGAGGTCACGCGCAATACGATGGCGTCGGCCACATTGACCGCGCCGCCCGGCACCAGGTCGCCCACGCCGCGGCGCTGGGTGCGGCTTTCGCCGGTCAGGAGCGCCAGGTCGACGTCGGTCTCGCCTTCGACGATCATGCCGTCGGCCGGCGCTGCCTGGCCGGCGCGCACCATCACCAGGTCTCCTACCCGCAGGCTGCCGGCCGTCACCAGCTCAGTGTCGCGCAAGCGCGGGTCGCCGCGCAGGCGCAGCGCCGACGGCGGCAAGCCCTGCTGCAGGCGCTCTAGTGCGCCGGCCGCCTTGCGGCGCGCGCCCAGTTCGAGGTAGCGGCTGCCCAGCAGCAGGAATACGAACATGGTCACCGAATCGAAGTACACGTCGCCCTGCCCGGACACCAGCGCCTGCAGGCTGCCGGCAAAAGCGGCGCCGATCCCGAGCGCGACCGGCACGTCCATGCCCGGCACGCCGCGCCGCAGGTCGCGCATGGCGCCTTTGATGAACGGCTGGGCCGAATACAGCACCGCCGGCAGGGTCAGGAAGAACGAGGCCCAGTGCATCAGCGCCGTCATCGTGGCGTCCATCGTGCCCTCGTCGGCCATGTACACCGGCACCGCATACATCATCACCTGCATCATCGACAGGCCGGCCACGAACAGCTGGCGGAACAGCTTCTTGCGCGCGCGCTCTAGCTGCTCGCCGTGACGCCGCGCATCGTAGGGATAGGCGGTGTAGCCGATCGCGCGCAGGGTGCGCAAAATGCTGCTCGGACGACAGCCGGACGGATCCCAGCGCACGAACAGGCGCTCGGTGGCCACGTTCAGGCTGACGTCGAGCACCCCGGGCAGGCCTTGCAGGCGGCGCTCGATCAGCCACACGCAGGCAGCGCAGCGGATGCCCTCCACCGTGAAGCTGGCCGAGCCATCGAAATCGCCGTCGTCGACCAGGTCGAGCTCGGGCGCAGTGGCGGCCTCGAGGTCGGCCTGCGCGGCATAGGCGGTGCGGGTCGCGTAGTAGTCGGCGAAGCCGCCATCGACGATGGCCTGGGCCGCCGCCGCGCAGCCGGGACAGCACATGCGCTGCACGTTGCCGTCGATCGTGGCCTGCCAGGCGCTGTCGTGCGGCACCGGCAGGCCACAGTGGAAGCACCCGGCCAAGACCGTGCGCGCCGCAGTCGCGCCGGCCGCGTCGCGTACCGCTTCCTTGAGGACGGCGCTCATGCCGGGCCCCCAAGGCACAGCTCGTGCATCCAGCCGGCCGGCAGGCCCCCGGCGGCGCGCGCCAGGCCGAGGATGCCGAAGGCCAGGATCGCCAGAGCGCAGCACAGGCGCACCGTCCGCCGCGCCATCAACGCGCGCAGCCGCCCGCCCGCCAGGCCGAGGGCGGCGAGCATCGGCAGCGTGCCCAGGCCGAACGCCAGCATCACGCCGGCGCCTCCCAGCGCCGAGCCGCTCAGCATGGCCGTCACCAGCACGCTGTACACCATCCCGCACGGCAGCCAGCCCCACAGGGCGCCGAGCGCGAACATGCGAGCGCCGCCAGCCCTGGCGCCGTTCGCCCTCCGCAGCAGCGGCGCGAGATGGCGCCACAATGCCTGGCCGGCCTGCTCGACGCGGGCCAGGCCGCGCCAGGCGTCCATCAGGAACAGCCCCAGCGCCACCAGCATCAGGTTCGCGGCCCAATAAAAGCCGGCCTGCAGGGCCGGCAATGAGGCCAGCGAAGCCGCGCTGCCGGCCAATCCCCCGGCCAGTGCGCCGGCCGTCATATAGCTGGCGATGCGCCCGGCGTTATAGGCGCCGATCCAGGTAAGCGACGCGCTCGCGGTGCTGCTGCGCACCGGCACCGGGAAGGCCGGCTCCCGCAAGGCCGCCGCACGCGGGCGCGGCAGCGACAGCGCGCCGACGATTCCGCCGCACATGCCGGCGCAATGCACGCTGCCGGCCAGGCCGACCAGAAACACCGGAAACAGGCTGACGCCGCTCATGGATCGCCCCTAGACGGTTTGCGAGTGGCGCGGTCCCTCGCCCGGCCGGGCGAGATAGCGATCGAACACCATGCACACGTTGCGGATCAACAGGCGGCCCTTCATCGTGACGGTCAGCCATTCCGGCCCCACCCGCACCAGGCCGTCGTCCTGCATCTTGCTAAGCAGCGCCAGCTCGGCGGCGAAGTGCTGGTCGAAGGCGATCGGGAAAGCCTGCTCGATGGCCGGGATCGATAGTTCGAACTGGCACATCAGCTTCTGGATGATGGCGCGGCGCAGCGCGTCGTCCATCGACAGGCGGATGCCGCGCTGCACCGGCAATTCGTTCTGATCGATCAGGTCGTAGTATTCGTCGAGCGTCTTGACGTTCTGGCTGTAGGTGGCGCCGACCGCGCCGATGCTCGACACCCCGCAGGCCACCAGGTCGGCATCGGCATGGGTCGAATAGCCCTGGAAGTTGCGGTGCAGGCGGCCCTGGCGCTGGGCCACGGCCAGGTCGTCGTCCGGCTTGGCGAAATGGTCCATACCGATGTACACATAGCCGGCCGCGCCGAGGCGCTCGATGCACAGCTGGAGCATCTTGAGCTTGGTGTCGCTGTCCGGCATGTCCGCATTCAGGATGCGCCGCTGCGGCTTGAACAGGTGCGGCATGTGGGCGTAGTGGTAGACCGAGATGCGGTCCGGGCTGGCCTTGATCACCTTGTCCAGGGTTTGCGTCATGCTGTCCAGCGTCTGCTTCGGCAGGCCGTAGATCAGGTCGATGCTCACCGAACGAAAGCCCGCGGCGCGCGCGGCGTCGATGATGGCCACCGTCTCGGCCTCGGGCTGGACCCGGTTGACCGCCTTCTGCACGTCGGGATCGAAATCCTGTACGCCCAGGCTGATCCGGTTGAAACCCTGACGCCGCAGGCTGTGCACCCGTTCGGTCGAGACGGTGCGCGGGTCGACCTCGATCGAATATTCACCGCGTTCGTCGGGTGCGAAGCGAAAGCACCGTGCCAGGTGCGCCATCAGCTCGCCCATCTGCTCGTCCGACAGGTAAGTGGGGGTGCCGCCGCCGAAGTGCAGCTGTTCGACCTCGTTCATGCCGGCGAACAGCAGTCCCTGCATCTCGACTTCGCGCTTCAGGTAGGACAGGTAAGTCGCCGCCTTGTCGCGGCGCTTGGTGACGATCTTGTTGCAGGCGCAGTAATAGCAGACGCTCTCGCAGAACGGGATGTGCAGGTACAGCGACAGCGGACGCTTGCCGCGGGTGCGCACGCTGGCCACCGCGTGCAGGTAGTCGCGGTAGCCGAAGTCGGGGCTGAAGCGATCGGCCGTCGGGTAGGAAGTATAACGGGGGCCTGACTTGCCGAGCCGGGCCAGCAGGTCGCCATCGAATTCGACGACCGGATGGAGCACGATGGCGGATTGGGACGGGGATTGGGTGGGGGCCGGCGCGGGGGACGCCGCTTGCACTTCTGCGAACATGACTGAGGTACTCCAGCTGCTGGCCACTTTGCGGAAATGCAAAGTGGCACGATTAGCTGTCAGTTTATTGATCTGCTTCACGCAAATCCTTGACATGCATCAAATATGGACGAGTTGCCCTAGCCGCGCTGCGTGAACTTGAACACCGACAAAGCCAGCGACAGGCGTGCCGCCTCATCGGCCACGCTGCCCGACGACACGGCCGATTCCTCGACCTGGGCGGCGTTCTGCCGCGTGATCGCGTCCAGTTCGTTCATGGCCGCGTTGACGCCCAGGATGTCCTGGGCCTGTTCGCGGCTGGCGGCAGTGATCGCGCTCATGATCGCTGCCGCCTCGGCCACCTGGTCGACCACCGCGCGCATGGTCTGGCCGGCCTGGCCGACCAGTTCGGCCCCCTCGCCCACGTGGCCGCTGGAGACATCGATCAGTCCCTTGATCTCCTTGGCGGCGCCGGCGGTGCGCTGGGCCAGGCTGCGCACCTCGCCGGCCACGACGGCGAAGCCGCGTCCCTGCTCGCCGGCCCTGGCGGCCTCCACCGCCGCGTTCAGCGCCAGCAGATTGGTCTGGAAGGCGATGCCGTCGATCAGGCCGATGATGTCGCCGATGCGATTGGCCGAACCGCTGATCCGGTCCATGGTCTGGCCGACACGTTCGACGGCCTGGCCACCCTGGCCGGCCACCGTGGTAGCGGCCAGCACCATGCCGTCGGCCCGCACCGCGCTGTCGGTATTACGGCCAGCCGCACGCGCGATATTACCCAGGCTGCTCGCGGTCTGCTCCAGGCTGGCGGCCTGGGCTTCGGTACGGCTGGCCAGGTCGGCATTGCCGGCGGCGATCGCGCGGGTGGCGAGTTCAATCGAGCTGACGTTGTCGCGCACGTCGCCCATGATGGCGGTGAGATTGATGTTCAGCTGGCGCAGCGCCAGCTGCAGTCGGCCGATTTCCCCGCCGCCAGGCGCCGGCACAGGGCGCGCCAGGTCGCCGCCGGCCAGCGCGTAGACGGTCGCGACGGCATCCTGCAACGGCCGCGCGATGCTGCGGTTCAGATCATACCAGACCGCCAGCGTAGCCAGCACGCCGGCGCCGGCCAGCATGCGCCAGCCCAGGCCATCGGCGGCGGCCCCGAGCGCGGCCAGCAGCAGGGCCTGCGCACCCATCATCCAGCCCAGGCGCTGGCGCAGCGGCAGCTCGCGCAGGGCGGCCAGGGCATTCAGGCGCCGGCGCCAGCCGGTGCGCACCACCTGGCCGCGCACGATGCCCAGGCCACGCGCCTGGCCTGCGCGGATCTGGCGGTAAAGCCGGTCGGCCTGCTCGACCTGGGCGCGGGTGGGCGCGGTGCGCACCGACATATAGCCGGTCACGCGGCCACGCTCCTGGATCGGCACCACGTTGGCCACCACCCAGTAAAAGTCGCCGTTCTTGCGGCGGTTCTTGACCAGGCCGGTCCAGGGTTCGCCCGCCTGCAGGGTCGTCCACAGGTCGGCGAAGGCTTCAGGCGGCATGTCGGGATGGCGCACCATATTGTGGGCCTTGCCCAGCAGCTCGCCCTCGCTGAAACCGCTGACGTCGACGAAGCTCGGATTGACGTAGGTGATACGGCCCTTGGTATCGGTCTTCGAGACGATCGATTGTCCCGGCTGCATGACGTATTCGGTTCCGGTGACTGGCTGGTTATTGCGCACTCTGCTCGCTCCTTATTGCTTTTGAGAAATATAGTTTCTTGCATTCTAGCGACGAGCAAATGCGAAAAATATGACCTGCATCAAAAATGCGATGGTCCACCGTGTTATGTAACCAAGAGATTCTTGATTTGGTTCAATGTCTTGCTTTCACGGTAAACTTGTGGGATGGACAATCTCACTCACTCCCTGGTGGGCCTGGCGCTGGGCGAACTCGCCAACCGCGCCCTGCCCGCCCATCCCGATCCCCTTAAAGCGCGCACGCGCCGCCGCGTCCTGCTCGCCACCGGCGCGCTGGCCAGCAACTTCCCCGACCTGGACCTGGTGCTCACGCCCTTGCTGGCGCCACCGCTCGGCTATCTGCTGCACCACCGCGGCCATACGCACACGCTGCTGTATGCCCTGCCCCAGATCGCGCTGCTGCTCGGCCTGCTCTGGCTGTTGTGGCCGGGGGCGCGGCGCCTGATGCGCGAGGACCGCCCGGCGCGCCGCGCGGTGCTGGCCACTGCCGCCGTCGGCATGGTGCTGCACCTGTCGCTCGACTTCCTGAACGTGTATGGCGTGCACCCATTCCACCCGCTCGATTCGCGCTGGCTGTATGGCGACATGGTGTTCATCATCGAGCCCGTGTTCTGGACCGCGCTCGGGGTCGCGCTGGCATTGCTGGTGCCGAACCGGATTTTGCGCTGGCTGTTCGCGGCCCTGATCCTGGGCGCGCCTGTCGCGTTTACCTGTCTGGGCTTACTGCAGTGGGGTTCGCTGGCCGGGCTGCTGATCGTGGCTTGTGTCGTGGCGGTGATGGCGCGCCGTGGCGGATCGGCCGGCCTGGTGACCGCGATCGTGGCCTGCCTGGGCTTCATCGCGGTGCAGGGCGCGGCCGGCCACCTCGCACGCGAGCAGATCCGCTCGGCCCTGGCCCAGCTCGAGCCGGGCAGCCGTATCCTCGACATGCCGCTGTCGGCCTTCCCCTCGAATCCCCTGTGCTGGTCGTTCGCGGCCATCACCGACAATGGCGGCGCCGGCAGCTATGCGGTGCGCATCGGCGCGCTGAGTCTGGCGCCCGGCGTGAGCGACGTCGCCGCCTGCCCGGCGCGCTTCGGCGGCGAGCCGGGGGCCGCCGGGCCTGCCAGCACGCTGTCGTGGAAGTACAAGGAAGACGGCAGCCTGGCCGGCCTGCGCGCGCTACAGCGGGACAACTGCCACTTCGACGGCTGGCTGCGCTTCGCGCGCGTGCCTTCTCTCATCGACGGCAAGGCCACCGACATCCGCTTCAGCGCGCCGGGGGTCGATAATTTCTCGACCCTGCCGTATGCGGAGATGGCGGACCGGCCCTGCCCGGCGCCCGTGCCGCAGTGGGAGCGGCCGCGCCAGGATCTGCTGGATGGGCGATGAACAGCATGCGCCAGAAGTAGATCCTAAAGCAGAGCCGGATTTCACGCCCGGTAACGTATGATCGAACGCAACCGTCCCCAGACCGAACAGGAGGATTGATGACTACCGAACGTACCCTGCTGGCCTGGACCCTGGTGCTGGCCCTGGTCCAGATCCTGCTGCCTTCCACGCTACGTACCCAGGAGACGGGCGCGCAATACAATATGAGCGCACGCGATGGCGCCGCGCCGCCGCCGCGCCCGGTGACGGCGCGCCTGCAGCGGGCGCAGGCCAATCTGTTCGAGACCCTCCCGCTGTTCGCGGCGGCGGTGCTGATCGCCCATGTCTCGGGCACGCACGGCGCCTTGCCCTTGTGGGGTTGCTGGCTCTACCTGCTGGCGCGCATCGTCTACGTGCCGCTGTACGCGGCCGGCATCCCGGTGCTGCGCACGCTGGTGTGGTTGGTGTCGGTGGCCGGCCTGGTGCTGATCCTGATTGCGCTGCTGGCGGGCTAGCCAGGTCGGGTGGCATTGGCGCCGCCGTTGGCGACGGCCAGGCGCAGCTGCTCCAGCGTGGCGTCGTCCGGCTCGGCCGTGACTGCCAGCCCCCGCGCCTTCTGGAAGTCGATCACGGCCATCTCGGTACCCTGCCCCAGGATGCCGTCGATGCCGCGTGGCCGGTAGCCGAGATAGGTCAGCCAGGCTTGCGCCATGCGCACCGTGATGCTCGGTGTCCCCTTGAGCTCATACAGGTCGTGGAAGTGCGCGAGCCTGCGGTCGTAGCCATGCCTGGCATAGGCCGCACCGTTATAGAAAAAAGCCACGCGGTTCCATTTCTTTTGCGCGAACGCCTGGCGCAAGGGGGGATTGGCGTTAATGAAGCGCTGCGCGGCCGCCAGCTGTTCGTCTTCGTCCTCGCAGAAGCGCGCCACCATCTCCTCGGTGCTGGGGTAACCGAGATGGGTCGCGTGGTAGCCCATGACCTGTCCGAGCCCCCACGAGGCGCTGTCGAACGCGGCCAGGCGGTCCATCCGCATGGCCCGCTCCAGGCGTGCATATTCGGCGCCGCCGCCGAGGTGGCCGCCCACCGTCGTTGCGCTGATCTCGGCATGCGCATCGTGCCTGCCGCCGGTGCGCCGGTGGAACACATGGCGTTCGAACAGGATCTTCGGCCGCCGGTCCGGCAGGAAGCCGAAGCCGCTGGTCTCCACCGCAATCAGGGCCCAGAGCGACGCGGCGTCGGCCTCGAGCGACTGCTTCGCCCGTTCGAACCCGGTGCTCGACAGCGGCGCCGCGCCGCCTTGAAATGCGGTCATGATCGTCTCCCAGGACACTAGGCCAGAACCAGCTGCAGGGGGCGGGCCTCATCGTCGGCATCCACCACGAGCGTCTGCCCACCGTGGACCTCGCGGCCGGCGCGCCGGCCGTGCGCCTCGACCCGGTACGGCCGGCCCGGCGCCAGCGCGAGCTCCACGCAGCCGTCGCCCGGAACGCCCACCCGGATGCCGTCCACGCTCAGGGCCGCCGACCCTGCTTCCAGGTCGTCGTCGACGCACAGGCGGATGTGGACCGGCTCGGCGGACGAAACGTCCCCGGACTGGAGCCCCAGGCGCAGGGGCTGGACACCGGCGTCACTCGCGCCTGGCGCCAGGGCTGCCAGCGCCAGTGCGCCACCACCCTGGCCGGCAAGCGCGGCCGGCGCAGCGGCCGTACTGTTCAGTGGCGCGTTACGGGGATGCAGACCGTTGGCGACGCCGCGGATCATCAGGAGGATGGTTTCCGAGCCAAAGCCGGCCAGGAAGGCGAGCGCCACGGCGCCGGCCTGGCTCGCGGGGTCGAGCACCTGGTAAGCCGTGATCGCGATTAGCGGGGCCGACGCGAACTGCATGATCTGGAACACCAGCTCCTCGCGCCCCTGGCGCGCATCGATCGCCGGTTCGAACGCGGTTCCCACGAACCCCCGTTCGGAACGCTTCTGGATCTCGGGCACGCGCCGCGACAGGCTGACGGCCCCGCCGAACAAGGCCACGATCACGAAAGGCAACGGCACCACCACGCCGCCCGTGATGTCGACCCGGTTGCCCGGGGAGCCGAGCAGGCATGCCTCGGGCGAACGCGACGTGCAAGGCAGTTCGGACTGGGCACGCAGGGCGCCGCCGATGTTGACGAGCCATTGGTTATGGGCGGGCCGGGGAGCGGTCGCGGTGTCGGCCGCGCTCGCGGCGGCGGCCGGGCGGCCCTCTTCCACCTGCGCGCCCGTCCTGGGGACGGGCCGCCCCTCGGGATCGCAGCGCAGCTGGGCCGCGGCGTCGGCATCCGCGACGCAACCCGACACGATCCCGATCGGCTCGCTGCCGAGCGCCTGGCTCTTCACAAAAGGCGGAATCATCAGGACCGCGAACGAAGCGATCACGAAGAAATAGGCGAACCTGACCTGTTCGCGGCGCCGCGCGAGCGGATCGCCGGTGAAGGCGTGGATGAACCAGCCGGCGGCGCAGGTAACAGTGACCAGCAGCAGGAGCTTATAGGCGTGCGGCGCAGGCGATTCGCGCAACGCGACGTCATCGGCGGTGCCGGTAAAGTGCGCGACGAGATGGGGTTCGACGAGGTAGGCGATGGCCGTGGCCAGACACATCAGCAGGAGCAGGACGGAAAAGGTCAGGCTCCAGTTTCCTCTGTACATGATCGCCTCCAAGGACCATCCGTGCTTCTTAGGATCGTCCGAACCGGATTTGGTTCGCGCTAGCGCGCCGGGCCCGGCCCGCCCTGGCCGGCGCCGATGCCGCGCCCGGTCGCCGCCCAGTAGATCCCGCCATACAGGTGATGCAGGAAAACCGGATCGCGATAGGTCGCCGCCATATGCCCCATCCCGGTGTAGAAGGCGCGGCCGCCGTCGTAGTACTGGTACCAGCTGACCGGGTGGAATGCACCCATGCCCTTGCCCACGCGATCGGGCCAGGTCGTTTGCGGGCGGTAGGTACTCTCGTCCACGCTCAGCAGGTAGACCAGGTCGTTCGAGCGCGCCGGCCCGTATTCATACCACTCGTCGGTGAACAGATTGCGCGGCGCGAAGCGTTCCATGCCGGGAAAGTTCGTCTGCTCGACCTTCACGATCGCGGTCTGGATCGCGGGGTGGATGCGGAACATATGTCCCACCATCCTGGTGTACCACGGCCAGTCGTACTCGGTGTCGGCCGCGCTGTGCACGCCGACGTAGCCGCCGCCGCGCCGGATGAAGCGCTCGAAGGCCGCCTGCTGGGCCGCGTCGAGCACGTCGCCGGTGGTGAGCAGGAAAATCACCGCCTGGTACTTCGCCAGCTCGGCGTCGTTCATCACGCGCCCGGCATCGGCAGTCCAGAACACGTCGAAGTCATGCAGCTTGCCGAGTTCCTGCACCGCCGTCACGCCGGCATGCACCGCATCGTGGTGCCAAGCGGTGGACTTGGTAAACAGCAGCACATTGAACTGGGCAGACCGTGCCGGGGATGCGAAAGCGAAGGCAAGCGTGCAGGCAAGGATGAGGGCGGCAAGCGGACGATTCATCGGCATGGGCTGTCGAGGTGGCGAAGCGGTCAACGCTAATCCTTCACTTCTTGCTTGTCAACAAAACCATTCCAGCACAGGACGCCGCGATATTTCATTCCTGTTTGATCGCGATCAACCGTGCGCCTGACACGGTCCCTTGCGCGGCGTATAGTGAAATGCCGTGCGCCACGCTCCCGATGCATTTCAGAACGGAGTCAGCATATGCTCAAGACCATACTCGTCCATGTCGACGGCGGTCCCTGCCAGGAGAGCCGCCTGCGCGCGGCCGCGCTGCTCGCCGACGCGCACGGCGCCCACCTGGTGGGCAGCGCCGCCACCGGGCTGTCGATGGCCAGTTATGCGGTGCTCAACGGCTCGATGGCCATGCCGGTCTCCAACCGCGAATTCCAGGAATTGCGCGATTCCGTCACGGTCGTGCTCGACGATTTCGTGACCCAGGCCGAGCGCCTCGGCATCCACGGCGCCGAGCCGCGCATGGTCGAGGACGCCGACCACGACGGCCTGCTGCTGCAGGCGCGCTATGCCGACCTGATCGTGGTCAGCCAGGACAATGGCCGCGGCCGCACCCGCGCCACGACCGAGCGGGGCCTGCCCCACTATCTCGCCCTGCACGGCGCCCGTCCGGTGCTGGTGGTACCCGACACCTACCACGGCAAGCCGATCCCCGGCGATGCGCTGGTCGGCTGGGACGGCAGCATGCCGGCCCAGCGCGCGATCGCCGCCGCCCTGCCCCTGCTGGCGCACGCCGGCACCGTGCACCTGGCGCTGGTCAACCCCGACCTGCAAGCCGGCCTGCACGGCGACGAACCTGGCGCCGACATGGCGCACTACCTGGCGCGCCACGGCCTGAAGGTCGACGTTGCCGTCGCGCACACCCGCGCCAACGAGGGCGAGGCCCTGATCGACATGGCGCGCGACTGCCACGCCGGGCTGATGGTCACCGGCGCCTTCGGCCACAGCCGCTACCGCGAATGGATCCTCGGCGGCGTCACGCGCGACGTGCTCGACCACGCCCCGGCGCCGCTGCTCATCGCCCATTGAATCCCACTTGATCTACTTCTCCCTATTTCCGCCATGACTTTCCACCACTATCCAGGAGGCAGCGCCGGCGCCATCGGCGCCGCGATCCGCCATGCCCGCCGCCACCTGTGCGCCCGCCTGGCCGCCACGGCCGACACCACCTGCACGCCGGACGACCGCTTCGTGCACGCCTTCCCGGCCGTTGTCACGGCGGTCGAGGTCGGGTTCCGGCACGAGGAAAGAGTCATGGAAGCGCTCGACTACGAACGCCTGCACGAGCACCGCGCCGAGAACGCCACTATCCTGGCCGCCCTGCACCGCGCCATGCCGCTGGTCGAGGATGGCGACGTCACGCTCGGCCGCCAGCTGGTGGCGGCGCTGCTCGACCTGCTGTCGCTGCACCGGATCAGCACCGACCTGGCGCTGGCCACGGCGCCGCGCGCGCCGGCCGGCCGCCCCGGCGGGCGGGTGCCGCGCATCCTGCTGCATGGCGCCGCGCACGCGCTCTGGCGCTCGCGCCACCATTGAACGTCACTTCAGGCCCGCGCGCTGGCGCCGGATCACCTTGCCCGACACCATGAAGGTGCCGTCGCCCTTGTAATGCAGGGTCTCGGGATGACGCGGCCGCGGCGCCACGCGCGCCGCCACCACTTCCCAGATGAAGAAATCGTAGCGCTCCACCAGGCTGTCGTCGTGCAGCCGGCACTCGAACTGGGCGTGACACTCGCGGATCGACGGCGCCGCCACCCGCTCGCTGGCCTCCGGCGTGAGGCCGAAGGCGGCGAACTTGTCGATCTCGGCGCCAGTGGTGGAACCGACGCCCAGCACCGCCTCGAGCTGCCGCGTCGTCGGCAGGTTGATCACACACTCGCCGCTGGCGCGGATCAGGCCGTGGCTGTGGTTGGCGGACGAAATCACGCAGCCAACCAGCGATGGACTCGATTCCATCACCGTGTGCCACCCCATCACCATGACGTCGCGCTCATCGGCGTGGCATGAGGTCACCAGCACCACCGGTCCCGGTTCCAGGTAACGCCGCACCTCATGCAGCGGCAGGTCGTGCTTGCGTGCCATCCTTCCTCCGTCTTGAGCCCGTCCGTATTATCGCCCCGCCCCGACACACCCGGCGTACGCTTGCCGGCGCCGCACGCGACAGCAGAAAAATTCTAGCGCTGCCGCGCGCTCGGGGCGGACAATCGGACAAGATACGACCCGGCCGCTGCCGCCACCAACAGACACGAGGCTTGCCATGGATTCCGGCCCCCCCGCCCCCACCAGGATCGCCTTTCTCGACTTCGAACTGCTGCTCGCCCAGCGCCTGCTGCTGCGCGCCGGCCAGCCGCTGCCGATCGGCGCACGCGCCTACGACCTGCTGGTGCTGCTGGCCTCCCAACCCGGCGACATAGTGAGCAACCGCGCGCTGATGGCCGGGGTGTGGCCGCATACGGTGGTGGTCGAGGCCAACCTGCGGGTGCAGATCGCGGCCCTGCGCAAGCTGCTGGGCGACGCCGGCAGCGCGATCGTGAACGTGGCCGGACGCGGTTATGCTTTCACCGCGCTGCCAGCTCCGCAGATTGCCCCGGATGCTCAGCCGCCGGCCGCCGCCACCGCCTCCTGCAGCGCCTCGATGGTCGCCGGCTTGGTCAGGTGCACGTCGAAGCCAGCCGCCAGCGCGCGCGCGACGTCGGCCTGCTGCCCGTAGCCGGTGAGCGCCACCAGCCGCAGCGCGGCCGGGGCGCCCGCAGCCGGTGCGCCCGCAGCCGGTACGCCCGCATCGGCGCGCAAGGCTGCGGCCAGCGCGTAGCCGTCCATATCGGGCAGGCCGATGTCGAGGATCGCCACTTCGGGCGGTTCGGCCAGGGCCAGCGCGCGCGCCTGGACCGCGCTGTGGGCGACCCGCACCGCATGGCCCAGATGGCGTAGCAGCAGTGCGCTGGCCGCGGCCGCATCTTCGTTGTCGTCGACCAGCAGGATGCGGCGTCCCGGCGCCGCCGGCGCCAGCGGGACCGGCTCGCTCGCCGCGCTCGGCGCGCCGAGCGGCAGGATCACCTCGAAGCGGCTGCCGGCGCCCGGGCCGGCGCTGTGGGCCGCGACCCGGCCGCCATGCAGCTGGGCGATCTCGCGCACGATCGCCAGGCCGAGTCCAAGTCCGCCGGTGCGCCGCGCCAGCGGCTGCGGCGCCTGGTAGAACGGCTCGAACACGCGCGCCAGCAGTTCCGGCGCCATGCCGGCGCCGTTGTCGCTCACGCCCAGCACCGCCTCGCCATTGCCCGCCGCCAGCGTGACGCGGGTGTCGCTGCTGCCGAAGCGGGCCGCGTTCGACAGCAGGTTGCCCAGCACCTGCACCAGGCGCGTCTCGTCACCAATGACCCAGACCTCCGGCGGCGCCTCCAGGGCGATGGGTTCGCCCGGCAGGGCCGCCACCGCGTGACGCGCCAGTTCGGCCAGGTTCAGCGGGCGGGTCTCGATCGCCAGCTTGCCGGAGGCGATGCGCGAGACGTCCAGCAAGTCGTCGACCAGGCGCCGCAGGTGGGTCACCTGGCGCCGCATGACGCCGCGCTCGCGCTGGCTGCCCGGTTCGCCCCGCAGATCCATCAGGTCGAGCGAGGTCAGGATGGGACTGAGCGGATTGCGCAGTTCGTGGCCCAGCATGGCCAGGAAGGCGTCCTTGGCCTGGCCGGCCTGGCGCGCCTGGGCCAGCGCTTCCTCGAGCGACGCCAGCAGGCGCGAACGCTCCTCTTCCTGTGCCGCGCGGCGGCTGGCGGCGGCCTCCAGCGCCTGGCCCATCTCGCGGATTTCCTTGATCCGCGACGGCGCCACCCGCACCGTGCGCGCGCTGCCCAGGGCGGCGGCGCCGGCCTGCACGCTCTCGATGCGGCGCACGATGCGGCCCGAGAGCCACGAGGCCAGCGCGATGCAGGCGCTCAGCACCACCCACGCGCCCAGCACGTAGACCGCGAAGCGCTGGAAGAAGCCCACCCCGAAGCCGGCGCTGGGGGCGCCCACCGCCACCACCCAGC
This sequence comes from Massilia sp. Soil_C_3, assembly GCF_057657035.1. Lineage (NCBI taxonomy): Bacteria > Pseudomonadati > Pseudomonadota > Betaproteobacteria > Burkholderiales > Oxalobacteraceae > Massilia > Massilia sp. Soil_C_3. The sequence goes on from NZ_JBDGJG010000008.1 coordinate 339,953, forward strand.
CATAACGCGGCGAGGTGGTGTAGGCGCTGATCACGTCGTCGCCCTCGAGCGCGGTGGTGGCGCCCACGCCTTCCGGGCCGCCGCCGCGCATCAGCGCCGTGAGCGAAGCGCTCGGGGCGCCGACCACGGTGCGTTCCTGGTCGCGCGAGCGCGCGACCAGCGCGCCGCCGCCGTCCATCACCGCGATCACGGACTCGGGCGGGATCTTCTGGCGCGCGATCACGTCCAGGAAGCGGTCCGGCTGGACCACGGCGCTCAAGACCCAGGGCTGACCGTCAGGACCGGTGACCGGGATCCGCACCGGCACCGCCGGGCGCCCGCCCTGCCCGCGGGCGACGCGGCCGGCCATCGGGCGGCGCTGCTCCATCGCCTGGTGCAAGCTGGCCGGGTCGGCGACGCGCGCCGGCGGTGCGCCATATGGCGCCATGGTGCGAAACAGCGAACGGCCGGAGGCGTCGGAGAGCACCACCCCCAGCCAGTCGGCGCGCGAGAGGCGGCTGGCGGTGTCGTGAAAGCCGCGCAAGTCGCCGCTGGCGAGCTGGGGACTCTTGGCGATGCCGCTCAGGGCGGACACGGTGGCGTCCAGCTCCGCGTCGACGGCGCTCGACAGCGCGCGTGCGTGGCCGATCATCATCCTTTCCTGTTCCTGCTCCAGATAGAGGCCGGCGCCGTGGATGGTCCAGACGCCCAGCAGGACGAGCGGCAGCAGGCCGATCGCCGTGAGCAGGATCAGGAGGTGTCGAAGGGACAGGACGGGTCCGGCAACGGCGCGCATGGGTGTTCCAGAGGGGAAACGTTCATTATAGGATGAGCCAACGTCATCCTTGCGGTTTTTGCGGGATCGACGATGAGCTTCAGCGTGGAATCGACAGCGCCAGCGTCTCCTTCAGCTCTTCCATCACCACATAGCTCTTCGACTGGCCGGCGTCGGCCACATGCAGGATCTCGCCCAACAGGCGCCGGTATTCGGACATCTCGGGGATGCGCGCCTTGATCAGGTAGTCGAAGTCGCCCGACACCAGATGGCATTCCATCACCTCGGGAATGGCCAGCATCGCGCGCCGGAAGCGTTCGAAGGCCTTGTCGGATTTCTGGTGCAGGTTGATCTCGACGAACACCAGGATCTGCATGCCCAGCGCCTGCGGATTGATGCGCGCGTAATAACCCTGGATGACGCCGTCGCGCTCCATGCGCTTGACCCGCTCGATGCAGGGCGTGAGCGACAGTCCAACCTGCTCGGCCAGGTCTTTCATCACGATCCGCGCATCCTGCTGCAGGATGGAGAGGATGTGCAGGTCGATCCGGTCCAGGATGCGGTTCGAGGCTTTTTGTACGCGCATGGCTCAAATCCAGAATATTTGCTGAAAAATGACGTATTAACAGAAACAATTATCTCCCCACCCGCGATACGATGGCAACCTTTTCTGGATTCAGCTTTCGAGGGATATATGCGAGTCATCGTATTGGGCAGCGGTGTGGTCGGCGTCACCACCGCGTATTACCTGGCGCAGGCCGGCCACGAGGTCACGGTCATCGACCGCCAGCCCGGCCCCGCCCTCGAGACCAGTTTCGCCAATGCCGGCCAGATCTCGCCCGGCTATGCCTCGCCCTGGGCCGCGCCCGGCATTCCGCTCAAGGCCGCCAAGTGGCTGTTCCAGCGCCACGCGCCGCTGGCGATCCGTCCCGACGGCTCGCTGTTCCAGCTGCAGTGGATGTGGGAGATGTACCGCAATTGCGACCCGTCCCGCTACGCCGTCAACAAGGAACGCATGGTGCGCCTGGCCGAATATAGCCGCGACTGCATGCGCGCACTGCGGCGCGACACCGGCATCGCCTACGAAGGCCGCCAGCAGGGCACGGTGCAGCTGTTCCGCACCCGCCAGCAGTTCGACGGCGCGGCCAAGGACATCGAGGTGCTGCGCGACGCCGGCGTGGCCTATGAAGTGCTGGAGGGCGCGCAACTGGCCACGGCCGAGCCGGCGCTGGCCAATGTGGCCGACAAGCTGGTCGGCGGCCTGCGCCTGCCGAACGACGAAACCGGCGACTGCCAGCTGTTCACCATCCGCCTCACGGCCATGGCGCGCGAACTGGGCGTGCGCTTCGAGTTCGACACGGCCATCCGCCACCTCAACGAAGCGGGCGGCGAAATCGTCTCCGTTGACACCGACAAGGGCGTATTCGCCGCCGACCGATTCGTGCTGGCCCTGGGCAGCTACTCGCGCCTGCTGCTGCAACGCTGGTTCCCGCTGCCGGTCTATCCGATGAAAGGCTATTCGCTGACGGTGCCGATCACGGACGCTTCGCGCGCCCCCGTATCGACCATCCTCGACGAAACCTACAAGATCGCCGTGACCCGCTTCGACGACCGCATCCGCGTCGGCGGCATGGCCGAACTCTCCGGCTACAACCTCGATCTCAACCCGCGCCGCCGTGAAACCCTGGAGCTGGTCGTCAACGACCTGTTCCCGGGCGCGGGCGACACGGCCCAGGCCAGCTTCTGGACCGGCCTGCGTCCAATGACGCCGGACAGCACCCCGGTGGTGGGCGCCACACCGCTGCGCAACCTGCTCCTCAATACTGGCCATGGGACCCTGGGCTGGACCATGGCGGCCGGCTCGGCCAGCGTGATCGCCGACCTGGTGGGCGGCAAGGCGCCGTCGATCCGGGCCGACGACCTGGCCGTGTTCCGCTACGCGGGCAGCAACGGCGCCGCCGCCGGCGGCAAGCTGGCGCAGGCTTGACGCCATGAGCGAGCAGGCAAGCTGCGCCCGCGCCGGGGCTATCCTCACGGTCGACCTGGACGCGGTGCGCGCCAACTACCGCCTGCTGCGCGAACGCGGCGCGGCCAACAAGGCGGCCTGCGGCGCGGTGCTCAAGGCCGACGCCTACGGGCTCGGCATGGACAAGGTCGCGCAAGCGCTGGTGCGCGAAGGCTGCCGCAGCTTCTTCGTGGCCCACCTCGACGAGGGCATCCGCCTGCGCCGGATCGTGCCCTCGGATTGCACCATCCACGTGATGCATGGTGCGATGCCGGGCACGGCGCGCGACTGCGTCGAGCACGACCTGGTGCCGGTGCTGAACGACCCCGGCCAGGTGGCCGAATGGCGCGCGCTGGCAAGCGAGCTTGGGCGCCAGCTGCCGGCCGCGCTCCAGGTCGACACCGGCATGTCGCGCATGGGACTGGCCACGGCCGATCTCGACCGCCTGCGCCAGGATCCGGCCTGGCTGCTGGGCGTCGACCTGCGCCTCGTGATGAGCCACCTGGCCTGCGCCGACGAACCGGCGCATCCGCTCAACGAGCGCCAGCGCCTGCGTTTCGAAGCGGTGCGCGCGCTGTTCCCCGGCGTGCCCGCCAGCCTGGCCAACTCCTCGGGCGTGTTCCTGGGCGGCGCCTGGCACGTCGACCTGCTGCGTCCGGGGTGCGCGCTGTACGGCATCAATCCCCAGCCGGGCCACGCCAATCCGCTGGCGCAGGCGGTGTCGCTGGCGGCGCGCGTGGTGCAGCTGCGCACCGTGGCCGCCGGCGACATCGTCGGCTATGGCGCGCGCTATGTCGCGCCGGGCGAGCGCCGCATCGCCACCATCGCCATCGGCTATGCCGACGGCTGGCTGCGCGCCCTCACCGGCCACTCGCAGGCTTTTGTCGACGGCGTGGCCGTGCCCTTCGCCGGCACCGTGTCGATGGACAGCATCACGCTCGACGTCACCGGCATTCCCGAACCGCGGATCGCGCCGGGCCAGACGGTCGACCTCCTGTGCCCGCAGCAGACGGTGGACGAGGTCGCGGGCCAGGCCGGCACCATCGGCTACGAGGTGCTCACACGCCTGGGGTCGCGTTTCCACCGCCAGTACATCGGCGGCTAGAACAGCTCTCCGTTCAAGGATGGCGGCGGCGTCGCGCGCTTGGGCGCCAGTGGCGCCGGCCACGCTTTCATGGCTTCGGCCGGGTAATGCCGCAGGAAACTGCGCGCGACGTCGGCATCGCGGCAAGCCAGCCAGTCCCCTACGTCTTCCTGCCCCAGCAACACCAGCGAGCGCTTCTCCTCGCCCGGCTTGTGCATGCGCCGCATCAGCGGATGGTCGTCGGCGTTGATGGTGACCTGGGTGAAGGCGGTCGACATCGTCCCGTCGGCCTCCTGCCATTCGCGCCACAGCCCCGCCACCCAGAACATCGCGTCATCGGCCATGCCGATCGCGGTGCGCTCGGCGCGTCCGCTCTCGTAGCACGGCTCGTAGAACCACAGCATCGGCACCGCGCACAGCTGCAGGCGGCGCAAGGCGGGGGCGAAAGAGCGCCGCTCGAGCAGCGATTCGGCGCGCGCATTCATGGTGTCGAAAGGCTTGACCTCGGGCGGGATGTGGCGCCGCGGCACCATGCCATAGCTGGCCACGCACGCTTCCAGCGGCAGGCCGGGCGCAGCGCGCAGGATCGGCGCCGCGTAATCCTTCCAGGTCTCCTCGGGCCAGTGCCAGTCGCGCGGCAGGATGCTGAAGGCTTTGACGCGGCCGTTGAACTGCTCGGGAGTCGGAGGGCGATAATTAACGCACATGGAAAGAGCCCAAAAAGTGTTGCTCAATGATAACAGTGGCAGCCGTCATGAGTCGTACATGGGAGCTCAAGTGTAAAATACCAGGATTCATCCCTTCGCATTCACACTCGATGCCGCCAGCCAGCCTTCCCTTCCTGCCCGCCACCGACGAGACTTCGCGACTCATTCTAGCGTTCCCCTGGAACACCACGAGCCTGGGCCCCATCGAAGACTGGCCGACCGTACTCAAGACCACGGTGGCCCTGATCATGGCCACTCCGGCGCCGATCGTCACCCTGTGGGGCGAGGACGGCTACATGATCTACAACGACGCCTACCGGGTGTTTGCCGGCGGGCGCCACCCGGTGCTGCTCGGCTCGAAGGTGCGCGAGGGCTGGCCCGAGGTGGCCGACTTCAACGACAACGTGATGAAGGTGGGCCTGGCGGGCGGCACCCTCAGCTACCAGGACCAGGAGCTCACCCTGCACCGCAGCGGGCAGCCCGAGCCGGTCTGGATGAACCTCGATTATTCGCCGATCCGCGACCAGGAAGGCGCGATCGCCGGCGTGATGTCGGTGGTGGTCGAGACCTCGGCCAAGGTCAAGGCCGAGCGCCATGTCCTGGCCGAACGCGAGCGGCTGCATACCATGTTCGAGCAGGCGCCCGGCTTCGTCTGCCTGCTCGAAGGCAGCGAGCACCGCTACGCCCTGGCCAACGATGCCTACCGCACGCTGACCGGCCACCGCCCCCTGCTCGGCCTGCCGGTGGCGCAAGCGGTGCCCGAACTGACCGCACATGGGATCGTCGAGGTGCTCGATCGCTGCTTCGCAGACGGCAGCACCTTCCGCGCTGAAGGGGTCGAGCTCACCCTGAGCAATCCCGGTCTGGAGCAACCCGTGCGCACCTTCATCGATTTCGTGTTGCAGCCGCTCAAGGACGCCAACGGCGCCGTGTTCGCCACCTTCGTGGAAGGCAATGACGTCACCGAGCGCATCACGGCCGAGCGCGCGCTACGTTCGAGCGAAATGCGGTTCCGGACCTTCGCCCAGGCCATGCCCAACCACGTGTGGGCCGCGCGCGACGACGGTAGCGTCGAATGGATCAACGACCGAGTGTACGAATACGCCGGCGTCGGTCGCGAAGCCCTGCTTGGGCACGGCTCCGACCAGCTGGTGCATCCGGACGACAAGGCCCGCTACCTCGCTCTGTGGTCCGCCAGCGTTGCCACCGGCGCCCCGCTCGACGCCGAGATCCGCGTGCGCCGCCATGACGGCGAATACCGCTGGCACCTGGTGCGCGCACGGCGCCCGCAGGGCGAGGCCGGTGGCCAGGCCCTGTGGATCGGCAGCAGCATCGACATCGAGGAACCGAAGCGCGCCAGCGAGGCTTTGGCGGCCGTCAACGCGACCCTCGAAGAACGGGTCGCGCGTCGCACGGCCGAGCGCGACCGCATGTGGCGGCTGTCGAAGGACATCATGCTGGTAGCCGACTTGCAGGGCGCGCTGTTCGCGGTGAACCCTGCCTTCACCTCCATCCTCGGCTGGACCGAGGCCGAGGTGCAGGCCACCTCGCTGCTCGAGCTGGTGCATCCGGACGACCGCGCGCCGACCGCGACCCAGATCGAGGCGCTGCGCCTAGGGGGCCAGGTGTTCCGCTTCGAGAACCGCTGGCGCCGCAAGAACGGCAGCTGGTGCCACCTGTCCTGGACCGCCTCGCCCGACGAGCAGTACATCCACGCGGTGGGCCGCGACATCAGCACCGACCTGGCTCAGATGGAGGCCATGCGGCGCACCGAGGCCGCGCTGCAACAGGCACAGAAGATGGAAACCATCGGCAAGCTGACCGGCGGCGTGGCGCACGACTTCAACAACCTGCTGCAGGTCATCGGCGGCAATCTGCAACTGATCGCGCGCCGCGCCGACGGCCTGCCCGAGATCAAAAAGCGCGTCGAGAACGCGATGAACGGCGTCGAGCGCGGCGCCAAGCTGGCCAGCTCCCTCCTGTCGTTCGCGCGCCGCCAGCCTCTCGAGCCGAAGGCGGTCAAGATCGGCCGCCTGCTGGGCAGCATGGAAGACATGATGCGGCGCTCCCTGGGCGAGGAGATCGACGTCGAGATGGTGATGTCGGGCGGCCTGTGGACCACCGAGGTCGACCCGGCCCAGCTCGAGAACGCGATCCTGAACCTGGCGATCAATGCGCGCGACGCCATGGACGGCGCCGGCAAGCTGACCATCGAGGTCGCCAACGCCGCCCTGGACGCCGGCTACTGCGCCGCCCACCCCGAGGTCGCGCCCGGCCAATACGTGCTGCTGGCCGTGTCCGACACCGGCAGCGGCATGCCGCAGGAGGTCATCGACCAGGCCTTCGAGCCCTTCTTCTCGACCAAGCCCGAGGGCAAGGGCACGGGCCTTGGGCTGTCGATGGTGTACGGCCTGGTCAAGCAGTCGGGCGGCCACGTCAAGATCTACAGCGAGGTCGGCGAAGGCACCACGGTCAAGATCTACCTGCCACGTTCGCTGCAGGCCGAGGACCTCGCCGGCGAGCAGCTGGCGCAGCCGGTGACCGGCGGCCACGAGACCGTGCTGGTGGTCGAGGACGACGAGCAGGTGCGCCTGACCGTGGTCGACCTGTTGACCGATCTGGGTTACCGGGTGCTGCGCGCCAACGACGCCGCCTCGGCCCTGACCGTGATCGACAGCGGGATCCACATCGACCTGCTGTTCACCGACGTCGTGATGCCGGGGCCCCTGCGCAGCCCGGAGCTGGCCAGGAAGGCGCGCGAGCGCCTGCCGAACGTCGCGGTGCTGTTCACCTCGGGCTACACCGAGAACGCGATCGTGCACGGCGGGCGCCTTGATCCGGGCGTCGAACTGCTCGGCAAGCCCTATACCCGCGACGCCCTGGCGCGCAAGATCCGCCACGTGCTGGCCAACCAGCAGCAGAAGAACGCAGCCCTGCAGCCGTCGCCCGGCGCCATCGCGCCGGCCGACTCGAAGGCGCGCGTGCTGCTGGTGGAGGACGACGACGACATCCGCGAGAACACCGCGGAACTGATGCGCATCATGGGCTATGAGGTGCTGGAGGCTGCCAGCGCCGAAGCGGCGCTGGCGCTGCTGGACAAGCAGCCGGATATCGTGCTGACCGACCTGCAGCTGCCGGGGATGGGCGGCGAAGCGCTGGCGCGGTTGGTGAGGGAAAAGCTGCCGCGCGCGCGGATTGTCTTCATGAGCGGGGCCAGCCACGCATCGAATGCGGCAGACGCGCTGCTGCCCAAGCCCTACGATGCGGGGCAGCTGGAGGCGCTGCTGGAAAAGCTGGCGTAGGGCCGGCGGCGCAGCCGCAAGACCCTACGCCAGGTGCTGCCTCAGTGTCGCCAGCAAGCGCTCCTTGTCGAGCAGGGTACGCACATCCTCGCGTCCGTCCTCGCCCGGCACTTCCAGCACCTCGGCGGCGTCGCGCCGCATGTCCTCGGGTCCGTTCACGCGCAGCAGCTGCGGCGATGGACGGCGCTGGCTGTCGGGCAGCGACAGGATGGTGTCCACGCGGTCGACCACCAGGCCGAAGCGCTCGCCCTCGTGCTCCAGCACCAGGATGCGGCAGCCGGAGCGGTCCTCGAGCGGCGCCATGCCGTACAGGGTGCGCAGGTCGATCACGCACACCATCTGCTGGCGCACCTGCATCATGCCGTGCACGCAGTCCGGCATGCCGGGCGGACGGGTGACGGGGCCCTCGAAATCGACGATCTCGCGCACCTGGCCGATGTCGGCCGCCCAGCCAGTGTCCAGCGAGAAGGCCAGGTAGACGCGGCGCGCGCCCACCTTCTTCTCGGCCGCGCGGGCGGCGCCGGCTTCGGCCGCATACAGGCGGCGGTGGCCGGCGCAGATCTCGGCCACCTCGGCATCCGAGAACAGCGTCTCGTGCGCCAGGAACAGGCTGTCGCCCAGCTCCGCATTGGGCAGGCAGCCACGGTACATGGCCCCGCGCGCGGTGCCCAGCATCGGGATCGGCAGGATGTCGGTGTCGAAGTAGGGACGGATGTCGTCGACCGCGTCGACCAGCAGCCCGAGCTGCTCGTCGCCGATGCGCACCACCAGCACCCGCGCATCAATCGGGTCGCCCGTGCCGGGCGCGCACTGCAGCAGCGCGCCGAAATCGACCACGCCGACCGGTGCGCCGCGCAGGTTGAGCCAGCCCTTGCACAGGCGCCCAAGCATCACCGACGGCTGCAATGCCGGCACGCGCATGATTTCCTGGATCGCCTCCATCGCCAGCGCGAAGCGCAGGCCGCCCACGGTGAACGAGATGCACTTGCGGCCTTGCGCCTGGCGCAGGAAGCGCATGCGCCAGGCTTCGCGCGCGACGCTGGCGTGGGCCCGCACCTGGGGCACGTTATCGATGCGCACCAGGCGCGCGGCGTCGAGCATCTGAACGATGCGCGCGCCGTCCTCGAGGGTGATCGCACCCGCGATTACGCCGGCGCCCGCGCGCTGGTCTGCGCTCCAGTGCAGGCCGGCGCGCTGCTCGGGACGCACGCGCAGCACTTCGCCGGTGGCGTCGAACACCAGGCCGACCTGGATGTCGTCGACATCGACGATCGTCACCCGCTGCTCGCTCGACGCGGCGGGCGCTGCCGGATCGAAGATGCGGCCCAGGTTCAAGAGCGGTATGGCGGCGCCGCGCAGGGTGAAGATGCCTTCCAGGCAGGCTGGCGACAGCGGGATCGGCGTGATCCGCCCAGGCATGCCCACCACTTCGCGCACGTGATCGGCCGGCACCGCGAATTCCTGGCCGGCCAAATAGAAGGTGCCCACCACTTCCATCCCGGCGGCCTCGCGCAGCACGCGCGCGGCCGCGGCCTGCTGCGCCTCGATGCCGGCGACCGCAGCGCGCGCATCGCCATGCATATCGTCCAGCGCGTTCATGCCGCCACCATCTGCTCGCGCCGGGCCGATTGAATACGCACCACGCTGAAAGTCTGGCGGTCGCAGTCGATCGACAGGCGCCGCCCCTGCGAGCCGCCCACGTCCTGGAACGTCACCTGCAGGCCGCGCAGCGAGATCTGCGAGCGCGCCGCCGCGATATTGCGGGTGCCCACGGCGCCGTCGTGGGTGCGCAGGTTCAGCATGCGCGCGCCGCCGGCGATCACCACGTCCACCTCGTCGTACTGCTCGCGCCGCACGCCCAGCGCCGCCAGCAGGCGCGGCACCGCGGCGCTGACATAGCGCGCCGAATCTTCGCCCGTCTCGACACCCTCGGGCAGGAAGCAGTGCGCCAGGCCGCAGCGGCGCTGGCGGCGCCAGATCATGCCGATCCCGACGCAAGAGCCCAGCAGCGCGGTCAGGACCTGCCCGCCCTGGCCGATCTGCATCTGGCCGGTCAGGACATGGGCGGTGTGGTCAAGGCGATGGTTCAGGTGCGTAGTCATGGTGGTTTAATCCCCGATACGATAGACGTGGGCCTGCTCGAACACGAAGGCCGTGTCCAGGCGGGTGATGGATTCCTGTTCGCCCAGGACCAGGCGCGCCTCGCGCTGCATCGACGCGCGGGCGCCGGCCAGCACCCGCTGCTGGGCCTGCGCATCGAAGTAGATCAGCACATTGCGCAGCATGACCAGGTCGAAGCCGGCCACGCGCGGCGGCCGCTGCAGCAGGTTGTGTTCGCCGAACTCGACGTACTGCGACACCTCGCCGGCGACCTGGTAGGCCTGGCCCACCGGGCGCAGGTATTTGCGGAACAGTTCCGGGTGGTCGCGCTCGAAACGCTCCACGCTGCGCCCGCGGTACATGGCGGCGCGCGCCGTGTCCAGGGCCTCGGTCGAAATGTCGGTGGCCAGGATCTCGAAGCGCAGGCCGGGGAAGTTGCGGCGCGCCTCGAGGCAGGTCATGGCCAGCGAATACGCTTCCTCGCCGGTGGCGGCGGCGGCCGACCAGATGCGCAGCGGCGTAGCTTCGGCGCGCGCGGCCCACTCGGGCAGGAACTCGCGCTCCAGCCAGCGCCACACGGCCGGGGTGCGGAAGAAGGCGGTGTCGTTGGTGGTCACCGAATTGATGAACGACACGACTTCCTGGCGGTCGTGGTCGAGGCGCGCGATGTAGGCGCCGTAGTTGTCGAGCCCCAGCGCGCGCAGGCGCGGCTGCAGGCGCCCCTGCAGCAGCACGCGCTTGTGCCGGCCCATGGCGATGCCGGTGTGCTGGCGCACCAGGCCGATAATGGCGTCCAGCTTGTCGTCGCTCAGTTCCATGTCGCTCAGTCCCATATCGCTCCCTTACACCACGAAGCGGGCCACGGTGGCGTTCAGGTGCCCGGCGTGCTCGTTGAGGCCCTCGGTCGAACGCGCGATGCTGTCGCAGGAACCGGCCGAACGCTCGGTTTCCTGGGCGATGTAAAGAATCGCGGCGCTGACTTCCTTGGCCGTCAGCGACTGCTCGCTGGCGCTGTCCGAGATCTCGGCGATCGCCAACGAGGTCTTGCCCACGCCGGTGGTGATGCGGTCGAACGCTTCGCTGGCCTGGCGCGAGATTTCGCTGCCCTGGGCCACGCGGCGCACCGATTCGTTGATCAGCTTCGAGATTTCCTTGGTCGCCTGCGAGGAACGCTCGGCGAGCTTCCTGACCTCGTCGGCCACGACCGAGAAGCCCAGGCCATGCTCGCCGGCGCGGGCGGCCTCGATCGCGGCGTTAAAGGCCAGCATATTGGTCTGGCCGGCGATCTCGCCGATCACCTTCACGATCTCGCCGATGTCTTCCGACGACTGGTTGATCATGGCCATCGCCTCGATCGAGCGGGCGATCGCCTTGGCGCCGATCTCGGCCTCGTCGCGGGTGTTCTGGGCCAGGGCATTGGCTTCCTGGGTGCTGCGCGCGATGGTGTTGATCGAGGCGGTCAGGCCGTCGACCGAGGCGTTCATCTGCTCCACCGTGGCGCCCAGCGCCTGGGCGCTGGCCGCCACCGTATTGGAGCGGTCGGCAATTGCGCGCGAGGAGTCGTTGAGCTTGCCGGCGGCGTTGACGGCGTCGCCGATCACGGCGCGCAGGTCGCCGATCATCTTCATGACGCCGCGCGCCAGCTGGTCGAGCGGCTCGTCGCCGCTGGTGTCGATGGAACCGGTCAGGTCGCCGCGCGAGGCGCGCGCCACCTGCTCCAGCAGCGCGTCGACCTTCAGGCGTTCGGAGTCGGCGCGCGCGACGGCGGCCTGCTCCAGCATCACCTGTTCGGTGATGTCGGTGGCGAACTTGACCACCTTTACCGGCTTGCCGTCGGCGTCGAAGATCGGGTTGTAGGTGGCCTGGATCCACACCGTCTTGCCGTGATTGCCATGGCGCTTGTAGCGGCCGGCGTCGAACTCGCCGCGATTGAGCTTGCCCCAGAAGCGGCGATAGGCCGCGCTGGCCGCGTATTCGTCGTCGCAGAACACGCGGTGGTGCTCGCCGCGCACGTCTTCCAGCGCGTAGTCGAGCAGGTCGAGGAAGTTGGCGTTGGCGTCGAGCAGCATGCCGTTCATGTCGAATTCGACCACGGCCTGGGCCTTGGCGATCGCGGCCACCAGGCCCGAGGTCTCCGCGACGCGCAGTTTTTCCAGCGTGATGTCGGTGGCGAACTTGATGATCTTGCACACCCGGCCGCTGGCGTCCTTGACCGGATTGTAGGAGGCATTGATCCAGAACTCGCGTCCGCCCTTGGCGATGCGCTTGTACTCGGCGCGGTCGGCCTTGCCGGCGGCCAGGTCTTGCCAGAAGCGGACATAGGCCGGCGAATCGATCAGGTCGCGCTCGCAGAACATCGAATGATGCCGGCCCGTCAACTCATCGTCGGTATAGCCGGTCACGGCCAGGAAGTTGTCGTTGGCGCGCAGGATGTTGCCATTCAAATCGAACTCGATGATGGCTTGGGCGCCGTCGAGCGCCGAATAGATCGCGCGCAGGTCCTGCAGGGCGTCGGGCGATTCCAGGTAGATGGTTTCCATATATCCACAGGTTAGTAGGTCGAGACGACGCAAAGCGCGGCGCCACAGCATGCGTGGAATCAATCATGCGCCAAAATACGCAAACAGTAAATTCAGCAAAGTCAGAGGGTGGAAAAACAGGCCTTATCTTGTCGTTTCCTAACAACAACATCCTCAGATCAGTCGTCGTGTAAGCGATTTATCTAGGAACGGTGGCTGTCGCTTGTTCGTGATGTTTCTCTACAACATTGAAATCTGCAAAAACGAAATATTTTTCTTGAGAAAGTCAGTAAATTCGATAGAATGCAAGACATCAACCAAACCAGTAAATTTGAAACCATGATGACCCCTCCCTCCCACCGCTTGATTCAAAGGAATTCCATGACCATTCGTATCCTGAATATCCTGCTGTTCTGGACCATCGTGCTGGCAGGCACCAAAGTATTCGCGGCCGATACCCAGGCCGTCGACGTGCGTTTGCAAGCCTTCCAGGTCGTCGCCCAGGACAAGGGTGGCGAGAAGCTGGTGCCGGCCCTCGAAGCCGAAGTCGGCGACACCATCGAATACCAGATCACCTACCAGAACAAAGGCATGAACGTGGCACAGGCGGTGGCGGCGACCCTGCCGGTGCCCGAAGGCGCGATGAGCTACCTGGCCGGCAGCGCGGCGCCGAAGGCGGTCCAGGCCAGCCTCGACGGCAAGAACTTCGCTCCCCTGCCCCTCACCCGTGAAGTCGTGCGCAAGGGCCTGCGCGTCGTCGAGCGGGTGCCGGCATCCGAATACCGCTTCCTGCGCTGGAACCTGGGCGACCTCGCGCCCGGCCAGGCCGTCACCGTCAGCTCACGCATGAAGGTGATCTCGATCGGCAGCGCGCCCAAGTTGGCAAGCAAATAAGGGAGGACCGCCCTGACGCCCGAATTCCATCGACTTAGTTGTCATTTTAATAATTTTTACTCGTTTTTACCCAGTTCAATCGCAGTACAAACCTGATTCATTTCCCGTCTGACAGAAGGAAGAAGCCATGAAAACCCGTCTCACGCTCGTCGCCGCAGCCTCGCTGCTGGCCGCCGCCAACGCCAGCGCCGCCCCGACCGCCGCCGGCACCCTGATCACCAACCAGGCCAGCGCCACCTATACCGACTCGACCGGCACCAAGACCGTCCAGTCGAACGTGGTCACCACCACCGTCCAGCAGGTGGCCAGCCTGAACATCAACAATGGCACCGCCAAGAGCGGCGCGGCCGGCACCCAGGTGGTGTTCGCCCACAGCGTGACCAATACCGGTAACGGTCCGGACACCTTCGCGCTCAGCCAGACCAACAGCGGCGCCGTGGCCCTGACCGGCGTGGTGTTCTACCTGGACGCCGACGGCAACGGCGCCGCCGACAACGCCACCCCGGTTACCTCGACCGGCCAGCTGGCCCCGGGCGCCACCTACCGCTTCGTCGCCGTGGCCACCCTGGCGGCAGGCGCCACCACCGGCAACACCAACACCATGCAAGTGAAAGCCACCAGTGGCTTCAACGGCAGCGTCAGCGCCACCAGCACCGACACCACCACCGTCGGCGCCGGCGCCCTCATGGACATCACCGCCAATGCCTTCGGCCCGACCGCGCCGGGCAATGGCCAGGGTCCGGAAGCCGCCGCCATGGAGACCAAGCTCACCACCGCCGGCACCATGACCTCGTTCGTCATCTACCTGAACAACACCGGCGGCAGCCCCGACACCTTCACGCTGGCCGCCAGCACCGACGTCAACTTCGGCGGCACCCCGCTGCCGGCCGGCTGGACCGTCGTGTTCAAGGACGCCAACGGCCAGGTGATCACCAACGCCACCGTCGCCGCCGGCGCCAACGTCAAGGTCACCGCCGAAGTCACCCCGGCTGCCGGCACCACCCCGGGCACCACCGATATCTGGTTCCGCGCCCAGTCGACCACCAACGTCGCCATCTCGGACCGCATCCACGAAGCCGTGACGGTCGTCGCCGGCGACTCGCTGCTGGAACTGGTCAAGACCCAGGCCCTGGACGCCGACTGCAACGGCACCCCGGAAGGCGAGTTCACCAAGGATCCGATCACCGCCGCCCCTGGCGCCTGCATCCGCTACCAGATCGTCGCCACCAACAAGGGCCTGACCACGATCAACGCTGTGGTCATCACCGACAACGTGCCGGCCAACACCACCTACCACGCCGGCGCCGCCGCCCAGACCCTGCTCGGCGCGGTCCTGGCGCCGCTCACTGCGGGCGTCGTCACCACCGTGTCGGCCACCGGCTTCAACCTGGGCCCGACCGAGTCGAACACGCTGAACTTCGGCGTCAAGATCAACCCGTAATCCTCCAGTAACGTCAAGCGCGGCGTCCTCCGGGACGCCGCCCCCGAATTCCTCTTTCGACTCCCGCGCGCCATGATCACTCAGCTCCGACACTTCGTCTTCTCCTGCCTGGTCACCACCCTGCTGCTGTGCAGCCACGCGGGAGCCGCCATCGTCAACAAGGCCAGCGCCAGCTTCGCCCAACCGGGCGGCGGCGCCGGCGCCGTTGAATCGAACACGGTGCGCGCGCAACAGACCGACACCATCACCTATTTCACCTCGGCCGCCTTCTCGACCGTTGCGCGCGCCACCCGCGCCAACGGCCAGCTGTTCGTGCAGATCTCGGCGGCCGACTGCAACGCCGACCCGGCCCGGGTCGACAACATCAGCGTCACCATTTCCTCGAAAAAGACCGGCGACAGCCAGGCATTCATGGCCGCCGAGACCGCGGCCGACAGCGGCCGCTTCCGCATCACCCCCATGGCCATGGACCGCTCCATGGACGCCGACGGTGACGAGAACGACATGAGCGACGGCATGCTCGAAGTCATGGCCGACGACGTCCTCACGGCCAGCATCGCCGGCTGCGGCAACGGCACGATCTCGACCGACATCCTGGTCGACCCGATCGGCGTCGTCTACGACAGCGTCAGCAACGAGCCGGTCCCGGGCGCCACCGTGACCCTGATCGACGTCACCGGCGAAGGCAACGGCGGCAACCCGGGCGCCCCGGCGGTCGTGTTCGACGTCGACGGCGCCACCCGCATGCCGAGCACCGTCGTCACCGACGGCAACGGCATGTACCACTTCCCGCTGGTCGCACCGAGCCTGTACCGCCTGAAGGTCATCGCGCCCAACAACTACGGCTTCCCGTCCAAAACCGCGCCAGGCGAGCTGCCGGGCAACCGCGAGACCAACCTGTACGGCTCGTTTGGCGGCGAGTTCACCGTCAGCGCCGCCCTCGGTGTGGTCACCATCGACGTCCCGCTCGACCCGATCCCGGGCACCCTGTACCTGCAAAAGAACGCCTCGCGCGCCGTGGTTGAAGTCGGCGAAGTGCTGGACTACACAGTGCGCGTGTTCAATACCGCCGACGAGACCCTGACCGGCGTCACCGTCATCGACGACCTGCCGGCCGGTTTCAGCTACGTGCCGGGCTCGATGCGCCTGGATAACGCCCCGTTCGACGGCAAGTTCGCCAACCGCGGCCCGCAACTGGTGATCAATGTGGGCGACGTGCCGCGCCGCTCGAACCGCGTGCTGCGCTACCGCGTGCGCATCGGCGCCGGCGCGCTGCAGGGCGACGGCATCAACCGCGCCCACGCCACCAGCGCCGCGCCCCTGGTCTTCACCAGCACCGTGGCCGCCGCCAAGGTGAAGGTCGAAGCCGGCATCTTCAGCGACAAGGGCCATATCCTGGGCACAGTGTTCGCCGACTGCAACGCCAACGGCCTGCGCGACAAGGACGAGCCGGGCGTGCCCGACGTGCGCATCTGGCTGGAAGACGGCAACTTCGTACAAACCGATGCCGAAGGCCGCTACAGCTTCGCCGGCGTCACCCCGCGAACCCACGTGGCCAAGGTCGATGCCACCAGCCTGCCGGCGGGCAGCCAGCTGGCCATCCTGTCGAACCGCAATGCGGGCGACGCCGGCAGCCGCTTCATCGACCTCAAGGACGGCGAGCTGGCGCGCGCCGATTTCGCCCTGGACGCCTGCAGCGACGAGCTGCGCGCCGCCATTGCCGGCCGCGCCGAGCGCCTGCGCGCCGAGCTGCAGGCCGCCTCCGCACTGACCGTGCCGGAAAAAACCGTCGCGATCACGAAGATCGAAGACCTCGACCTGGCGAAAATGGACAACAAGCTGGCCTTCATCGGCCTGGAAGACGGCGCCGTGCTGCCCTTTGGCCAGGCGATGGTGCGCATCAAGGGCGCCGCCGGTAACAGCTTCACCCTCACCGTCAACGGCGTGGAAGTCGACGACAGCCACGTCGGCCAGCAAAGCACCGTCGCCGACCGGCAGCTCGATGTCTACGAATACGTCGGCGTCGCCCTGCGTCCGGGCCGCAACGATCTGGAAATCGCCCAGAAGGATGCTTTCGGCAATGCCCGCGGCAGCCAGCGCATCGGCGTCGTGGTGCCCGGCAAGCTGGCGCGCCTGCGCATCAAGCCGCAGACCGAAGCCGCCCCGGCCGACGGCCAACGCCTGGTGCTGATCAACGTGACCCTTGAAGACGCCGACGGCGTGCCGGTCGTCGAGCGCACCCCGGTGACCCTGGACGCCAGCGCCGGCCAGTGGGACACGACCGACCTGGACCCGCGCGAGCCGGGCTACCAGGTGTTCGTCGAAGGCGGCAAGGCCGAATTCTCGCTGCGCGCCCCAAAAGAAGCCGGCGAAGCCCGCCTGCTGGCTGCCAGCGGCCTGCTGCAGGCCAAGGGCGCGCTGCGCTTCGTGCCCGACCTGCGTCCGCTGGTCGCGGCCGGCGTGGTCGAAGGCGCCATCAGCCTCAACCGGGTGCGCGGCAACACCGCCAACCCGCTGCGCGACTTCGACGGCTTCGAGGACAAGCTGCGCCACATGGCAGAACGTGGCAATGGCGATGGCGTAGGCGCCGGCGCCCGCGCCGCCATGTTCGCCAAGGGCCAGGTGGGCGAAGACACCCTCTTGACCATGGCCTACGATTCGGACAAGGAAACCGAGCCGAAGCTGTTCCGCGACATCGATCCGCTGGCCTACTATCCGACCTACGGCGACGAGGCGCGCCGCGGCTTCGAGGCGCAGTCGACCAGCCGCCTCTACCTGCGCGCCGACCGCGACCGCTCGTACGTGATGTACGGCGACTACGTGCCGCCAGGCGTGACCCCGGCGCGCAACCTGGGTGCCTACAGCCGCAACCTGACCGGCCTGCGCACCCATTCGGAAATCGGCAACGTGACCTTCGACTCGTTTGCCAGCTACGACACCACCCGCCAGATGGTCGAAGAGATCGCCGCCAACGGCACCTCGGGCCCATTCCTGACCGGCGGCGGCCTGATGGTCATCAACAGCGAGCGCGTCGAGATCGTCGTGCGCGATCGCAACCAGACCGGCCTGATGCTGTCGCGCCGCCTGCTGGCGCGCTACGCCGACTACGACATCGACCCGCTGACCGGCCGCATCCTGCTGCGCGCACCAGTGGCCAGCCTGGACCCGGACATGAACCCGATCAGCCTGCGCATCAGCTATGAAGTCGACCAGGGCCACCCGCGCTTCTGGGTCGGCGGCATCGCCGCCCAGTACAAGATCGGCGAGATGGTCGAAGTCGGCGGCAGCGCCGTGGAAGACCGCAACCCGGCCGCCCCGACCCGCCTGGTGAGCGTCAACGCCAGCGTGACCCCGGACGACAAGACCACGGTCATCGTCGAAGCCGCGCAAATGGAAAAGGCCGACCAGAAGGGCCGCGCCGCCCGCCTGGACGCCACCCGCACCGACGGCAAGCTGGAAAGCCGCCTGTTCGCCGGCCGCGCCGACGCCAACTTCGACAATCCATCGTCGTCGCTGCCGAAGGGCCGCACCGAAGGCGGCGCCACCGTGCGCTACCGCGTCACCGAGCGCGCCAGCGTCGGCATGGAAGCCCTGCACACCGCCGACCTGGAAACCGAGGCCGAGCGCAATGGCGTGCAGCTGTTCGGCGGCTACACCTTCGATAACGGCGTGCAGGTCGAACTGGGCGTGCGCCATGCCCGTGAATCGGCCGGCGAGAGCGTGGTGCTGGCCCAGCCGGACCTGACCAGCGTGCGCGCCAAGATCGCCACCCAGATCCCGGGCCTGCCGCAGGCCGGCGTGTTCCTGGAAGGCGAGCAGGACATCCACGACAACGGCCGCCGCATGGTGGCCCTGGGCGGCGACTACCGCTTCGCCGGCGGGAGCCGCGTCTACGGCCGTCATGAACTGATCAGCAGCCTGGGTTCGACCTATGCGCTGAACCAGGGCCAGCAGCGCAGCGCCACCGTGTTCGGCGTCGACAGCGACTACATGCAGGACGGCCGCGTGTTCACCGAATACCGCGCCGGCGGCACCTCCCCGGCCGGCACCCTCCTCGGCGAGCGCCAGGCCGAGGCAGCCCTTGGCCTGCGCAACCTGTGGACCCTGGGCGAAGGCGTGCGCGCCAACACCAGCGTCGAGCGCGTGAAAGTCATCTCGGGCGCCCGCGACAACGAAGCGATCGCCGTGACCGGCGCCATCGAAGTGAGCCGCCATCCGACCTGGACCGGCAACGCACGCCTCGAACTGCGCCACGGCGAAGACAGCGACGGCCTGCTGTCGACCCTGGGCCTGGCCTACAAGATCGACGAAAGCTGGACCTTCCTGGGCAAGAACACCCTGGCCGCGACCCGCTCGAAAGGCGCCGGCAATACCCTGCGCCTGACCGAGCTGATGCAGAGCGGCGTGGCCTACCGCGCGCTGGAATCGATCGGCGTGACCGGCCTGGCCAAGTACGAGTACAAGCTGGAACGCGACGACGGCCCGGCCAACTTGAAGCGCGCCGTGCACGCGGTGTCGATGAACGCCAACTGGCAGCTGCGCCGCGACACCGTGGTCAGCGCGCGCTACGCCGCCAAGGTCGCACTGGACCGCTCGAACGGCCTGTCGACCCGCACCATCAGCCACCTGGTGGCCGGCCGCGTAACCCACGAGATCAACGAAGACTGGGACGTCGGCGCCACCGCCCAGGTGCTGCTCGACCGCGACACCCGCGGCCGCCAATATGCGGCGGGCCTGGAAGCGGGCTACCAGCTCAAGAAGAATATGTGGGTCTCGGCCGGCTACAACTTCATGGGCTTCGCCGAGCGCGACCTGGCCGGCGCCGACGCCACCGCCAAGGGCGCCTACGTGCGGATGCGCATGAAGTTCGATGAAAACACCCTGCAGGGCCTGCTGTCCGGCGATCTGCTCAAGTAACAAGAACGAGGAAAAAGACATGACTTCGCGATTCGTGAGCTTCACCTGGCTGCGTACCCTGCTGGTAATCCTGTGCCTGGCTTGCGCCCTGCCGGCGCGCGCGGAATGCAACGCCACCGGGGCCTGCATCACCGCCGGCCCGCGCCTGGCCAGCGTCGACACCAATAAAAGCGCCCTGCTCGGCCCACTGCTGGGCGGCCTGCTCGGCACCGGCGTCGCGCTCAATGCGCTCGACTGGAACGCACTGGCCGGCGGCAACCTGAACCTGCTGAACTTCCTGAAGGTGCTGCAGACGCAACTGAACCTGTCGAGCCCCTCGCAAGCGCTGGGCGCCAACATCACGCTGGCCCAGATCGCGACCGCGCTGTCGGTCCAGGCGCAGGCCGAAGCCAAGCCGCAACTGGCGACCGCCCTCTCGGGCCTGGCCTCGCAGCTGAACGGCGCCGGCGCCACCGTGCGCCTGGGCGACCTGCTCAAGATCACGGCCGACACCGGCTCGCTCGGCACCACCACCGTCAATGCGCTCGACATGTTCACCGGTCTGATCCAGCTGTACAACCGCCGCAACGTGCTCACCACGCCGGTCCCGGTCGGCATCTCCGGAGGCGTGCTGGGCTCCCTGGGCATACTCAACAGCCTGCAGCTGTACGCCCAGGTGATCGAGCCGCCGTCCTACGTGTGCGGTCCGACCGGCTCGACCTTCTATTCGGCCGCGGTGCGCATCAAGCTCAAGCTCGACCTGATCACGCTGGCCCCGGTCACCGACACCCTGGTCGGCCTCGGCCTGCTGCAGAGCGCTTCGATCGGCATTGGCAGGTTGGACGTGTATGCCGACGTCGCGCGCGGCCAGGGTAGCCTGGCGGCGGTCAATGCCGCCGCCAAGGCCGTCACCCTGCAGGTCGCGCCAGGCGTAGCTGACCTGTATATCGGCAAGATCGACGACGGCGTCTTCTTCAGCCGCAGCCCCATCCGCGACTCGGACGTCGACTTCGGCGCCATCGGCAACCTGCAGGCGACGCTGGTGCTGGGCCTGGCCTCGGTGAATATTCCGCTCGAGGTCAAGAGCATCGTGCGCGCCCAGGCCCCGTTCTCCACCAGTGTGACGATGTCGGGCAGCTTCCCCCAGACCCGCACCGTCAGCAGCAGCACGATGTTCGTGACCAATGCCGCCAACAGTCTGGTGACCAACCTGAAGTTCCGCGACATGCCGGGCCTGGGGCTGCTGCAGGGCGTGGTCCAGCCGCTGGTGGTGACGCTGGTGACCAAGGTCGTGTCGCCGCTGCTGGCGCCGATCCTGTCTGGCGTGGCCGACCCGCTGCTCAAGCTGCTGGGCATCGGCCTGGGCGAGATGGTGGTGACCGTCGAGGGCATTTGCCAGACCTGCGACGATTTCAAGCTGACCAAGGCGGCCGACAAGTCCGCCGCCCTGCCCGGCGCCACCATCACCTATACGATCACCTTCGAGAACACCGGCACCACCACGCTGGGCAACCTGAAGGTCAGCGACCCGACCCCGGCGTATACCACCTATGTGGACAGCAACTGCGGATCGATGCCGGCGGGCCTGTCATGCATCGTGGCGAGCAAGCCGGAAGTCGGCGCCACCGGCAAAGTCGAATGGGGTGTCACGGGGACGCTGGCACCCGGCGCGACAGGCAGCGTCAGCGTGTCGGTCAAGGTCCAGTAGCGCTAATCACCGGATTCAATCGTGCTGCATAAATCAATCACCGCAAGTTACAATAAGGAAACACATATCGAGTTTCACTATCGTAAATTGTGAGAATTTGATAGATTGTTGACTTGCCCATGCGTATCTGTTGCGCATACGGGCAGCCTGTATCATGCTTCGTCGCACGCCTGTGCCAATCCGGCAAGCGTGCGACGCGCGTTTTTGCCGGCCATGCCGGCGGGCGTTTAACCCTATGCACACTTGAATCCATGAAATCGCACAGCAGTCCATCGCCGGCGCAGCCAGACCCCGCTTCCCAGGAAGTTTGCTCGACCAAGGAGGCCGCGAGCCTGCTCGGCGTCTCCCATCGCACGGTGCAATTGTGGGTAGAGGGCGGCGTGCTGCAGGCGTGGAAGACGGCCGGCGGCCACCGTCGTATCCTGCTCACCTCGGTTCACCGGCTGGTAGCGCAGCGCAATCATGCGGTGGCGGGCGGCTCGCCCCCCAACCGGGCGGCCGAACAGGCAATGCCATCTTCGGCGCGCCGCATCGTGATGGCCGACGACGACGCCACCCTGCTGCGCCTGTACGAGCTGGAAATCTCCGGCTGGGGCCTGGATGCCGAGCTGATCAAGGCACGCGACGGTTTCGACGCCCTGATCCGGATTGGCGAAGCCAGGCCCGACCTGTTGATCAGCGACTTGAACATGCCGGGGATGGATGGTTTCCGCATGGTACGCACGCTACGTGCCGATCCGCGTTATGGCAAGATGGCGATCATCGTCATCAGCGGGCTGGACCGGGCAACGATCGCATCGATGGGCTTGCCGTCCGACATACCGGTGTTCTCCAAGCCGGTGCGTTTCCCCGAACTGCGCGCCAAGGTAGAACAGATGCTGGGCGCGGGCGACGGAGCCATGGAGACTTAACCAGGACTGAGAAGAATGCGACACGAGCCGCACAAGATCGTTCGTACCGCCTTGCCCGATCCCCAGCCCGACGCCGCGCGCGTGCGGGCCCTGCACGAGCTGCTACTGCTCGACACCCCGCCCGAAGAACGCTTCGACCGCATCACCCGCCTCGCCTGCCGCCTGCTCGGCGTGCCGATCTCGCTGGTCGCCCTGGTCGACGCCGAGCGCCAGTGGTTCAAGTCGCGGGTCGGCATCGACCTGCACGAAACGGCGCGCGCGACCTCGTTCTGCACCCATACCATCCAGCACCCCGAAGGCCTGGTGATCGAAGATGCGCGGCACGACCCGCGCTTCGCCGCCAACCCCTTCGTGCTGGGCGAGCCGCGCGTGCGCTTCTATGCCGGCATTCCGCTGGCCGCGCCCGACGGCAGCCGGGTCGGCGCCCTGTGCGTGATCGACAGCCAGGTGCGCCAGTTCGACCAGGACCAGATGGCTACGCTGCGCGACCTGGCGGCGATCGCCGGCGACGAGCTGCGCGCGCGGCCGGCCGGCCGCCCCGCGCCCGAAGGCTGGGAAAAGGCCCTGGTGGCCCACCTGCCGGACGGCATCCTGATGCTCAATGTGCATGGCGTGATCGTCGCCGCCAATCCGGCCGCCGAGAAGATCTTCGGCGCCAGTGGCGCCTTGCTGGCCGGCCGCGCGCTGGCCGAGCTGCTCGACGAAGACCTGGTCGCCCGGCGCCGCGCTGGCCTGCTGGTCGAGGGGACGCCCTACGAGACGGGCGCGCGGCGCCTGGACGGCAGCCGCTTCCCGGTCGAGTTCTCGTACTGCCGCATGGCCTGGGCCGCGCGCCCGAAGTTCGCCGTCACCGTGCGCGACATCACCCAGCGCCGCGCCCAGGAAGAACGCGCGCGCGCCACCGACGAGCGGCGGCGCCACCACTTCGCTACCGCCACCCATGAGCTGCGCACGCCGATGTCGAGCGTGCTGGGCTTTTCCGAGCTGCTGCTCAAGCGCGACTTCGATCCGGCCACCCAGCGCGAGCTGGTCGAGATCATCCACCGCGAATCGGCCCGCCTGGTCGACCTGGTCAACCAGCTGCTCGATCTGGCGCGCATCGAGGCCGGCGGCGCCTCCCAACTCAGGCTCGCGGCGGTCGCGCTGCCGGCGCTGGTAGAACAAACCCTGGCAAGCCTGGAGGGCCTGGGCCAGGCCCACCGCGTGCGCACCGATCTCGCGCCCGACCTGCCGCCGCTGGCGGCCGACGCGCAAAAGATGCAGCAGGCGCTGACCAATATCGTCAGCAACAGCATCAAGTATTCGGCGCCCGGCACGCCGATCACGGTGGAGGCGCGCCTGGAACGGCGCGACGGGCGGCCCCTGGTCGCGGTCCGGGTGCGCGACCGGGGCCTGGGCATGACGCCGCAGCAGCAGGCCCAGGTGTTCGACGCCTTCTACCGCGTCGACCGCGATTCCAGCGTGCCCGGCAGCGGCCTGGGCATGACCATCCTCAAGGAAATCGTCGACCTGCACGGCGGCCAGATCACGCTCGAATCGCAGCTGGGGGTGGGCACGGAAGTCACACTTTACCTGCCCCCCGCCATCACTGACGACGGGGTGGGGTAAGGCATGCTGGCCCGTCCCGGCGGGGCCGGTGTACCGCTTGCACCACACCAGCCCCGTCCGCCATCGATTTGCTCTGCGGTAATTTGATCTACCTGTGGTTTGCCCTTGACAGGCAAATGTGAAACAGTAAAATCAGTAAATATGAAAATCGCCGATCAGCAAGTCACCGAGGGACCTTCATTCGACCGGGCCGCCTTTTGCACCACCAGGCAGGCCGCCGAGCGGATCGGCGTATCGCACCGCACGGTGCAGATGTGGGTCGAGAACGGCACACTGCAGGCCTGGAAGACGGCGGGCGGCCACCGCCGCATCGCGGTCGAGTCGGTCGAGCGCCTGCTGTCCGAACGCCGCACCGCCATGGGCGGCGCGCCCCGCCCGCTGCCCGCAGCGCGCCCGATCGCGCCGACCGCCTGCGCGCGCAGCGTCCTGATCGTCGACGACGACGCCATGCTGCTGCGCCTGTACGAGCTGGAGATCTCGACCTGGGGCCTGGACCTCGCGGTGCGCAAGGCCAGCAACGGCATCGAGGCGCTGATACGGATCGGCGAAGCGCGGCCCGACATCCTGGTCAGCGACCTGCACATGCCGGGCCTGGACGGCTTCGGCATGATCCGCACCCTGCGCAACAACCCGGCCACCGCCAGCCTGCCGCTGGTCGTCGTCAGCGGCATGGACAAGCCGATGGTGCTGGCCATGGGCCTGCCGGCGGACGTCGCCTATCTGACCAAGCCGGCCCCGCTCGCGGCCCTGCGCGCGGCGGTCACCGCGCGGCTGCCGGCGACATCCTGAGCAGGCCAGAATAGCCAACGCACGCCAAAGCACACCAATGATAATGAACGAGACACTCCACACTTCCGCTCCGCTGCCCGCCGACGAGGCGCGCCGCCTGCAGGTACTGATCGACCTCGAGCTCCTGGATTCGCCGCCGGACGAACGCTTCGACCGCATCACGCGGCTGGCGGCGCGCCTGTTCGACGTGCCGACCGCCCTGGTCAGCCTGATCGACGCCGACCGCCAGTGGTTCAAGTCGCGGGTCGGCCTGCCGCTGCCGGAAACGCCGCGCTCGGCCTCATTCTGCGCCCATGCGATCCTGCAGGACGATGTAATGGTGGTGCGCGACGCCTGCGAAGACGCCCGTTTCGCGAACAGTCCGCTGGTCCTGGGCGATGCCGGCATCCGCTTCTACGCCGGCTCGCCGATCGAGATCGGCGACGGCGCACGCATCGGCACCCTGTGCATCATCGACCGCGTCCCGCGCGAATTCGGCCCCGAAGAACGCACCCTGCTGCGCGACCTGGCCGGCATCGTCGCCAACGAGGTCGCCGCCCTCGAGCTCAAGGCCGTGGCCGAGCGCGAGCGGCGCAGCGCGGCGACCGTGCGCGCCCTGCTCGACCACCTGCCGGACGGCGTGCTGCTGTTCGACGCAGCCGGCACGATCCAGTCCTGCAACCCGGCCGCCGAGCGCATGTTCGGCGCCCCCTGCGAGGCGCTGGCCGGCCAGGCGTCGGGCGCCCTGATCGGGATCCAGCCGAAGGCGGTGGACCGCCACGAGGGCACGGGCCGGCGCGTGGATGGCAGCGCTTTCGCGGCCGAGGTCTCGATCGCAGAAATGACGCTCGACGGCCGCGCCTACCTGGTGGCGACGGTGCGCGACGTGGCCTGGCATCGCGCCGAGCAGGAACGGGTGCGCGCCGCCAACCGGCGCCGCCACGATTACTTCCGCACCGCCAGCCACGAGCTGCGCACCCCGATGGCCAGCATCCTGGGCTTTTCCGAACTGCTGCTCAAGCGCGACTTCGACGCCGCCACCGGGCGCGAGCTGATCGACATCATCCACCGCCAGGCCAATCGTTTGATCGGCCTGGTGAACCAGATGCTCGACCTGGCGCGCATCGATTCGGGCGGCTCGGACCAGCTGCATCCGGCGCCGCTCGACCTGGCCCAGGTGATGGAGAAGGTGCAGGCCGGGATCGAGGACGCGGCGCAGTCGGCCCGCATCGTGCTGCACCCGTCACCGGACCTGCCGCAGGTCCAGGCCGACCCACAGCGCGTGCAGCAGGCGCTGGCCAATATCGTGGCCAACGCCCTGGCCTATTCGGCGCCGGACAGCCAGGTCGAGATCGGCATCGCGGCCCAGGCACGCGACGGCCGGCCGGGCGCCGCCGTGACCGTCAGCGACCGCGGCGTCGGCCTGACGCCCGACCAGCAAAACCAGGTGTATGACGCCTTCTGGCGCGCCGGCGCCCTGCCCGACGTGCCGGGCAACGGCCTGGGCATGACCATCGTGCGCGAAATCGTGGACGTCCACTGCGGCCTGGTGGAGATCGCCTCGACGCCGGGCGACGGCACCCGGGTGACGATCTGGCTGCCGCGCGACGGCGCGCCCACCGATCCGGAGGCCTCTTGACGACACGCCGCATCCTCGTCGTCGACGACCAGCCCGACCTGCGCCTGCTGATCCGCCTGACCCTGCGTTCGCTGGGCGAGGTGGCCCAGGCGTCCAGCGCCGAGGCCGCGCTGGCCCAGCTGGCGCAATCCGTGCCCGACCTCCTAATCCTGGACGTCTGGCTGGGCGAAGGCATCAGCGGCCTGGAACTGTGCCGCAAGCTGAAGGACGCGCCGGCGACTGCCGGCATGAAGATCATGCTGCTGTCGGCCTGCGGCCAGCAGAGCGACGTCGCGGCCGGCCTGGCCGCCGGGGCCGATCATTACATGGTCAAGCCTTTCAGTCCCGAGGCGCTGGTGGAGGCGGCGGCGGGATTGCTGGACGGTTGACCGACGGGTTGGCGTAAGATCACGTGTCCACCTCACTTCCGGAGACGTCCATGGGCACGCAAGGCAACCACCACCAGATCGACAACATCGAATTGAACGTCGCCGACATCGCGCGCAGCAAGGCTTTCTATGGCCAGGTGTTTGGCTGGACCTTCATCGACTACGGTCCCGGCTATACCGAGTTCCGCGACGGCCGCCTGGCCGGCGGCTTCACGACCGACGGCCCGGTGCGCGCCGGCGGCCCGCTGGTGATCCTGTATTCGAACGAGCTGGAAGCGACCCTGCGCCGCGTCGTCGACGCCGGCGCCCGCATCAGCAAGGAGACTTTCTCCTTCCCCGGCGGACGGCGCTTCCATTTCGTCGATCCCGACGGCTACGAACTGGCCGTGTGGACGGCCGACCAGGAAGCCGGCTGAAACCCTGGCCGAGACGCTCAGGCCGCGAGTGCGCGCTGCGATGCCGCCGTCAGCGGCAGGTCGACGTAAAAGCAGGTGCCGCCACCCGCGCGGTCCTCGAACGACAGCTCCCCGCCATGCTCGACCATGATCTGGCGGCTGATCGCCAGCCCCAGTCCGGAACTGGTCTTGCGGTCCGCGCCCGCATCGGCCTGGGCGAAGCGCTGGAAGATGCGCGCGCGGAACGCGGGCGGGATGCCCGGCCCGCGGTCGGCCACGCTGATGCGCAGGCCGCGGCTGCTGCGCGCCAGCATTACCTCGACCGCGGCCTGCGGCGGCGAATACTTGAGCGCATTCGACAGCAGGTTCATCAGGACCTGGGTGATGCGGTCGCGGTCGACCTCGGCCGGTAGCCATTCCAGGCCCGCTGCGCAGGCGCTACGCAGCTCGACCTGCGTATCATGGGCCTGGACCCGCATCGCGCCCAGCGCGTCCTCGACGATCGGCATCAGGGGCTGCGGCTTGGGATGCGCCGACAGGCGTCCCGATTCGATCTTTTCCACGTCCAGCATATCGCTCACCAGGCGCACCAGGCGCTCGCAATGGCGATGCGCGATCTCGACCAGTTCCCCGACTTCGCCGTCGATCGGCCCGGCCGCGCCGCTCTTCAATAGCGACAGCGAGGCGCGCATCGAGGTCAGGGGCGTGCGCAGCTCGTGCGACACGGTCGCCACCAGCTCGTTCTTCATCTGGTCGACGCGCTTCCTGAGCGAGATATCGTGCAGGAAGATGGAAAAGAAGCTGCGCTCGCCAATGCCGGCGATGCCGGCCGTCATCTCGATGGCGAACTCCTCGCCCTGGCGCGTTCGCACGATACGCTCGACGCGGCGGTTCAGGGCATCGGTGTGGCCGGTGGTGCGGAACTCGACGATGGCGCGCCGCAGCGAGTCGTGGTAGCGCGGCGGCAAGGTCAGCTCGGCCAGCGGACGGCCGATCGCCTCGTGGCGGCGCCAGCCGAACATGCGCTCGGCCTGGGTATTCCAGTCGGTGACGACGCCGTCCAGGTCCATGCCGATGAAGGCGTCGTGGGCGGTCTCGATGATGGTGTTGATGTGCTGCGCGTTCTGCTGGACGATGGCCAGCGCGCTCGCCAGTTCCTGGGTGCGTTCGCTCACCCGCTGCTCCAGCGTCCGGTTGAGCTCTTCCAGCTCGTGCCCGCGCCGCACGAGGTCCTCCAGCAGCGTATTCAGGGCGCTGGCCAGGCTGCGCACCTCGTCATACGAACGCGCGTCGGGCACCAGCGGCGCCACCACGCCGCGCCGGATGCGGTCCGCGTACACCTGCAGGTTCTTGATCGGATGGGTGATCCAGTTCGCCACCAGCGCGCCGGCGATCGAGAACAGCACCGCCAGGCCCACGCCGGTCCACAGCGCATACTGGCCGAGCTTGTGCACCGGCGCATAGGCATTGCCCGCCTCCTGGCGCAGCAGCACGGTCCAGCCCAGGCCGGGATAATCGGCGTAGCCGTCGGTCTTGCGGTAGCCGACCAGGTATTCCCTGCCGTCGCTCCAGCGCTCCAGCACATAGCCGATGCCGCGCTCGCCCCGCGCGCGGCGCAGGCTGGCGGTATCGATGGTGGTGCCCTGCAGGCCGGGCGGTCCGAGCAGGACCAGGCCTTTGGTATCGACGATCAGGGCATCCACCCGGCGTCCCTCCTGGATCGGCTCGATCACCGAACGCTCGACGTCGCGCGCCCACTGCCACGACAGGTGGGCGCCCAGCACCGCGCGCGGCCGGCCGTCGGGGTCCTCGATCGGAAACGCGACGTCGACGAAGCGCTGCGGCTGGCCATTCACCGATGGCAGGAGCTTGGCCAGCAGCAGCGCTTCGTGCAAGTCGCCGATGTGGATGCCGGCCAGGGCGTTCGTGAACCACGGCCGGGCCGCCACATTGGCGCCTTCGAGCAGGCCGCGCGCCGCCACCTTGACCTCGCCGTCCACGGTCGCGATGCCCATCCAGCTGTAGTAGCCATAGCTGCGGTGGGCGTCGTCGAGCAGGCGGCGCTGCGATTCCAGGGTCGCGAGCGGACCCAGGTCGCCGATGCGGCGCGCCAGCAGATTGACTTCCCGGTAGCGTTCGTACATGCCGCGGTCGAGCTTGTCCGCGGCCTGCTGGGCCAGCTCGCCCAGGCCGAAGCCGATGCTTTCGCGCACGTGGTCGCGCGCCTGGTTCTGGACCAGGGCGACCAGGATGATGGTGAGGACGGCGCACAGGATGGAAGTTGCGAGCGCCATATAGCCTGCCAGTCCACGGGGAAGCAGGATGCGCGGCAGATTCCGGACAGTTGGCATACGCATCAATGAGCGTTCATATGAAGGACGTAACTGACCGATTTTACGTGAATAGTTGCCCTGCCGGAACTGAAGAGCGGGCTGTTCAAGATCTTGCGTGGCCTCCCCACCACAAGCGAAGCCCGTTGATTTCATTCTGGCTAGCAAAAATATATAAACCCTTCCACGCACCCTGGTTTATACTGCAAGCCCTTTTTGTCGCATCCTGTTTGCGACCACCTTTCAAGGGCTTTACGCCAAGGCTGATCCGGACCGTGCGTCGACCGCTGTCACTATTGCTGATGCTGTTCCTGCTGCTCACCCAGCAGGCGTCGCTGTCGCACGCGGTCAGCCACCTGGCGCCGGCCGCGACGATCGCGGCGACAGCAGCCCAGGAACTGAGCAGCGACACCCAGGAATTCGCGGCCCACGCCTGCGAACTGTGCGTCGCCGCGGCCCAGTTCGCGGCCGCCCTGCCCGCGTCCACCTTCCATCTTCAACCGGCCGATCCGGCCGTCGTCGTTCACCACGCCGTCCCCACGCGCGGCATCCAGGCCGCGCCCGCGCTGGCCTTCCGCTCGCGCGCCCCGCCCCTCGCCTGATCCGTCGCTGCACCTGAAGTCCGCCCGGCGCCCTGGATTGTCCAGACGCGCGTCCGTGCGTCCTCTCGTTTCGGCCTGACCCGTCGCTGACGGGCCACGGCCATGCACCGGGTCCTCGCCGCACCATGAACATCGTCATCCATCCGCACGCCGGCATCGGCCGTGCGCGTCCGCGCTCGGCCGTCCGGCCGGCGCGCGCCTGAATTCGCAACGCCGTTGCATCAACCAGCGGCGTTGCCGCGTTCCGCCCAAGGCGGGACGCGGCCGCCGCACGCCTCGAGGAAGAAGAATGAAGAAGCCTTTCGATACCGCACCCCGTCCTGTGCCGCGCCGCACGCTCATGGGCCTGTGCCTTGGCGCCGCCCTCGCCGGCCACGCAGCCAGCCACGCCGCCGCGCAGCAAGTGCCACAGGTCGTGGTCAACGCCAGCCTGGAAGAGCCGTATGCGCCGTCGCAGGCCACGGTCGGCGGCAAGATGCCGCAGCGCCTGATCGACATCCCGCAATCGGCCACCGTGTTCAGTGCCGAACGGATCCGCGACCAGAACCTGTTCACCCTGGGCGACCTGATGCAGCAGGCGCCGGGCGTGAGCGTGATGCCCTTCGACGGCGCCAATCCTGACTTCCGCGCACGCGGCTATGCCATGGAACTGAGCTATGACGGCATTCCCGCCAGCCAGGCCGGCAGCGGCCAGCAGGAATTCGAACTGGCGGTCTACGAGCGGGTCGAGGTGCTGCGCGGACCGTCGGGCGTGACCGCCGGCGCCGGCCAGCCGGGCGGCGTGATCAACTTCGTGCGCAAGCGCGGCAGCCGCGCGCCCCTGTTCTCGGGCGCCGTCAGCCTTGGCTCCTACGACAACCGCCGGGTCGAGATCGACGCCGGCGGGCCGCTGAACGCCGCCGGCACACTGCGCGCCCGTGCGGTCGCGACCTTCCAGGACCGCGACTATTTCCACGACATCACCCACGACCGCAAATGGCTCGGCTACCTGGCGCTGGACGCTGACGTGGCGCGGCGCACGACCCTGTCGCTTGCCTTCACGCGCCAGGTCGACGACCTCGACTCAACCACCATGGGCCTGCCGGCATGGAGCGACGGCGCCTTCATCGAGGCGCCGCGCGAGACCCATGTGTATCCGTCCTGGAACCGCATGGCATGGGCCACCAGCCAGGCGGAAGCCGAGCTGGCGCACAAGCTGGCGGCGGGCTGGGAGGTGCGGGCGCGCGCCGTACGCCGCAACGTCGACAAGTTCTACAAGGACGGCTACCCAAGCACCGGCGTGAACCGCGCCAACAATACCGCCACCTACGCGCGCCGCAAGGCCGGGCTGGATTTCGAGCGCGAGGCGGCCGACCTGTTCGCCAGCGGCCCGTTCTCCCTGTTCGGGCGCCGCCACGGCCTGACGGTCGGCTACAACTTCGACCGGCGCGTGGCAGACAACCAGTCGGTCACCTATGCGGCGGTGCCGAACGTCGATATTTTCAACCCCAACAGTGTGCCGGAACCAAGCGGCGACTTCGCCCGTGGCAACGCCAACCGTGTCAACCAGAGCGGCGCCTATGCCCAGGCCTTCCTCTCGCTCGCCGACCCGTTCACCCTGGCGCTGGGCGCGCGCAGCTCCAACTACCGCAACGAGACCCGCAATATCGCGCCGACGCCGGAGACGGCCTTCGTCGCCACCACCCGTGAACGCGGCGAAGTCACGCCGTCGGCGGCCCTGCTGTGGCATATCGCGCCCGAGGTCAATGCCTACGTCTCCTACGCCGACATCTTCTTCCCGCAATCGCAGATGGACGCCCAGCGCCGCACGCTCGATCCGCGCGTGGGCAGCCAGGTGGAGATCGGCGCCAAGGGCGTGTTCCTGGACGGCCGCCTGAACGCCTCGGCCGCCGTGTTCAATGCGCGCGACCGCAACCGCGCGCTGGCCACCGACGTCATCGACGTCTACGTTCCCGCCGGCGACGTCAAGGTGCGCGGGGTCGAGTTCGAGATCGGCGGCCGTCCGCTGCCAGATCTGAACCTGACTGCCGGCTACACCTTCCTGCGCACCGAATACGGCGTCCACCCGACGCTGGAAGGCGCCGAATGGTCGACCTTCGAGCCCAAGCACAGCCTGAAACTGTATGCACGCTGGCAGCCGGCCTGGATGCGCGGCCTGTTCCTCGGCGGCGGCATGACCGCCAGCAGCGCACTGCTGGGCACCGGCGTGCCTGGTGTGCGCGAACAGGGCGGCTACGCGGTCGCGAACGCCCAGCTGGGCTATGCACTGGACCGCCGCCTGGCCGTCACGCTCGCCGTCAACAACGTGTTCGACCGTACCTACTGGGCGCGCGTGGGGGGCCTCAACACCTATAACATCTATGGCGACCCGCGCAGCGTGCTGCTGAGCATACGCGGGAGCTATTAATGGCATTCACCATGTCACCCGTGCGCCTGATCGTGCGCCAGCAGTGGACCTCGCTGGCGCGCGAGCGCCGCCTGCGTCTGCTCGGCCTGCTGGTGCTGGCCCTCTGCGCGCTCGCCCTGTTCGACGCTGCGCTGGACAACCGGCGCCTGGAGACCGCGCGCGTCCACGACACCTTGGCCGAGGAAGCGGTGTGGGAGGCCCAGGGCGCGGCCAACCCGCACGGCGCGGCCCACTTCGGGCGCTATGTCTATAAGCCGGCGGCGCCGCTGGCGGTGCTCGATCCAGGCGTGACGGCCCACCTGGGTTCCACCGTCAAGCTCGAGGGCCACGTCCAGAACGCCAGCCGTTTCAGGGCGACCGACGGCGGCGCGGCCCTGAGCCGCTTTGGTGGCTTCAGCCCGGCCTTCGCCCTGCAAGTGCTGGTGCCTTTGATCATCGTGTTCGCCGCCTTCGGCGTCTTTTCCGGCGAGCGGGCGCGCCAGCTGGCCTGGCAGGAAATCGGCGCCGGCGCCACGCCCTGGCAACTGATGCTGGGCCGCTTCGCCGCCTGCGCGGCCGCCCTGCTGCTGCTCCTGGCGCTGGTGGGCGTGCTGGCGGCCCTGGCCACCATCCCGGCCTGGAGCGCCGCCCACTTCGCGGCCCTTGGCCTGATTCTGGCCGCCCATGGCTTGTACTGGACCGCCTTCCTCGGCGTCACGCTGGCCATCTCGGCCTGGAGCGCGAGCAGCCGCGCGGCACTGTTCGGCGCACTGGCGTTCTGGATCGTGACGGCGGTGCTGGCGCCCATGCTGGCGCCCATGCTGGCCGAGGCGCGCCATCCGACGCCGAGCGCCGAAGCCTTCGAGGCCGCCGTGACCGAGGAAGTGATGAAGGGGCCGGACGGCCACAGCCCGCGCGACGTGCGCTTCGCCGCATTCGAGAAGGCCACGCTGGCCCGCTACGGCGTCAGGCACATCGACGAGCTGCCGATCAACTACGCCGGCCTGCTGTTCGAGCATGGCGAGAAGGCGACCGCCGACATCTACAACCGCCACGTCGCCCGGCTGTACGACGGTTACGCGGCGCAAGCGCGCCTGGCGCTGGCCAGCAGCGCGCTCTCGCCACTGCTGGCCCTGCGCGCGCTGTCGTCCAGCCTGGCCCGCACCGATATGGAAGCGCACCGCCACTTTCTGGCCCAGGCCGAGCGCTACCGCTACGAGACGGTGCAGGCGCTCAACCGCGACATCAAGCTCAATCGCAAGCCGCAGATGCGCGAGTACGCCAGCGACGTGGCGGCGATCACGCGCGGCATCGCGTTCGCGCCGCAGCTGCTGCCCCTGGGCGAGCTGCTGCCGCGCACGGCCGTACCGTTTGCCGCGCTGGCGGCCTGGGTGGGCGGCGCGCTGCTGCTGATGCGCCTGGCCGTGCGCCGGCTGGAGGGCGGGGCATGAATGCGACCTTGACCATCATCCGCATGGAAGGACGGCGCCTGCTGCGCGGGCGCTGGCTGCTGCCGCTGTGGCTCCTGTTCGGCGTGCTGTGCGCCTGTGCCGCGTGGAACGGCGCAGCCTGGGTCGAGGGGCGCCAGGCCACGCTCGCGCTCATCCTCGAGGACGAACGCGCAACGCACGCCATGCGCCGCACCCAGCTCGCCGAACAGGTCACGCCGGACAACAAGTCGCGCTACGGCGGCGCGCTGTACGCCACCGCGATGTCGCTGCGCGCCACCCTGCCTCCGGGCGAACTGGCGCTGCTGACGG
Source organism: Massilia sp. Soil_C_3 (assembly GCF_057657035.1). Taxonomy (NCBI): domain Bacteria; kingdom Pseudomonadati; phylum Pseudomonadota; class Betaproteobacteria; order Burkholderiales; family Oxalobacteraceae; genus Massilia; species Massilia sp. Soil_C_3. Next base: position 374,130 of record NZ_JBDGJG010000008.1, read on the forward strand.
TCGGCCAGGCCGAGGGTTATCCGATGGCGGCGACTATCTTTCCGTTTGTCGCCAGCAACACGATCTTCGACCGCCATACGGCCGGAATGGAAAACCCGGCGGTGCTCGCGGCCGGCCGGTTCGACCTGGCCTTCGCGATCGTGTGGCTGCTGCCCCTGCTGGTGCTGGCAGGGAGTTTCGATCTGTTCGCGTTTGAACGCGAGCGCGGGATGGCGCCATGGCTGCTGTCGCAACCGGTCACGCCGACGCGCCTGCTGGCGGGGAAGGCGGCGGCGCGCGCGCTGCTGCTGGCGCTGCCGCTGGCGGTGACCGTCGTGGCGACCCTTGCCTTCGCGAGCAAGGCCGGGCCGGTGGCGCTGCTGCAGGCCGGCGGCCTGGTCCTGTTGTACGCGCTGTTCTGGCTCGTGCTTGCCTTGCTCTTCAACCTGGTCGCCCGCAACGCCGCCCAGGCGGCGCTGGGCTGCCTGGCCGCCTGGCTGGGCCTGGTCGTGCTGTTGCCGGCGCTGGCCCTGGGCGTGGCCGACCTGGCCGCGCCGCCGGTCAGCCAGGCCGAGCGCGCGAACGCGCTGCGCGCCATGGCGATGCAGGCGCGCGCCGAACTGCGTACCGCGGTCGCGCCCGACCGCGTGCCCGCGCCCAACATCCCCGACAGCCTGCGCCGCCGCGCGCTCGAAGTCGAGCGCGGCGAACTGCTGATCCAGGAGGCACTCCGGCCCTACCGCGCGCAGCAGGCGCAGCGTCTGGCCTGGCTCGACGGCCTGCGCGTGGTCTCGCCCGCGATCGCGCTGCAGGACGCGCTGGAACAGCTGGCCGGGAGCGACGCCGGGCGCGCCCTGCACTTCCAGGACCAGGCCCACGGTTTCCTGCTCGAGGTGCGCCAGCTCGTGCGGCGCCACCTGGACGAGGACCGCCTGCTCACCGTCGCCGACTACGACCGCGGCCTGCCCCGCTTCCTGCTGCGCGAGGCGCCGCCCGTCGAGCGTTTTGGCGCCCTGCTGTTCGACGCCGCCGTCATCGTCCTCGGTATGACCGCTCTGCTGCTGGCCGCCGGCCGCCGTCTACGCCGCCACGCCACCTTCACCGAATGAGGTCCACCATGCTGCACGCACAAGCGCTATCCAAATCCTTCGGGGGCCAGCGCGCCCTCGACAACCTCGACCTGCGCATCGCGCCGGGCGAGATTTTCTGCATGCTCGGCGCCAATGGCGCCGGCAAGACCACCACCATCAAGCTGCTGCTGGGTTTCCTGGCGCCGACCTCGGGCCTGGCCCTGGTCGATGGCATCGACGTCCAGAAGGATCCCCTGGCCGCGCGCCGGCGCCTGCTCTACCTGCCGGAGCAGGTGGCGCTGTACGGGGAACTCACCGGCCTGGAAAACCTGGATTACTTCGCCGGGCTGGCCGGTGTGCCTGACCGTACCCCGGCGCGCCTGCGCGACTGGCTCGAGCAGGCCGGGGTGCCGGCCGCCGCAGTCGAGCGCCGCGCCGCCGGCTATTCGAAAGGCATGCGCCAGAAGGTCGCGATCGCGCTGGCCATCGCGCGCCAGGCGCGCGGCCTGTTGCTGGACGAGCCGACCTCGGGACTCGACCCGCAGGCCAGTGCCGAGTTCCACCGCCTGTTGCTAGGCCAGCGCGACGCCGGCGCGGCGGTGCTGATGGCCACCCACGACCTGTTCCGCGCGCGTGAAGTGGCCACCACCATCGGCCTGATGCGCGACGGCCGCCTGCTGCGCACCCTGCGCGCGAACGAGGTCTCGGCGCTCGAGCTCGAGCAACTGTATCTGGATGAGATGGCCCACGCCGTCTCGTCAGCAACAACTGTTTGATCACCCTGAAAGGACTACCATGAAACGCCTTCCCATCCTGGGCGCCTGCCTTGTACTGGCGCCCGCCCTGCCGCTGGCCGCCGAGCAAGAAGCGGAGCCCGACAGCACCGTCGTCGTCACCGCCCGCCGCGCCGACGACGCCCCATTGACCGTCACGCCAGTGCAGACGCTGTCGGGCCAGGATCTCGTGCGGCGCCGCATGGGCACCCTGGGCGAAACGCTGGCCGGCCTGCCTGGCGTGCACCTCGACAATTTCGGCGCCGGCGCCGCCAGGCCGGTGATCCGCGGCCAGACCCTGCCGCGCATCGAAGTGCTCAGCGATGGCGCCAACCTGTTCGACGTGTCGTCGGTCTCCCCCGACCATGGCATCGCCACCGATCCGCTGCTGCTCGACGCCATCGAGGTCCAGCGCGGGCCGGCTGCCGTGCGCTACGGCGGCAACGCGACCGGTGGCGCGATCAACCTGATCGACAGCAAGGTGCCCAAGCTGGTCCCCGAGGGCGGCGTCACTGGCGCCACCGAAGTGCGCTACGGCACTGGCGACAATGAGAAAACCGTGGTCGGCCGCGTCACCGCCGGCAGCGGCAACTTCGCCGTGCATGCCGAAGGCGCCAAGCGCCAGGCCGGCGAATACGCGGTGCCGTCCGCCTTCGGCGCCGACAAGCTGCGCGACTCCTTCGCCGACAGCGAGAGCTATAGCGTGGGCGGTTCGTGGATCACCAAAAAAGGCTATATCGGCGCGGCCTATACGCGCGTGCGCAACGAATATGGCCTGCCGGGACACAGCCATGCGAATGGCGTGTGCCACCTGCACGGTTATTTCAATCCTGTGCGGGTCGACCTGCATTGCGTGGGGCATGGGAGTTACCAGAATCCGCTGGACAATCCCGACTCCGACACGGCCTGGATCGACTTGCGCAGCGACCGCGTGGATGTCCGGGCCGACTATGCCGATCCGCTGCCCGGCTTTTCCGGCCTCAGGTTCCGCGCTTCGCACACCGACTACCAGCACGACGAGATCGATGGCCCGATCCTGTACAGCCGCTATAGCAACAAGGTCAAGGATGGCCGCCTCGAACTCACCCACAGGCCCTTGCTCGGATTCACCGGTACGCTCGGCCTGCAGTACACGGACGGCACCTTCGGCGGGCTGAATCTCATCGACCTGCACGTGCCCTCGACCAACTTTTACGGGTTCGAAGGGCAGACGCGCTACGTGACCGAAAACACCGGGCTCTTCCTCAGCGAACGGCGCGCGTTCGGCGCCGTCGACGTCGAGCTCGCCGTGCGTAAGGACTGGCGCACGGTCAGCGTGCCGATTCCCGGGGAGTTTTTCATCCGGGTACCGGAGGAATATATTCCCTCTTATGAACAGATGGACGGCCCGAACTGGCGCCAGGTCCTCGAAGCGAGCATGCGAGAGGGCCATGTCAGCAGAAACCCCGAGCGCAAGCATCGTCCGCTCTCCGCGTCGATCGGCGCGACCTGGAATCTTGGCGGCGGCTACTCGGCCGCCCTGGCGCTGGCGCGCACCGAGCGGGCGCCGAATATGCGTGAGCTATTCGCCTTCGGCAACAATCTCGCCACCAATAGCTATGAACTGGGCTTGCTGGCCGACTGGGAGTTCATCGATCCCATTCTTGGGGAAGCCGGCATTTTCCGTGGCGACGTCCTGGAAAAATCGGACGCGCTGAACCTGACCTTGCGCAAGACCGGGGGGCCGTTCGAGTTCGAAGTCGGGCTATTCCACCAGGACGTCGATGACTATGTGTACGCCCACGCGCTGGAAACCGAAACCCGCAACGGCCTCGCCCACCACTTCCTGATCTATACGGCCGGCAAGGCGCGTTTCAAGGGCATCGACGGCCAGGCCAGCTACCGCCTCACGCCAGCCTCGCGCGTGACCGTCTTCGGCGACTATGTGCATGCCGAGCTCGGCGATGAAAAAGGTTATCTGCCGCGCATCCCGCCGGCACGGCTGGGCGCCCGCTACCAGGGCGACTGGGGGCCGCTGTCGGCGGGACTGGAAGTCTACCGCCACTTCACGCAAGACCGGCTGGCGCCGCTGGAGACGCGCACCGATGCCTACAATATGCTTAACGCCACCCTGGCTTACCGTTTCCAGCACGCTCCCAGGCGCTGGACCGAGCTCTACCTTAGCGGCACGAATTTGACGGATGAGCTGGCCTATAGCCACGCGTCCTTCGTGAAGGCCCAGGCGCCGCTGCGGGGACGCAATATCGTGTTCGGACTCCGTAACCAGTTCTAATCATTGATCCGGTCGGCAACGCCTTGCCGCCGATCCGGAACAATCGACGAACCCCGGCATCTGATCCATGCCGGGCCACCTCCACCACGTCGAAAGGAAACACGATGGCCTATTTCTCGACCCGCGACGGCGTCGACATCTATTACAAGGACTGGGGCCGTGGCCGGCCGGTCGTGTTCTGCCACGGCTGGCCGCTGGGCGCCGACAGCTGGGAAGCGCAGATGCTGCATCTGTCGAACAACGGCTTCCGCACCATCGCCCACGACCGGCGCGGGCATATGCGCTCGAGCCAGCCCTGGGATGGTAACGATATGGACCATTACGCCGACGACCTGGCCCAGCTGCTCGAATTGCTCGACCTTAATGATGTGTGCCTGGTCGGCTTCTCGACCGGCGGCGGCGAGGTGGCGCGCTACGTCGGCCGCCATGGCACCGCCCGCATCGCCAGGCTGGTCCTGATCGGGGCGGTGCCGCCGCTGATGCTGCAGCGCCCCGACAACCCGGACGGCGTGCCGCGCGACGTGTTCGACGGCATCCGCGCCGGCCAGCTCGAGAACCGGGCCCAGCTCTACCTCGACATCCCCTCCGGCCCCTTCTATGGATTCAACCGGCCGGGCGCGACACCGTCGCCGGGGCTGATCCAGTCGTGGTTCTTGCAGGGAATGTTAGGCGGACACAAGAATACCTACGACTCGATCGCAGCGTTTTCCGAAACCGATTTTCGCGATGACCTCAGGAAATTCGACAAGCCGACGCTGATCATCCATGGCGACGACGACCAGGTGGTGCCGATCGACGTCGGCGGCCGGGCCTCGGCGCGCCTGGTGCCGCACGCGACCTTCATCGCCTATGCCGGGGCGCCGCATGGCTTGACCGACACGCACAAGGACAGGGTGAACGCCGACCTGCTGGCCTTCGCGCGCGGCGAAACCGTCGGACATTAGACGCGGATACTTCCCGTCCCAGGCCATGGCGGCGGGCATACTCCCCCCGCCCGCGGCCGGGAGCGCCGAGTTGCACTTTTCCACTCTGCGGTAACAGGCTATCGCTCATCCATTGACTATTCTGGCACAGCTGAAGGACAACATTAACGAAAATTAATAATTCGCACACCCCCGCTTAAGCCGGCGCCGGGCATGATCGAAGGTAGGGAAAATATCGCTCTCAACCTTGTAATCCGGATCCAACCACATGCCCTCGACCACTTCCTTGCGCCGCCAGCCGGCCCTCGGCGCCGCCTTGCTGGCGGCGCTGCTGCTGTCCGCCTGCGCCAAAGACCCGAAACCCGTCGCGCCCACCGTTCCGGAGGTGGCCGTATTGACGATGAACACCTCCAACGTGGCGCTGAACATCGCCCTGCCGGGTCGCACGGCGCCCTTCCTGCTGGCCGAGGTCCGGGCCCGGGTCGACGGCATCGTGCAGGAGCGCCGCTTCAGGGAAGGGGCCGACGTCAAGAAAGGCGATCCGCTCTACCTGATCGACCCGGCGCCCTACCGCGCCGCGCTGGCCAGCGCCGAGGCCGAGCTGCAGCGGGCCCAGGCCACGCTGGCCAGCAACGCCTCCCAGCTCAAGCGCAACCAGGTGCTGGTGAAGGAAAACGCGGTCAGCAAGCAGGAATTCGAGAACGCCGAAGCGGCCCAGCTGGAAGCCGCGGCTGACGTCGCCGCCGCCAAGGCGGCCGTCGAGACCGCCCGCATCAATCTCGGCTACACCAGCGTCGACGCGCCGATCACCGGCCGCAGCAGCGTGTCGGCGGTGACGCAAGGCGCCTATGTCCAGGGCGGCGCCGCGACCCTGATGACCACCGTCCAGCAGATCGACCCGATGTACGTCGACCTGCAGCAGTCGAGCGTCGACGGCCTGGCCCTGCGCCGCGAGATCGCCGCCGGCCGGGTGCGCATGGACGGCGCCAACGCCGCCAAGGTCAGCCTGACCCTGGAAGACGGCACGACTTACAGCCGCAGCGGCACGCTCGAGTTTTCCGGCGTGACGGTCGACCAGGCCACCGGCGCGGTCACCCTGCGCGCGCGCTTCCCGAATCCCGACAAGCTGCTGCTGCCCGGCATGTTCGTGCGCGCCAGCGTCAGCCAGGGCGTGCGCCAGGCCGTGATGCGGGTGCCGGCGCCGGCCGTCTCGCGCACCCCGCAAGGCACCGCGACCGTCATGGTCGTCGACCGCGAAAACAAGGCCCAGCTGCGCACCGTGCGCACCGGCGCCCTGGTCGACGGTTACTGGCTGATCGACGAAGGCCTGAGGGAAGGCGAGCGTGTGATCGTCAGCGGCACCCAGAAGCTGCGTCCCGGCACCGTGGTCCGGATCGGCGCACCGTCGGCGCCGGCCAGCCAGGCGCAGGCGGCGCCGGCCAATCCGCCAGCGCCGGCCCCGGCGCGCCAGGGATAAGCGACGATGCCAAAGTTCTTCATCCAGCGCCCGATCTTCGCGATCGTCATTTCTCTGCTCATCATGCTGGCGGGCGGCATCGCCCTGTACAGCATGCCGATCGAGCAGTATCCGCCGGTGTCGCCGCCGTCGGTGCAGATCCAGGCCGACTTCCCGGGCGCCTCGGCCGAGACCATGCAGAACACCGTGATCCAGGTGATCGAACAGCAGCTGACCGCGATCGACAACCTGCTGTACATTGATTCCTCGAGCGACGATTCGGGCCGTTCGACCACCACCCTGACCTTCGCCGCCGGCACCGATCCCGACATCGCCCAGGTGCAGGTGCAGAACCAGCTCCAGGCGGCCGTGCCGCGCCTGCCGGCCGAGGTGCAGCAGACCGGCCTGCGGGTGACCAAGTCGACCAGCGACTTCCTGATGGTGGCCGCCTTCGTGTCGGACGACGACAGCATGACCAAATTCGACATCGCCAACTACGTGTCGTCGAACATCCAGGATCCGCTCAGCCGCATCTCGGGCGTGGGCAGCATGAACGTGTTCGGCACCCAGTACGCGATGCGGATCTGGCTCGACCCGGTCAAGCTGACCGCCTATGCGCTGACGCCGCTGGACGTGACGGCGGCGATCCGGGCCCAGAACGTGCAGGTCTCGGGCGGCCAGCTGGGCGGCACGCCGGCGGTGCAGGGACAATCGATCAACGCCACCATCACCCAGGCGACGCTGCTGCGCACACCGGAGGAATTCCAGCGCATCCTGGTCAAGGTCCAGCCTGACGGATCGAGCGTACGCATCGGGGACGTGGCGCGGGTGGCGCTCGGCTCCGAGAACTACCATGTCGACGTGCGCTACAACGGCAAGCCGGCATCGGGCCTGGGCATCCAGCTGGCGCCGGGCGCAAACGCGCTCGACACCGCGGTCGCGGTGCGCGCCCGCCTGGCCGAGCTGGGCGAATTCTTCCCGCCGGGCCTGCGCACCGTGTACCCGAACGACGTCACGCCCTTCATCGAGCAATCGATCAGCGGCGTGGTGCACACCCTGATCGAGGGCATCGTGCTGGTGTTCCTGGTCATGTACCTGTTCCTGCAAAACTTCCGCGCCACCCTGATCCCATCGATCACGGTACCTGTCGTGCTGCTGGGGACCTTCGGCATCATGGCGGCGCTGGGCTTCACCGTCAATACGCTGTCGATGTTCGGTCTGGTGCTGTCGATCGGCCTCTTGGTCGACGACGCCATCGTGGTGGTCGAGAACGTCGAGCGCGTGATGCACGAGGACGGCCTGCCGCCGAAGGAAGCGACCGTCAAGGCCATGGGCCAGATCACCAGCGCGCTGATCGGCGTGGCCCTGGTGCTGTCGGCGGTGTTCGTGCCGGTGGCCTTCTCGAGCGGCACGGTGGGCGCGATCTACCGCGAGTTCTCGCTGACGGTTGTAGCCTCGATGCTACTGTCGGCCTTTATCGCGCTGACCCTGACCCCGGCGCTGTGCGCGACCATGCTCAAGCCGGTCGACCCCAATCACCACGAAAAAAAGGGTTTCTTCGGCTGGTTCAACCGCTCCTTCGACAAGAGCCGCGACCGCTACCTGGGCGCGGTGAGCAGCATCCTGGGCCGCCGCACGCTGTGGATGGTGGTGTACCTGTTCATCATCGGCGTCGTTGCAGCGCTGTTCCTGCGCCTGCCGGGCGGCTTCCTGCCGAAGGAAGACCAGGGCTATATGATTGTGCAGGTCCAGACCGCGGCCGGCACCACCCAGGAAGTGACCGGCAAGGTGCTCGACGAGATCAGCAACTACCTGCTGAACGACGAAAAGGCGATGGTCGAGGCGACCATGGTCATCAACGGCTCGGCCCAGGGCCAGCGCGGCCAGAACGTGGGCCGCATGTTCGTGCGCCTGCGTAACTGGTCCGAGCGCAAGGACGACGCCCTGCACGTGTCGGCGCTCTCCAACCGGATCGCCGCGCGCTATAAGGACTTGCAAAACGCCCAGGTGGTGCCGATCGAGCCGCCGTCGATCCGCGGCCTGGGCTCGGCCACCGGCTTCACGATGCAGCTGCAGGACCGCGGCGGCCTGGGCCGCGACGCGCTGGCCAAGGCGCGCGACCAGTTGCTGGAACTGGCGGCGAAGGAACCGGCCCTGACCCGGGTGCGCTTCACCGGCCAGGCCGACAACCCGACCTACAAGATCGACATCGATCGCGAGAAGGCGGCCGCGCTGGGCATCGACCTGACCCTGGTCGACCAGACCTTCTCGACCGCCTGGGGCTCGCGCTACATCAACAACTTCCTCGACACCGACAACCGCATCAAGCGCGTCTACGTCCAGGCCGACGCCCAGTTCCGCATGAACCCGGACGATATCAAGCTCCTGCACGTCAGGAACGGCCAGGGCGATATGGTGCCGTTCTCGAGCTTCGCCAGCGCGCGCTGGTCGTGGGGTTCGCCGTCGATGCAGCGCTATAACGGCATCACCTCGGCCGAGATCGTGGGCCAGCCGACCGCCGGCCACAGCACCGGCGAGGCGATGGCCATCATGACCCGCCTGGCGGCCCAGCTGCCGCAGGGCATCGGCTTCGAATGGAGCGGCATCTCGCTGCAGGAATCCCAGGCCGGCGCCCAGGCGCCGCTGCTGTACGCGCTGTCGATCCTGGTCGTGTTCCTGTGCCTGGCGGCGCTGTACGAGAGCTGGGCGATCCCGATCTCGGTGATCATGGTGGTGCCGATCGGCGTGCTCGGTGCGCTCGGCGCCGCCACCGCCTTCGGCATGGAAAACGACGTGTTCTTCCAGGTCGGCCTGCTGACCACCATCGGCCTGTCGGCCAAGAACGCGATCCTGATTGCGGAATTCGCACGCGAGCTGCAGATGCAGGGCATGGAGCTGGTCGAGGCGGTCATGGAAGCGTCGAAAGTGCGCCTGCGCCCGATCATCATGACCTCGATGGCTTTCATCCTGGGCGTGCTGCCGCTGGCGATCTCCAGCGGGGCCGGCTCGGGCAGCCAGAACGCGCTGGGCATCGGCGTGATCGGCGGGATGCTGACGGCGACCTTCCTGGCGACCTTCCTGATTCCGCTGTTCTACGTGATCGTCGCAGGCCGCGCCAAGCCGCCGGCGATCCACGCACCACCGCCGCCATCGCCGGGGGCCCACGCGCCCAAGGCCGAGGCCGAGACACCGGATACAATGCCAGCTTCCCACTGAGACCGCCGTGAAACTGTTACTCGTCGAAGACAATGAACGCGTGGCCCGCTTCGTCAAGAAGGGGCTGACCGAGGCCGGCCATACGGTCGACCACGCCGACAACGGCCGCGACGGCATGTACCACGCCGTCAGCGAGCCTTACGACGCGATCGTCATGGACCGCATGCTGCCGGGCGGGATCGACGGCCTCGGCATCATCGAAGCGCTGCGCCAGCAGGGCAACCGGGTGCCGATCCTGATCCTCTCCGCGCTGGACGGCGTGGACGACCGCATCCGCGGCCTGCGGTCCGGCGGCGACGATTACCTGACCAAGCCGTTCGCCTTCGGCGAGCTGCTGGCGCGGCTCGACGCCCTGCTGCGTCGCTCGCAGAGCCAGGCGGTGGAAACCGTGATGAGCCTGGGCGACCTGTCGGTCGACATGCTGTCGCACCGCGTCACGCGCGCCGGCAAACCGGTGGCGCTGCAGCCGCGCGAATTCAAGCTGCTCACTTACCTGCTGCGCCACGCGAACCAGGTGGTGACGCGCACCATGCTGCTTGAGAACGTGTGGGATTACCACTTCGACCCGCAAACCAACGTCATCGACGTCCACATCAGCAAGCTGCGCCAGAAGATCGACGCGGGTTTTGCCACGCCGCTGCTGCGCACCGTGCGCAATGCCGGCTATATGCTGACCGACCAGCCGTGAGGCATCCGTCTTGAACCTCTGCCTGCCCAGTTTTTCCGCCCGCACCATCGCGATCGGCTACGCCGTCGTCACCCTGGTGGTGCTGGCGATGTTCGCCGCGCCGCTGTGGTTCGCCTGGCACAAGAACATCGGCGAGGTGCGCACCCAGCTGCTCAAGACCGACGCCCGGCATCTGCGCAATCTGTTCGAGCGCCAGGGGCCGCCGGCGCTGGCGGCGGCGATCGACAGCCAGGTCCATGGCGTCAACGACGGCGTGCGCAAGATCATGCTGTTCGTGGCGCCCGACGGCGCCAAGCTGGCCGGCAACCTGCCGGAGTGGCCCGAGGGCGTGCCCGAGCGCGACGGCCTGTGCCAGGTGACGATCCGGGTCGACGACAAGCCGCGCAACGTGGAGCTGGTGCGGGTGACGCTCGAAGACGGCTATATGCTGCTGGTGGCCAGCAACCTGGATCGCTTCCAGCAGCTCGAGCGCCTGTTCGCCTATGGCCTGCTGGGCTGCGCGCTGGCGGTGCTGGTGGGCGCCGCGCTGGGCGGCGTGTTGATCCGGCGCGCGCTCCTGGGACGGGTACAGCGCATCAGCCAGACCACGGCCTCGATCATCGAGGGCAAGCTGTCGCACCGCCTGGTGGAGCCGCGCGACGGCGACGAGCTGCAGCAGCTGACCCGTACCGTGAATCGCATGCTGGACCAGATCGAGCATCTGGTGACGGGGGTGCAGGACGTGTCGAACGCGATCGCGCACGACCTGCGTACGCCGCTGTCGGAGCTGCGCGCGCGGCTCGAGGAACTGTCGGTGGCGCGCCCGCCGAGCGAAGAAACCTTCGCCGAAATCGACGACGCCATCGACGACGTCGATCGCGTGATGGGCATCTTCAACGCGCTGCTGCGCCTGGCGGAGATCGACAGCGGCAGCCGGCGCGGCGGCTTCGTCGAGGTCGACCTGGCCGCGCTGGGCGCCGAGGTCACCGAATTCTATGGCCCGGTGGCCGAACTGAAGGACATCGACCTCGGCTTCGACGCGCCCGAGGATCTGCGGGTGGTGGGCGACCCGGTGCTGCTGGCCCAGGCGCTGGGCAATATGGCCGACAACGCCCTGAAATACGCGCCGGTGCGCGGCGCGATCGCGATCACCGCGCGCCGCCTCGACGCCGACCGGGTGGCGGTGGTGGTGGCCGACAACGGCCCGGGCATTCCAGAGCACGAGTGCACGCGCGTGATCGAGCGCTTCTACCGGGTCGACGCCAGCCGCGGCACGCCGGGCGTGGGCCTGGGCCTGAGCGTGGTCTCGGCCGTGGCGCGCCTGCATGGCGGCAGCCTGACGCTGGAAGACAACCATCCGGGCCTGCGCGCCACGCTGCTATTGCACGCCAATCCGGCGGCGCAAACCTATTGAGGTTTCAGCCCTGGGCGTTCGAGGATTGCGTCGATCGAGGCGCGCGCCTCTTTCATCACCTGGGGAACGTCGACGCCGAGCAGGCGCCCGCCGCGCTTTAGCACGACGCCATCGACGATCACCGTATCGACGTTGGCCGGCGTGGCCGAGTACACGATCAGGGCATAGGGATCGCTATCCTCGGCCAGGGCCATGTTCAGGGCGCCAGGGTCGAGCAGGATCAGGTCGGCGCGCTTGCCGGGCGTGATCGAACCGATCTGGTCGTCCATGCCGATCGAGCGCGCCGCCTCGATCGTCGCCAGTTCGAGGATGCGGCGCGGCGCGATTGCCGTTTCCTTTTTCCCGGCGCCGGATGCGGTGAGCGCGAGCAGGCGCATATTGGCGAACAGGTCGGCGCTGCCGGCCAGCGCCGTGCCGTCGATGCCCAGGCCGATGCGCCCGACGGCCGCGTAGTCGTCCAGCACGGTCAGGCCATAGCCGACCCGCTGCTCGGTGACCGGCGTGAGCGACAGTGCGCTGCCGGCCTTTCGAAACGCCGCCAGCTCGGCGGGCGTGGCGCCGGTGGCATGCACGATCTGCACATCCTCGCCTAACAGTCCACTGGCGGCCAGTGCGCCGTTGCGCTTGCCGCCGGAATGCACCGAGACCGGCAAGCCGAGCTTGCGCGCGGCCGCGATCTCGCGGCGGCCTGTGGCGGCCACGTCGGCCTTGCCCTCCCCCACGCCGCGCCAGCCCAGCCCCAGCGTGACCCGCCCCGGCCGCGCCCGCGCCGCCGCGGCGGCGAGCAGCTCGAGATCGACGCTCTCGGCCGCGCCAAGATCGTCATGCGCACCCGCCAGCAACCGCGCGCGGATGCCGCTTCGCAGCAGCGCCTGTTCAGCCGCATCGAGGTGCGCCGGACTGCGCAGGTTATGGAAGAAATCGACGGTGGTCGTGACGCCCGACGCCAGGGTCTCGACCGCGCCGAAATAGGTGCCGATGCGAACGTCATCCGGCGTATAGTGCCGCCCCAGCCGCTTCTTGAGCGCGAAATAGTCGGTATCAAGCGTATTGCGAAACTGCCCGCGCGCCGCACTGAGCCACAAATGGTTATGCGTATCGACCAGCCCCGGCAGCAAGATCATCCCACGCGCATCGATCCGCTCCGCCCCCGCCGCCTCGAGCTCGCGCCCAACAGCAACGATTCGCCCATCCCGAACCAGCACATCCGCATCGCGCCGCTCGCCCTGCTGCGGATCGAGGCTGACGACGTAGGCATTCTGGATCAACAAGCCACGCGGCTGCCCAAAAACCGCCTGACACGACGCAAACAACAAGCCGAACACAACACAATGCAAAAGACGCGGCATGGCAAGTTCCAGACAATAAAATTGCCACCAATTCTACAACCTACCCCACCGAGCCGTGCGCGCTTACCGCCCCAGCCCAATCCATAATTAGGGTCGGAGTAAAATTGTTTGACAACTTCAGTAACTCAATTGGCCAATAATTCGACTCTGAGATAGCCCGGGTTTGGTGGACATCCAAAATAGGAGACAATACGTCCTATGGATGACACTACAAC
>NZ_JBDGJG010000009.1:0-349340 GCF_057657035.1 Massilia sp. Soil_C_3
CTTGACCCCGGTGCAGTACAGGGTCAAGCACACAGGCAGCGCTTAGAACTAGTGTCCGACTTTCGTGTAGCAGTTCACTGCGCGGGAACGACGGTCTTGAGGCTGGCTGAAAAGCATACACAGCTACTGTTCACACACTGCCCCGGCACGTCGTTCCCGCGCAGGCGGGAACCTAAGTTCTGAGCGCCGCCATCAACGCCTACGCCCCTCCTGACGCTTCCCACCACCCTGCTTTCCACCCTGCCGTTTGCGTGCCGCCGAATTCTGCTGCTGCAGCACCGCATCGACCCGCTCCGCCGCCTCGCGCGCCAGCTCCTGGGCCAGCTCGATGCTCGGGAAATACTCCGGCTCGCGGTAGCCCAGCCAGGCATAGGCCGAATACACGCGGCAGGTATCCTCGACTTCCTGCAGGTTCATGTAGAACAGGTGCTGCGGATTCGGATTCGGCTGCAGCTTGACTACCTTCTTCTTGGCCAGCGACAGCGCCCAGTGTTCCCAGGCGCTTTGCAGCACCGGCACGCGGCTCGAGATCGGCACCAGCGACAGCATGAACTTTTCCGCCACCGACAGCGGCAGCGTGTCCAGCCATTCGGCGCGCTCGTTCTGTTCCTCGGTGATGCGCGGATAGAAGAAGCCGTCCGGCACGTCGATATTGTGCACGAAGCGTTTCAGGAGCTTGACCAGCGAGGTCTCGCCGGTCACCGCCGCGATGCGGTGCAGCTGCTCGAGCGAAGGCGCGACCGCAAAGCCAGTGGCGGCCACCGGCGGGATCTTTTCCTTCATGAGCGCGCGCATCACCTGGTGGGTGTCGTCGTCGTAGCCGGCGACAAAGCCCTCCTCATGCACGCCATAGCGCCCTGCCCGGCCCGCGATCTGCCTGGCCAGCGCCGCCGAAATCTCTTCTTCCTCGACGCCGTTGTACTTGACCGCGGTGGTCATCACGATGCGCGCGATCGGCATGTTCAGGCCCATCGCCAGCGCGTCGGTGCCCACCACGATATCGGCCTGCCCTTCGCGGAAGCGCTCGGCCTGGGCCCGGCGCACCTCGGGCGACAGGTTGCCGTACACGGTCGCCACCGACAGGCCCTTCTCGGTGATCATGTCGCGCCACATCAGGACCTCGCGCCGCGAGAAGCAGATCACAGCGTCGCCCCGGCGCAGGTTCGAGAGCTTGCGCACGCTGGTCGGCTCCATCGACAGCGGCCCCATGCGCTTGAGCACGTGGACTTCGAGCGGCACCTCCAGGCGCTCGGCCAGCGCCTCGATCGCGCGCCGTGCTTCCACCGCGCCGACCAGGTACACGACGTTCGCCGGCGCGCCGCACACGGCGGTGGTCCAGGCCGCGCCGCGGTCGCGGTCGGCCAGCATCTGGATCTCGTCGATCACGGCCACTTCCACCGGCGTCTTCGTGTCGAGCATCTCGACCGTGCTGGCGACGTGGGTCGAGCCCTCCACCAGGCGCCGCTCCTCGCCCGTGATCAGGCTGACCTTGACCGGCTCTCCATGCGGACGCGCGGCCTGCAGGCGCTCGTAGTTTTCCAGCGCCAAGAGGCGCAGCGGCGCGAGATAGACGCCGCTGCCGGCCTTGGCCAGCGCTTCCATCGCGCGATGGGTCTTGCCCGAGTTGGTGGGCCCCAGCAGCGCGATGAACTTGCGCTGCATGCGGCTGGCCACCTCGAACGAGCGCGGATACTCGGCCAGGTTGATGCTTTCCTTGGTGCGCGCAGCATGGCGTTCCTCGGACTCACGCTCGGCGGCGTGGGTCAGGCGCTGCGAGATGCGCTGGAACACGTACTCGGCCGGCTCGGAGGTTTCCAGTTCATCGAGCACGTCGAGGAAGGTCATCGGATCCCAGCCGAATTCGTCAGCGTCCTCAGCGATGTCGCGCACGAATTCCTCGGTCTCGGCGTGCAGGCGCTGCAGGTCCGCTTGGTCCGTGCGTTCTTCGATCAGCTCGCGCCGCGCCAGCAAATCCATCTTGCGCCACTTGCTCGGCTTGGCCAGTACGCCGCGTCCCGGCACCAGGCGGTAGGGCACGCGCAAACCTTCGTACCTCACCTCGCCCGAAAAGCGCAGGAAGACGCGGCCTTCCATCTTGACCAGTTCGATGCCGCGCGCGGCCAGGCCGAGTTCGCGCTCGAGAAAGGCGTCGTCGGGTTCAGGGTTGTCAGCGGGAGGTATAACTGGGTGATCGCTCATGGCTGGAAGCTGGATATCTGGTTGGCCTTACTATATCGCGCTGGCGCCGGAGACATCGTTCGGATGCCATCGACCGTTAGCGCAAAAACGTCGTCCCCGCGAAGGCGGGGACCCAAGTGCTTCGAGCAGCCACTGACATCTGTCCAGGTGGTTTGCTCGAGACTTGGGTCTCCGCCTGCGCGGGGACGACGTGCGTACTGAAACTTTACTGCTGCGACGAGGTGCTTAAGCAGCCACGCCCGCGTTATGCGCCTGCTGGTCGGCGTGATACGACGAACGCACCATCGCGCCCACGGCCGCGTGCACGAAGCCCATCTCGTACGCCTTCTCTTCGAACATCTTGAAGACGTCCGGGTGCACGTAGCGGCGCACCGGCAGGTGCGAGTTGGTCGGCGCCAGGTACTGGCCGATGGTGAGCATGTCGATGTCGTGCTCGCGCATATCGCGCATCACTTGCAGGATCTCTTCGTCGGTCTCGCCCAGGCCGACCATCAGGCCCGACTTGGTAACCGCGTTCGGGTACATCTTCTTGAAGTCGCGCAGCAGCACCAGCGAGTGCGTGTAGTCGGCGCCCGGACGCGCTTCCTTGTACAGGCGCGGCACGGTTTCCAGGTTGTGGTTCATCACGTCAGGCAAGCCGTCGGCGAAGATGTTCAATGCTTTTTCGAGGCGGCCGCGGAAGTCCGGCACCAGCACTTCGATCTTGGTGTTCGGCGAGGACGCGCGGGTCTTCTGGATGCACTCGACGAAATGGCCGGCGCCGCCATCGCGCAGGTCGTCGCGGTCGACTGAGGTGATCACGACGTAGGACAGGCGCAGGTCGGCGATGGTCTTGGCCAGGTTGCCCGGCTCATTCACATCCAGCGGATCCGGGCGGCCGTGGCCGACGTCGCAGAACGGGCAGCGGCGGGTGCACTTGTCGCCCATGATCATGAAGGTCGCGGTGCCCTTGCCGAAGCATTCGCCGATGTTCGGGCAGGACGCTTCCTCGCACACCGTCACCAGGTTGTTGGCGCGCAAGATGTCCTTGATCTCGTAGAAGCGCGACGAGGCGGTGGCGGCCTTGACGCGGATCCAGTCCGGCTTTTTCAGGCGCTCGACGTCCGCGATCGGCACGATCTTGATCGGGATGCGCGACGTCTTGCTGGCGCCTTTCTGCTTTTCGCTGGCGTTGTAGGCGGATGCGGAGGCGATGCCGGTGTCGATTTCGGAAGTCATTTGGCTCGTTGCCCCAGAAGGGCGTCAGTTGGTTTGTTCGGTTCGGACTTGGCTGGGTTCGATCTGCGGGCTGACCTGCTGTCCGAGATGCAGGGTCAGGGCCTGGGCCAGCGCCTGCTGGACATCCGCCAGCGGCGCCTCGACGCCCATGGTGCGCATGTCGACCGTAGCCAGTCCCGAATAGCCGCACGGGTTGATCCAGGTGAACGGGGCCAGGTCCATGCCCACGTTCAGCGATACGCCGTGATAGGTGCAGCCGTTGCCGCGCACCTTGAGGCCGAGCGCGGCGATCTTGGCGCCCTTGCGCGGGCCTTCGGCGATATAGATGCCGGGCGCGCCGGCGATGCGCTCACCGGCCAGATTATACGCCCCTAATACATCGATCACTGCCTGTTCGATTTTTTCCACAAACTGGCGCGCGTACAGCTTGCCGCCTGGCTTGTTGCGGCGCAAGTCCATCAACAGGTAGATCACGACCTGGCCCGGGCCGTGGTAGGTGACTTCGCCGCCGCGGTCGGTCTGGACCACCGGCACGCCCTGCGGCGCCAACACGTGGCCCGGATCGGCGCCCAGGCCCAGCGTGAACACGGGCGGGTGCTCGACGATCCACAATTCGTCGCGGGTCTCGGGCATGCGCGCGTCGGTGAAGGCGCGCATGGCGGCGAAGGTGGGTTCGTAGTCGGCACGGCCGAGTTCACGGACGAGCGGCGCGGCGGGGTGGGTCGAAGACATGGAATCGGGGCGAGGCATCAAACCATAGTATGGACAGCCCCGTCATTATAAGCCAGCACGATGGGGCGTGCCTGCTGAACAGGCAGCCCGGCCCGCCGCTTATCGATATGGCAATGCGCCCTTACAGGACCATCTTGACCATCGGGTGGGTCGACAGGGTGCGGTACACCTCGTCCAGCATCTCGCGGCTGGTGGCGGTGATGGTGACGGTCAGGCCGGTGTAGTTGCCCTTGGCCGAAGGACGGGTTTCCAGCTTGCCTTCGTGGAAAGTCGGATCGAGCTGGGTCACCAGCGCGAGAATGGTGGGAGCGAAATCGATGTGGGTCGCGCCCATCACCTTGATCGGGAATTCGCTCGGGTATTCGATGAGGGATTCTTTCGGGTCCATGACTTAATCCTGTGTAAATGCGCATTGTAGCCAATGCCGGCGTTTTCCTCAGCGTTCCTGCACGCGCTGGCCGCGCGCATCGGTATGGCCGCGCTGTTCGGCGTTGCCGCGCGGGGTGAACGCGGGCGTGGAAGGTTGCGGACGCGGCGCGGGCGGGGCGACCATCTGCGGCGGCGGAGCGGGACGCGGCGGCGGGGCGGCCACCATCTGCGGCGGCGGACGCACGTCGGGCCGCGGCATCGGGCGTGGCTCGGGACGCGACTCGGGACGAGAAAACGCCGGCGCCGGATTGGTCGTCATGGCCGGCGGCCGCTGCTGCTGCTGCTGCTGCAATTGCTGGCTGCGTTCGGCCCGCTCGCGCATGCGGTCGCGCTGCTCGCGTTCGCGTTCGGCGTGGCGCCCGAAGCTCATGCGGTCGGCCTGCATGCGGTTGTCCAGGTCGCGCTGCATGCGGTCGCGTTCTTCCTGCTGGCGCACGACGCGCTCCTGCTGCTGCAGGCGCTCGCGCGACAGGCGCTCGTTGCTCTCGCGCTGGCGCGCCATCGGGTCCGGCTCGGGACGGCCGCGATCCTGCACGAAGCCGTCGCGCGTCACCCTTTCGGTCTCCAGGCGCTGGCGCACCTCGCGCCGCTCGATCAGGTCGCGCCGCGCGTCGTTCCCGCGGTTCCAGTCGGCGCGCGCCACCAGCGGCGGCGGCGGGGCGCTGCCCTGTCCGCGCGGCAGCGCGAAGTTCGGGCGGTCGGGACGCGGCGCGCGCGGCACGACCACCGGCCCACGGCCGCCGAAGTGCTCGCGCGGCACCACGGTCAGGCCGTGGTGTCCCGGCCGTTGCTGGGCCGCGCGGCGGGTGGCGTGGCGCCAGTCGTTCAGGCGCCGCAGGCGCTCGTTGGACAGGCGGTAGCCGGGCACGTAGCGGTCGTAGGGGCTGAGCGGATACCAGCCATGCGCGTGCAGGTTGTGCGAGGCGAAGCCGACGCTCCAGTTGCCGCCGCCGACCCAGCCGACCAGCGCCGGCGACCATACCGGCCGCCGCTCGAGGCGGCCCGGGGCCCAGGCCCAGCGGTTGTGCACCTGCACCCAGCGGCCGTAGTGGAAGGGCGCATAGCCCCATGGTGCGTTGTCGACCCAGGTCCAGCCCCAGGGAGCGATATAGCTCCACTGGCCGTCGCGGTAGGGCGTCCAGTCGGATGCCACCACGGTCGGCGTCCACAGGCTGCCGTAGTCTGAATGGGTGCTCCAGCTGCCATGGCGGTCGAGTTCCTCGTAGCCGGTCATTTCGGTGCCGATGTAGCGCGAGGACTGCTCGGCCACCAGGGTCTGGTCGCGCGTGAGGGCCCAGTCGTCGAATTCGTCGCGCCGCGCCTGCAGGGTGCGCACGTCCTCGTCGCGTACCTCGGCGCTGCGGCCGGCGCGCACGGTCAGGCTGGCGCCGGCGCCGTCGACCTGCGCCTCGCCATCGAGCACGCTCACCACGCTGGTATCGGGCACGCGGTCGGCATCCACGCGCAGGCGGCCCGGCTGGGTCAGGCGCACGGTCGCCTGCGCCGTGCGCAGTTCGAACTCGGGCGCCACCTCGCTGTTCATGACGCGGATGCTGGCGCTGCCGAAGTGCAGGCGCAGGCGCAGGCTGTCGTCGTCCAGTTCGGTGAGCTCGAGCGAGCTGTCGCCGTCCAGGCGGATCGAGGTGGAACCGATGCGGATCTCGGTACGGGCGCCGGGCGAGGTCGTGATGAGGTTGCGGGTGGTGACCGGCCAGTTGACCACGGCGGCGCTGCTCTCGGTGCCGACGTCGCCTCCAATTTCGACCTTGCCCTGGACCAGCGAAACGCGGCCCACCCGGCCCGGCGGCTCGGTCTCGATGACACCATTGCCAGCCGCCTCGACCTGGCCCGGCGGGTCGGTCTGGATCACGGTCTGCGCGGACGCGCAGGTGGAAAACGCGGCCAGAGCGAGCAGGGCGGCGGTATGAAAGCGGCGGTGGGTCATGACATGCTCCAGGATGGAACGCGGACGGGGTGGCTCAGCCTCATTACAACGCTCGAGCTCCCGCATGGACAACGCGGGTTACACAAAGTTGCATCTGCCGGCGTAACAGAAATAGTAGCCGGCCTCATGGCGCATTCAGGCCGGCTGGCGCTTGACGAAGAATAGCATCGAGCCAATCAGGACCAGCACTGCGCCGAACACGCGGTTCTGCAGGCGCATATGACGCGGATCGCGCATGAAGCGCTGCATCGAGGCGGCCAGGGCTGCGTAGCCGTGCATCACGATCGAGTCGATCGCCACCATGGTCACGCCCAGGATTGCCAGCTGGGTGAGCAGCGGCGCATCCTTGGAAATGAACTGCGGCAGCACGGCGACCATGAAGATGATGCCCTTCGGGTTCGTGGTATTGGTGAGAAAACCGGTCAGCACGCGCTTGCCGAAGGACGGATGCGCTTCCAGGCCGGCGGTCGACGCCGTCGGTCCCGGCGCCGGGGCGGCGCGCCACTGGCTCACGCCAAGGTAGATCAGGTACAGCGCGCCGATCACCTTGACCGCCGTGAAGGCGACCGAGGATGCCAGCAGCAGCGAACCGACGCCGGCGCCGGCGATGACCAGCACCAGGACCAGGCCCAGTTGCAGGCCGAGGACGGTTGCGCTGGCCTTCTTGAGGCCGTAGGCCAGGCCATGCGACATCGACAGGACCGCGCCGGAACCGGGCGAAATGGCGATCAGCGAACCGGCGATGACGAAGGCGATCCAGGTGGCGAAGCTCATGGCGGCGAAAAAATGAAAAGGTACTGCGGAGGAGGAGCGGGGAACTACGGCGGAGACGACAGACAAACGGCAAATTCAGCCAGCGCGTGCGACCCGCGAACGGGCCGCGACGCGAGGCCGGGTACTGATTACTTCTTCTTGGTCGGGTTGACCGCTGCCTTCAGGGTCGCGCCAGCCGAGAAACGCGGGCTCTTCGATGCCGCGATCTTGATCACTTCGCCGGTGGCAGGGTTGCGGCCCTTGCGTGCGGCGCGCTTGGTCACCGAGAAGGTGCCGAAGCCGGTGATGCCCACCGTGTCGCCTTTTTTCAGGCGCTCGGTGATGATCTCGATGATGGTGTTCACGGCGTCGCCAGCGGCAGCGCCCGACATCTCGGTGCGCTTCGCGAATTCTGCGATCAGTTCGCCTTTTTTCATAAATCCCTCCGGGGTTAAAAGAGCGGGAAGATTAGCATAAATATTGCTATATGTAATGCCGCGCCCCGAGGGAAATTTGAAAGGAAGCCTTATGCGACGCCAGATTCGATGACCGGACCGTTCAAACGGTTGCGCAACGCGGCGTTGATCAGGGTCTGGTAACCGGTGCCGCAACGCTCGGACAGGTTGCGGAATTCCTTCAGCACCTCGTCGTCGAGGTAGATCGTGATGCGGGTCTTGCGCTTCGGCGGGCGGGCGCGGCGAACCGGAGCGGAAGTAGAAGCGGCAGGCTGGATCGACTCGGTATTCATTGGATGATCTCCTTCGTTGGGGGGACGAGGCTGCAGTGCCGCAACCTTCAGCGTTGCACTATACGTATGCAGACCGCCGGTTACCCGCCAAAAGCGACGAGATGCAGATTTCCAGGCATGAAACGCAAAAAGCCGCGCCGAACGGTGGCGCGAACCGTGTAGCCGCCGATTTGCGGCTCGGTTAATATCGTGTCAACTATATGTGAAGGAGCACTGTCATGGCTGGAGCAAGCTTACTTACCTTGTTGGACGATATTGCCACCATCCTCGACGACGTGGCCGCGATGAGCAAGATCGCGGCCAAGAAGACCGCGGGTGTGCTGGGCGACGACCTGGCGCTCAATGCGCAGCAGGTCACCGGCGTGAAGGCCGATCGAGAACTGCCGGTGGTGTGGGCGGTGGCCAAGGGATCGATGGTCAACAAGGCGATCCTGGTGCCGGCCGCACTGGCGATCTCGGTCTTCGTACCCTGGCTGATCACGCCGCTCCTGATGATCGGCGGCGCCTTCCTGTGCTATGAGGGCTTCGAGAAACTGGCCCATAAATACCTGCACGGCGCGCAGGAAGAAGAGCAGGCCAAGGCCCAGCACAAGGCGGCGATCGCCAATCCCCAGGTCGACATCGTCCAAATGGAGAAGGAAAAGATCAAGGGCGCGGTGCGCACCGACTTCATCCTGTCGGCCGAGATCATCGTCATTTCGCTGGGCACCGTGGCCGGCGTGGCGCTCGGCCAGCAGGCGGCGGTGCTGGTCACCATCGCGGTGGCGATGACGATCGGCGTCTACGGCCTGGTGGCGGCCATCGTCAAGATGGACGACGCCGGCCTGTACCTGAGCCAGAGCCAGAGCGGCGCCGCGCGCAGCCTGGGCAAGGGCTTGCTGGCGACCGCGCCGCGCCTGATGAAGGTGCTGTCGGTGGTCGGCACCGCCGCCATGTTCATGGTCGGCGGCGGCATCATCGCGCACGCGATCGAAGCCGTGCACCACTTCTCGCAAGGCATTGCCGCCTCGCTCACCGACATCCCGGCAGTGGGTCCGGTGCTGGCTTTCCTGGCGCCGATCCTGGTCGACGCCCTGGTCGGCGTGCTGGTGGGCGCCATCGTGCTGGCGGCCGTGATGCTGGTGCAGCGACTGCGCGGCAAGAAACTGGCAGCACACTAAGCCTCATGCGTGGGGTCGGCCTCGCTGACCCCACGCTCGTCGCCGCCACTACCGTGGCGGCTGATCCTTGCGCGTCAGGATCGCCCCGATCGCCAGGCCAATCGCAAACCCCACATACACCACGCCCAGCGCGTTGCGCGACATGCGCTTTTCATACCCCGGCTGCAAGGCCCTTGGGGTCAGCTTGTAGTCGGTAAACGCGGCGAATGCCGACGTTGCCGCCGAGGACGCGGCGATGGCCATTGGATTCTTCCCGTCCATTACGCCTCCCAGCGCGCGTTCGAACACGAAGGACCAGAAAGTCGCGCTGGCATGGTGGATCAGGTAGCCGGGCACCGTGTAGCGCAGCGAGAAACGGTCGCGATAGCCTGCTTTCTGACCATGGACATAGTGACTGACGGCATTGGTTGGTGCAAAGGAGCTGCCGGACTGGATCTTGCCGACGAGGGCCATTGCCACCGTCGAGAGCACGCTCGAGGTCGCGCCAGAAATGAGTGCGCGCTGTAATGCCGTATTTTCCATACAATCCTCTTTTACTTGATGTGAAGGGAAGCACGGATGCGGATTTTGCTGACGGGCGCAAGCGGTTTCATTGGGCAACATCTGCTACAGGCCTTGCTCACCGAAGGGCACCACGTCGTGTGTGCGCTGAGAGCACCCGAAGCGAAGCTGCCGAAAAGCGATGACCCACGCCTGAGCTATATCCACGCCGATTTTTCTAAAGATACCGATAAAGCGGCCTGGCTGGCGCGCCTGTCGCACGTCGACGCCGTGATCAACACAGTGGGCATTTTCCGCGAAAGCGGACGCCAGGATTTCGCCCGCCTGCACCGCGACACGCCGCGCGCGCTGTTCGCCGCCTGCGCCGAATCGCACGACGTACAGATGGTGATCCAGCTGTCGGCACTCGGCGCTGACCGCGATGCGGCGTCGCCCTACCACCTGTTCAAGCGCGACGCCGACGACTACCTGGCCAGCTTGCCGCTGCGCTCCTACATCGTCCAGCCATCGCTCGTCTACGGCCGCGACGGCGCCAGCGCGCGCACCTTCCGCAGCCTGGCCAGCATGCCGCTCACCCTGCGCTTCGGCAGCAAGCCACAACTGGTGCAACCGATCCACGTCGATGACCTGGTACTGGCCATCGTCGGCCTGCTCAAGCACCGCCTGCCGATGACGCCGGGCGCCGGAACCTCGATGCGGGTGCCGCTGGTGGGGCCGCAGGCGATGCCGTTCACCAACTATCTCGGCCTGCTGAGATCAACCATGGGCATGGGGCGCCAGCGCGTGCTGCCCCTGCCAGGACCGGTGGCGCGGCTGGCGGCCGCCATCCTGCCAGGTTCGCTGATCAGCCGCGATGCGCTGAGCATGCTGGACCGCGACAACACGGCCGACGTCATACAGACGGCGGTGCTGCTCGGCCATCTGCCCCGCGCGCCGGATGAATTCATCGGCGACCCGGACGGCGAACGTGCGCGCGCCAAGCTCGGCTGGCTGCTGCCGATGCTCCGCTACAGCATCGCGGCGGTATGGATCCTGACCGCGATCGTGTCGTTCGGCCTGTATCCGGTCGAGGCCAGCTACGCGCTGCTGGCGCGCACCGGCATCTCTCCCGACCTGCAGCCATGGATGCTGTATGGCGCCGCCACTTTCGACCTGCTGCTGGGGCTGGGCATCCTGTTCCTGGCGCGGCGGCGCTGGCTGTGGCTGGCGCAACTGGGCCTGATCGGGTTTTATACGATCGTGATCGCGGTCAAGCTGCCCGAATTCTTGCTTCACCCCTACGGGCCGCTGACCAAGAACCTGCCGATGCTGGCCGCGATCTGGCTGCTGTACCAACTCGAGGAAGAATAATGGATTACGTGGTGCTGAAATGGCTGCACATCGTCTCGTCGACGCTGCTGTTCGGCACCGGGATCGGGTCGGCCTGGTACATGCTGTTCGCGACCGTCAGCCGCGACGTGCGCGCGATCGCGGTGGTGGCGAAATACGTCGTCATCGCCGACTGGCTGTTCACGGCCACCACCGCCATCCTGCAGCCGCTAACCGGTTTCTATATGGTTTATCTGGCCGGCTATCCGCTGCACAGCAAGTGGCTCATGTGGTCGATCGTCCTGTACGCGATCGCCGGCGCCTGCTGGCTGCCGGTGGTGTGGCTGCAGATCCGCATGCGCGATATGGCGGCGGAGGCGGCGCGGCGCGATACGCCCTTGCCGGCGCTGTACTGGCGTTACTTCAGGATCTGGGTGACGCTGGGTGTGCCGGCGTTTGCGGCGTTCATCGTGATTTTCTGGCTGATGGTGGCCAAGCCGATGTAGCGGGAGCCGTCTGCATTTTCCTTATAAAAATATCTTTTGCGCCATCGCCCATCCTCCCCAGGCGCCCATGCCGAAAGCGATTAGCCCGGATACCACGAGTACAGTTTTAAGCAATTTCCAAGCTGCTTGTTCTTCCATTTTCTACCTCTGCGAGTTGCAACCAAGAATCTAAATTTATCATCAAAGCGTGCGCCCGGCAAACACGACTAGCGAGCGTCCCGGCCTCGGACAGCCGCGTACAATGGCCCGCGTACCGTTCAACCAGAAGGGGATTTACGCATGCAGGCTTACCAGATTCTTCACGGCGCAAACATCGACGGCCTCCAGTGCATCGACTACCCTGAGCGCGACCTCGGACTGGGCGAGGTACGCATCCGCGTGCATGCCGTCTCGCTCAACTACCGCGACCTGATGGTCGCCAGCGGCAACTACCTGGTCTCGGTCGAGGATCCCATCATCCCGTGCTCGGACGGCGCCGGCGAAGTGCTGGCGGTCGGTCCCGGCGTGACGCGGGTGCAGGTGGGCGACCGCGTGGCCGGTTCCTTCTTCCCGCACTGGCTGGAAGGCGGACCGACGCCTGACAAGGTGCGTCACGGCCTGGGCGGCGATATCGACGGCATGCTGGCCGAAGAAGTCATCCTGCACGAGGACGCGCTGGCCATCGTCCCGGCCAGCCTGTCCTTCATCGAGGCGTCCACCATGCCGTGCGCCGCGGTCACCGCCTGGAACGCGATCTTCGTCTCCAGCAACCACGTCAAGCCGGGCGATACCGTGCTGCTGCTGGGCACCGGCGGCGTCTCGATCCTGGGCCTGCAACTGGCGCGCGCGGCGGGCCTGCGCACCATCGTCACGTCGTCCAGCGACGACAAGCTGGCGCGGGCGCGCGCGCTTGGCGCCCATCACACGATCAATTACCAGGCGATTCCCGAGTGGCACGACGAAGTGCTGCACCTCACCCATGGCGCCGGCGCCCAGGTGGTGCTGGAAGTAGGGGGCAAGGGGACGGTGAACAAATCGGTGTCGAGCGCCGCGATGGGCGGGACGGTCGCCGTCATCGGCGGCGTCAGCGGCTTCGGCGGCGAAGTCAATCCGGCCTCGCTGCTGGCCAGCGCCAAGCGCCTGGTGGGCATCTATGTCGGCAGCCGCGCCATGCTGGAAGACGTGATGCGCTTCGTGGACGTGGGCGGCGTCAAGCCGGTGATCGACCGCGTGTTCCCGTTCGGCCAGGCGCGGGAGGCATATCGCCACATGGCGTCCGGCGCGCACTTCGGCAAGGTGGTGATCGACGTCACCGACCGACCATAGTTATTTCCTGAGCTTGGGCACCAGCTCGATCTCGAACAGCTTGGGCCACAGCTTGCCGGTGACGAACAGGCGCTTGCCCTTGCTGTCCCAGGCGATGCCGTTGAGGACGGCGTCGACTTCCCTGGTGCCGCGCTGGTCTGGCGGCAGCAGGCCGGTCAGGTCGATCACCCCCAGCACCTTGCCGCTGTCAGGGTCGATGCGGGCGATCAGTTCGCTGCCCCAGATGTTCGAATACAGCTCGCCATCGACCAATTCCAGCTCGTTCAGGCGGTCTACCGGGCGGCCCTCGGCCATCACCTGCACCCGGCGCAGCTCCTTCATCGTCTTCGGATCGAGGATGCGGATGAAGGAACTGCCGTCGCTCATGTACAGCTGCTTGGCATCGCTGGCCAGGCCCCAGCCTTCTCCCTCGTACTTGAAACTCTGCTTGAGCTTGAAGGTCTTGAGGTCGAACACATAGCCGACCTGCGAGGTCCAGGTCAGGCCGATCAGGTGGTTGCCCACCGCGGTCGATCCTTCGCCAAACACCTCCTTCGGCAAGTCGGCCTTCTGCACCACCTTGCCGGTCTTGAGCTCTACCTTGCGGATCGTCGAACGGCCATACTGGCCGGTGCTTTCGTACAGGTGGCCGTCGCGGTAGAACAGGCCTTGGGTAAAGGCCTGGGGATCGTGGGGGTAGGTATTCTTGACGACAAAGCCATAGACCGGCAGCGCGGCCTGGGCGGCGCCGGCGCTCACGCAGGCGATGGAGCAGGCGACAGCGAAGGTGGAGAACTGTTTGAGCATCGTGATTGGCTGAAAAAGCGGCAACAGACTGTAGCACGATAGCCGCCGGTTCGCGGTCGAATGCGCATCAGACATAGGCCAGCAAGCGCCCGCAGGCGATCACGGCGATCCAGAGCAGCAGTGACAGCGCCGCATGCAGCCTGGCCCAGGCCGGCACGGCATCCGCCCAGCGGGCCGCCCCGCGCCAGGGACCGGCGTGGAAGATGAGAGCATTCACGCCGGCCGCGACGACCAACGCCAGCTTGAGCAAGAAGACCTCGTTGTCCAGCAGCTCGGGCTGGGTCGAGAACATCAGCGAACCACTCGGCACGATCAGCAGCAGGCCGAACCAGGACCAGGGAAGCAGGTGGCGCGCCAGCGCCTGCACCGGCAGGCTGCGGCCGAAGCCGAGCAGGCGCAGATCGAACATCGCCGCCGCCCCCACCAGCACGGTGAAGCCGACGATGTGGACGATCTCGACGATCGGATACAGCCAGGCGTCGTCGCGCAGGGCCTGGGCCAGCGGCGTCGAGGCGGCCCAGGCGGCCGCATCGTGGACAACACCCGACGCGCCGCTCAGCGCAGCTCCGTGACCTTGTCGCCGACGGTGATGCGCTCGGCGCGCAGCTCGTTCGGCTTGCTGCGGTTGGGATAACCATAAACGGTGACTTCGCCGCCGACCGCCAGCATGTCCTTGGCCAGCCCGCGGGCTTCCATGCGGCCCGGCGGGGCCAGCACTACAACCCAGGTCTTGTCCGGCGTTTTGAGGCGCACATAGCCGTGGGGCTGCTGGTAAGCGGATTGCTCGATCGTGCCCGTCAATCGCTTGGGCTGCTTGGCATCGTATTCGCTCCAGCCGTGATGGGCGGAAGCGGTGGCGGCCACAACGGATAATACGGTGGCCAAGAGTGTGCGTTTCATTGTTCTCCTCCGGGGTGAAGAAATCCATGATGCATATGGCAAGCATATCCTTGAACAAGGAAAGACGCGCGCACGGCTGTTCGCCAGAAGCGACCCGGACTGCCGGGTGTAGTATGCATTTATTGCCATTGATCAAGGAGACGCCCATGCCATCGCGCCGCCCGGCTACCCAGGCCGACCTGTCGACATTATGGGAATTGCGCACCCGAGCGGTGCGCGCCGGTTGCGCCGCCCATTACCCGGCCGCGGTGATCGACCTGTGGTGCGCCGCCCCGGCGCCCGCCTCGCTGCCGCTGCTGGTCCAGGCCGGTGGGGCCGTCGTGGCAGAGCAAGACGGGCGTATCGTGGGCTACGCCGTGCTGAACCTGGATACCGGCGAACTCAATGCCGCCTTTGTCGAGCCGAGCCACCAGGGCCGCGGCATCGCCCTGCAACTGCTGCAGCAGCTGGAATCGATGGCGTGCCAGCGGGGCCTGCCCCGCATGTTCCTGTCGGCCTCGCTCAATGCCGTGCCGTTCTACGAACGCGCCGGCTTCCTGTCGCTGCGCGAAGAATTGTATCGGCACCGTTGCGGGGTCGACCTCAAGTCGGTGTTCATGGAAAAGCTGCTGAGCCGTGCCGGGCCGACTACATCGCCTGGCCTTGGCGCGCCAGGCGGCGCAGGCCGTTGACGCGGCGTACCCGCGCATGCATCGCGTGGCCGATGTCCAGCCGCAGCAACACCAGGATCGCGATGCATGAACCCAGCACGGGCACGCCGAACGCCAGTGCCTTGAGTCCCAGCACGACAGCCGGCGCCTGGACGGCGCCCGGCACGTAGCCCAGTTGCCCGAGCGTCCAGCCGATCGTCGCCAGCGCGGCCATGCCGCCAGCCTTGAGCAGGACCAGAATGGCGGCGAACGCCGCCGTCTCGCTGCGCTCGCGGTAACGGAACTCCGAAAAGTCGACGATGTCCGCCAGGATCCCCCAGGGCAGCATCGCTACACCGGCCACACCGACGCCGGCCAGTGCCGCGCATGCCAGCAGCAGCGCCTGGTGTTCGCCGGCGCATGCGAACAGGACGATGCCGGTGGCGGCCACGCCATGGCTCAGCGCCAGCAGCGTGGTCTTGTCGTGGCGCGGCACCAGCGAAATCCACAGGGTGGCGCCGGCGATGCCGCTCAGGGCCAGCGTCAGGAGCACCCGGCTGGCGAAGCCGGCATCGTGCAGCACATAGGTGCACAGGTAGAGCAGGGTCTTGCCGAACATCGGGATCGCGAAGCCGGTCACCACCGCCACCACTGCGATCGCGCCGAACAGGCGGTCGTGCCTCGGCCACCATCCGCTGGCCACGGCCTGCCGCGCAAGCGCACCGCGCGGCTGGCCGGCGGCGCGCGACGACCATGCCGCCAGCAGCAGCGTCGCGCAAAACAGTATGCCCGCCCACAGGCCCAGCCATGCCATGCGCACCGGGGCCGCCGGTCCCGCCGCGGCATTCATCGACGGCGCGATCACGGTGGCCACCACCACGCTGGCGGCGGCGCTGAACAGGGTGCGATAACCGGAAGCCCGGCCGCGCGCGTGGCTGTCCACGGTCACCCGCGCCAGCAGGGCGTTGTGCGGCACGTCGATCAGGGCGTAGCTGCCGCGCAGCAGCAGCAACAGCGTGGCGATGAGGAGGAAGCCTTGCGCCTGCAAGAACGGCAAGGCGTACAGCGCGCCGAATGCACAGGCGCAGGGCAGGACGCACAGGGCGATCAGGCGCGGGTAGCCGATGCCATGCCGGTCGGCGTGCGATGCCAGCATGCCGGCGCCGATATCGAACGCCAGGTCGCCCAGGAAGACGATCAGCATGAGCAGGCTGACCTCTGCCGCGGGCATGCCGATGATGTCGGTCAGCAGGAACAGCAGCGTGACATCGATGCTGCCGAGGAAAATCGCCTTGCCGAAATTACCCGATGCGTAGCCGACGACGTGGCGGTCGCGGTTCAGCTGGGCGGCGCATGCGCGAAGGTCTGGCATCCTGCGAGGATAGCCGGCTCAGATGACAGCCTGATGTCAGCGCACGGCGCTAACCCGCTACCAGCGTCGTCGCCGCATGGATCGGCAGCAGCGCGGCGCCCAGTGCGATGGCGCTGCCGCCCAGCGCCGAGATGCGGATCTGCCCCGGCCGCTCGGCGGGCCAGCATAGCGGCATGGCATTCAGGCGCTCGGCCAGGCGCGCCACCACCGAGGCCGGCAAAGGACTCGAAAACACGATGTCTTCGGGATCGAACCAGGCGATCGCACTGTTGACCAGCACTTCCAGCTGACTGGCGGCGCGGTCGAGCCAGCCCTCGACGACCGCCTCGAAACCTGCCGTGATCTCGTCGAAACGGGCAACCGACTCGATGCCGCAGCCGGCTTCGCGCAGCACCGCCAGCAGGTCCAGCGTGCTCGGACGCGGCAGGTGGCCTGGATAGAGCATCCCGATTTCACCTGCGCCGCCGAAACCGCCCTTGACCAGTCGCCCATCCTCGATCACACCGGCGCCGATGCCGTAGCCGAGCAGGATCACGACCACGGTAGCCGCCTTGCGCCCGGCGCTGCTCAGGTAGTACTCGGCCATGGCAGCTGCGTTGGCGTCGTTCTCCAGCAAGACCACCGTGCCGAGCGCCTCGCCCAGCATCTGCCCCAGCGGCACGTCGTTCCAACCGGGCAGCTCCTTGACCGTATGCCACGAGTCGCCCGTGCGTGAGCGCGGCGAACCGGGCAGGCCTACGCCGATGCCGAAGAAGCGCTGGCCCAGCAGGCGATGGCGCACGCCGAGTACGTCCAGGTGTCGTTGCACGATGGCGGAAAATTCGGCCGGGTTCGGCGTGCCGATCTGTTCGCTGACGAGCGCGATGATCTCGCCCGAGAAGTCCACCAGGGCGATCTCCAGCACGCCCTTGTGCACCGTCGCGCCCGCGGCGAAACCACCCTGGGGCGAGATGCCGAGCGGGATGGTCGGTCGGCCGCGCGTGGGCGCTTCAAGCGCTTCCCGTTCTTCCACCAGGCCCAGGCTGATCAGGTTGTGCGACAGCTTGGTCAGTGCGGAGTTGCTGACCTGCAGGGACAGCGCCAGTTCCGTGCGCGGCATCGGGCCTTTCATGCGCAGGTGCCAGAGCAGGCGTTTCTCTTCCGAGGGCAAATGCAGGCGCGCAGCTTTCATCGTCCAGTCCTCGTCTTTATGGATTTTATTTATTTTACGAGTAATAAATAATCCGGTCAAAAACGCTCCGTATTCTGCTCATGTTGACTTTATCCCATCCAGGACGACTCCATGATCAAGACAAGAATGACCCTCGCGCTGCATTGCGCACTCGGCGCCCTCGCGGTGCTCGGCCCCTGCGCAGCAGCCCAGGAAGCCCCTGCGGCGGCAACCCCGGCGCCGGCCGCCAGCCAGGATGCCGATGCCGTCAGCGATGCCCAGGTGGTGGTGGTCACCGGTTCGGCGCGCCCGCAGCGCCGCTTCGACGTGTCGTATGCGGTGAACTCCCTGTCGCAGGGCGACATCCAGAAACTGGCGCCGCTGAACATGGCCGACCTGCTGGGCAAGATGCCCGGCATCCAGGTCGAGGCCACCGGCGGCGAAGTGCAGAACGTGACCCGGGTGCGCGGCATCCCGACCGACGACGGCTACGCCCTGTTCCAGCAGGACGGGCTGCCCCTGATGACCGAGATTAACGGCTTCTTCTTCCGCGGCGACAGCATGAACCGCTACGACCTGATGACCAGGAACGTGGAAATCGTGCGCGGTGGCCCGGCGCCGATCTATGCCAGCCAGGCCGCCGCCATCGTCAACAACACCACCGTCACCGGCTCCGAGAAAACCATGGGCAAGGCCCGGGTCACGGTCGGCACGACGGGCCTCAAGCGCCTGGACGCCTACCAGTCGGGCAAGATCGACGACAAGACCTATTACGCCGTCGGCGGTTTCATTCGCGAGGACGATGGCCACCGCGACAATGGCTTCCCGAACGACCGCGGCGGCCAGATCCGCGCCAACATCAAGCACGTAACGGACACCGGCACCTGGAAGCTGAGCGCCAACTACCTGAACGACCACAACACCTTCTACCTGCCGATCCCGGTCTCGGATCCGCGCAACCCGGCGGTCTCGCTCGACCGCTACATCGATTATTTCGACGGCACGATGAATTCGCCGTCCCTGCGCAGCGTGCCGCAGCAATACCTGAACGGCGCCGGCGCCTTGCAGACCGAAACGCGCGACCTGGCCGACGGCCGCCACCTCGAATTCGGCAACCTAGGCCTGCAGTACGAGGGCGACCTCGGCGCCTGGCAGCTGTCGGCCAAGGCTGGCGCCACCCGCGGCAAGCTCAATTTCGACGCCTTCTATTCGACCTCGAACCCGGCCGACCCGACCACCTTCGCCAACGGCTTCATGAACTCCGCCAGGGCCGCCTTCGGGCCGGTCGCGCGCCTGGGCTATGCGGTCGCCGGCAGCAAAGGCGCACAAGCCTATGACCCGGCGAGCGACTCGGGCCTGGTGATGCAGGGCCAGTACCGCGCGATGGGCGCCACCTTCTATTCGCACCAGGCCGACGTCAACCTGACGCGCACCTTCGAGACCGGCATCGGCAGCCATGACGTGAAGGCCGGCTTCTATGCCAGCGCCTACGGCACCACCACCAAGTCGGTGTACAACGACATGCTGATCGAGGTGAAGGGCCGGCCGCGCACCCTCGACCTGGTGGCGTATTCGGATTCCGGCGCGGTGCTCGGCTCGGTCACCGACAACGGCGTGCTGCGCTACACGACGACCCTGAACCAGGGCGACGTCGAAGCGCGCATGGGGGCGCTGTACCTGAACGACACCTGGACCGTGAACGACCAGCTGCGCCTGGATGCCGGCGTGCGCACCGAGCGTTACCGCTACGACGGCTACGCGCTGCTGACCGCGCAGGCCAACCTGGGCGACGGCACGACCCTGGCCGACGACACCACGCGCCGCTTCACCGGCGAGCGCCAGTCACACGTCTACAAGCCGCGCACCACCAACTGGACCCTGGGCGCCAACTACGACTTCACCGCGAACCTGGGCGGCTACGCGCGCGTGTCGCACCTGGAAGTGCCGCCGACGATGAACGTGGCCTCGTCGGTCGACCCGCTGGTGCTGACCACCAAGGCCGACCAGTACGAGGTCGGCGTCAAGGCCAACTTCGGGCGCTCCTACCTGTACGTGACCGCCTTCCGCACCAACTTCGATCCGCTCAACGCCTCGTTCGTGGCCTTCAACCCGATCACCGGCCGCAACGACCAGACCGTGCCGTTCTACGGCAAGGCCGTGGTGCAGGGCGCCGAGGCCGACGGCGCCTGGTACCTGACCGACCGCTTCGTGGTGAACGCCTCGCTGACGGTGCAGGAACCCGAATACCGCGACTTCGCCAGCGCCACCGGCGCCGACCCGTCGAAGATCATCGGCAACCAGCTGATCCGCCAGCCCAAGGTGTTCGGCAACATCCGCCCCAGCTACAGCTTCGGCATCGCCGGCAACCAGGTCGACGTCTACGGCAGCGTGGCCTATATGGGCAAGCGCTACGTCGACTTCTTCAACGCGACCGAGCTGCCTTCCTTCCACACGATCGGCGCGGGCGTGACCGTCACGCGCGGCGACTGGCAGTTCCAGCTCACCGGCGACAACCTGACGAACGAAAAAGGCCTCACCGAGGGCAATACCCGCACCGACGCCCTGGCGGGCCAGGGCACTAGCGTGGCGATCTATGGCCGTCCGGTGTTCGGACGCAGCGCACGCTTCTCCATCAGCAAGGCTTGGTAACACGATGATCAAACATCTCATGCTCACGGCAGCGCTGGCTGCCGCACTCCCCCTGCACGCCGCACCGGCGGTCGACCGCCACTGGTCGCTGATGGCGGGCCGCATGTTCCCGCTGGTGACCTCGATCCAGCCCGAGCGCGCGCCGGCCGCCCTGGCCGCCGTGCTGGAGCAACGCAGAAAGCGCATCGACGCCTGCGAGCTGGCGCCCAAGTGCCTGCTGCTGGCGGCCACCTGGACCGATGCCGACATGGATGCGGTGGCGGCTGCCGTGCCGGCATCCGGCAAGCCGCCGGGCATGGCCGACGACGGCGCCCGGGCCCAGGTGGTGCGCGAACTGCGCGGCCTGAACGCCGTGCTGCAGACCTATGGCTTCGGCACGCAATCGCGCTATCCGATGATCGACGGCCCCGTCGAGAAGGTCGACGGCGCCGGCTTCAAGGCATCGGTGGCGGATGCCATCTGGCTGGCCGACGCCGGCAAGCACGACCCTGCGGTGCGGCTGGACCCCAGCATCGCGCTGGCCATCGCCCTGATCGACGCCAACGAGCGGCGCGACGCCGTGCTGTTCGAGCCGCTCGACCAGGCCCACAACGCGGCGCCCTTCGCGCTGGCCAAGAAGACCGACTGGCAGCGCTACCGCTACTCGGCGATCATCATCCCCGGCGTCGGCCCCGAGAATCCGGCGCTCTCGATCAGTGCGCGCAGCAAGCTGCACCTGCAACTGGCGGCGCGCCGCTTCGCGCAGGGCGACGTGGCCTTCATCATCACCAGCGGCGCCGCCGTGCACCCGAAGGGATCGACTTATGTCGAGGCGGTGGAGATGCGCAGGACGCTGGTCGAGCGCTTCGGGATTCCCGCCGAGCGCATCGTGATCGAACCCTATGCGCGCCACACCACGACCAATCTGCGCAACGCCACCCGACGCCTGCACGCGATGGGCGCGCCGCTGGACAAGCCGACGCTGGTCGTCGCCAATTCAAGCCAGAGCCGCTACATCTCGAGCCCCGAGTTCGCGGCCCGCAATCCGGCGGAACTCGGCTACGATCCGGGCGCCGTCGGGCAGCGCCACTCGCCGTACGAGGTGGAGTTCACGCCGTCGGTGCGCTCGCTGCGCGTCGATCCGTGGGATCCGCTCGATCCTTGACCGGTCCTCAGTGCGTCGGAATCGGGTTCGCCGCCAGGTAAGCATTGAACTCGTTCACCAGCTTGTGTTCGCCCGGCCCCGCGTTATCCCGCATCGGCTGGGCTGACTCCACCACCACTTCTTCCTTGCCGGTCGCAAGACCCGCCATGGTCTGGGCGATGAAATCTGCCAGCGGCATGGCGCGCGGATCGTCGCCCTTGTGGATCAGATCGGTGTTCACCCATGGCGGGGCGATCTCCTGCAAGGTCACCGAGGTATCGCGCAGCATGAAGCGCTGCGACAGCGTGTACGAGTGCAGGGCCGCCTTGGTGGCCGAATACACGGCGGTCGAGGCCAGCGGCACATAGGCCAGCACCGAGGTGTTATTAATGATGGTGGCGCGCGGCTGTCGTTTGAGGTGGCCCAGCAGCGCGGAACTCATGCGGATCGGACCGAGCAGGTTGGTGGTGACGGTGGACAGCATCACGTCTTCGTCGACCGCCCCGGCCGCATCGTCGAAGGGCATGATGCCGGCGTTGTTGACCAGGACGTTGAGGTTCGGGAAGTCCTGCGTGAGCTGGGCCGCGACCTGTTTGATGCTGGCGGGGTCCGCGATGTCCAGCTCGACCGCGTGCATGCCCGGATTGGCCTTCACCACCTCGTCCAGCAGCGCCTTGCGGCGGCCCGCGACGATCACGGTATTACCCAGCTTGTGGAAGGCTTCCGCCAGGCCGCGGCCGATGCCCGAGGTGCCGCCGGTGATGAGGATGGTGTTGTCGTTCATTTGCATGGTGTTCTCCTTGAATTGATGATGACGTTCAGGCGGCTTCAGTCAGGGCAACGCTGTAGCGCGGCGCCGGCCTGGTGTGCGACAGGTTCGGCCCCAGTGCGCGGCGGGCGTTCTCGAAGGCGTCCCAGTCGGCGCTGTCCGGCAGCGCCGGGATGGTGATCACTTCTCCCTGATCCAGGCCGGCGAGGGCGGCGTCGACCATGTCATTCACGGGCATCACGATCTCTTGCGGCAGGTGCGCGACCGGCACGCCGGCGTGGTCCCAGAATTCGGTGGCGGTGGCGCCCGGCAGCACGGCCTGGACCCGGATGCCCTTGGCGCCGACTTCGTGCTGCAGCGACTGGGTGAGTGCCAGCACGAAGGCCTTGCTGCCGCCGTAGGTGCCGTTGAGCACCTCGGGAGCGACGGCGGCGATCGACGAGATATTGATGATGGTGCCCTGGCCGCGCGCCACCAGGCGCGGCACGACGGCGCGCGTCAGGCGGGTCAGCGCCGTCACGTTCAGGGCGATCATGCGATCGAGGTCTTCGACGCTCGAATCGAGCATGCTGGCGGTGGCGCCCAGGCCGGCATTGTTCAGCAACAGGGTGATCGCGGCATCGCTTGCCAGGCGTTCTTCCACGCGGCGCAGGTCGGCGCCTTGGGTGAGGTCGGCGGCCAGGATGTCGACCTTGCGGCCGGTCTCGGCGCGCAGCCGGGCGGCGACCTGCTCGAGGCGCTGCTGGTTGCGCGCCACAAGCACCAGGTCGTAGCCGCGTTCGGCCAGGCGTTGGGCGTAGCGGGCGCCGATGCCGGTCGAGGCGCCGGTGATCAGGGCGGTGGTAGCTTGTGCGGTCGTGGCAATGTCGTTCTCCTTGTTGGTGTTTCCTTGTCGATGAAAACAGTCTACGGAGTTGGAGCATGGCCCGTTGGCCGTATATCCCTCTATTTAAGCCATCATGCGTGCTACTGAATCCGGGAGCAGGACGCAAAAAAACGGCGTGCATCGCTGCACGCCGTTTTCACAAGCCACCCGCAGGTGGCAGAGGTCACACAATCAGATGAAGGTGAAGGTCGCTTCCTGCGTCAGGCGCGATTTCGGCAGGCCGGCATTGAAGTCGCTTTCCGACGAATAGCCGAAGCTCACCAGCACCAGGCTGGTCAGGCCTTTCGCATTCAGGCCGAACTCCTCGTCCAGGATCTTCTGGTCGAAGCCTTCCATCGGGGTCGCGTTGATCTCGAGCGTGGCCGCGCCGAGGAGCGCCGTGCCCAGCGCCAGGTAGACCTGCTTTTCGAGCCACTGCGCCACGTCCTTGCCGCCGAAGCGGTGCTGGTGGACGTAACCACGGCGACCGGCGTCCTGGCCGGCACGTGCGGCGGCGTCGCGGAAGCGCCCATCGCGCTGTTCCTGGTCCAGCAGGGCTTCCAGGTGCGCGTCGTCCATGTCGATGCGCGAGCACAGCACGATCACGTGTGACGCATCAAGGATCTTGGCCGCGTTATAGGAATAGCCGCCCTGGGCCGCCTTGGCGATGCGCGCACGGCCTTCCGGCGTGTTGGCCACGACGAAGTGCCACGGCTGCGAATTCACCGACGACGGGCTGCTGCGCAGCAGGTCGTACACTTGCTGCATCACTTCTTCGGGGATGCGGCGCTCTGCATCGTAGGCTTTGGCGGTATGGCGTTTCTGTGCGGCCGACAGGATATTCATGGTGCTCCTTCTGATGGTCAATCCAACGATCTTAAGCGATCTGAAACTTAAAAGTTTTCGAGCACGATTTTGCCGATCGCGCGGTTGCTCTCGATGAGAGCATGGGCGCGACGCAGGTTGGCGGCATTGATCGTGCCGAAGTGCTCGCCCAGCGTGGTGGTCAGGGTGCCGTCCTCGATCATCGCGGCCACCCGGTTCAAGAGCTTGTGCTGGCGCACCATATCGGCCGTTTCGAACATCGAGCGGGTGAACATCAGCTCCCAGTGCAGCGAGATCGACTTGCGCTTGAGCGGCACCGCGTCGAGCGTGGCCGGATCGTCGATCAGCGCCAGCTGGCCCTGCGGCGCCAGCGCTTCGATGATGTCCTGGTAATGGCGGTCGGTGTGGGTCAGGCTGATCACGATATCGACGTTGGCAAAGCCCAGTTCTTCGAGCTGCGGCTGCATCCGGCGGGTGTGGTCGACCGTATGGTGGGCGCCGAGTTTGGTCACCCATTCGCGGGTGGCGTCGCGCGAAGCGCTGCCGATCACGGTGAGCTTGGTGAGCCGGCGCGCGAGCTGGGTCAGGATCGAACCGACGCCGCCGCTGGCGCCGATGATCAGCAGCGACTTGCCTTCACCGCCGCCTTCCGGCACGCGCAAACGGTCGAACAACAACTCCCAGGCCGTGATCGAGGTCAGGGGCAGGGCGGCCGCTTCGGCGAAGCCGAGATTGGCGGGCTTCTTGCCGACGATGCGCTCGTCGACCGTCTGGAACTGGCTGTTGGAGCCGGGGCGGACGATCGAGCCGGCATAGAACACCTCATCGCCAGGCGCGAACAGGGTCACGCTGGCGCCGACGGCGCGCACGATGCCGCTGGCGTCCCAGCCCAGCACGCGCGGCTCGCTCACGGCGGAACCCTGGCGGATCTTGGTGTCGACCGGGTTGACCGAGACCGCGCGCACTTCGACCAGCAGATCGTGCGGGCCGGTCAGCGGCATGGGCAGTTCGGTGTCGACCAGGGCCTGCGGGTCGTCAATGGGCAGGCCGTGTTGGGTATAGACTATCGCTTTCATTTTCTTCTCCAGGAATAAAGTGGGGGCAATACAGTGACAACGATTCTAGAGAAGAGCCGCGCCGCGAAACAGCGCCACCGCAGGGTTTCACTTTCACTGTGGGAGAGAAAATGATCCGCCTCGACGACCTGTCGCTGTTCGTGCGCGCCGCCGCCCTGGGCAGCTTTTCGCAGGCCGCACGCGAAGTGAACCTGCTGCCCGGCCAGGCCAGCGCGGCGATCCAGAGGCTGGAGCGCGAACTCGACGTGCGCCTGTTCGCGCGCTCGACGCGCAGCCTGCGCCTGACCGACGAGGGCAAGCGCTACCTGCCGTTTGCCCAGGATGCGCTGCAGGCGCTGCGCGACGGCCATGAGGGCATGCGCGGCGAGAACGCGTCCCTGACCGGCACCTTGCAGGTGGCGGCGCCGTCCGACTTCGGCCGCAACGTGCTGCTGCCGTGGATCGCACAGTTCCGGCGCGCGCACCCGGGCCTGGACATCCAGCTCCTGGTGTCGGACCAGGTGGCGGACGTGTTTCGCGATCCGGTCGACATCGCGCTGCGCTACGGCCAGATCGACGACGCCAGCTTCATCGCGCTGCCGGTGGCGCCAGAGAACCGGCGCGTGCTGATCGCTTCTCCCGCTTACCTGGAACAGCATGGCCGCCCGCAAACGCTGGCCGACCTGGCCTCGCACTGCTGCCTGGCCTACCGCCTGCGCGGTCGCATCTATGATCGCTGGTGCTTTCCACTGCCTGAAGGAGACCAGGTGGTGCAGGTCAAGGGGTCGCTGGTGAGCGACGACGCCGACGTGGTGCGGCGCTGGGCCGTCGCCGGCGAAGGCATCGCCTATAAATCCTGGCTCGACGTCTGCGCCGACGTGGCGGCGGGCAGGCTCGAGGTGGTCTTGCCGGAAGTTCCCGGCGAAGCCACCCCCTTGAACCTGGTGTGCCCGCACCGCAAGCAGTTCTCGTTTGCGGTGAAGCTGCTGCACGCGCTGGTGAAGGACCGCTGCGCTCCGCTGTTGGAACCCCTGGAGCGCCTGGGCAGTCTTTAGATCGCGCCGCCCTTGACGACGGCGCCGCCCTGGATCACGACCGCCGGGGCTTCCAGCAGGGTGACGTCGACCGTCGGATCGCCCTTCACCGCCACGATGTCGGCATAGCGGCCTGGTTCGACGACGCCGACGTCCTTGCGCGCCAGCGCCTCGGCCGCGTTGACGGTGGCGGTCTGGATCGCCTGCAGCGGCGTCATCCCGTACTGGACCATGACGGCGAACTGCTTGGCGTTGCCGCCGTGCGGGTGCACGCCGGCGTCGGTGCTGAACACCATCTTGACCCCGGCCGCATGCGCCTTCCTGAAGTTCTGGCGCTGCAGCTCCGTCACTTCGCGGTCCTTGCGCAGATTATCTTCCAGCACGCCGTTCTTCTTGCCCTCGGCCGCCGTGTAGCTGCCGTTATAGATGTCCATGGCCAGCCAGGCGCCGTGTTTCTTGGCGAGAAGGATGCCTTCGTCGTCGATCAGGCTCGCGTGCTCGATCGTATTGATGCCGGCGCGGATTGCATCCTTGATGCCGGCCGCGCCGTGGGCGTGGGCCGCCACCTGCAGGCCCCACTGGTGCGCTTCTTCCGCAGCGGCGCGCAGCTCGGCCAGGGTCATCTGCTGCTGGCCCGGTTCGGTATTGCGCGAGAAGACGCCGCCGGTGGCGCAGACCTTGATCACCTGGGCGCCGTACTTGCGCAGTTCGCGCAC
This sequence comes from Massilia sp. Soil_C_3, assembly GCF_057657035.1. Lineage (NCBI taxonomy): Bacteria > Pseudomonadati > Pseudomonadota > Betaproteobacteria > Burkholderiales > Oxalobacteraceae > Massilia > Massilia sp. Soil_C_3. The sequence goes on from NZ_JBDGJG010000009.1 coordinate 26,678, forward strand.
CGACTTGCGGACTTCGTCCGGGCTGTCGGCGTTGTACTTGTTCTTCTCTTCCATCGACGGCGGGAAGTAGGTGCTGTCGCAATGGCCGCCGGTCGCGCCGAACGACCAGGCGGCCGGCACGATGCGCGGACCGCGCACCTTGCCGGCGGCGATCGCCTGGCCCAGGCCGACGTCGTTCCAGTCCGAGGCGCCGAGATTGCGCACCGTGGTGAAGCCCGCATCCAGCGTCTTGCCCGCATGGGCCACGGCCAGCGCCGACCAGAAGCGGTCGTTGTATTCCAGGCCCTTGTAGCCGCCGTAGGTCGGGTCGGAATCGAGGTGCACGTGCATGTCGATCAGGCCGGGCAGCAGGGTCATGCCGGGCAGGGCGATGCGGGTCGCGTCGGCGGCGGCCGGCGTGGCGGCATCCGGCTTGAGGCTGACGACCTTCCCGTCGCGCACCAGGATCTCGGGGTTCTGGATCATGCGGCCGCTCTTGACGTCGAGCAGGCGGTCGGCGGTGATGATCACATCCGCAGCATGGGCGGCATGGACGGAACAAAGGCCGGCGGCGGCCAGGCACAGGGAGAGGACGTTCAGGGTCAAGCGGTTCAAGCAGCCTCCGGGCGGTGGATGGGTAAATGGCAACTTTACACCGATAAGCTTGCCGTCCATCCACTATTTTGCTCAACTGTCTATCAGCAGCAACGCCGCCAGCACCAGCATCATGGCGCCGGTCAGCGCCTCGAACACCCGCCACACCGTCGGCCGTGCCAGCACCGGGGCGAAGCGCTGGGCGCCGACGCCGATCGCCGTGAACCACAGGATCGAGGCCGTGATGGCGCCGAGCGCGAAGGAGCTGCGTTGCTCGGCCGCCAGGCTGCTGCCGACGGCGCCCAGCAACACCACGGTGTCGAGATAGACGTGCGGATTGAGCAGCGACAGCGCCAGCACGCTCGCCAGCGCCGCGCCGAGGGTCTGCGCCTGCGCCGACGGGTCGGCCGCCAGCGAGGCGCCGCCGCGCAGGCTGCTGCGCCAGCAGCGCAAGCCATACCAGATCAGGAAGGCGGCGCCGCCATAGCGCGCCACCGCCATCAGGAGCGGCGACGCTTCGATCAGGGCGCCCAGGCCGGCGGTGCCGGCAGCGATCAGGATCACGTCGACCACGATGCAGGTGAGCACTGTCGGCAGCACGTGCCGGCCGCGCACCGCCGTGCGCAGCACATGGGCGTTCTGGGCGCCGATGCCCATGATGAGGCCGGCGCCCAGGACCAGCCCCTGTAGATAAACCTGATGCGAGAACATGGCCGCCTCCTTCGTGAAAGCGCCACTATCCCAGCCCGGCGGGCTTACTTCAATTATATTCATGATTATTCAGGTTACTTAAGAAAATCTAATTCATGACCATCGATCCCCGCCGCAGCGCCGCCTTCCTGGCCGCCATCGATTGCGGCAGCCTCGAAGGCGCCGCCGCCCAGCTCAAGGTGACGCCGTCGGCGATCTCGCAACGCATCGCGGCGCTCGAGCAAGAGCTGGGCACGCCGCTGCTGGTGCGCAGCCGTCCCTGCCGTCCGACCGCGCCCGGCACGCGGCTGCTGCAATACCTGCGCCGCTCCACGCTGCTCGAATCGGAATTTTTGGCCGGGATGAAGGATGACCCCGGCCCGGCGCGGGTCACGCTGGCCGTCAACAACGACACGCTGGCTACCTGGCTGCTGCCGGTGCTGGCGCCCATCCTGGATGCGGAAGGCTTACTGGCCGAATTCGTCCTCGACAACCAGGGCCATACCTTCGCGCTGCTGGAGGGCGGCCACGCGGTGGCCTGCATCTCGGGAGAGACCGAGCCGATGCGCGGCTGCAGCGCCAGCCCGCTCGGCGTGATGCGCTACCGGATGGTGGCATCGAGCGACTTCGCGCGGCGCTGGTTCCCGGACGGGATGACGCGCACGGCGGCCCAGCGCGCCCCGTTGGTGGTGTTCGACCGCAAGGATGCGATGCAGTCTTCTTTCTTGCTCACCCACTTCGGCCTGCCGGACGGCGCCTATCCATTCCACTACGTGCCGGCCAGCGATCCCTTCGTGCACGCGGTACGTTACGGCATGGGCTACGGCATGCTGCCGGAGGAGCAATGCGGCGCGTTTCTCGAAAATGGAGAACTGGTCGACCTGGCCCCGGACTTGTTCCACGACGTGCCACTGTACTGGCACGCCTGGCGCATTCAGCCGCCGCGGCTGGAGCGCATGGGGATGTCGCTGGTGAAGGCGGCGCGCGGCGTGCTGCTGCCGCTCGCCTGAGCGACCGGCCACCACTCTGCCACGCCCCACAGCAGCTCGGGGACCAGGAACAGCCACAGCACCGGCAGATCCGCATTCAGCATCGCCCAGCCGATCCAGAACGCGAACAGCAGCCGTCCGAGGCCGTCGAAGCGGCCCAGGCGCAGGCTCGGTTCCTTCAGGCGCACGGCGCACCACAGCAGCACCAGGGTGCCTAAGAGAGAGGACAACAACAGGTGCAGCGGCGCGAACGGCGGCAGCGGCGCGCCGCCCAGCCACACGTTCAACGCCGACAGCCGGTCGAGCAGCAGGGCAAAGGTCCAGGGCGTGGCGAAGGGCAGGATCTGGATGACGTCGTAGGCGGCGCTGGCGCGCGCCAGGCGCAGGTAGGTCGATAGCGGCAGGGCAGGCATGGCGGCTCCTCGTTGGTCGGTCCGCTCGATGCTGACATGGCGCGGCCCATCGCGTCTTGCGCGCCATAAAAGGAAAGGGCCGGCTGCTTGCGCAACCGGCCCAATCCGGCCTTACGTCAGATTACGAACCGATGCGGCCACCGTCGTTCTTGGTGATGACCAGGGTCGCCGAGCGCGGACGCTTGCCGGCGCCGTAGCCCGCGTTCGCCGGCCACTGGCTGGTGTACTTGCTGGCATCGCCGATGTTCGCGGCGGCGGTGGTCTCGCCCGGGTGCTGGATGTTGACGAACAGCGCCTTGCCGTCCGGGGTCTCGGTGATGCCGGTCAGTTCGCAGCCGACCGGGCCGACCAGGAAGCGCTTGAGCGTATCGGCGCTGGCGGCCTTGCCCACGAAGGTGTCGACGTTCAGGGTCGAGCCGTCGGTCTTCGGATAGCTCAGGGAAACCTTCTTGCCATCGCCCACCTTGCCCGGCAGGCCGGCCACCATCATGCAGTTGGTGACGTCGGTGTAGGCGCCATCGTCGGTCTGGAACCAGCAGATGCCGGTCGAGGTGCTGAAGGCCAGGCCGTCCGGGCTCGAGAAGTCCTGGTCGTTGGTCAGGCCCGACAGGTTGATGCGGGACGCATCGGCGGCGGCTTCGGCGCCGAACAGGTAGACGTCCCAGGCGAAGCTGGTGGCGGTCGAACCGGCGGCGTCTTCACGCACGCGGATGATGTGGCCGTTCGAGTTGCCCAGCTGGGCGGTGGTGCCCTTCATGTCGGTGTACGAACGCGGGTTGGCGGCATCCGGGGCGACCTGGCTCGAGCTGCTCGGCTCGACGCGGCGGTTGCTGTTGTTGGTCAGCGTGTAGTAGATCTCGCCGTTGGCCGGGTTCACCGCGCACCATTCCGGACGGTCCATCTTGGTCGCGCCGACGGCGTCGGCGGCCAGGCGGGCGTTGACCAGCACGTCGGCCTGGTCGGCGAACTTGTAGGTCGCGTAGCCGGCGATGGCGGCGTTGGCGATGGTCAGCTCGATCCACTGGCCCTTGCCGTCGGCGTTGAACTTGGCCACGTACAGCTTGCCGCTGTCGAGGTATTTGTCGCCGGTGGCGATACGGTCGGCGGCGACCGAGTCGGCCGGGTTCCACGGTGCGGTGGAGACGAATTTATAGATGTATTCGCCGCGCGAATCGTCGCCCATGTAGACGGCCAGGGGCTTGCCGGCTTCCAGGCGGCCGAACGAGGCGCTTTCGTGGGCAAAGCGGCCCAGCGCAGTGCGCTTCTTGATCGCGCGGGTCTTGTCGTAGGCGTCCATCTCGACGATATAGCCTTCGCCATTCAGTTCATTGCGATAATCGTCGCTGCCGTCCGTCGAGGTGCCCTTCTTGCTCAGGTCCCAGCGCTGGTACTTGTCGTCGGCGCCGCCGGTTTCCCAGCCGTGACGCGAGGCTGCGCCCTGCGACATGCCGTAGCGGTTGAGCGAAACGACGCTCTTGTCGCCGCGCGCGGCATTGTCGGTCGCCGAACGGGTGAAGTAGCCGGCCCAGTTTTCTTCGCCCGACAGATAGGTGTTCCATGGGGTGCGGCCAGTGCCGCAGTTGTTGATCGTGCCGCGGAACTTGGTGCCGTCCGGCGAGTATTTGGTCTTGACCAGGGCATTGCCGCGCACAGGGCCCGACAGCTGGACTTCGGTCTGCTGGTGCACGCGGCGGTTGAAGGTCGAACCCGACAGGTATTCCCATTTGCCGCTGTTGCTGCGCACTTCGAGGACCGACAGGCCGTGCAGGGCCATTTCCTTGTCCACCTCGGCGGCCGGGCGTGGCAGCGCATTGGTGCCGCCGTTGGCGTGCACGAAGTACGACGGCAGGCCTTCGTTGGTGGTGGCTTCGTGGTTCATCGCCAGCAGGCCGCGGGTGGCGCCGCTGGTCGAGACGCCGCCGGTGTCGGACAGCGAGAAGAATTCCATGCCGTCGTGGTGGTCGCCCGCGCGGTTTTCGAAATCGGTGTCGGTGCCGTCGTTCTTGAAGGCCGGGGTGCTGCTGGTGAGCGGATCGCCCAGCGCGTACAGGACGGTGGCGGTATAGCCGGCCGGGACGACCACTTTATCGGCCAGGCTCTTGCCGACGGCGGTGAAGCCGAGCAGCTTTTCGACCGGCGCCGGCGGCGGGTTGGTGCCGGTAGGTGGCGGCGGGGTGACAGGATCGTCGTCCGAACCGCCGCAGGCGGTCAGGCCGAAGCTGCCGAGCAGGGCGGTCGCAGCCGTTGCGGCGCCGCCGCGCAACATGCTGCGGCGGCTCAGGCGTTTCTGGAGAACGTCGCTGAAGTGTTCGTTCGACGAGTTGTTCGAATCGACATCATCATGTTCGGCAGGGATGCGGGCGAAATCGGTCGGCTTGTTCACGGAAGTGGATCCTGTTTTTTAGTGTGGGAAAGGAAAGCCACTGCATAGTAGTAAGGCAAGATGACGACTCCGTGACAGTTTGGTCACAGTTTGATGACACTGGGGCGGCGCGAGGGCCAGGAGGCGGTGGACAGCGTCAGCAACGCCGGGCTCGGGGTCGGGATCGCCGGCAACGCGCTGGAAGTGGTGGTGTTGTTGCTGGGGGGGAGAAGGTGAGGACGATACGGTATCCGGTCCGCATGCGCAATCAGGTCCGGCGCAGCTCGTCCTCCAGGTCGCCGATCAGCTGGACCACGCTGGGCGTGATGCCCTTGTCGCCCGGGGTGTAGAACACACCTGGCAAGACCCGGTCTTCTTCCAGCTGCGGCAGCAGTTCGTCGATCAGTTCCTCGAGCGAGAAGGCCTGGGCGTCATAGCCGTCCCATTCGTATTCGGCGCACAGGCTGGCGTAGTCGCTCGCCGGCCACATCGGAAACACCAGGGTGCCGTCGTCGGTCTTGGCCAGGGCCCAGCCGTCCTGGTACAGCCCCCACACCTCGCGCGCGTCGGCGACGCGCTTGATGAAGTACTCGTAGCGTTCCGGCCCCGGCAGCGTGACCACGGCGGCCAGCTGCTGGCCGCCCAGCTTGATCGCCGAGATGATACGTTCGCTCATCACCATTCCCGTTCATTGAGGCGCAAAGCCTGACATCATCAGGATACGCCATCGGGCGCCGGTGGGTGCGTTCGACAGGAGCTCAAGGGGAGCGGGATGCCCGACCGGCCTGGGTGTTCAGGCCGCGTTCAGCTCATAGCGCACGTCGTGGCGGTCGCCCGGCGGGGCGTCCAGCACCAGGAAGGCGTCCCAGCCGAGGCGGCCGGGATGCAGGTCGTCCAGCGTGGTGTTGTGGACGTCGGCGGCGCGCAGGACCACCTCGACTTCGTATTCGAGCGCGACGCCCGTGAACAGCGCCAGCACGCTCCCGAGGGCCCGCGCCGCCAGGCCGCCCGGCAGGAAGCCCTGGAAGCCGGCATGCCCCAGCGGCCCCACCACCAGGCGCAGGCGCAAGCTGCGCTGCCAGACGCGCGCGCCGGCGATCGCGCGCGTGCCGAGGACGGCGCTGTCCTGGCCCAGCGTGGTCTGCTGCGCCGGCGGCACGTCGTACCAGGAACCGATGAACTGCTCGGCCTCGACCTGCTCGCCGAAGTATTCCGACAGCACCCGCGCCAGCTGCACGGCGGACACCGATTGATGCCGGATCGCGGCCGCGAAATACCCGATCGATTCGTCCAGCACGGCGCCGTCGGCTTCGCCGGCCAGGCGCCGGCGCAGCGCGGCGTCGCCCAGGCCGGCCAGGGACAGGAGCAGGGGCAGGAAGGCATCCTGGCCGTTCAGCTGGTACTTGAACGGCAAGCGGTACTTGCGCCAGGCGCCGTAGAACAGCGCCAGCGAGCGGTTCGAGAACGCGTCCAGGAAGGCGCGCGGGCCGTCGTCCTCGTCTTCGTTCTTGTGGCGCGCCCCGTGTTCGGCGATGCGCTCGGTGTAGTGGGCCGGCAGCACGCCATGCCCGCCCAGCAGGCCCATGAAGGCGGGAGTCAGGTGCACATGGCGCAAGGTTCCTTCGCGCACCGCCTCGCCCAGCGCGGCGGCGTCGATCGGCAGCTCGAAGGGCATGCCGACCTCGAGGTCGCGCAGCTCGGGCTCGATGGCTTCGATCTGGCTGGCCGGGAAACCCAGGGAGAGGGTGTTCCGGAACCGCAGCATGTCCGCCACCAGGCCATGCGGCCCCCGCCCGCGGCGCTTGAGCCACAGCTCGAGCACGCGCACCGCCTGGAAGAACTCGAAGCGCCACGGCTCGCGCAGCAGGCGTTCGATTACAGGAGACTCAGTTCTCCGCTTCTCGGCCCGCATCGCAGCAGCTCCTCTCCGGATTGGTGGGACACGATCACCAGCTGGGTGAAGCTGTTGGCGTGCACGTACAGCGCCAGGAAGCGCTCGACGATGTGGGCGAAGGCATGGATGCCGCTCCCCACGAACGCCTCTTCATCGATCGCGATGCGCACTTCGACCCCGCGCACCAGGCAGTTGAAGGGGTTCCCGGACAGCCAGGCGCTGGTGGGCGTATAGGCGATCGCATTGACGCCGCCGACCTGGCGCGTCGACGCCGCCGAGCGTGGCAAGTCGTGCAGGGCCAGCATCTCGCGGAAGGCGTCGACGCCGCCGTCTGCCAGCGACAGGTGGTTGAGCGAGAGCAGCGAGATCAGGCGCCAGTGCGCGCTGCGTCCGCGCGAGAAGCGCCAGGTGGGGCTGGGTTTGCGCAGGAAGGCAATCTCGCGCACGCCCGATCCGCCTTCGAGGAACAGGTCGCCGCCCGGCTGGCCGTAGCTGAGCAGCTGCGGCAGGTCGCGGTTGGTGCAGGTCAGCTCCAGGTTCAGGGTCGTGGTCTCGACGTCGGCCGGGTCGAAGTCGATGTCGACGATCGAGATCTGGGTCTCGAAACCCGGGCTGCGCTCGGCCATCGTGTCGTCGCGGCGCATGGCCCAGTAATGCCCGTTCTGCTCGGGCGTCTGCGCATGCTTGAGCGAATAGAAGGGCTGGAACCGCACCACGGTCTCGCCCTGCGGCGTCTGGCGCACCAGGTTGACTTCGTCGATCGCATTGACCTCGTAGGCATAGGCGCGGCGCGCATCGGCCAGCACCGGATAGCTGGCCGTGGCATGGGTCAGGCGGATCGGTTCGCCGCGCTGGGCGAACAGGTTGATCACCGGCGTGCAGCCCGCCACCAGGTTGTTGGTCGACAGGGTGGACAGCATGCGCGCCAGGTTCGCGTCGCTGCGGATCCCGTTCAGGGCCAGGTGCACGGTAAGGCGGCGCGTGCCCGCGGGCAGGCTGCGCGCCAGCAGCGCCAGGTCGAGGTCGACGAAGTTGAACTTCTCGGGAAAGCAGAAATATTCGGTCAGCAGGCGGTAGGCGGTGTGGGAGCGGGCCGGGAAGTCGATCAGGGCGTCGTCCTCGACGAAGCCGGCGGCGCGCACCGGCAGCGCTGGCAGGGCGATCCAGTGGCCGCCCTCGGGCTGCACGTAGGCCGCGACCGTGCGCGCCAGCAGCGCGTCGCGCAGGGCCGCGCAGAACGAGGGTTCGCCATCGAGGAACAGGCGCAGCGCCGGCAGGTCGATCGCCTCGAGGCCGCCCCCATCGCAGACGACGTTCAGGGACAGGCTGATGCTCGCGCTGGCGCCGGGCGGCAGGCGCACCGCATCCGGCGCGTGAATGATCGGCGAGAACACCGCACGGTTCAGGACCAGCGGCGCCATCGCGACCGGGTACACGGTGCGGAAGATGCAAGCCACGCCGCGCACCGGGCGCGTGGTCAGCTTGGTGCCGCGCGGGATGGTGTTGACCGTGGTCTGCTGCCTGGCCGCGGCGGCGACATCCAGGTGCGCGATGGAGCACGATGGAAAGGGCCGCAGGTAGTGCGGATACAGCACGTCGAACAGCGCCTCGGTGAACTCGGGATAGTCGTCGTCCAGGCGCTTGGCGATGCGGGCGTTCAGGAAGGCGAACGACTCGATCATGCGTTCGGTATGCGGGTCTTCGCATACCTCGCCGCTGATCAACAAGCGGCCGGCGATGCGCGGATAGCGCTCGGCGAATTCGCGCAGGTTGCGCCGCAGGTAGGCCAGTTCGCTTTCATAATAGGGAAGCAGCTGGTCCAACTCAGGCTCCCGCCGCCGTGGATGATGCCGATGATGCCGCGCCGGCGGCATTGCCCGCGCCCGCGCGGCCGGCCTTGCGGATGCTGTACTGGAGCGTGGACGGCTGCAGCACGGCGTCGAAATTGACCGGCTCCTGCGACATGCTCCCCACCAGCACCGCCGTGATCGAGAAACTCAGGCGATTGACCGAGGGCGCGCCGCCATCGCCCTGCATCTCGAGCAGCGCCTTCACGTTCTGCAGCCGCGGCTCATGGCGCGCGATGGTCTTTTCGATGCAGGTGCAGATGTGGGCGCGGTCAGTGGGACTGGACAGCGAACGGTCGGCGAAATCGCACAGCCCATAGCCGACCATCGACTGGCCGCATTCGGCAAAACCGACCAGCGCGCCGTCCTGGATGGTCGAGCGCGTGTTGAGCAGCGCTTCGAGGTCGCGCGCCACCGCATCCTTCAGTTCCTCGACGTTCAGGCGCGCGACCACCACGCCATTGCGCAGCGGCTGGCCGAGCAGGCGGTCGAACAGGTCCGGCGTGAATCCTTTCATCGATCCCCCCTCGTTGGCACACGCTGGTGTTGCGAACTGAAAACCAATCGCATGTTGCCACGATGTTCAGCGCCAACCTTTGATCAAGTTCACATGCGCAACAGCATCTCGTCGTTATCGTTTCCTTTCGCACAGAACAAGGTGAAGGAACGACAGCCATGACCAGCAAAGTTCTCTGGGGCGAAGGTCTGCTGCTGCGCCCGCAGCACTTCCAGCGCCAGGACGCCTATCACGAGCATTGCCTGTACAAGGGCGTCAAGGCGGCGCATCCGTATGCATGGGGGGTCGACGGGCTCGAGATCGACCGCGAAGCCCTGGCCAGCGGCATGCTGCGCGTGCTGGGACTATCGCTGCGCTTCCAGGACGGCGAGCTGTATGAGGCGCCCGGCCTCGACGAGCTGCCCGGCACCGTCGACCTGAGCGGCCTGCAGCAGTCGGTGCAGGCCGTGACGTATTACGCGGCGCTGCCGGGACTGAAGCCCTTCAACGCCAACTTCGTCCAGCCGGGGCAAGTCGCCACGCAGTCCGCCGGCACGACACGCTTCATCCAGGCCAACGAGGAGACGCCCGACCTCTACACGCAGGCGGCGCCGGTGCAGCTGGCCTACCTGAAGCGCGCGCTGCGCCTGGTGTCCGAATTCGAGCCGCGCGACGCCTACATCCACTTTCCCCTGCTGCGCGTGCGAAGAAGCGCCACCGGCGGCTTCGAGCTCGATCCGGCGCTGGTGCCGCCGTCGATGTCGCTGGGCGCCGCCCCGGCCCTGTTCCAGCAGCTGCGCCGCCTGCTCGACGCGCTGCAGGCCAAGGTCGGCGCGCTGTACGGCCACCACCGCGAGCCGACCCGCAACGTGATCGAATTCCGCTCGGGCGACATGTCGTCGTTCTGGCTGCTGCACACGGCCAGTTCGGCCTACGCGACGCTGTCGCACCACTTCAACCAGCCGGCGCTGCATCCCGAACGCGTGTTCGAGGCGCTGCTGGACGTGGCCGGCGGCCTGATGACCTTTTCCAAGAACTGGACGCTGTCCGACCTGCCTTCCTACCAGCACCACGATCCCGGTCCCGCCTTCGCCAAGCTGCACCAGATCATCCGCGAGCTGCTCGACACGGTCATCTCGGCCAAGTACTTCGGCATCGCCCTCAACGAGGTGCGGCCCTGCTACCACATCGGCATGCTCGACTCGGGCAAGATCGACGACGACACCACCTTCTACATCGCCGTCTCGGCCGACATCCCGGCGGTGGAACTGGTCGACGTGGCGCCGCTGCGCTTCAAGGTCGGCGCACCGGACGACGTCGAGAAATTCGTGCTCTCGGCCATGCCCGGCGTGCGCCTGCAGTACACGCCGCAACCGCCGGCGGCGATCCCCGTACGGCCCGATACCTGTTACTTCATCCTCGAGGCGAAGGGGCCGATGTACGAGCGCATGCTCAAGACGCAGTCGATCTCGATCTACGTCCCGGCCGGCATGAAGGAGCTCAGGCTCGAGCTGCTGGCGGTGATGTCCTGAGCGATGTCGTGAATAAAAGGGAGAACAAGCATGGCAGGAGCACTGATCAGACTCGGCGACAAGACCTCGCACGGCGGCGTCGTGCCGGAAGCCTCGCCCAACAGCGATATCGACGGCGTCGGCATCGCCCGCATGGGCGACAGGACGAGCTGCCCCAAGCACGGCCCCGGGCCGATCGTCGAAGGCGATGCGACCCTGATCGTCGACGGCAAGGCGGCGGCGCGGCATGGCGACAAGACCGCCTGCGGCGCGACGTTGATCGCCGGCCAGCAAACCACCATCGACCAGGTCTGAGCCCATGTCAACCACCACGACCACGGCAGCGCCGTCCCCAGGATGGTTCACCCGCATCGGCGGCAGGCTGCTCGCGCGCCAGCCTGTCGCGCAGGCCGCCGCCGCGCAGGCAGTGCAGCAGGATGCCGTCCAGAAACGACCTTGCCCGACCTTGTCCATCCTCGCCGGCGCGCTGCGCACGCCGCACGGCGCCTCCGCCGACGAACTGGGCGCCGCGCTTGCCGCCAACAAGGTCGATGCCGACCTTGACCGCGAACTGGTCGACGACGACGGCTTACCGGTCATGAGCGCACGCTGCGAACAGGCCGGGGATGCAGCGGTGCGTGAAGAGATAGCCGACTGGCTGGACAGCTACGCCACGCCGGCGCCGCGTTTCAGCGACGAGATGTGGCGCGCACTCGTCCTTGGCACGGCGGTGCTGCGCGAGCTGGCCGACCGCGCGACAGGGCTGCCGGTGCCAGACGAAGGCACGCCTTTCATGCTGCAACTGGCCCTGGCGCTGCCGGATGACTGGCAGATGGAACAGCGCCAGGCGGCGTCGATGTGGTGCAGGCAGGTGCTGGCGCAGGCTGGCTGGCCCGCAGCCCGCATCGACGTGACCGAGCTGGCAGCCCCGGCGCCGTTCATTGCTAGGCTTGGGCAGCAAGCGGAAAGAGCGTCGACACCCGCCGCGACGATCCTGCTCGCCTTCTGCTCCCACGTCGGCCAGGAGACGGTCGACCACTGGTCGGCCAACGGCACGCTGTTCACCTCCTTTCACCCACGCGGCCGTATCCCCGGCGAAGGCGCGGCCGGTCTGCTGCTGGCGCCGGCCGCGGACGGGGCCGGCATCGCGCACGTCAGCCTGGAAGCCGACGCCTGCGATCCCGCATCCACCAGCCTCAAACGCCTGTCGGCACAGCGCCTGAACACGCTCGCCGGGCGCCTGCTGCAGGGCACGGCGATCGCACCGGCCGCCATCGCGATGGTCGTGGCCGACACCGGCGCCGACACGCGCCACACGCTCGAACTGATGGAGTTCGGCGGCGCCACCACGCCGCACCTCGACAACGCCAGCGACATCGTCCGCCTCGGCCCGGCCTGCGGCGCATGCGGCGCCGTGCCCTTCGTCGCCGCGCTGGCGCTGGCCGCGCATGCCGCGCTCGAACACGATGCGCCGCTGCTCTGCGTGGGCAACGCTACGCCTGACTTGCGGGCGCTGGCCCTGGTCCGCCCCGCACCCAAGCCGGAGGACACGCCATGAGCTCAGCCTATTACGTGCCGTCGGGCCGCCTGCCGGCGCAGGCGATCGTCGCGACGGCCGCCTGCGCGCTGTTGGTCGTGATCCCGGCCTGGCTGTATGCCTGGCTGACGATCCACTCGCCGCTCGTCCTGCTCAACTGGTTCGCCATGGGCGTCTTCGCGGTCGTCATGGGCGTGTCCGCGCGCCAGGTGGCGCGCCAGGCGAAGGCGCGCCACCCCATATGGATGGGCCGATTGGGCCTGGCGATCGGCGTCGCGGGCTGGTACGCCCACTGGGCCGCCTGGCTTGCCATCGCCGACGCCGGCAGCTTCGCGTCGCTGCTCGCGGCTCCCCTGGACATGTGGCGCTTCGGGATGCTGCTGGCCGAGAACGAAGTGCGCCACGTCGCGGGAATGCGGATCGAGGGCAGCGCGCTCGTCGCCAGCTGGATCGTCGAATTCATCCTGTTGGCCACCTTGCCCCGCTCGCTGGCGCGCGGCGCGGCCGAAGAACCGTTCTGCGAGCTGACCGGCGGCTGGGCGACGCCGTTCGAGCTGCCGCGCAGATTCGCCTGGATCGACGAACCCGACGTCGCCGTGCACCGGTTTGAGACCGAGCCCGGTGAACTGTTTTCGATCCTCGGCGCCGGCGTCGAGGCGGACGCCGCACGCTACAGCGCGGTGACGCTGTACCGCACCGAAGGCGACCCGTTCGTCTCGATCGACAATGTGCAGGTCGAACGTGGGGAAAAAAAGGACAAGAAGACCACGCGACCGGTCATCGCCTACCTGCGCCTGCCGGGCATGGATGCCGAACGGATCGTTGAAGAATGCAGCGCACCGGCCGCGATGGAAACCGGACAGGCGCCGGCCGACCCGCCGGAACTGGTCGACGCCATCGACCATCTCGGCGCCGGCCGCCTGGAGGAAGCGCTGGCCGGCGCCATGCCCCATGTCGCGGCCGCCCGGGACGGCTTGCGCATCGATGCGATCCGCCTGTGCGGGATGGCCAGCGCGCGCCTGGAGCGCTGGACCGAATCGCAGCGCTACTGGGATGCCTTGTGCGACGAAGAGCCGAGCGCCTTCAATGCCATGCAAACCGGATGCTGCTGCGCCATGACGGGCGACACTGCGCGCGGCGAAGAATGGATCGCCTGGGCGCGCGAACGCAATGCCACGTCGCGCGAGATGCCGGACCCGCAGATCGTGACCAGCTTCATCTCGGCCCTGACCCAGTCCGGCCAGGCGGCGCGGGCGATGCCGTATCTCGAGCAGATACGCGCGCTCTACACGGGCCTGGGCTGCCTTGACGCGACCTTGCTGTTCGTGCGCCGGGTGCCGCTGTTCGGCACCTTCCTGCAGAACAGCCTGCCCATCGTCCGCGCCGTGCTGGGCCAGGAGGACGGGCGTGCCTGGTACGCGGCGATGCTGCCGCATCTCGACGGCCCGGGAAACGAGACACTGGGCGCCTGGCTTGACGAGAATTTTGCCACCATGACATCTACAAATCCGGCCTAGGCCTCGGATAGCGGCAAATCCGCGACACTCGGCCGCATCGTGCGATGCTTTCGAGCAACTAAACCACCGTCTAGCGTATGATGGACAGCCCTACAACGAACATCCTCACGCGGTATGAAAACGGATATGGCACACCTGGACGTGACGCTCGGCGACGTCATCGAGGCGGCCGACACGCTCCAGAACGACAAGCGGCAAGTCACGATCGAGGCGGTGCGCGGCCTGATCGGCGCTGGCTCGACCAAGACCATCCACCAGCACCTGGCCACCTGGCGCGCCAGCCATGCGAAACCGGTCGAGACGCCCAGGGCCGAGATGCCGCCCGAGCTGCTGGCCGAACTGGGCCGCTGGGCCCAGCAGTATGCGCAGGATGCCGGCGCCGGCATGCGCGATGCGCTGGCACGCGCCGAAAGCGATATGGATGCGCTGCTCGAGGCGGGTAATGAACTCGAATCCGAACGCGACGGCCTGAACGCCGAACTGAGCGATGCGCGGGTCGCGCGCGAGCAGGCCCAGCTGATCGCGGACGAGCGTAACGAAGAGATCGAGCGCCTGACGGCCGAGCTGCGCAATGCGCGCCAGATCGCGGCCGACGCGCTGGTCGGCAAGGCCAAGGATCAACTGGCGATCGACGGCAAGGATGCCCAGCTGGCCGACCTGCGCCAGCAGCTCGAGCGCAATGTGGCGGCCACCGCGGGCGAATCGGATGCGCGCCTGCGCGCACAGATGGAGCTGATTGGCGTCACGACCGAACGCGACAACCTGGCGGCCGAGGTCAAGGAATTGCGCACCACGCTCGACAACTCGCGCACCGAACGCAGCAATCTGCGCGCTGAACTCGAGACCCTGCGCGCACGCAAATAAGAAAAACCAGTTGGCATAAAAAAGTCGTCCCCGCGAAGGCGGGGACCCAAGTTTGCAAGAGCTGTCGAAATGCTTGCAGAACTTGGGTCCCCGCCTTCGCGGGGAGTCGTTACTGCCAGTGGCAGTAACGACGTGTTTACTGCAGCGAAAACTCAATCGCTGCCTACACCATTACTCCTGCGTTGCCGCCGGCACATCCAGCGTAATCGCCTTCAGGCCCAGCGCAGCGCTGCTCTGCTGGCGGATCTGGTTGGCGAAGGCCGGGTCGTCGTTCAGGTGACGGCCGTACGAAGGAATCATTTCGTGCATCTTCGCTTGCCATGCAGGCGTTTCCAGCTTGTCGCGGAAGGCCGATGCCTTGAGCACCTTGAGCATGATCGGCGCGGCGGTCGAAGCGCCGGGCGAGGCGCCCAGCAGGGCGGTCACGGAACCATCAGCCGAGGAAACGACTTCGGTGCCGAACTGCAGCAGGCCACCTTTCTTCGGGTCGTCCTTGACGATCTGGACGCGCTGGCCGGCGTTGACCAGTTCCCAGTCTTCCAGCTTGGCTTCCGGCAGGTACTCACGCAGGGTGGCCACGCGGTCTTCCTGCGAGTTCATCACCTGCTCGACCAAGTACTTGGTCAGCGGGATGTTGTCGATGCCAGCCTGCACCATCGGACGCACGTTACCGGTGCCGATCGAGGCCGGCAGGTCGACCCACGAACCGTTCTTGAGGAACTTGGTCGAGAAGGTCGCGAACGGTCCGAACAGCAGGGCTTTCTTGCCGTCGATGATGCGGGTGTCGAGGTGAGGCACCGACATCGGCGGCGAACCGACCGAAGCCTTGCCGTACACCTTGGCGTGGTGCGCTTCGATCAGCGCCTGGTTGGTGGTCACCAGCCATTGGCCGCCGACCGGGACGCCGCCGTAGCCCTTGGCTTCAGGAATGCCGGTCTTTTCCAGCAGCGGCAGCGCGCCGCCGCCGGCGCCGATGAACACGAACTTCGCGCTCACGGTCTTGAGCTGGTTGTCCGCCAGGTTCTTGACGGTCACGTTCCACAGGCCATCCTTGCCACGCTTGATGTCTTCGACCTGGCTGCGCAGGTTCAGGGTCATGCCATGGGTGCCGGTCAGGTGCTTGACCATGCTGCGGGTCAGGGTGCCGTAGTTGACGTCGGTACCGATGTCCATGCGGGTCGCGGCCACTTTCTGGTTCGCGTCACGGCCATTCATGACCAGCGGCGCCCACTTGCGGATCGTCTCGTGGTCTTCGGTGTACAGCATGCCCTTGAACAGGTTTTCCTTTTGCAGCGCGGCGTAGCGCTTGCGCAGGTAGTTGATGTTGTCGTCACCCCAGACAAAGGCCATGTGCGGCACATTGTTGATGAAGGTGTTTGGCGCGCCCAGGTATTCCTTCTTGACCTGGTAGGCCCAGAACTGCTTCGAGATCTCGAACTGTTCGTTGATGTCGACGGCCTTCTTGGTCTCGATGGTGCCGTCCGGCATTTCGGGCGTGTAGTTCAGCTCGGCGAAACCGGAGTGACCGGTGCCGGCATTGTTCATCGCGTCGGAGCTTTCGGCCGAGACCGAATCCATGCGCTCGAACATCTCGATCGTCAGTTCGGGATCGAGTTCCTTGAGCATGGTGCCGAGGGTGGCGCTCATGACGCCGGCGCCGATCAGGACGACATCGACCGGCTTGTCATTGGAAGGAGCGGGCGCTTTGCTGCAAGATGCAACGATAAAGCAAGAAAGGACAACTAGAAGCGAGGTACGCATACGAGTATCACCTGAAAAATGTTTGCGATGGCCTGGCATGCAATCAGATTTAAAAAGTTCAACGGCTCGGTAAAGGAACGTTTCCACACCGCCTGCTGGCGGTATCGATGCACCGATAAGGAACGGGTTGTCGGGACCTGTCGCGATCCTGGAGAACAGCAACAAAACTCGGCAACCGACGCATAGCGAAGGCGAGGCAACGGTGAACTGGATGACAGTCAAACCGGCCTTGCAGGCAACACGGATATGACGCGCTGACATGGATTGTCAGGCAGGCCAGTCGATATCCCTGGCGTCCATTGAGCGGGAAGTCCTATAGAGGACTGAGCGGAGTATAGCCCAAACAAATCAGGCTTGCGCGGACCACTGTCGGTAAACGTGGCCGTCTCAGTATTCGACCTGTGGCGAACTCAGTAGTAGTACCGAGTTCGCCTTGGCGGAACGGCATCATGTGGCGCCGGCATGGCGTGACGACGAGCGCAACCGGCCCGCGCCGTCCAGTCAGACCACCGGCCAGTCGAGCCGCTGCATCCGGTTCTCGGCCGCTTCCGGACGCCCGAACAGATAGCCCTGGAAGTGCGAGCAACCTTCTTCCATCAGGCGCCGCAATTGCTCCTCGGTCTCCACGCCCTCGGCCGTCGTCTCGATCAGCAGGCTGCTCGAGAGGCCGGTGATGGCGCGGATGATCGCCATCGCTTCCCGGCTCTGTCCGATCTCTTGCACGAAGGACTTGTCGATCTTGATCTTGTCGAAGGGGAAGGAGCGCAGATAGCTCAGCGAGGAATAGCCGGTGCCGAAGTCGTCGAGCGAAATGCGCACGCCCAGCTTCTTCAAGGCCTTCAGGGTGCGGATATTGCCGTCGCTATTGTCGAGCAACACCGACTCGGTGATCTCCAGTTCCAGCCGCTCGGCCGCGAGGCCCGAATCGGCCAGCGCCAGCGCCACCATGCTGACCAGTTCGCTGCTCTTGAACTGGATCGGCGACAGGTTGACGGCGATCGTTTCGCCATTGGTCCAGGTCGCCGCTTCCTGGCAAGCGAGGTTGAGCGCGCGGGCGCCGAGTTCGTGGATCAGGCCGGTTTCTTCGGCGATCGGAATGAAGTCGATCGGTGCGATCGGACCGCGTTCCGGGTGGTGCCAGCGCATCAACGCCTCATAGCCCGAGATGCGGTTGCCCGCCTTCTCGACGATCGGCTGGTAGTGCATCTGCAGCTCGCCGCGGTGCAGCGCGCGGCGCAGGTCGATCTCGATCTGGCGCCGCACCCGCGCCGCCGCCTCCATCTCGGGCCGGAACACCTCATGGCGGTTGCGGCCGTTGCGCTTGGCTTCATACAAGGCCATGTCTGAGTACTGCAGCAATTGCTCGGCCGTGTTGCCGGCGGGCGTGGACAGCGCGATGCCGACGCTGATGCCGACCGCGAAGCTGTGGCCGTCGATCGAGAACGCCGGCGCCACCGCCTCGATCAGGCGCTGCGCGGCCTGCTGCGCTTCTTCCAGGCGCTTGATGCGCGGCAGGACCACGGCGAATTCGTCGCCGCCCAGGCGCGCCAGCGTGTCCTGGTCGCGCAGGCATTTGCGCAGGCGGCTGGCCAGCATCAGCAGGATCTTGTCGCCAAAGCCATGGCCGTAGGCGTCGTTGATGTTCTTAAAATTGTCCAGGTCGAGGCACAGGATGCCCACGCCGGAGCCATCCTCCGCGCTGGACGCGAGCGCATTGTTGAGGCGTTCGTTGAACAGGTTGCGGTTGGGCAGATTGGTCAGGCCGTCGTGCTGCGCCATGTGGTGGATTTGCGCATAGGCGGCCAGTTCGTCGGTCACGTCCTCGGTGATGATCAGGACGTAATCGCCCTCGCCATTGGGCTGCTTGCCCGGCACCGTGCGGCTACGCAGGCTGCGCGGGCCGACCGAGGTCTCCACCAGCACGGCGTCGTCCAGCCCGACCCTGGTGGGCGCCGCATGCGCCGTCTGGCGCTCGACGTAGTCGGCCACGCTCGGGCTCAGGCAATCGCCGACGGGCAGGCCCTTCAGGTCGACATAGGCCTGGGCGAACAGGCGCTGCGCCTGCTGGTTGGCCAGCAGGATGGTGCGCGATGCGACGTCCAGCACCAGCACGCTGGCCGGGATGTTGGCGATCACCGAATCGAGGAAGTCCGACAGCGACGCCATCTGGCGGCTATAGGCTTCGGCCAGCTCCTTGGCCTCGACCAGCTTGCGCTGCTGCTGGTGGCGTTCGGTGATGTCGCGCGTGATCTTGGCAAAGCCGACCAGGGCGCCGTCGTCGCCGCGGATGGCGTCGATCACGACGTGGGCCCAGAACGCGCTGCCATCCTTGCGCACGCGCCAGCCCTGGTCTTCGAAGCGGCCGGTGCGGGTGGCGATCTCGAGGTTGATGTCGGGCAGGCCGGCGTCGCGGTCCTCGGCGCCGTAGAAGCAGGCATAGTGGCGGCCGACGATCTCGCCGGCGCTATAGCCCTTGGCGCGTTGGGCGCCGGCGTTCCAGCTGGAGACGACGCCGGCGGGCGTGAGCATGTAGATGGCGTAGTCGACCACCCCCTGGACGAGCAGGCGGTACATCAGGTCGGGGTTCTCGGTGTGCATGGCGTGACGATGAAATCGGAGCACCGGGCAGGCGCGGTGCGGCGCCCCTGGTGACGTGGACGCGAAGGCGGTCAATCAGGAAGCCTGACTATACAGGATTTAGTTCTTTAAAGAACTATCCAGGGTGCGCGAGCAACACAGAACGGCTCAGGTTTCGTGCACCAGGCGATGCGCGCACAGCCAGCCTGCGATGCGCGCCGCTGTCGCGGGCGGCATCGTGGCCGACCAGATCGCCATGGCGCTGCTTAGCCAGGGCGTGGCGCGCAACACGTCGAGCAGCGGCGCAACTTCGGCGCCGTCAAGAAAGGCCACCGGCCGCGCCAGGCTGGGATGGACGAGGGCGCGCCGCAACTGGACCCGGTCGTCCACCACGCAGGGATGGTCGACGATGGCGAGTTGTTCGCACAGGCGGATCCGGCCCGGCGGCAGCGCGCTGACGGCGGCCAATGGGGGCTCAGTCTCGCGTTCGGGCGCGTGCCCGGAAGGCGCACGCCGCACGCGCCAGAACGCATGACCGTCGTCGGGCCAGGCCAGCGCGTAATAACGCCGTGCCCAGGCCGCGTGCATCGACACCGCCTCGGCCAGGCGCTCGTCATGAAAGCGCCGGGCCAGGCTTTCGGCATTGGCGTCATCCAGCACGGTATGGGCGGCCACCGCGCTCTGCAGGGCGAAGCGCATCGCCTTCTCGACGCCGCTGGACGACAGCGGATCGATCGAGAACGCCGCATCGCCGGTCTTGATGAAACCCGGCTGCCAGCTCGCCGCGTCCTGCCCCGGCGTCGCGGCGCAGGCGCACACCGCCTCTGGACGCAGCACGCGGGCGGCGGCCGCGAACAGGCGGCTGGACGCCAGTTGCGCATGCAGCCAGTGCGCCGGCCCCAAGGCGCGCACCGCGCGCGGATCGGTGAACGCCATCACCCGGAAGCGTCCGTCGGGCCGGCGTGCGCCCCATAGCCAGCCATCGGGACGCGCTTCCACCAGGTTGGCGCGCGGCCCGTCTTCGAGGTCGCTCCAAAGCGCCAGCATGGCCGGCGCGGTGGCGCTGCGCGCGCCGCCCTGGCGCCCGCGCGCATCGACCACCAGGCGCGCCCGCACGATCGTGGTCCCGTGCGGCGCCGCCACGCTTGCCCGCCAGGCGCCGGGCGCTCCATCCAGCCGTTCGAGGCGTTCCAACTGCGCCGGCGCCAGGCAGCGGCCGCCGCGCGCGGAAACAGTCTCGAACAACAGGCGGTCGAAGTCCGCGCGGTCGACCATGGCGTTGCCGTGGGCGGCATCGCGCACCTCGGGCCGCTCGCTTTCCCAGGCGATGAAGGCCGGCGCGCGCGCGTGCGCCAATGCCTCGACCTGGGGGCCGACACCGAGCAGCGCGACGATATTGGCGATGCCCGGGGTCAGCGATTCGCCCACATGCGGGCGCGGCGGCGGCGCCCGTTCGAGCAGCGTGACGCGGTGGCCCAGCTGCAGCAGGCGCAGGGCGGAGCAGCAGCCGGCCGGGCCGGCGCCCAGCACCAGCGCATCCGTCTCGATCGCCTGCGCATCCACGCTGCCGTCCACGATCGTCAATCGAAGGCGCCGGGCGCAAGGCGGCCCAGCCGCCCGTGGGCCCCGATCGTGTAATGCAGCCAGCCGCGGATGTAGTCGCAGGCCTGGCGGCCGCGCGCCAGCACCTCATGGTGACAGCCGCCGCCGCACAGATAGCGCGCCCAGCAACCGCCGCAAGGCTGCTGCGTGTGGACGTGGCGCTGGGCCAGCCAGATCGCCTGGCGCCCGCGGTCGATACCGTCCGCCAGCGTGCCGAACTGGCCATCGGGGTCGCCCACGAAGCGGTGGCAGGCCGATATCGCGCCGTCGGCCGCCACGCCGAAATACCCGGCGCCGGCGCCGCAGGGATAGGGGCGGTGGGTGCCGCGCTGCAGCTCGCGCAGGGCGGTGACCATGTTCAGGAAGGGATAGCGTTCGCCGCGCAGCACGTGGCGCTCGAAGGCCAGGCCGCAGGCGATCATCGCTTCGAGCATCTGCTCCAGGCGTTCCGGACCCAGCTCGTCCTCGCCATTCGGCGCGCGCAGCAGCGGAGAAAAGCCGACGCTATGGAAACCCATGCCGATGAAGGCGTCCAGGCTCGCGGCCAGGTCGAGGTTGAACGGGGTGACCGTGACCCGCGCCGACACCTGCATGCGGCGCTGGCGCGCCAGCAGTGGCGCCACGCCGGCCATCACGCGCTCGAACGACCCCTTGCCGTTCTTGAACGGGCGCAGCCGGTCGTGCTGGGCCGGCAGGCCATCCAGGCTGACGGTGACGGCAAAGCCGTGCTGTTCGAAGAAGTCGGCATCGTCGGGGCGCAGCAGGGTGCCGTTGGTGGTGACCGAAAAGCCGATGGCGACGCCGCGCTGGGCGGCCCTGGCAGCCGCATAGGTGGTGGTGGCGCGCAGCACCGGGCGGTTGCTGAGCGGCTCGCCGCCCATGAAGGCGAGATTCACCCGCGCGCCCGGCGCCGCCCCGTCCAGCAGGCGATCCACCGCCAGCGTGGCGACGTCCTGCGTCATGGCGGTGGCGGCGCCGCCGAAGCTGCCCTGCTGGGCATAGCAGTAGGTGCAACCGAGATTGCACTTCTGGGCGATCGCCAGCGACAGCGCGTGCGGCGCCATCGGCGCCAGCGGCGTGTCGTCGATCGCGGGCGGCGCCTGCAGGCCGGCGGCCGCCAGCTGGCGCGCGAGCGCCGCCTCGTCGCCCCGCGCCAGCGCCGCCTGCAGCGCATCGCGCTGGGCCGCGCCGAGCGCATACAGGCGGCTGCCGTTGGCGACCAGCAGCTGGGCCCCGTCCTCGTGCTCGAGCAGGTGCAGCTGCGGGCTGCGCGGCCGCGATTCGCGCATGCTGCGCGCGGCCAGCAGGCGCGCCAGCGCGGGCTCGGCGAGATGCGGGGCGCCCGCGCCGACGTCCGCCTCGATATCGACCGCACTCACGATACGTCGGCGTCGCGGCCGCCGATGATGAAGCGCAGCGCGCGCTGCCAGTCCGCGAACAGGTCGTCGTAGGACAGCAGGCGCGAGTCTGTCCGATTGTCCGGCACGTATTCGCCGCTGCGCTCGCGCGACATCCACATATCGCCGCGGCTGGTGCCATTGGCGGTCGGCTCCACGTTCACGTAGTCGGGCCGGCTGGCGGCCCAGTAATAGCAGGCGCACTCGCGGTAGTCGTTCTGCCACGGCGCGCACAGGCCCTGGGTCAGTTCGCCCGGCTGCAGCAGGGCGGGCGAAAACGCCGCGCTGTCGCCCTCGAAGAAGGTGCGCAGCTTCATCCGCACTTCCAGCTGGTCCTGGGCTTCATGCGCCAGCACCTCGGCCGGCGACGGCGTGCCGGTGAAGCGGCAGACGACTTCCTGCCCCTGCTTGTGGACCAGGCGCGCGATGGAATTCGACCACTCCATGAACGACACCGCGTTCGGGTTGTTCGGGGTGTCCAGCCGCTGCGGCTCGCCGCTGGGGCCGACCGGACCCAGCGTCTCGACCATGGTCGGCAAGTCGTCGATGCTCAGCAGGCGATGGCCCACCAGGTGGGCATAGGCCGGATCTTCCGCCGCCACCACGTAGTTGTTGTTCTCGACCAGCACGATGCCCTCGATGGCGCGCCGCCAGACGTTGCGAAAGTCGAACTCGAGGCCCGGGAAGCAGTTGGAGATGGCGCTGCGCGGCAGCACCGAATAGGGATTGCCGGCGCCGCGGTAATGTAGCTGAGCGGCCAGGTTGGCCGGCGCGATCGTGTCACTCATCGTGTTCTCTCCTGTCGGTTGCGACCGCGTCGCGGTCGGCGAACATGGCTTGCGCCGCGGCCTTGACGACCATGTCGATCTGGCGCCGGGTTAGCGTCAGCGCGCGGCCGTCGGCGCCGCGCATCAGCGCCGGCATCTTGCGCCGCGCGCCGTCGCTCAGGTCGCCGATTTCCTCGGGCTGGCGCAGGGCCTCGGCGAACCAGGGCGCGCCACCGCCGGCCAGGCTGCCGAACACGCGCTCGTGCAGTGCGCGCAGCGCCAGGTTATCCACCAGCGACGGCGCCATGATCGGCGCGAAGTAGCGTCCGAAGTCGCCGTTATCCTGGCGCACCATGGTGCTGGCGACGTCCAGCCGCCCGTTGATGGGGTTGCCGTTCATGACCGCCGTGTTCATCAGGCGGATCGTTTCGAGCGCGCGCCGCACGATGTCCTCGGCCTCGTCGATCGACACCGCGTCGCCGTCCACCTCGGGGCCGTACAGGAGCTGTTCCAGCTCGTCGGACACGACCCGGATCGGCAAGGTGTCGGGCGCGAAGGCGGGCGGACCGGCGCCGATCGTGGCGTGCGCCGTCAGTTCGCTGCCGTCCTGGCGCCGCAGCACGACCCGCACATGGCCGTCGCATTCGTCGTCCAGGTAGCCCCAGCTGATACGCTGATTGTTGTCGTCGTTGTAGCCGGCGAAGATCTGGGCCGGATTGGTGAGCGTCGGGCCGCTGCCTTCGGCGTAGCCGCGCCAGCCGCCACGGGCGGTGTCGTACAGCACCAGGGCGTCGTCGTCGATGATCGGATCGGGCACCTCGTGTCCCGTGGCCTGGTCGTGGCGGGTGCGGCTCGCGCCATACACCTTGCCGGCGGCCGGCGTGAAGCGCAGGCGGATCTGCGGGAAGGCGGCATTCGGACGGATGAACTGCACGCTGCCGAGCGGCAGGCTGCGGCCGGCCAGGAAATTCGGGCAGTTGCCCGTCAAGGCGTGGCGAGCGTGGTCGCGCAGCCGCGTGGCGGTGGCGACGATGCGATCGCCCGCGTCGCCGGTGCGCCGGAACAGCTTGATGTTGGCCACTTCGACGTCCCAGTGCAGCTGGTCGACGGTGAGTCCTTCGGCCGCCAGCAACTCGAGGGTGAGCGGCTGCAGCGCGCCGGGCGCTTCGCTGGTGATGGCGAACACTTCGAGGAAGGGCGCCACCGGGCGGATCGATCCGTCGTCGTCTTTAAAGCGGATTCGTTCGGGCTTGTAGGCGCGCACGATTTCGCCACTGCCGGCGTCGATCTCGAAGCTGGTCTGCGGCGCGATGATGCGAAAGTCGAGCGGCCGCTCGGGCGCGACCTGCAGGTCGAAGGCCTCGAGCGGGGTGGCGGATGCGCCGAGGCGGCCGATCGCCAGCGGCGGCAGGATGCGTAGTTCTCGGATGGTCATGCGCGGCTCCCGGTCAGGTGGCGAAGGAAAGATTGCCGCGCGCGGCCAGGATGCGCAGCGCGGTGGCGCGCATCTGCGCATCACTCTCGGCCATCGCCGCGAGGTAGCGCTGGCGCGCGGGGGCAGCATGGCGGCCGAGGGCGTCGACCAGGCTGGCGGCGGCATCGAGCAGGTCGAGGTGCAGGCGCCATCGGTCGGCCTCGCCGTATGGCAGGTCGACCGTGTACGGCATCTGGAACGGCGGCCCGGCATTGCCGGCCTCGGGATGGCGCGCATCGAGCGGCATCTGCATCAGGAGTTCGGACAGCGCGCGCAGGTTGTACATCTCGCCGAAGGTGGCGTTGATGATGGCGCCGCGCGGCGAGGACGCGCCAGTGGCGACGGCGCCGCCGTCGAGCAGGAAGCTGTGGTGCAGGTAGCTGAGGAGCATCCGGTAGCGCACATTGTGCAGGCGCGCCCATTGCGCCGCTTCGCGGTCGACGATCAGCGAGGCCTGCGCGACGCCCGCGGTGACGGCGTCGCCCGGCTGGTCGAGTTCCGGGTCGAGCGACACATAGGGATTGACCGCCACCGGCCGCGCCGGCAACCAGCCTTCGGCCTCGGCCCGTTTCATGCCATGGTAGATCTCGAGGAAGCGGGTGAAGTGCGAACGCCCCATGTCTTGCGAAGCGTCGGGCGCTTCGCCCTGTTCGGCCACCTGGGTCAAGGCGTTGACGGCGTCGTCGCGCGAGGCCAGCGGCATCACCAGCACATCGGGGGTCCTGGGCGCCTTGCCTGGCGCGTGGTCCGGGCGCCGCACGGCGTTGCCGCGCTGGCCCTGGACATAGCCGCGGCCCCATTCGTCGAAGTTGGCCTGGCACGGCACGGTGCAGGCCTGGAACACGCTGTCGGGCAGCAGCTTGTGGTCGCGCAGCAGCGGCAGCAGCTGGGCGAACAGCTCGGACACCTTGTGCGGGCTACTCACCTGTTCATCGACCAGCTTGCCGATCTCGTCGGCGTCCTTGCCTTGCCAGTCGATCGACGATTCGGCATACACGTACTTGGCGACCGACTTCACCGTCAGCGGCTCGAGAGTGAAGGGGAAGGGATAGAACGGCACGTCCCAGGGAAAATCCTCGCGCCCGAAGTTGAGCGGGGCGCCGATCAGGCGTAGCGCATTCTGCACCGTCACCATATGGCCCATCTCTTCCTTGGCGATGCCGAGGATGGTTTCCTGCCAGCCGCGCACGGTATCGCGGTGCTGCTCCGGCACCTGCGGCCCGCCCAGCGAATAGGCCGCGTACAGGTATTGCACCATCAGGCAGTGCTCGATTTCGGCGTCGACGTGGAGCAGGAAGGCGGCCCGGTCGCGCGGCGACAGCTCGTCGCCTTCAGGGCCCATTTGCAACAAGGATTTCTCTGCCTTTGCAGGACTGAAAAGGCGGCGCATCTGTGCAGATCGCATGGTGTCTCCCGGTAGATCGTTAAGAATCGTGACCGCAGAACCCTTGCAAGCCTACTCGCGCTGTTTTGTGGATAAAACCTCGTATTGTAACTAGTGGTTTTTATTCGATGATTGAGGCAGAAATGAAATTTCCGGTAATAGCCTTCATCCATCTGGCGTAAATTTGATGTGAATCAGCAAATATAGCAATAACATTGCGCTGTTCTATTGACTTTCAGTAGCATTGGCTGGCCGCAACATCGGCGTCCTCTCCACGTATTTCCTTGACTACTACTCCAACAAAAAGGACTTTCCCATGCTTGCCAATCTTCCCCTGCGCGCTTCTCCACCAAATGCCGAAAAGGATGCCTTACTCGGCCCGCTTGCCGAACTCGAAGGTTCCTGGAGCGGTCGCGGCTTCGACCTAATCGCCCTGCCGGACAAGCAGAACAACGGCATCTTCCGCCTGATGCTCAATGCGACGATGGAGAGGATGGACTTCACCGCGATCGGCAGCCCGGTGCCGAACCGCGGCTTTGCGCAGGACGACATCCTGATCTACGGCCTGACCTATACCCAGCAGGTCAACGATGCCGAGACGCTGGGCACCCTGCACATCGAAAACGGCATGTGGCTCAACGTGCCGGCCACGACGGCGCCGCCGGCCCCGCCCAGCATCGTGCGCCAGGCCTCGGTCCCGCATGGCAATGCGCTGCTGGTGCAGGGCACCGGAAAGACGGTGCAGGGCAAGCCGGACATCTCGCCGATCAGCACCAAGCCGAGCGGGCCGGGGATGGCGAACGTGGGCCTGGGTTACCTGGATCCTTATTCACATTCGAATTTGCCGGCGGGGATGAAGCAGGGCTATGTGACCGATATGAGCCTGCCGCTGAAGGAAGCGATGGAAGGACAGAAGGTCGTCAGCAACGTGCTGCTGGACGTGGCTTCCAGCCCGACCGACAGCGGCGTGGTGAGCATTCCCTTCGCCGGTCCGAATGCGGAACCGGTCAGCATCAAGGCCACGTTCTGGATCGAGACCGTGCAGCGGCCGGATGGCAGCCAGTTCCTGCAACTGCAGTACAGCCAGACGGTGATGCTCAGGTTCTTCGATATCGACTGGCCGCACGTGTCGGTGGGGACCCTGATCAAGACCTGAACGAGCTTGCCTGCGGGGCGATGGGCCGCATCGACCCCGCATGAGGGAACTTGCCGTGGCGGTAAGCGGCGTAATAGCCGGCCAGTTCTTCGGTGGAGCCGGCGATGAAGGGGCCTTTCGCCACCACCGCGATGTTCTGCGGCTGACCCGCATACAGCAGCAGGCGCGCGCCATCGTCCCCTGCGCGCAAGTCGAGAGCGCTGTCGCCGTCGCCCATCGGGCCGGTCCAGCCGACCATGCCTTTGGCGAGTTTCTCGGCCGTCGCGCCGGCCTTTAAATCTCCCTCGAGCGCCACCACGAAGGCGTTATACGAGGCAGGAACATGCGCCGCGAAGACCGCCCCCGGCGCCAGCCGGATGTCGATCAGGGTCACCGGAACCGCATTCAATGTCGGCGCCGCCGCATCCCCCGACTTGCCGCTGTAGACCGTCGCCACGACGCCGGGCTCGGTGTGCACGGGCATCTCCGCGCGCCGCAGGACCTGCACCCGCGGCGGCATATTGCGCTGCGCCTCGGGCAGGATCAGCCACAGCTGGAACAGGCGCATGCCGCTGGAAACCATCGTGTCTTCGGCATGGACGATGCCGCTGCCGGACGTCATCCATTCGACGTCGCCTTCCTCCAGCCGCCCACCGGTATCTTCCATCGTGCCGTTCAACATGAAGGTGACGGTCTCGAGGCCGGCATGGGGGTGCGCCTCGCCGAACGCTCCGCCCTGCGTGATATTGTCATCGGCCATCAGGAAGAACGGATCGGTGGCTGGCAGGTCGCCGGGCGCCACCACCAGGGCGGCCTTGTGCCGCTCGCCGTCAAAGCCCGGGCCCAGTGGGGGAATGCGGGTGACACGATCGATTGTTCGTTCGAACATTGGGCTATCCTCCTTGTAGTTCAGGGCCATTATCCTTGCCTGCCTGAGCGCGATCTAGCCACGAAAGTGGCGATGTCGTGTCGCGCGATGCGGAACGCGGCAGCTATGAGAGCTTGTCCAGCCGCCACGCCGCTGGCGTCGCGCCGGTCATCTTGCGAAAGGTCCGGCCGAAGTGCACCGCATCCGCGAAACCGGTGGCGACAGCGACGTCCTCCAGGCAGCCATTGGTGTTCAACATCAGGTTCTTGGCGCGCTCGACGCGCTTCTGCAACTGCCACTGATACGGCGCCAGCCCGGTCGACGCCTTGAAGGCGCGGCAGTAATGCGACTGCGACAAGCCGGCCAGTTGCGCGAGTGCCGCGAGCTCGACCCGCGCCGGCATCTTGACCTCGAGATAGCCGATCGCATCCTTGAGCTGGATTGCCGAGAGCCCGGGCTGGCTGCCTTTGGCCTCCCTGGGCCGTTCGAACAGCGTTGCCGCAATCGCCGCGGTGAGCGAGTCGCCGTACAGCTGGGCGGTGGGATCGGGGTCGCCGATCGCATTCGTCAGCAAGCCGATCAAGGTCCACAAGCGGTCATCCGAAAAGCGGAACCGGGGAACGTCGATCACGCGCAGCGAATCGGCTATTCCCAGGCGCTCCTGGAGCAGGTTGGCATCGAAGCTGAACGTCGCACACTTCAGATAGCGCGCATCCGAGGAATGCGCCCATAGCGCCATGTCCGCCGGTGCGATATACAGGGGCCGCGGCTTGTAGGCATGTGGATTGGGGGTGTCGGGCGCCAGCCTGGCCTCGATGTAGTCTCGTCCGACTTCCTCGAGCTGGGCGCCAAGCCAGGTCAGTGCCTGATTGCGCTCTACCGGAAACAGGACCCTGCCCGTGCAGGTGTACTCGTGCCGCTCGACATAAACGCCATTCCAGCAATGGTTGGAGGACGTCAGCCCGGCCACATTCTCGGGAAGGTTATGTGTGTTCGACATATGGGTCACCACCGGTATTGTAAGCCGATGCTGACGAAGCTCAGCGCATCGTCGGCGCCGGTCTCGCGCAGGAAGCTGCCTGGCTGTCCGTAGGCGAGAACCGCCGTCGACGACCACCCCGGGGCCGGCGTCCAGGTGGCGCCGAGCGATGCGATGGTCGCCACGTAGCGCGCACGGCTATCGCCAGCCGGCCCGATCAGCATGCCATTGGGAGCATACACGCCGTCGCGGGTGCTGTGGCGCCAGAAGAAGTCGAGGCTGGCGTTCAGCTGGACCCGTGGCGCCAGTTGCACCGTCAGCGCCGGATGGATGTTGAAGAAGTTACGCGGGCCGAGCGTCGCTTCGTCGCCAAAATAATTACCGCGCGGGTAAATGGGATTGAGGGTGCCGAGGCGGTCGTCGCCGGGGTCCTTGTCGCCGCTGGCGACGGCCAGGAGCAGCGCGGCCCGCGGCCGGCCGGCCACGCCATCGAAGGTGTAACCGGTGTCGGTGGCGAGCGACCAGGCGCGGATATCGGCGTCGCCGAAATGTCCGCCCTGCGCGGCGAGTTCCCAATTCCAGTCCCAGGCTTCGCGGCCGCCGAACAGGCGGGCGCCGACCGTCCAGCGGCGCTCGTGCGCCTCGCCCTGGACGTAGCGGGCAGCGGTGTCTTCATACTGCAGCGCGTAGAGGTCCCAGGAAGTGGGACCGCCGATGCGGGTCGCGTACACGCCGCGCAGCTTCTGCGTCGGCGAGCGCGTGTCATCGAAACTGCCCGGAAGGTTCTGGCGCGGCGCCGCGGCGAAGGCGTCCACACGCCAGGCGCCGCCCGCCGCATAGGCGCGGACGGCTTCGAAGCTGCGCCGCACATTGGGCCCCTCGCGGGCGTCGATGACGCGCCCCGTTCCGAACTGCAGCTCCTGGATGCCGGCCCGAATGCCGACGCGGCCTGCGCCTTCCCCGCTCGACTGCCACTCGACGAATAGATTGGTCGGGTCGAGCCGGTTCTCGTCCACCGGGGACGGGCCTGCGGCGCGGCCGTTGGTGGTCGAGCTGGACAGCTGGGCGAAGCCGCGCCAGTGTTTGCCCAGGCGCAGGTCGGCGAAGATGGAACTGCGATGCATCAGCACACCCCATCGATCCTGGGCTTGCAGCCCGTAGCGCGGATTGCCGGTGTGCTCGTAGCGCAGGCGCAGGTCGCCGCCCATCGTCAGGCGCACGTGATCGGCGAGCGGGCGGTCCTTCCAGCATGCGGCGCGGCTGCCGCCTTCGGCGCATCCCTGGCGCTGGGCCTTGACATCGTCGTCGAAGCGCAACGGCCGGAACTGCGCCAGCGCGGCATCGGCCGCCAGCAGCAAGGGGAGGCCGAGCCACGCCGCGCGCAGGTTCACCTCACCGAGCCTGGTAATAGCCGCCGAAGTGCTTGATCGGCGACCAGGCGGGCAGGATCTCGGGCAATACCGGCGTCAGCGAACCGTAATCCTGGGCGCCGTACACCACCCGGCCATCCATCACGGTCAGGACCGAGGAAACGGACTTGATCTGGGATTCCGGCACCGCAAAGTAATCCCGGTCCAGCAGCACGAAGTCGGCGAGGTGGCCGGGGGCGACCATGCCCATCTCGGACTCGGTGCTGATGAACCACGCCGCATTACGCGTGAACAGCCTCAGTGCTTCTTCACGTGTGAGGCGATTGTCCTTGGCCAGGATTTCGGCGCCGGAGATCGACTTCCCGGACACCATCCAGCTGATGCCGATCCACGGATTGAACGAGGCGGCGCGGAATGCGTCGGTGGTCATGGCCAGCGGGATCCCGCTATCGACGAGATGGCGCAGGCGCGGGGTCTGCAAAGCCTTTTCGCGGCCATGGGTCTTGACGAAGCTGTCGCCGTGCAGCGCCATCTTGGTGTCCAGCGCGATGCCGCCGCCCAGTGCCTTCACCCGTGCGATATTGGCCGGACTGATGGTCTCGGCGTGTTCGAGGCTCCAGCGCAGGCCGTCGAGCGGCATCTTCTGGTTGAGCTTCTCGAGCGCATCAAGGAAGGGCGTGATGTTCTCATCGTAGGTGATGTGCTCGCGGAAGGGAATGCGCCGCTGGACCAGCTTGGAGATGTCGCGCTCGACCAGTTGATGCATCTTGGCCGGCTCGATGATGAGCGCCGGACGATCGAAGTTCTCGTGGTCGTGCACCTCCACCGACAGCAGCTCGCCGGCGCCCTGGTAGGAGTGGCCATGGGCCAGGTGCGGGTGCAGGTTGTGGCCGGGAGCGATCGGCGCCGTCTTCGTGATCGCCGTGATCTGCGCATCCACCACGTTGAAGTCGGCGCCATCGCCGAACTGGATGTCCATGAAGGGCATGCGGATGTTGAGGCGGTTGTCGCGGGCCAGGGCATCCACGGTGCGCACGGCCTTGGGATAGCCGCGGAAGCCCGTGCCCGCATCGACGATGGACGTCACCCCGACGCGGTTGAGACTATGGACAATCTGGACCAGCGAGCTCACTTCCTCGTCCGGGGTGAGCTGGGGGACCATGGTTTCCATGGCGATGAAGGTGAAGGTGTAGCCGTGGACCACGCCGGTGTAGCGGCCTTGCGCATCCCTTTCCAGCTCGGTGCCGGGCAGGTTGGGGAACTTGTCGGTGCCCACGCCGAAGGCGTCCATCGCCAGCTGGTTCATGAAGCCGCGGTTGTAGGCGTACTGCACGATCAAGGGGTGGTTGGGGACGGCCTTGCGCAGTTCGTCCATGGTGGGGTAGCGGTTCTCCTCGAACTGGTAGGGAGACCAGCCGCCGACCACTTTTACCCATTGGCCTTTCGGGGTGCGCTTGGCCTGCTCGCTCAGCATTTGCAGGGCCCGGCGCAGCGTGGGCACGCCGTCCCAGCGCAGGGTGTAGTTGTAGCCGAGTTCGTTGAGCACGTGGGTGTGGGCGTCGATGATGCCGGGGATGAGGCGGCGGCCGCGCGAATCGATGATCTTCGTGTTGGCGTTCTTCAGGCCCAGCACCTCGGCATCGGTGCCGACCGAGTAGATGCGGCCGTTCTTGACGGCCACGGCAGAGGCGGCGGGTTGGGCCGGATTGCCGGTGTGGATCTTGGCGTTATGGACGATCAGGTCGGCGCCTGGCGTTTCTTGACTGGCTTGGGCGAGGGCGTTGGTCAAGCCACTTAATACCACGAGTCCGATGAATAAAATTGACTTCACTGCTGCTCCCCATTCGAAGGATTGAAAGTACATTGAATGAGGAGAGGTTACCTATACGGTCCAGTACGGTCACTGACCATTCTTGCTGTTTGCAGTACGATCCGATCATGTCGTTACGGTCGCGGCATTCGACAGCATCGTATCGGCGATATCCAGCATCGCCCGCAGGCGATCCATATGCCGCAGGTCGTGGTGGTAGCCCACCCAGATATCCCGGCTCGGGGGTCGATCCGGCATGTCGATGCGCTGCAATCCGGGTAACGCATCGCCAAGCGGCCTTGGCAGCACTGCAATGCCCATGCCGCGCTGGCACATCTGCGCCTGGACGGCCCGGCTCGTGCTGGTGAAGACGCGCCGCGACGAAGGAAACCTGTCGAGCAGCCAGGCGACATCCGGAAAGTGGGACTGCGCGGTATTCATCAGGATCAGCCCTACCGAAGCCGGATCGGCCCGCAGAGCAGATGCGGTATCTGCCGAGCCATACAGGCCATA
Source organism: Massilia sp. Soil_C_3 (assembly GCF_057657035.1). Classification (NCBI taxonomy): domain Bacteria; kingdom Pseudomonadati; phylum Pseudomonadota; class Betaproteobacteria; order Burkholderiales; family Oxalobacteraceae; genus Massilia; species Massilia sp. Soil_C_3. The sequence goes on from NZ_JBDGJG010000009.1 coordinate 59,008, forward strand.
TGGAATGCTCATCAGGCGGCGCTGGACGATGTCCGGTTCGCTGAAAGGAACGAGGCGAAACGCCACATCGGCCTCGCGCCGCGACAGATCGAGCAAGCGGTAGCTGGCGATGACTTCCGGCACGACGGCCGGGTGGCGGCGCGTCAATTCGGCCAGGACAGGCGCCAGGACATAGCCTGCAAACCACTCTGCAGAGGATATGCGCAACATGCCTTCGAGACGTTCGTGGTTGCCCGCCAAGCGTCTTTCCATGGCCAGCGCGGAATTTTCCATGGATTCCGCCAGCGCCAGCACGCCGTCCCCGGCGTCCGTGAACACCAGTCCATCCCTGGTGCGGCGAAACAGCGCCTGCTCGGCCTCGTCTTCCAGCGCCTTGATCCGGCGACCCACTGTCGGATGGCTCACACCCAGTGTCCGGGCGGCTTCGCCGAACGAGCCGCTGCGTACCACCGCCAGGAAGATGCGGACGTCGTTCCATTCCATGTCGTTGCTACCCGTTCAAAAATGTACTTGAAATATACATGGATGGCAGTTCTCAAACAATATTGTAGGGGTCACCATGGCGTCTCAACCTTGCTGGTCCAGGCCGGCCTTATTGGGATATCAAGACATGAACAAGTTGAAAGACAAGGTCGCCATCGTGACGGGAGCTTCAAAAGGAATTGGCGCGGGCATCGCCCGCCGGCTCGCGGCCGATGGCGCGAAGGTCGTCGTCAATTACGCCTCGAGCAGGAGCGGTGCGGACAAGGTGGTCGCCGACATCGAAGCCGCTGGCGGGCAAGCCATCGCGGTGGGCGCGGACGTCACCAGGAAGACGGAGGTCGACGCGCTGGTGAAGGCGGCAATCGACCATTTCGGGCGCCTGGACATCGTGGTGAACAACTCCGGCATCTACCAGTTCGCCAGAATCGAAGAGACCACCGAAGAACTCTATCGCAAGCAGTTCGATATCAACGTCCTCGGCCCGCTGCTGGTCGCCGCCGCCGCCGCGCCGCATCTGGGCGAGGGCGCCAGCATCATCAACATCAGTTCCAACGTCACGAGCGTTCTGCCGGCCGAGAGCGCCATCTACAGCGGCACGAAGGGCGCGATCGACACCATCACCGGTGTGCTGGCGCGCGAACTCGGCCCGCGCGGCATCCGTGTCAATGCCGTCAATCCCGGCCTGGTCGACACCGAAGGCACCCACACCGCAGGGGCGATCGGATCCGACTTCCAGGCCTGGAACGAGGAACGGACACCGCTCGGCCGCGTCGGCCAGGTGCAGGACATCGCGCCGATCGTTGCCTTTCTCGCGTCAAGCGATGCCGGCTGGGTGACGGGCGAAATCATCCTGGGTTCAGGGGGCATGCGCTGATGGAAATCGGCATCGTCGGGCTCGGTGCAATGGGCCGCGAGATTGCGCGCAATCTGGCTGCGGCTGGGCATGCGGTGAAGGCGTGGAATCGTTCTGGTGGGGACGTCGCAGGCGTGCGGATGGTGGAGACGCCGGCTCAGGCGCTGCAGGCGGACGTCGCCCTGACGATGCTGTCCGACGATGCGGCGATCCGCGGTGTTTTATTGGACAGCGGGGCCCTCTTGCAAGCGCGCAGAGGATTGGTGCATATCGTCGCGTCGACTATATCCGTCGTGTTCGCACAGGAACTCGTGGCGTATCACCGGGCTGCGGAGATCGACTACGTGGCCGCCCCGGTGCTGGGCCGGCCGGACGTTGCCGCCAGGGGCGAACTCCAGGTGCTGGCCGCCGGTCCGCCCGCGGCACTGGACACAGTACGGCCGGTGCTGGAGGTCATCGGCAAGCGGGTCTGGGATATGGGCATGGAACCGCCCACCGCATACGCTTGCAAGCTTGCCTGCAATATGATGATCACGATGGCGATCGAGGCCATGGCCGAAGCCGTCGTGCTGACCGAATCGCATGGACTGGTGCGAGAACGTTTCTTCGACCTGATCCTGAATACCCTGTTCGGCAGCCGCCCATACCAGGTCTATTCGGCCAATATCGCTCACGATCGCTACGAACCGGGATTCAAGGCATCGCTGGGCTTGAAGGATCTGCGGCTTGCGCATGCGGCGGCGGAACAGCTGGGGCGAAAGCTGCCGATGCTCGATGCCGTTCGTCATCGGATGGGCGAGGCCGTCAATGCCGGCGGTGGTGAAAGGGATTGGTCGGTGATGGCTGACTACACGATTCGATCGGCATAGCTATCTTATGCTGGAGGAACAGGAGCCAGCCATCTCTACCGAGACGTGCCGATGTGGAAAGCCTTACTCGACCGTCACCGACTTCGCCAGATTACGCGGCTTGTCCACATCGGTGCCACGCGCCAGCGCCGTGTGATACGCCAGCAACTGCAGCGCCGCCACGTGCAGGATCGGCGACAGCAGGCCGTAGTGTTCCGGCAGACGAATCACGTGCAGGCCATCGCCCGAGGTGATGCGCGAATCGACGTCGGCGAATACATACAGCTGGCCGCCGCGCGCGCGCACTTCCTGCATATTCGACTTCAGCTTTTCCAGCAGCGCATCGTTCGGCGCGATCGTTACCACTGGCATCTCTTCGGTCACCAGCGCCAGCGGGCCGTGCTTGAGTTCGCCGGCCGGGTAGGCCTCGGCGTGGATGTACGAGATTTCCTTGAGCTTCAGCGCGCCTTCCAGGGCGATCGGGTAGTGGATGCCGCGGCCCAGGAACAGGGCGTTCTCCTTGCGCGCGAATTCCTCGGCCCAGGCGATGATCTGCGGCTCGAGCGCCAGCACCGACGAGAGCGCGACCGGCAGGTGGCGCATCATTTTGAGGTGTTCGGCTTCCTCGGCGTCGGTCAGGCGGCCATTGACTTGCGCCAGGGTCAGGGTCAACAGGAACAGGGCCGCCAGCTGGGTGGTGAAGGCCTTGGTCGAGGCCACGCCGACTTCGACGCCGGCGCGTGTGATGTAGGCCAGCTGGCACTCGCGCACCATGGCGCTGGTCGAGACGTTGCAGATGGTCAGCGTGTGGTTCATGCCGAGGCTGCGTGCGTGCTTGAGTGCGGCCAGGGTGTCGGCCGTCTCGCCGCTCTGCGAGATGGTCACCACCAGGGTGTCGGGGTGCGGCACGCTGTCGCGGTAGCGGTATTCGCTGGCGATCTCGACGTTCACCGGCACCTTGGCCACCGATTCGATCCAGTACTTGGCCGTCAGGCCCGCGTAGTAGCTGGTGCCGCAGGCCAGGATCAGCACGCGGTCGATCTTCTTGAACACGGCATAGGCGCCGTCGCCGAAGAGTTCCGGCATCACGCCGGTCACGCCCTCGAGGGTGTCGCCGATGACGCGCGGCTGCTCGAAGATCTCTTTCTGCATATAGTGGCGGTATGGGCCGAGCTCGGCCGCGCCGGTGTGGGCGTGCACGGTTTTTACTTCGCGCTCGACCGGACGGCCATCGACGTCGACGATCCAGTAGCGGGCCAGTTGCAGGTCGACCACGTCGCCTTCTTCCAGGTAGATGATCTGGTCGGTGGTGCCGGCCAGCGCCATCGCGTCGGAAGCGACGAAGTTCTCGTCCTTGCCCACGCCGACGATCAGCGGCGAGCCCTGGCGCGCGGCGATCACGCGGTGCGGTTCTTCGCGGCAGAACACGGCAATGGCGTAGGCGCCGTGCAGGCGCTTGACGGCTTGCTGCACGGTCTCGAACAGGTCGCCGGTGTACAGGTGGTCGACCAGGTGGGCGATGACTTCGGTGTCGGTCTGGCTCGTGAACTTGTAGCCCAGCTTGGTGAGTTCGTCGCGCAGCTCGTCGTGGTTTTCGATGATGCCGTTGTGGACAAGTGCGATGCGCGCATTGTCTTCGGTCGGCGAGAAATGCGGGTGGGCATTGTGCGACGCCGGGGCGCCGTGGGTGGCCCAGCGGGTGTGGGCGATGCCGGTGAAGCCGTCGAGGCGTGCTTCCTTGACCTGCGATTCGAGGTCGGCCACGCGCGAGGTGGAGCGCGAGCGGGTCAGGCGGCCATCGAGGTGGATAGCCACGCCACAGGAGTCGTAACCCCGGTATTCGAGGCGTTTCAGGCCCTCGATCAGGACGGGGGTGATATTACGTTTTGCGACTGCTCCGACGATACCGCACATGGCTAACCTCTCGAATGGATAAACTGTTGAGTCTTATCGTAGAGCAATCTGAATGAAATAAGCTTACAGTGCGCGCCAGATTTTGTTAGATTATTTCATCTACACATGAACAAGAAATCTTGATTCATATAAATCAGAAAATTTATCGAATATTTCATCAAGATGACAGAGCCACCTGATCTCGACGACCTCGATCGTCGCATCCTGACTATTTTGCAAACTGACGCATCGCATACGAACGCCGAACTGGCGGCCCTCGTGCATGTGTCGCCGCCGACTTGCCTGCGCCGCGTGAAGCAGCTGACGGAAAGTGGCGTCATCGAGCGCCAGGTGGCGATCGTGGCGCCCGACAAGGTCGGCAGCCGCCTGTCCGCCATCGTCGAGATCACGCTCGACGTGCAGGCCGCCGAGCGCATGGAAGAGTTCGAGAAGCTGGCCGCCAGGGAAGCGGCCGTGCTGCAGTGCTACCGGGTGTCGCCAGGACCCGATTTCGTGCTGGTCGTGCAGGTCGCCGACATGCCGGCCTATCATGCGCTGGCGCACCGGCTGTTCACCTCGCACGCCAATGTGCGCAACGTCAAAGCCTATTTTTCGACCCACCGCAGCAAATTCGACACCCGGATCGCCGTCTAGATCACAGGCCGCAGCCTGTGGATAATATTGTGGAAGACCAGGTGAATGAACAGTGGGCAAGCACGGTAAAACCCTGTGTTTATCTTGTTTGTTTCCTGTGATTACCCTGTCGACAGCCGGTGGATTACTTCTTCACTTTCACCGGACGCTTCCATCCTTCGATCGTGACTTGCTTGGGCCGCGAGATGGTCAGCTTGCCGGCCGGCGCATCCTTGGTGAGCGTGGTGCCGGCGCCCAGGGTGGCGCCCTTGCCGATCGTCACCGGCGCCACCAGTTGGCTGTCGCTGCCCACGAATACTTCGTCCTCGATCACGGTACGGAACTTGTTGGCGCCATCGTAGTTGCAGGTAATGACACCGGCGCCGATGTTGACGCGCGATCCGACGGTGGCGTCGCCGATATAGGCCAGGTGGTTGGCCTTGCTGTGCGCCGCCACGGTGCTGTTCTTGACCTCGACAAAGTTACCCACATGGACGTCCTCGCCCAGCTCGGTGCCTGGACGCAAGCGTGCATACGGTCCGATCTGCGAGGCGGCGCCAATGGTGGCGCCTTCGATATGGCAGAACGGCTTGATGTTGGCGCCAGCGCCGACCGTGGCGCCGACCAGCACGCAGTTGGCGCCGACCTTCACGCCGTCGGCCAGTTCGACTTTACCTTCGAACACGCAGCCGACGTCGATAAGGACATCGCGGCCGCAAATCAGTTCGCCGCGCACATCGATGCGCGCCGGATCCATCAAGGTCACGCCTTTTTCCAGCAGGGCATGGGCGATATTCAATTGATGACGACGCTCGAGCTCGGCCAACTGCACCTTGCTATTGACGCCAGCCACTTCCCATTCGCCCGACGGGTTCGCCGACACCACCGGCACGCCGTCCGCCACGGCCTGGGCCACGATATCGGTGAGGTAGTACTCGCCCTGGGCGTTATTGTTGGACAGCGCCGCCAGCCACTTCTTGAGGTGGCGGGTCGGGACCGCCATGATGCCGCTATTGATTTCGCGGATGGCGCGCTCGGCCTCGCTGGCATCCTTTTCTTCGACGATGCGCACGATCTTGCCGTTCTCGCGCACGATGCGGCCCAGGCCGAAGGGGTTGGCCTGTTCGACCGTCAGGATGCCCAGCTTGTCGCTTCCTGCGGCCTCGACCAGGCGGCGCAGTGAGTCGGCCGTCGTCAGCGGCACGTCGCCGTACAGCACCAGGGTGGCGCTGCCATCGTCCAGTTGCGGCACGGCCTGCATCACCGCATGGCCGGTGCCCAGCTGCGGCTGCTGCAGGGCGGTATCGATCGTAATGCCGGTCTCTTGCGCCAGCGCGGCCACCATCTCGGGCACCGCTGCGCCGCCGTGCCCGTAAATCACACATAATTTCTGCGGACTCAGGCTACGTGCCGTATCGATAACGTGGCGCAACAGCGGCTTACCAGCCAATGGATGCAGGACTTTCGGCAGGGCGGATTGCATGCGCTTTCCCATGCCGGCGGCGAGGATCACAACGTTCATAAGCCGTTCTCAAAAAGTTGAAAATATGAAAAATTCTAGCATGCGAGATACCTTCTTCCGGCGCACCTTTGCGCTATTGGCAATTGCCTTGATGGCGCTGGCGGCCGGTTGCAGCACCATTCGCTTCTCGTACAACCAGGGCGACACCTTACTGTACTGGTGGATGAATTCCTATGTCGATTTTGAAGGACAACAGGCCGACATCGCCAAGCGCGACATCAATGGCCTGTTCCAATGGCATCGCCAGACCCAGTTGCGCGACTATGCTGCTTTATTAGGCAATTTCCAGCAAAAAATGGCTGGCAACCCGAGCCAGGCCGACCTGCTCCAGGCCTACCGCGAGATCCGCGTGCGCGGCGAACGCCTGTCCCAGCGCGCGGTGCCGGAACTGACGACGCTGGCCATGTCGATCACCCCAGCGCAAATCGCCAATATCGACAAGAAGTTCAAGGACAAGAACGAGGAATACCGCCGCAAGTTCATGAGCGGCAGCGTCGAAAAGCGCCAGCGCGCGCGCTTCAAGAAATCGATGGAGCAGATGGAACTGTGGTTCGGCCGATTCAGCAGCGAGCAGGAGGCCGCCCTGCGCCACGCCTCCGACCTGCGCCCACTCGATAACCAGCAGTGGCTGGAGGAGCGCCAGTACCGCCAGCGCCGCATCCTGGCGCTGCTGCAAGAGGTGCAACAGAAAAAGCTCAACCGCGAGCAGACCACGGCCAGGGTGCAAGGCCTGATGCGCGAGTTATTCACACGCATGGAGTCGCCCGAGCGCAAAGCCTTCTATGACGCCAGCATCGACCACACGACGAAATACATCCTGACCGCGATCAAACTGGCGACGCCGCAGCAGAAGGCCCATGCACAGCAGCGCATGCAGGGCTGGATCAATGATTTCGAGGCCTTGGCAGCAGGTAAATAAGAAGGCAAGGGCGGCCCCCGCAGGCACGGAAAACCGCATGCTATAGTGCCGCCCATGCAAAGAAAGTCCATGAAATCAAGGCCCCAGGCCGCCAAACCCCACGGCGCGCCGCGCATGGCCCAGCACCAGGTCCGCATCATCGGCGGCGCCTGGAAACGCACCCTGCTGCCGGTGGTCGACGCCCTCGGCCTGCGTCCCACGCCGGACCGCGTGCGCGAAACCGTCTTCAACTGGATCAACCACCAGCTCGGCAGCGACTGGGACCAGGCCACTTTCCTCGACCTGTACGCCGGTTCCGGCGTGCTCGGCTTCGAGGCTGCCAGCCGCGGCGCGGCGAAGGTGACCATGGTCGACAACCACGCCCCGGCGGTGCGCCAGCTCGAAGCCAACCGCGACAAGCTCAAGGCCGACAATATCACCGTGCTGCGCGCCGACGCCCTGACCCTGGCGCAAGACCTGGCCACCCGCGGCCAGCGCTTCGACGTGATCTTCCTCGACCCGCCTTATCAACAGGATCTGCTGGCCAAGACCCTGCCGCTGTGCGCGGCGCTGCTGCCTGATGGCGGCATGGTGTATGCCGAGGCCGAGGCGCCGTTGCCGACCGACGGCGACGACGTTCCCGACTGGCTGAACGGATGGGAAGTGGTGCGCGCGGACAAGGCAGGCATGGTCTACTACCATTTGCTGAAGCTGCAAGAAAAGGCGGCCTGACTCCCGCCAAGGGCATGGAAACCGCACAGCCATTGGGCAAACCATGCCCCAGGCTGGGGCGAATGCCGTGTTTTCAGGCATAATGCGCGTTCTAATAGGGTGTTAATTTTCAGGGAGCCGCAATGGTTGTAGCCGTTTATCCAGGTACGTTCGATCCGCTGACCCGCGGCCACGAGGATTTGGTACGCCGCGCATCCGGGCTGTTCGACCGACTGGTGGTCGGCGTCGCCGACAGCCGCAACAAACGTCCGTTCTTCACGCTCGAAGAACGCCTGGATATCGCCAACGAAGTGCTTGGCCATTACCCCAATGTGCAGGTCGAGAGCTTCTCGGGCCTGCTCAAGGACTTCGTGCGCAAGCACGACGCCCGCGTGATCGTGCGCGGCCTGCGCGCGGTGTCCGATTTCGAATACGAGTTCCAGATGGCGGGCATGAACCGCTACCTGCTGCCCGACGTCGAAACCATGTTCCTGACCCCGTCCGACCAGTACCAGTTCATTTCGGGCACCATCGTGCGCGAGATCGCCATGCTGGGCGGCGACGTCTCCAAATTCGTATTCCCTTCGGTCGACCGCTGGCTGCAGCAGAAAATCGCCAGCCTGGCGCAAGCGCCGAAGGCCTGATTCTCCAGGACGTATCATGGCTTTATTGATTACCGACGACTGCATCAACTGCGACGTCTGCGAACCCGAATGCCCCAACGATGCCATTTCGATGGGCGAAGAGTATTACCAGATCGATCCGCACAAGTGCACCGAGTGCGTCGGCCATTTCGATGAACCGCAATGCGTGCAACTGTGCCCGGTTGCCTGCATTCCGCTCAATCCGGAGTGGCGCGAATCGCGCGAAGAACTTCTCATCAAGTACGAGCGGCTAACGGCCGACAAGGCCCCAGCCTAATCCGTTCCCCAAGCCGGCAACCCTGCCGGCTTTTTTGTTTCCTCTCCCAGCTTTCCTGAGCGCGTACCGGCTTGTCCGGCATGCGGCATCCGCACGTCCCTGAACGCCATCCTTTCATCCAGCCCCATTCTGCCATCCTGACTCGCTACTCCCGGTTAACGTTGACGGGCGCTTTTTTGCGCTTATTAGTCTGCTGGTTTCGCTTGCTCGTCCCGTTACCATAAGTATGTTTTTATGCGATCTAGAATGTGAACTTTGTTTAACCTCTTTGATTTACTATCTAAGTTATCTTAATATGTCATAAATTTGTTGCAATCATTGATAATATGCTGCCCAATCGTAGCAAGAACACAGCTCATCCATATTCTCCCAAAATTGCTCTAACTTACGATTAAATATACTCATCATTATTACAAGTCATGCCTGAGTGCTTTTCCCGAGAATTCGTCTTTTTGACTCTTTGTGAACTTTGTTAAATAAAAGAGACGCGAAAATCCCGGTAACGTAAAGTCACCAGGCGTAAAGCGACATCTGGGCGTTTTTGAGGGGGAAAAGAAGATTGCAGCCGTGGCGGCGTGCTACAGAAAGCAGGGACGAAAAAAAACGCGGTGTCCGTTGCCGGAGACCGCGTCAGGGGAGAATTCGGTAATAATCAGTGGCGAATGCCCATCGCGCGCACTTCAGCGGCGTCTACTGGGTCCAGGCTGGCCAGCTTGCGCTTGAGCGCCAGCGCTTCGTCCAGGGCGCGGCGCGCGGCCAGTTCGGCCTTGCTGCGGCGTGGACGCACGGTCAGGTACAGGGCGCGGCCGATGCCGACCAGCAGTGGGCGGAAGAACAAGACAAAGCCAGCCAGCAAAGCAAGATACACAGTGGTGCTGAACACCTGGCCGTAAGGCACGGCGGCGGCGGCTTGGACTAGGGAGGCGGTAGAAGACATGATAGGCTCGATCTGTTATTGTTGAGAACTATAGTGCGTCGCAACATATAAATCTAATTTTGTTCCCTGATGGCCCTTATACAGTTTGTGAATGATTTGGAGTACACTATCCGTACTCCTGTCTTCACAACAGTTTTCTCCTGAATCCCATGAGCTTTCTGACGCTTGACCTGAATCTGCTGCGCGTATTCGACGCGGTGATGACCGAGCAAAACCTGACCCGTGCCGCCGGCCACCTGGCCATGACCCAGCCCGCAGTGTCGAATGCGATCAAGCGACTACGAGAAAGCCTGGGCGACGAGCTCCTGATCCGCACCGCCTACGGCGTCAAGCCGACCCCGCGCGCGGAAGCCCTGTGGCCGGCCGTGCGCCAGGCCCTGGCGGCGCTGGAAGCGGCGGTGATGCCGGAAACCTTCGACGTCTCCAAGGCGCAAGCGACCTTCCGCATGGCGATGGCCGACGCCACCGCCGCGCTGTGGCTGCCTTCCCTGATGCGCTCGATCGAAAGCGAGGCGCCGGGCGTGAACATCCGCATGGTGCCGCTGACGACGCGCGAGCCGCGTCCGATGTTGTTGCGCGGCGATATCGACCTGGCGGTCGGCTTCTTCCCCGGCGTCGCGGCCCAGCTCTCGTACGAAACCGGTTCGCCGATCCGCCACGAGCGCCTGTATTCCGGCGTTTATGTGTGCGTAATGCGCAAGGACCACCCGCTAGCCAAGGAAAAGCTCGATCTCGACACCTATTGCAAGGCCAATCACTTGCTGGTGAGCTTCTCGGGCCGTGCCCACGGCCTGGTCGACGAGGCGCTGGCCCAGATCGGCCGCGAACGCCGCATCCTCTTGACCGTGAACCAGTTCTTCACGGCGGGCAGGGTGGTGGCGAACTCGGACCTGATCACTGTGTTGCCGAAGCACTTGATGGTCTCGACCGGCATGACCGACGTACTGATCTGGAAGGAATTGCCCTTGCAGCTGCCGGCCGTCCACCTGGACATGCTGTGGCACGAACGCGATGGCCGCAGTCCGGCCCATCGCTGGCTGCGCAAGAATCTGGAATCGATGGCCGAAAGCGCCTCAAAAAGCGGCGTGCGCAAGATCGTCTGACAGCGCCAGCGCTGGTATCGACGCCAGCAAAATGTTTCACGTGAAACAAACCGGCCAGGCAAATGCCTGGCCGTTTTACTTTGATGCCGCTGGCTAAAGTTCAGCGGATCGGCAGCTTGGTCGTATTCTTGACTTCCTCCATCACCGCATAGGTGTGGGTTTCGCGCACGCCCTTTTGCAACAGGGTCTTGCCCAGGAACTCGCGGTAGGCCGCCATATCCTTTACGCGCGCCTTGACGAGGTAGTCGAAGCCGCCGGCCACCATATGGCATTCCAGCACCTCAGGAATCATCTGCACGCTCTGCTTGAACGCATCGAACACTTCGGGCGTAGTGCGATCGAGCACGACTTCGATAAAGACCAGCAGCGACACGTCGAGCAGTTGCGGATTGAGCTGGGCCGTGTAGCCCATGATATAGCCCGATTCATGCAGTTTGCGCACGCGCTCGAGGCAGGCCGCCGGCGACAGGTTCACCCGGGCGGCGAGCTCCACATTGCTGATGCGGCCGTCATTCTGCAGCTCGGCGAGAATCTTCTTGCTGATCTTGTCCAACATCGGATGTCTCCCGTTAATTTTATTCGGTCAGATTGTCGCATCAAAAACTATCTATTGCTAGTAACGATTAAAAGCAGAATTAATCCAGAAGAAATCCTTCTACAATCGAATCATTTCCACCGAGTTCCAAACTGCGCCGGCCACGTGATGTGGCACGGCGCTTTTGCTGTGCGGTGGCCCTCGTTGTGTATTTTTCTTTTGACTAGATAGCCATGCAGATCGCTGCTTCCCCGGCCTCCACCTTCGTTCCCTTCGACGCCCTCCACGCTGAAACCAGGCGCGAGCAAACGCCCCTGCGCGCCGCCATCACCGCCGCCTACCGCCGCGATGAATCCGAGGCCGTGCAATGGCTGCTGGCCCAGGGCGCCACGCCCGGCGCCGACGCCCAGCCGCTGGCGCATCGCCTGGTCTCCGCCGTGCGCGAAAAACGTACCCGCGCCTCGGGCGTGGACGCGCTGATGCACGAGTTCTCGCTGTCGTCGGAAGAAGGCGTGGCGTTGATGTGCCTGGCCGAAGCGCTGCTGCGCATCCCGGACAGCGAGACCGCCGACCGTCTCATCGCCGACAAGATCAGCCGCGGCGACTGGAAGAAGCACCTGGGCGAATCGCCATCGCTGTTCGTCAATGCCGCGACCTGGGGCCTGCTCATCACCGGCAAGCTGGTCTCGCCCAATAGCGAGCAGGGACTTGGCTCGGCGCTCACGCGCCTGATCGCGAAGGGCGGCGAACCGCTGATCCGCAAGGGCGTCGACATGGCGATGCGCATGCTGGGCAACCAGTTCGTCACCGGCCAGACGATCGACGAAGCGCTCAAGAACAGCCGCGACAACGAGACGCGCGGCTATCGCTACTCCTACGACATGCTGGGCGAGGCAGCGCTGACCGAAAGCGATGCGAAGAACTACTACGCCTCGTACGAAGCGGCCATCCACGCGATCGGCAAGGCCTCCAATGGCCGCGGCATCAAGGATGGCCCGGGCATCTCGATCAAGCTGTCGGCGCTGCATCCGCGCTACAGCCGTGCGCAATATGCGCGCGTGATCGGCGAATTGCTGCCGCGCGTGCGCAGCCTGGTCCTGCTGGCCAAGACCTATAACATCGGCATCAATATCGACGCCGAGGAAGCCGACCGCCTCGAGATCTCGCTCGACATGCTCGAAGCACTCGCGTTCGATCCCGACCTGGCCGGCTTCGAAGGCATCGGCCTGGTGGTGCAGGCCTATCAGAAGCGTTGCCCGTTCGTGATCGATTACCTGGTCGACCTGGCCAAGCGCAGCGGTCAGAAATTCATGGTGCGCCTGGTGAAGGGCGCCTACTGGGACGCGGAGATCAAGCGCGCCCAGGTCGATGGCATGCCCGGTTATCCGGTCTATACGCGCAAGGTGTACACCGACGTCTCCTACCTGACGTGCGCGCGCAAGCTGCTGGCGGCGGCTGACGTGCTGTATCCGCAGTTCGCCACCCACAATGCCCACACGCTGTCGGTGATCTACACCTGGGCCAAAGAGGACCAGGTCAGCAACTACGAATTCCAGTGCCTGCACGGCATGGGCGAGACGCTGTACGACCAGGTCGTGGGCAGCAAGAACCTGGACAAGGCTTGCCGCATCTACGCGCCGGTCGGTTCGCACGAAACCCTGCTGGCCTATCTCGTGCGCCGCCTGCTGGAAAACGGCGCCAACTCCTCGTTCGTCAACCAGATCGTCGACGAGAACGTCGCGATCGACACACTGCTCACCGATCCCTTCGACGTCGCGCGCGCCAGTGCTGGCCGTCCGCATCCGGCCATCGCGCTGCCGGTCGACATGTTCGGTAATGGGCGCAAGAATTCGGCAGGCATGGACCTGGTCAATGAAGACGTCCTGGCCAAGCTGGTGATTGGCCTCGCGCAGCAGCGCCAGCACCTCGCCGGCCCGCTGATCGCCGGCTTGGTCGATGCCGGCGTGCCCGCCAACGTGGTCAATCCCGCGATGTTGAGCGATATCGTCGGCCAGGTGAGCGAAGCCTCGCGCACCGACGTCGAGACCGCCCTGGCCGCTGCCAGCGCCTTCGCCGGCGAATGGGCCGCCAGCGCCACCCATGAACGCGCCGCGATCCTCGAGCGCACCGCCGACCTGTTCGAACAGAACGGCGTCGAGCTGATGGCCCTGGCCGTGCGCGAAGCCGGCAAATCGCTGCCGAACGCGATCGCCGAACTGCGCGAAGCGGTCGACTTCCTGCGCTACTACGCGGTGCAGATCCGGGGCTCGGCCAAGGCCGAGGCACTGGGACCGGTCAGCTGCATCAGCCCCTGGAACTTCCCCCTGGCGATCTTCACCGGCCAGGTGGCGGCCGCCCTCGCCGCCGGCAACGTGGTGCTGGCCAAGCCGGCCGAGCAAACCCCATTGATCGCCTGGCGCGCGGTGGAACTGTTCCTCGAGGCGGGCACGCCGCGCGCCGCGCTGCAGCTGCTGCCGGGCCGCGGCGAAGTGGTGGGCGCCGCACTGACGGCGGACAGCCGCATCAAGGGCGTGATCTTCACCGGTTCGACCGAAGTCGCCCAGCTGATCAACCGCACGCTGGCCAAGCGCGCGGAACAGGAAGGCATCGACATCCCGCTGGTGGCGGAAACCGGTGGCCAGAACGCGCTGATCGTCGACTCCTCGGCACTGCCGGAACAGGTGGTGCAGGATGTCCTCAGTTCGGCCTTCGACTCGGCCGGCCAGCGCTGCTCGGCGCTGCGCGTGCTGTTCCTGCAAGAAGACATCGCCGACAAGACCATCAAGATGCTCAAGGGCGCGATGCAGGAACTGCGCGTGGGCTGCCCGGACCGCCTGGCGACCGATATCGGCCCGGTGATCGACGCCGAAGCCCAGCGCAATCTGCTGGCCCACATCGAGCGCACCAAGGCCACCGCGCGCAGCCACTTCGCGCTCGAGCTGCCGGCGTCGGTCCTGGAGGCCGGCACCTTCGTGCCGCCGACCGTGCTCGAAATCGCCTCGCTGGCGGAACTCAAGCAGGAAGTCTTCGGCCCGGTGCTGCACATCGTGCGCTACCGCCGCGCAGAGCTGCCCTCGGTGATCGATGCGATCAACGCCACCGGCTACGGCCTGACCCTGGGCGTGCATTCGCGCATCGATGAAACCATCGACACCATCGTCAACCGTGCCCACGTCGGCAATATCTACGTCAACCGCAACATCGTCGGCGCGGTGGTCGGCGTGCAGCCGTTCGGCGGCGAAGGCAAGTCGGGCACCGGTCCGAAGGCCGGCGGCCCGCTCTACCTGAAACGCCTGCAGCGCGGCGCGGCGCCCCTGATGGAACACGTGCGCCAGCCAGAAGCGGCGCTGGAAGCCCTGATCGGCTGGCTGCGCACGGATGGCCAGCAGCCGGTGGCCGCGCTGGCCGAAGGTTATGCGCGCACCTCGCTCAACGGCGTCTCGATGGACCTGCCCGGCCCGACCGGCGAAAGCAATCGCCTGTCGTTCACGCCGCGCGGCGCCGTGCTGTGCGCGCCGGCTACCTCCGCCGGCCTGCTCAATCAACTGGCAGCGGCCCTCGCCACCGGCAACCGCGCGCTGGTGCTGGCGCCGACGCCTGAATCGATTCCGGCCAACCTGCCGGCGGCGGTGAAGGAACGCGTGCGCTTCGTGGGCAAGGAAGAAATCGACGCGGCCGACGTCGCGATCGCGCTGGTCGAAACCGGCCTGGCCGGCCTGCTGCGCACCCAGCTGGCGGCGCGTCCGGGTGCGATCGTCGGCATCGTCGACACCGACGCCCTGGTCCCGGTGGACCTGTGGCGCCTGGTCGCCGAGCGCGCGGTCTGCGTCAACACGACCGCCGCTGGCGGCAACGCAAGCCTGATGACCCTGGGCCTGTAAAAATCGTAGGGTGGACGGCTATGCCGTCCACGCGTTCAACCAACAGAAAACCAGCAGGAGAAGCACCAGCAAGAACATACCCACAACAGGAGACAACCATGCTTGTAGGCGTTCCAAAGGAAATCAAGAACCACGAGTACCGCGTCGGCCTCACGCCGCCGTCCGTCCACGAACTGATCACGCGCGGCCACCAGGTGATCGTCCAGCAAGGCGCTGGCAGCGAGATCGGCCTCGACGACGCCCACTACACCGCTGCCGGCGCCACTATCGCCGACAGCGCCCACGAAGTCTTCTCGCGCGCCGACATGATCGTCAAGGTCAAGGAGCCGCAACCGGCCGAATGCGCGATGCTGCGTGAAGGCCAGATACTCTACACCTACCTCCACCTGGCTCCGGATCCGGAGCAAACCGCAGCCCTGGTCAAATCGGGCGCCATCTGCATTGCCTACGAAACGATCACCGGCCCGGGCGGCGGCTTGCCCCTGCTTGCGCCGATGAGCGAAGTCGCGGGCCGCATGGCGATCCAGGCCGGCGCCGCCCACCTGGAGAAATCCCGGGGCGGCATGGGCCTGCTGCTGGGCGGTGTGCCGGGCGTGGCGGCCGGCCACGTCGTCATCATCGGCGCCGGCGTGGTCGGCGCCAATGCGCTACAGATGGCCGTTGGTACGGGCGCCCGCGTCACGGTGCTCGACAAGAACGTCGACCGGCTACGCCAGCTCGACCTGGTGTTCGGCAACCGCATCTCGACCCTGTATTCCACTGCCCATGCGCTCGAGGAAGCGGTCTTGAACGCCGACCTGGTGATCGGCGGCGTGCTGGTGCCGGGCGCGGCGGCGCCGAAACTGGTCACGCGCGACATGGTGTCACGCATGAAGAAGGGCGCGGTGGTTGTCGACGTGGCGATCGACCAGGGCGGCTGTTTCGAGACGTCGCACCCAACGACGCACGCCGATCCGACCTTCCTGGTCGATGGCGTGGTCCACTACTGCGTCGCGAACATGCCGGGCGCCGTGGCGCGTACCTCGACCTTCGCCCTGAACAACGCCACCATCGGCCATGCTTTGGCATTGGCGAACAAGGGCTGGCGGCGCGCGCTGGCAGACGACGTCCACCTGCGTCATGGCCTGAACGTCTGCCAGGGCAAGGTCACCTTCGAGGCCGTCGCCCAGGCCCTGGGCTACGACTACATCCCCGCCGACTCGCTCCTGGGCTGAAGCGGCGCTTCCACCAGTTGCCGGCACAGGCGCCGGGTGATGTGGAAAGCATATTGCGCGGCCACCGACTTCACGAAGCGCATGAAGTCGTGGGCCGCGTTTTCATTGGCATTGTCCGATACCGCGCGGATGACGGCGAACGGCACATCCAGCTCGTGACACACCTGCGCCACCGCGGCGCCTTCCATCTCCACCGCCACCAGTCCGGGCAGGGCGCCATTGAGCGCATCGATGCGCAGGCGGTCATTGACGAACTGGTCGCCGCTGGCGATCAGGCCGCGATGCACGCGCGGCTGTGCCAGGCCGAACGCCTGTCTTTCGGGCTCGGAAATCGTCTCCAGGAAGTCGCACTCCAGGAAGGCGTGGGCGGCGCTGGACAGGCGTAGCGACAGCTGCTGGTCTGGCTGGAAATGCGTCTGGCCCGTGAGCGGCACTTCGAAACGCGGAAACAAGGGGCTGGCATCCATATCGTGCTGGACCAGCGATTCGCCCACCACGATGTCGCCCACACGGATCGTTTTATCCCCGGCGCCGGCAACGCCCGTGAAGAGGATGTGCGTAACTCCGAACTTTTCCACAAGCGTTGTCGCAGTCATGGCGGCAGCAACCTTGCCAATACGCGATAAAACGCACACTGCGTCGATTTCCCACAGTCGCCCGACCCAGAACTCGCGCTTGCCGTGGATGAGCTTGGCGGGGCCTCTCATGGCTTCCACGAGCCCTGCCTGTTCTTCGTGCAAGGCGCTGATGATCCCTAGACGCATGTTTTTCTGGGTGAGTAAGTGTGTAGAGACGTTTGCACGGTACTAGCGATTCAGATCGGCAACTGTGCATAAGGGACGGATTGTACACAGCTTCCATCGCATTCAGTCCTTGAATTGCAAGGATCGTGGTTCTGGTTGGAAGCAGTGAATGACCTGTTCTGGGAGACGCTTTTTTTTGCTTGCGCAGTGTTTGCTTATTTAATTAAGAGATATGTATACAAGGTTGATAGTAGTAGGTAAACGCGAGGTTCTCTGTGGATAAGGCGAGTTTACTCCACAGTATCAATGGTTTACGAGGTCGTTTACGCGCTGGAAAAAGCTTGCGTTCGTCTTGCACGGTTCTTGGACAACAAATCGCCATCTGGAAAAAGCGCCTGTTCTGCACATCTGATGCTGTGGATATACAGCGGCTTTTCCACAGGCAGATATGGGTTGTCGCTGTTTTGCAGGCATTGCTGACAATGTTTTTCCTGTCTGGCCTGCAGTTTGGATGAGCTGGTGCGTTTGCCATGACCAGATCCTTGTGCGTACGACGGGGTTTTTCTGCTCGACTTTGATCGTTTTGCAGCCTGAAGGTGGCCGAAGTCGGTGGCAGTGGCGTTTCCTCATTTTGTTTTAGTTAAAGGCTTGTATACAAAATAATAGTAATAGTAAACGCCTGCCGCTTTGTGGATAAACCCGATTTTTTCCACAATATCAGAGGTTTACGGCTACGTTAACCTGCTGGAAAACGCCTGTGTCCGCGCTGTAGGAAAGGTGGATAGAAATTGCTCACCCGGACAAGATTGGGGTTTCTGCACATTCCATCCTGTGGATATTCATTCGGTTTTCCACAGAGGCTGTCTCTGCCCCTTCACCTGATGGCCCTGGTCAGCAAATGCGCAGCCGTGAATTC
Organism: Massilia sp. Soil_C_3; assembly: GCF_057657035.1. Taxonomy (NCBI): domain Bacteria; kingdom Pseudomonadati; phylum Pseudomonadota; class Betaproteobacteria; order Burkholderiales; family Oxalobacteraceae; genus Massilia; species Massilia sp. Soil_C_3. Next base: position 77,099 of record NZ_JBDGJG010000009.1, read on the forward strand.
GAGATGACTGGCAGCGTCGGCTTGCGGGATATTGCTTCCCTGTTTTGCCACACGCGACAGAAATTTTTTTTTTCGCAGGCTCGTCAGGTTTACAACCAGGATCTGTATACAACATTGATAGTAGTAGTTAACGGTAGCCAGTCTCTGTGGACAACCCGATTAAAGGACGCGAAATCAGGGATTTATGTCACGTATAACTCCGTGCACTGCTAAGCAAACTGTCTGGTGGCAAATCTGGACAAGATTTTTGCCTGTGGAGAAAAGCCGAGTTCTGCACAAACGATACCTGTGGATATCAAGTAGCTTATCCACAGAGGGGGTCTGGACAGGCGTTTACGTTCTGGTAAGCTGTTTCCCATCGAACTGAAGTACAGGGAAACGCATGGACGTCGTGTCGCGGTACGCCAGGGTCAACGGTTTGAACATGCACTACGTGACTGCCGGTGAGGGCCCGCCAGTCGTGCTCCTGCATGGATTTCCAGATACCCATGCGGTCTGGCGGCGCCAGATCCAGGCCCTGGCTGCGGCTGGTTTCCAGGTCATCGCTCCCGACCTGCGTGGCTACGGCAAGACCGATATACCGGCCGACGTCAGCGCGTACGCAATCGACTTCGTGGCCGATGACGTGCTGCAGCTCATGGATGCACTGAGCATCGCCGAGGCGACGGTGGTGGGCCACGATTGGGGCGCGCAGGTCGGCTGGCATCTGGCCATGCATGCGCCGCAGCGTGTCAGCCGCTATGCGGCACTGTCGGTGGGCCACCCAAAGGCGCTGGCCAAGTCAGGTTTCACGCAAAAACTGCGCTTCTGGTACATGGCCGTATTCATGACGCCGGTCCTGGCCGAAACGCTGCTGAAGGCAGGTAATTGGGCGGCTCTGCGTGCGATGAATCGCAGCCGCGAACAGCAGCAACTCTGGATCGATGCGCTGGCGCCGCAGGGCCGGCTGACCGCAGCCCTGAATTATTACCGCGCCAATCTCAAAGGTCCGCGCGGCAAGCGCTGGAAGCCGGTCGACGTGCCGGTGCTGGGCGTCTGGAGCGAGCACGATCCTGCGCTGCGCGAACAGCAGATGCTGGACTCGCGCGAACAATGCCGCGCCGGTTTCGAGTATGCCCGCATCGATGGCGTGGGCCATTGGCTGCAGCTGTCGGGCGCAGAGCGGCTCAATGGCTTGCTCATCGATTTCGCACGATCGCCGGCGGCCGTCACGCCGGAATAAGTACCATGGGGAAGGGCGGGCGGCGCCGTGTCAGTACGGCTTGCTTGCCGTAAAATATCGGCTCTGCACTTCCCCTGAAAGTCTCCCATGATCGATGTAGTGTGGCTCGGCGGCGCCGCTTTTGCCGCCGGCCTGGTCGACGCCGTTGTCGGTGGCGGCGGCCTGATCCAGCTTCCCGCGATGTTTTCCCTGTTGCCGAAAGAAGCGCCGGCAACCATCCTCGGCACCAATAAACTCGCAGCGATCTTCGGCACCGGTTCGGCTACCGTCAGTTACGCGCGCCGGGTGCGGGTCGCATGGAGCACCGCGGCGCCGGCCGCCATCGCTGCATTTGCCTTGTCTTTTGTCGGCGCCTGGACCGTGACGCAGGTGCCGGCCGATTTCGTGCGCGCGCTGCTGCCGTTTGTCCTGGTCGCGGTTGCCGTCTATACGTTCATGAAGAAGGATCTGGGGGCAGTGCACGCGCCGCTGCACAGCGGGATGGCCGAGCGCTACTGGGCCATCGGCATCGGCGCCGCCATCGGTTTTTACGATGGTTTCTTTGGACCGGGCACCGGCAGCTTCCTGCTGTTCCTGTTCGTGCGCTTCTTCGGTTTCGACTTCCTGAGCGCCTCGGCCGCGGCAAAGGTCGTCAACGTCGCCTGCAATCTGTCGGCGCTGATGTGGTTCGGCTACAGCGGTCATTTGCTGTGGCAGCTGGGCTTGCTGATGGCCGGATGCCAGATCGTCGGCGCGGTGATCGGCACCAGGCTGGCGCTGAAGCATGGCAGTGGTTTTGTGCGGAAACTATTCCTTTTTGTTGTCTCGGCCCTGATTGTAAAGACAGCCTATGACTCGTTCACAAAGCTGGGCTGGTAAGCCTGTTCCACGTGAAACATAGGGCCACATCGGGCCGGGTTCGCAACCCGGCTTTTTTATTGCCAATTGTTCCACGTGAAACACCTTGGTAAGACCTGAAGAGTAAGGTTTCACGTGAAACAAAATATGTCGTTTTCGAACCGATGCAGAGTCCAGCAGGAAAAAAGAATCTATAATCGCGCATTAGTCCCCTCGCTCCACACCCCATCATGCTATTTCCTACTGAATTCGACGTTATCGTCGTCGGCGGCGGCCATGCCGGAACCGAAGCCGCACTCGCGTCCGCACGCACCGGTCAAAAGACCCTGCTGCTGACCCACAATATCGAAACCCTTGGCGCCATGTCTTGCAATCCGTCGATTGGCGGCATCGGCAAGGGTCACCTGGTCAAGGAAGTCGACGCCCTCGGCGGCGCCATGGCCATCGCCACCGACGAAGCCGGCATCCAGTTCCGCATCCTGAATTCGTCCAAGGGCCCGGCCGTGCGCGCCACCCGCGCCCAGGCCGACCGCGTCCTGTACAAGGCGGCGATCCGCTCGCGCCTGGAAAACCAGCCGAACCTGTGGCTGTTCCAGCAGGCAGTCGATGATCTGATGGTGGAGGGCGACCGCGTAGTCGGCGCCGTCACCCAGGTCGGCCTGAAGTTTCGTGCCCGCGCCGTGGTGCTCACCGCCGGTACTTTCCTGGACGGGAAGATCCACGTCGGCCTTCAAAACTATTCGGGCGGCCGCGCGGGCGACCCGCCGGCGACCTCGCTGTCGGCGCGCCTGAAGGAACTCAAGCTGCCGCAGGGCCGCCTCAAGACCGGCACGCCGCCGCGCATCGATGGCCGCAGCATCGACTTCTCGGTGTTGGCCGAGCAGCCAGGCGACCTCGATCCGGTGCCGGTATTCTCTTACATGGGCAATGTGGCGATGCACCCGCGCCAGGTCCCGTGCTGGGTGACGCATACCAATGAACGAACCCACGACATCATCCGCGCCGGCCTGGATCGCAGCCCGATGTACACCGGCGTGATCGAAGGCGTCGGCCCGCGCTACTGCCCGTCGATCGAGGACAAGATCCATCGTTTCGCTTCGAAGGAATCGCACCAGATCTTCCTCGAGCCGGAAGGCCTGACCACCAACGAGTTCTACCCCAACGGGATCTCGACCAGCCTGCCGTTCGACGTCCAGCTGGAGCTGGTGCGCTCGATGCGCGGCATGGAGAACGCCTTCATCCTGCGTCCCGGCTATGCGATCGAATACGATTACTTCGACCCGCGCGGCCTGAAAGCCTCGCTCGAGACCAAGTCGATCAAGGGCCTCTTCTTCGCCGGCCAGATCAACGGCACCACCGGCTACGAAGAAGCCGCGGCCCAGGGTCTGCTGGCCGGCCTGAACGCCGCGCTGCAAACCCAGGGCAAGGATACCTGGACGCCGGGCCGTTCCGAAGCCTACCTCGGCGTGCTGGTCGACGACCTCACCACGCAAGGGGTGGCCGAGCCATACCGCATGTTCACCAGCCGCGCCGAGTACCGCCTGTCGCTGCGTGAAGACAACGCTGACATGCGCCTGACCGAGATCGGCCGCCAGCTGGGCATCGTCGACGACGCGCGCTGGCAAGCCTTCGAGACCAAGCGCGAATCCGTCGCCCGTGAATTGGAACGACTGAAAGCGACCTGGGTCAACCCGCGCATCCTGGCTGCGGCCGAATCGGAACGCGTGGTGGGGCAGGCGCTCGAGCGCGAATACAACCTGGCCGACCTGCTGAGAAGGCCGGGCATCGAGTACGACACCCTGATGACGATGCAAGGTAATGAGGGCCAGCCGCTGGCAGGCCCCGGCGTCGAAGACCCGGCGGTGAAGGAACAGGTGGAGATCCAGCTGAAGTATTCGGGCTATATCGATCGCCAGGCGCGCGAGGTCGAGCGTCACGACCATTACGAAAACCTGAAGCTGCCCGAGAACCTGAACTACCTGGAGATCGCGGCGCTGTCGTTCGAGGTGCGCCAGAAGCTGGACAAGCAGCGTCCCGAAACGCTGGGCCAGGCTTCGCGCATCTCGGGCGTGACCCCGGCGGCGATCTCGCTGCTACTGGTGCACCTGAAAAAGCGTGGCGTCCCGGGCTTTGCCCCGACCACTTCGGAGGCGGCGCAATGAAATATGCGTTCGACCGCGATGCGCTGGCCAAGGTGCTGGCCGACGGTATTGCCGAAATGGGCCTGGATGTCACGCCAGAACAGCAGGGTAAGCTGATGGCCTACCTGCAGCTGATGCACAAGTGGAATGCGGTGTACAACCTGACCTCGCTGCGCGATCCCGTGCAGATGGTGACCCACCACCTGCTCGACTCGCTGGCCGCGGTGCCGGCATTCAAGGATGCGCGCAATGTGCTGGACGTGGGGGCAGGGGGCGGATTGCCAGGCACCGTGCTGGCGATCACCCGGCCCGACATGAAAGTGGCGATGATCGACACCGTGCACAAGAAAACGGCCTTCCTCACGCAAGTGAAGGCCGAATTGGGACTCACGAACGTCACTGTGTACACGATGAAGGTGCAAGACCTGGCGGTGAGCGACAAATTCGACGTCATCACCTCGCGCGCTTTCGCCGACCTGTCCGATTTCGTCAACTGGTCGGGACACCTGCTGCAAGAGGGCGGCGAATTCATCGCCCTGAAAGGGGTGGCGCCAAGCGAGGAACGCGAGCGGCTGCCGCAAGAGTGGAAAGTGAGCGGTTTGCAGCCGCTGCAGGTTCCAAGACTGGGCGCAGAGCGTCACCTGGTCTTCATTCAAAGAACCACCTAAACAATATTAATAGTAGAAACTGTATAAACCGTTTATATCGTTTATATAGTATGAATCATTCAAATGATTTGTACGGTATGAACGGTATGGCGTCTTGTAGCCGCTTTCGAGAAAGAGAATAGATGGCGAAGATATTTTGCGTAGCGAACCAGAAGGGTGGGGTAGGCAAGACCACCACCTCCGTCAACCTGGCGGCGGGCCTGGCTAAACTGGACCAGCGCGTGCTGCTGGTCGACCTCGACCCGCAGGGCAATGCGACCATGGGCGCCGGCATCAACAAGGCCGAACTCGAGTCGTCGATCTACCAGGTGCTGCTGGGCGAGTCGGACGTGGCCGGTGCGCGCGTGCGCTCCGAGGCGGGGCGCTTCGACGTGCTGCCCGCCAACCGCGAGCTGGCGGGCGCCGAAGTCGAGATGGTGTCGCTCGAGAACCGCGAGCGCCGCCTGAAGGATGCGCTGGCCGCGGTCGATGCCGACTACGACTTCATCCTGGTCGACTGCCCGCCCGCGCTGTCGCTGCTCACCTTGAACGGCCTGTGCGCCGCGCATGGCGTGATCATCCCGATGCAGTGCGAGTACTACGCACTGGAAGGCTTGTCCGACCTGGTCAACACGATCAAGAAGGTGCACGCCAACCTGAACACCGACCTCAAGATCATTGGCCTCTTGCGGGTGATGTTCGACCCGCGCATGACCTTGTCGCAGCAGGTCTCGAACCAGCTCGAGCAGCACTTTGGCGACAAGGTGTTCAAGACCATCATCCCGCGCAACGTCCGTCTGGCCGAAGCGCCGTCCTACGGCATCCCGGGCGTGACCTTCGATCCTTCGTCGAAAGGCGCGCAGGCGTACATCGCCTTTGGCGCGGAAATGGTTCAGCGCATCAAGACCATGTAATCACCAGGAAAGCTGACACGACAATGGCAACCAAAAAACTCAAGGGACTGGGCCGCGGGCTCGACGCCCTGCTCGGCGGCGACATGGACGCCGCGCCCGCCGCAAGCAATCTCCCTTCGGTCCTGGCCGTCACCCAGATCCAGGCCGGCAAGTATCAACCGCGTACCCGCATGGATGAAGTGAGCCTGTCCGAGCTGGCCGCCTCCATCAAGACCCAGGGCATCATGCAACCGGTGCTGGTGCGCCCGCTGCCGGCGGGCAGCGGCACGCCGTACGAGATCATCGCCGGCGAGCGGCGCTTCCGCGCGGCGCAGATGGCGGGCCTGGACGAGATCCCGGTGCTGGTGCGCGACGTCGACGACCAGGCCGCGGCGGCCATGGCCCTGATCGAGAACATGCAGCGCGAAGACCTGAATCCGCTGGAGGAAGCGCAGGGTATCCAGCGCCTGATCTCGGACTTCAATTTCACGCACGAGCAGGCGGCCGGTGCGGTCGGCCGCTCGCGCAGCGCGGTGTCGAACCTGCTGCGCCTGATTAACCTGGCGCAGCCGGTGCAGACCATGCTGATGGCAGGGGATATCGACATGGGCCATGCTAGAGCCTTGCTGGCGGTTGACAGCGCGCACCAGATTGCGCTGGCCAATCACGTGATTGCCAAACGCCTGTCGGTGCGCGAGACCGAGAAGCTGGTCGCGCGCGCGCTCGAAGAACAAAACGCTCCGGCCCAGTCGGCGCGCGCCAAGGACAAGCCGGGCGACATCGTGCGTCTTGAAGAAGAACTGTCCGACAAGCTGGCGACGCCGGTGCTGTTCAAGATGGGCACGAAAGGCAGGGGTCAGATGATCATCGACTTTGCCGACCTGGACATCCTCGAGGGTGTGCTCGCGCGTCTGCGCGCGTAGAAAACAGGGACGCCACCCGCTTGCATGGGGTGGCGTTGCAGCGGGCCCGGCTATCTCGCCGGCCACCTCGGAAGCGTTAGCGCTACCAACTTTCGCGCCGGCCAGACCAGCGCACTCACTGTCGTAGTAAGCACGCAGTAACTACGTAAAGCAGCGCAATTGTCACATCCCCCTCTATACACGATCTGAGGCTAAGTAGCTGAAAATATTGCGCTATCCGCCGGCATCGTGTCACATTTTCGCCATATATTCGTCCCAGTTATAAGTGTGGAATCGTTTGACTCACGTCCGTATAACCACTTATAATTCCGGCGATTCTTGTAATTATCACCTCGTAGTACGTCCAAAATGCGCTAGCGCAAGAGCTAAAAGAATATGCTACGCATCGTTTCCCTGCAGCTGATAGCAACGGTAGTCGTCGGCCTCATCGCCGCACTACTGGGGGGATGGGCTGCGATGTTTTCGGCGGTACTGGGCGGTTTGTGTTGTGTCGTGCCCAACGGGATCATGGCAGTGCGCTTGTTCGCCGCGTCCGCTTCGGGTACGGCGAGTCCCGCGACATTTTTCATCTGGGAATTTGTAAAGATTGCATTAACGCTGGCGCTTTTAGGCGCAACTGCGTGGCTGTATCACGATCTAAACTGGCTGGCACTGGTCGCCGGACTCATCGTGGCACTGAAAAGTTACATCATCTTATTATTTAGGCAATGACGACATGGCGACTCCAGTAGACGGCGCAGCGCACGCGCCCACCGCATCAGAATATATCATTCACCACCTGGGCCACCTGAAGAACCAGTACCAGGTGGGCCCGGTCGATTTCTCGGTCATCCACTACGACACCATGTTCTGGTCGATCGCGATGGGCCTGACCGCCTGCCTGTTGATGTGGGCCGCCGCGCGTAATGCGACCGCCGGCGTTCCTGGCCGTTTCCAGGCATTCGTCGAAATGATGTTCGAAATGGTCGACGACCAGGCCAAGACCATCGTGCACGGCGACCGCAGCTTCATCGCGCCGCTGGCACTGACCGTGTTCGTCTGGATCGTCCTGATGAACGCGCTGGACTTGCTGCCGGTCGACATGTGGGCATGGCTGTTCGCCGCCTTCGGCGTCGAGCACATTTTCCCGTATCACCGTGTGGTTCCAACCGCCGACCTGAACGGTCCGATCGGCATGTCGCTGGGCGTGCTGCTGCTGATGATCTACTACGGCATCAAGATCAAGGGCTTCGGCGGCTGGCTCCACGAGCTGTTCTCGGCACCGTTCGGCATCTGGATGGCGCCGTTCAACCTGCTCCTGAACGTCATCGAATACGCAGCAAAAATGGTGTCGCTCGGTATGCGACTGTTCGGTAACATGTTTGCCGGCGAACTGCTGTTCCTCTTGATCGCACTGCTGGGCGGTACCGCAACGATGTTCGGTTTCATCGGCCACGTGATTGCCGGTTCCATCTGGGCGATCTTCCACATCCTGATCGTGCTCCTGCAGGCATTCATCTTCATGATGCTGACGCTGGTTTACCTCGGTCAGGCTCACGAAGGCCACTGATCGAAGCCGCAAGCATCGAGTGAACGTGGTTGTAAAGAAGTTGTAGTTTTTAATTTAGTTTTTAATTTAACTTTTGGAGTTTTTCATGACTGACCTTTCTTTTGTTGCACTGGCTTGCGGTTTGATCATCGGTCTGGGCGCAATCGGCGCTTGTATCGGTATCGCCCTGATGGGTGGTAAATACCTGGAAGCTTCTGCACGTCAGCCAGAACTGATGAACACCCTGCAGACCAAGATGTTCCTGCTGGCTGGTCTGATCGACGCGGCATTCCTGATCGGCGTTGGTATCGCAATGCTGTTCGCGTTCGCTAACCCGTTCGTTCCAGTCTAAGACTCGCGTCTCGAGGTCTTGAAGGGCCGAACCAGTTTCTGGTTCGGCATCCGTGTTTCTGTAAGAAGGATAAAACCGTGAACCTTAATGCAACCCTGCTTGCACAGCTCGTGGTGTTCTTCATCCTGGCGCTGTTCACGATGAAATTCGTGTGGCCGCCGCTGATGAAAGCGCTCGACGAGCGCGCTGCGAAGATCGCGAGTGGCCTGGCCGCTGCCGACCGCGGCAAGGCCGACCTGGCTGCCGCCGAAAAGCGCGTCCAGACCGAACTGGCCGGCGCCCGTGACGAAGTCCAGAAGCGCATCAACGACGCTGAAAAGCGCGCTGCTGCGATCATCGAAGAAGCGAAGAAAACCGCCGTCGAAGAAGGCGCGCGCATCGTCGCTGCCGCCAAGGCAGACGCCGAGCAGCAAGTGACGCGCGCGCGCGAAGAACTGCGTGGCCAGGTTGCAGCCCTCGCGGTTGCCGGCGCCGAGCAGATCTTGAAGCGTGAAGTGAACGCAGCGGCGCACGCCGACCTGCTGTCGCAACTGTCGACCGAGCTCTGATCATGGCAGAACTCGCAACCGTCGCCCGCCCTTACGCCGAAGCGTTGTTCCGTGTCGCCCAAACCGGCGACCTGAACGCGTGGTCGGCCATCGCGTCGGAACTGGGCCAGATCGGCGCCAACTCCGATGTGCAGGCCTTCGCCAGCAACCCGCACGTCACGCATGCACAACTGGCGGACACGATTGCGTCGCTGGTCAAGGCTCCGCTGACTGCAGAAGCGAAGAATTTCATCGCGATGCTGGCAGAAAACGGCCGCATCAACCTGCTGCCGGAAATCAGCGCCCAGTTCGCGCTCCTGAAGAACGCCAGCGAAGGCGCAGCCGACGCGACGATCTTCAGCGCGTTCGCGCTTTCGGCCGACCAGCTGTCGCAGCTGGCCGCCACGCTGGAAACGAAATTTGGCCGCAAGCTGAACCCAACGGTGACAGTGGATCCCTCGCTGATCGGTGGTGTGCGCGTGGTCGTCGGTGACGAAGTGCTCGATACCTCGGTACGCGCCAAGCTGCAACGGATGCACGTTGCGCTCGCGTCCTGAGTCAATCGCACCGCCGACGACTCACCCTTGCCCTACGCATCAAGAAACTATAATTGGAGTTAGCTAGCATGCAACTTAACCCATCTGAAATCAGCGAGCTGATCAAGAGCCGGATCCAGGGCCTCGAAGCCACTGCCGACGTCCGCAACCAAGGCACCGTCATCTCGGTCGCCGACGGTATCTGCCGCATCCACGGTCTGTCGGACGTGATGCAGGGCGAGATGCTGGAATTCCCAGGCAACACCTTTGGCCTGGCGATGAACCTCGAGCGCGACTCGGTCGGTTCGGTCATCCTGGGTGCTTACGAGCACATCTCGGAAGGCGACATCGTCAAGACCACCGGCCGCATCCTGGAAGTGCCGATCGGTCCTGAACTGCGTGGCCGCGTGGTCAACGCCCTGGGCCAGCCGATCGACGGCAAAGGTCCGATCGCTGCCTCCCTGACCGCCCCGATCGAAAAGATCGCGCCAGGCGTCATCGCCCGCGAATCGGTGTCGCAGCCTATGCAGACCGGCATCAAGTCGATCGACGCGATGGTGCCGATCGGCCGTGGCCAGCGTGAGCTGATCATTGGCGACCGCCAGACCGGTAAATCGGCTGTCGCTGTCGACGCGATCATCAACCAGAAAGGTCAGGGCGTCACCTGCGTGTACGTCGCGATCGGTCAAAAAGCATCGACCATCAAGAACATCGTGCGCTCGCTGGAAACCCACGGCGCGATGGAATACACCATCGTCGTGGCAGCATCGGCGTCGGAATCGGCCGCCATGCAGTACATCTCGGCCTACTCGGGCTGCGCGATGGGCGAATACTTCCGCGACCGCGGCGAAGACGCACTGATCGTGTACGATGACCTGTCGAAGCAAGCAGTTGCCTACCGCCAGATTTCCCTGCTGCTGCGCCGCCCACCAGGCCGCGAAGCGTATCCAGGCGACGTGTTCTACCTGCACAGCCGTCTGCTCGAGCGCGCAGCCCGCGTGAACGCCGACTACGTCGAGAAGTTCACCAACGGCGCCGTCACCGGCAAGACCGGTTCGCTGACCGCACTGCCGATCATCGAAACGCAAGCTGGCGACGTCTCGGCCTTCGTGCCGACCAACGTGATTTCGATTACCGACGGCCAGATCTTCCTGGAGACCTCGCTGTTCAACGCCGGTATCCGTCCTGCGATCAACGCCGGTATCTCGGTGTCGCGCGTCGGTGGCGCTGCCCAGACCAAGGTCATCAAGGGCCTGTCGGGCGGTATCCGTACCGACCTGGCGCAGTACCGTGAACTGGCTGCGTTCGCGCAGTTCGCATCGGACCTGGACGAATCGACCCGCAAGCAGCTGGACCGCGGCGCGCGCGTGACCGAACTGCTGAAGCAGCCGCAGTTCTCGCCACTGTCGACCTCGCTGATGGCCGCCTCGCTGTTCGCCGTCAACAAGGGCTACCTGGACGATATCGAAGTCAAGAAAGTGCTGCCATTCGAACACGGCCTGCACGCCTTCCTGAAGTCGGGTCACGCTGCCCTGCTGTCGAAGATCGACGAAACCAAGCAACTGGACAAGGACAGCGAAGCACTGCTGGCCGCCGCTGTTGCTGATTTCAAGAAATCCGGCGCATATTAATTGATGGACCGGCGCCGCCCGCGGGCGGCGCCGGTGCCCGGAAGGAGTAAGGACTCATGGCAGCAGGCAAAGAGATTCGTGGCAAGATCAAGAGCGTAGAGAATACGAAGAAGATCACCAAGGCGATGGAAATGGTCGCCGCATCGAAAATGCGCAAGGCGCAGGATCGCATGCGCGCCGCCCGTCCCTACAGTGACAAGGTTCGTAATATCACCGCCAACCTGGCGGGCGCAAACCCGGAGTACACGCACGCATTCATGGCGCAAGCCAAGGGTGTGTCGGCAAAGGCAGTGGGTTTCATCGTCATCACGACCGACAAGGGTCTGTGCGGCGGCATGAACACCAACATCCTGCGCCAGGTAACGCAGAAGGCGCGTGAGCAGGAACAAGCGGGCAACCGTGTCGAGGCAGTCGCCATCGGCAACAAGGGCCTGGGCTTCCTGAACCGCGTCGGCATGAAGCTGGTGTCGCAAGCGACCCAGCTGGGCGATGCCCCGCAACTGGACAAGCTGATCGGACCGGTCAAAGTGATGCTGGACGCGTACCAGGAAGGCAAGCTCGATGCTGTCTACCTGTGCTACACCAAGTTCATCAACACGATGAAGCAGGAAGCAATGGTCGAGCAACTGCTCCCGCTGCCAGCCAAGGCGCTGGAAGCCGACGCAGGCGCCCACGGCTGGGACTACATCTACGAACCGGAAGCACAGGTCGTCATCGACGAGCTGCTGGTGCGTTACGTGGAAGCGCTGGTGTACCAGGCGGTGGCAGAAAACCTGGCGTCCGAGCAATCGGCGCGCATGGTCGCGATGAAGGCCGCGAGCGATAACGCCGGCAGTGTCATCAGCGACCTGAAACTGGTCTACAACAAGACCCGCCAGGCTGCGATTACCAAAGAACTCTCCGAGATCGTGTCCGGCGCAGCAGCCGTCTAACGATCAAGTAAAAGAATCTAACTATATATCTGAAGGAACGAACATGGCTGATGGCAAAATCGTTCAGTGTATCGGCGCAGTGGTTGACGTGGAATTCCCACGTAACGCCATGCCGAAAGTGTACGACGCACTGAAAATGGAAGGCTCCGACCTGACCCTGGAAGTGCAACAGCAGCTGGGCGACGGCATTGTCCGTACCATTGCGCTGGGCAGCTCGGACGGCATGCGTCGTGGCATGATCATCCAGAACACCGGCAACCCGATCATGGTTCCGGTCGGCACCCCGACCCTGGGCCGCATCATGGACGTGCTGGGCAACCCGATCGACGAATGCGGTCCGGTCAGCCACGAGCGCATGGCGTCGATCCACCGTGACGCGCCGGCCTACGACGAACTGTCGCCATCGACCGACCTGCTGGAAACCGGCATCAAGGTCATCGACCTGGTCTGCCCGTTCGCCAAAGGCGGTAAAGTCGGCCTGTTCGGCGGCGCCGGCGTCGGCAAGACCGTCAACATGATGGAACTGATCAACAACATCGCCAAGGCACACTCGGGTCTGTCCGTGTTCGCCGGCGTGGGTGAGCGTACCCGTGAAGGTAACGACTTCTACCACGAGATGGCCGATGCGAAGGTCGTCGACCTGGAAAACCCTGCCAACTCGAAAGTGGCAATGGTCTACGGTCAGATGAACGAACCACCAGGCAACCGTCTGCGCGTCGCGCTGACCGGCCTGACCATGGCTGAAGCGTTCCGTGATGAAGGCAAGGACGTCCTGTTCTTCGTCGACAACATCTACCGCTACACCCTGGCCGGTACCGAAGTCTCGGCACTGCTGGGCCGTATGCCATCGGCAGTGGGCTACCAGCCTACCCTGGCCGAAGAGATGGGCCGCCTGCAAGAGCGCATCACCTCGACCAAGACCGGTTCGATCACCTCGATCCAGGCCGTCTACGTCCCTGCGGATGACTTGACCGACCCGTCGCCTGCCACCACCTTCGCCCACCTGGACTCGACCGTCGTTCTGTCGCGTGACATCGCATCGCTCGGTATCTACCCTGCGGTCGACCCACTCGATTCGACCTCGCGCCAGCTGGATCCGCTGGTCGTCGGTGAAGAGCACTACGCCACCGCGCGCGCCGTGCAGAACACCCTGCAGCGCTACAAGGAACTGCGTGACATTATCGCGATTCTGGGCATGGACGAACTGGCGCCAGAAGACAAGCTGGTCGTCGCACGCGCTCGCAAGATGCAGCGTTTCCTGTCGCAGCCGTTCCACGTCGCTGAAGTCTTCACCGGCGCACCAGGCAAATACGTTTCGCTGAAAGACACGATCAAGGGCTTCAAGATGATCGCATCGGGCGAACTGGATCACCTGCCGGAGCAAGCGTTCTACATGGTCGGCACGATCGAAGAGGCTATCGAGAAAGCCAAGAAACTGGCTGCCTAAGTCGGCTTCTTCGTCTAACTGAAGGACACACATGGCAAACACATTTCTCGTTGACGTAGTCTCGGCCGAAGAGCAGATCTTCTCCGGCCAGGCCGAATTCGTCGCGTTGCCGGGTGAAGCGGGTGAGCTGGGTATCTACCCGAAGCACACCCCGCTGATCACGCGCATCCGCCCGGGCGCCGTGCGCATCCAGGTGGCCGGCGGCGGCGAAGAGTTCGTCTTCGTAGCCGGCGGTATCCTCGAAGTGCAGCCGAACGGCGTGACCGTGCTGGCCGACACCGCGATCCGCGGTGGCGACCTGGACGAAGCGAAAGCAACCGCAGCCAAGAAACAGGCTGAAGAGCTGATGCTGAACAAGGATTCGAACATCGACTACGCGAAAGCCCAGGCCGAAATGGCCGCAGCGGTCGCGCAGCTGGCGGCGATCCAGAAGCTGCGGTCGAAAGGCCGTTGAGCTGAACAAGCTCGGCAATAAAAGGGGCAGCCTTCGGGCTGCCTTTTTTTATTGCTAAATGAAAATTTAGCTTGTCTGTTTGGTATATTTACGTCCTTTCATTCAGCCGAGCCTTTTCCTATGGCGATCACCTCGCTCACCCATGTCCTCACCGTTCCCCAGTACGCCACGCGGCCCTATCTGTCGCCCGATGGCCGCTGGCTAGTGGTCTGGGTCGAGGGCGCCACCGAATTCATCGGCGGCAGCGACTACACCGAGGGCATGGTCGTGCTCGACCTCGCCGATGGCAGCGTGGTGCCGCTGCGCCCACCCGCGGGCGGTGGCAATGAATATCCGCACTTCCTCGGCGCCAACTGGGACACGGGCCAGGTGTTCTTCGAGGCCAGGGACGAGGCTGCCGTCTATACCGCGTACGCGACGAATCTCGTGACCGGCCAGACCTCGCTCGCGCCGCCGCTGGGCACGGGCGCGGCGGGAAACCCGACTCCGTACGTTGGGGCCGTTTCCAGCAATGGCCGCTATATTCTGGCCGATACCGAAGCGCTTCCAGGGGCGTATTTCGGCACCCTGCAATTGCGCGACCGGCTCACCGGGGAAACACGCACCGTCGATGCGCTGAACAAGACCCTGAACGAGGGCAAGCCCAATGCCTGGGGGGTGTCGGACAATGGCCGCATGGTCATGTTCGAGAGCTATGCATCAAACGTCATTCCCGGCGATACCAACGAAAGGTCGGACCACTTCGTTCACGATATGCTGACCGGCAAAACCGTGGCCGTGCAATCGAATACCGCCGGTGTCATCGGCGATGGCTATATCTTCAGGTCGGCGCTGTCGGCCAACGGTCGCTACGTGGCTTTCGAATCGAACGCGACCAACCTGGTGCCCGATGGCGCCACCACTATTTCAGCCGTCTACGTCAAGGACCTGGTCACCGGCGCGATCGTGCGCGTATCCGAGGATGCCGCGGGCCGGCCGCTCAATTACGCCACGATGTACAGCATCTCGGCGGATGGCCGCTACGTAACGCTGGAGACCAGCGCCGACATGGACCTCGACGGTGTCCAGCCCTATATGGCCAACCTCTACGTGAAAGACGTGCAGACGGGCGGCGTAGGCCTGGTCACCCGCGCGCCGGAGGTCGACCTCATCGGCTACTCATCGGCCGAAATCTCGGCCGATGGCTCCATGGTGGCCTACATGGGTGCGAAGATGGAAGACCTGCCGACGCTGCACCCCGTATTCCACACCTTCGTGGCGCCGCGTCCCGAGTTCACCACCGTTGCCGTCGACGGACGCCACGTCGGCAGCACCGGCGCCGATACGCTGGCCGGCGCCCTGGGCAACGACACCTATGAGGTGAACCATCGCGGCGACATCGTCGTCGAATATGCAGGGCAGGGAATCGATACCGTCATCACGTCGCTCGACAACTACACGCTTGCCGATCACGTGGAAAACCTGCAGCTGACCGGCACGGCGCGCAACGCCACCGGCAACGCGCTGGATAACCTGATCCGCGGCACGGCGGGGAGCAATGTGCTGCGCGGCGGCGACGGCAACGACATCCTCGACGGCGCCGGCGGCGCCGACACACTGTATGGCGACGCCGGCTTCGACATCGCCCGCTTCGCCGGTTCGGTGAAGGACTACACCCTCAACAAGACCACCTGGCGCCACGAAGTGAAGGCCAAGGACGGAAGCGTCAGCTACCTGCACGACATCGAACACCTGCAATTCGCCGATGCCGACGTCACCTTCGACACCGATGGCATCGCGGCGCGCGCCTACCGCATCTACCAGGCCGCCTTCGATCGCAAGCCCGACCTGGAAGGCCTGGGCTACTGGATCTCGCGCATGTCGGCCGGGATGGCGCTGGACCAGGTGGCGCGGCACTTCGTCGACTCGCTGGAATTCAAGACCGTGTTCGGCGCCAATCCGGACAACGCCCAGCTGGTCGACAAGATGTACCAGCACGTGCTGCACCGCGCACCCGACGCCGCGGGGCGCGACTACTGGATCGCGGCAATGGAGAAGGACGGATTATCGCGCGCCCAGGTGCTGGAGAGCTTCAGCGAATCGCCGGAAAACCAGGACGCGCTGATCGTCACCATCGGACACGGCATCGCCTACACGCCGTACGTCGGCTGAATTTTCACCGGAGCTGGCCGCAGTCGGTCCAGTGAGGTTACAGTAGCAGAATCACAACTCGTCAAGAAGGGTAGCCGTCATGCTGAAACTCTCCGCCGTCGCTGTTGCTGTCATACTGCTGTCGACTCCCGTGCTCGCGCAAGCGCAGCAGCCGGCCACCAAGGCTTCCGCGGCGCAGCCGCTGGCCGTCAGGCTCGACGCGCTGTTCAAGCCCCAGTACAAGGCGGACGACCCCGGCGCCACGGTCATCGTGGTCAAAAACGGCAAGACGGTGTTCAGGAAGGCCTATGGCGCCGCCGACGTGGCCGCGAAGACGCCGCTGACACCCGGCACCGTGCTGCGCCTCGGGTCGATCACCAAGCAGTTCACGGCGGTGGCGATCCTGATGCTGGCCGAGGAGGGCAAGCTGGCCCTGAACGATCCGATCACGCGCTTCTTCCCCGACTATCCGACCCAGGGCAAGGTCATCACGGTCGAGCACCTGCTGACCCATACCTCGGGCATCGTCAGCTATACCGGCAAGTCGGGCTATGTGTCGACGATGGGGAAGGACTTCACCGTCGCCCAGATGATCGACGGCTTCAGGAACGACCCGCTCGAGTTCGAACCCGGCACCCAGTTCCGCTACAACAACAGCGGCTACTTCCTGCTGGGCGCGATCATCGAGCGGGTGTCGGGGACGAGCTACGCGAGCTTTCTCGAGCAGCGCATCTTTACGCCGCTGGGCATGAAGGACACCGCGTATGAAGGTGTCGAGCGTTCGAGCGCGCCGCGCGCGGCCGGCTACAGCGCGCAAGAGAAGGGGTTCGCGCCGGCGCAGCCCTTGTCCATGAGCCAGCCGTATGCGGCCGGCGCGCTGGTGTCGACCGTGGACGACCTGGCCAAATGGGATGCCGCCATCGCCTCCGGCAAGCTGCTCAAGCCCGCGAGCTGGAAGATGGCCTTCACCTCGTACAAGCTGAGTCCCGAGAAGTCGACCGATTATGGTTACGGCTGGGGCGTCGGCACCCTGCAAGGCACGCCGATGATCGATCACGGCGGCGGCATCAATGGCTTCCGCACCCATGCGCTGCGGCTGCCGGAGCAGAAGGTGTTCGTGGCGGTGCTGAGCAATGCCGACAGCGGCAACGCCAATCCCGAAGTGCTGGCCAAGAAGGCGGCGGCACTGGCAATCGGCAAGCCGTTCATGGAGCCGAAGGAATTCAAGCTCGATGCCAAGGCCCTCGATGCATTCACAGGCGTCTACGATATCGGCAATGAACAGCGCGACGGCAAGGAAAAGCGCACCTTCACCAGCCGCGACGGCAAGCTCATGATGGCGCGCGGCGACCGGTCGCCGGCCGCGCTGACACCTTATTCGAAGGACGGTTTCTTCTTCCCGGGGACGCTGGCGCGCTTCGAGTTCGAATGGGATGCGCAGGGCAAGGTCACCCACGTCACGGTCGACAACGCCGGCGAGCGCACGCGCAACGAGCGCATTGGCGATGCGCCCGCCGAACGCGAGGCGGTCAAGATCGACAACGCCGGCTTTGATGCGCGCGCCGGCGCCTACCAGCTCGCGCCGCAGTTTTCGATTACGGTCAGCCGCGAGGGCGAGCGCTATTACGCGCAGGCGACCGGACAGCGGAAGATCGAGATCTTCCCGGCCAGCCAGGACGTGTTCTTCTCGCGCGACGTGAATGCCGAACTCCGGTTCGGGAAAGCCGCCGATGGTTCGCCGGAGGTCGTGTTGCACCAGAACGGCCAGGCTACGCCAGGCACGCGCGTGCAGTGAGCACTAACTGATCAGGCCGCAGCCTACTTCGCGGCCTGCTCCTGCGCCAGGCGCAAGGCCACTTTGTGCCTGAAATAATCGTCCTTCACGTAACGGTACAGGTTCTCGCCCGGGCACACGGTCTTGTCCGAGTAATCGCGGTGGCTCTGGATGTCGTCGAGCGAGACCTGGTATTTATTCGCCAGCATGGCCATCAGGCTGACCACCGCATCGAGCTGCCGCTGGTTCGGCTCCACCTCTTCGAAATTGCCGACCACTTCGATCAGCGCATGGCCCTTCGGATCGTAGTCGGTATTGGTGTCGCCGGCATAGGCGATGTCGCGCGCGCCGTAGATGCGGCCTTCCAGGTCGATCACGTAGTGGTAGGGGATGTCGAGCCAGCCTTTTTCAGCGCGCGACCAGGTCTGCAGGCGGCGCAGGTAGGCTTGCGGATCGGTGCCAGGCTTGAACGGCTCGCCCTGGTGGTGCAAGGTGATGTGGGTGATGCGGTGGCGACGCGCCTTCGCATCAATGGACGGCGTGCCGCCCCAGCTGGCGACCGGTACGATGGCGCGTTCGACGTCCGGCAGGGATTCGGCGCCGTGTGCGCTGCCTATCGAGAGGGCCAGTGCAAGCAAGGCGCCGATACGCGAAACAGGTCCGAGGTTCATGGGCACATATTCAGGAAGGATGAGCCGCCATCTTTCCACGTTTGACCGTGCAACGCCAGAGCATACAAACCTGATAAGCTGATCCCAACGATAACAACGTCCTGAGACAGCATGAGAACCATTGCCCAGATCCTCCGCGACAGCAAGACCATCGCCATCGTCGGCATGTCGAATAAAGAAGACCGCGCCAGCAACGAAGTGGGCGCCTACTTGCAGCACAATGGTTACCGCATCCTGCCGGTCAACCCGAGCTATGCCGGCCAGACCATCCACGGCGAGACCGTGTACGCGACCTTGCAAGAGGCCGCCGACGCCCTCGCCAGCAGCGGCCAGCGCATCGACATCGTCGACTGCTTCCGCAAATCCGAAGACATCGGGCCGATCGCGCGCGACGCGATCGCCGTGCGCGCCGGTTGCCTGTGGATGCAGCTCGACATCGAGAACCAGCCCGCCGCCGACCTGGCGCGCGCCGCCGGGCTGGACGTGGTCATGAACCATTGCATCAAGATCGAGCACCGCAACCTGGAAGAGTGAGAACGGCATGGTTGCCGGGGACCTGGCTTGCGCTACAATCGACGCACCTTAACCGTCGTCAATACCACGCCATGATCAAGACCATCGCCCTGCTGCTCGCCGCCACGGCCGCTGTCAGTGTCACCCAGCCGGCACGCGCTCAGGCCGCGCCGGTCGCCGCCCTGACCAAGAGCCCGGCCGCCTGCCCGGCCGTGCTCAAGCACAGCTTCAAGCGCCTGCAGGACGAAGCGCCGCAAGACCTTTGCCAGTACGCCGGCAAGGTGGTGCTGGTGGTGAACACGGCCAGCTACTGCGGCTTCACCAAGCAGTACGAAGGTCTGGAAAAAATCTACGCCAAGTACGGCGGCCGCGGCCTCGTGATCCTGGGCTTCCCGTCGAACGACTTCGGCCAGCAGGAACCGGGCAGCGCCAAGGAAATCGCCGACCTGTGCTTCAACACCTATGGCGTCAAGTTCCCGATGTTCGCCAAGAGTTCGGTGAAAGGCCCGCAAGCCAATCCGCTGCATGCGCAGCTGATCAAGGCCACCGGCCAGGAACCTAAGTGGAATTTCACCAAATACCTGATCGGCCGCGACGGCAAGGTGCTCGACTACTTCCCGAGCAAGGTCACGCCGGAAGATCCGCAGCTGACCGGGAAGATCGAAGCGGCGCTGTAATCGTCTAACGCAGTGCGAGGTGCAGGATCGGGTAGGGCTTGCCGAACGGGTCCTGCTCGGACCGTCCCGCCACCGCGAAGCCCATACGCTCGTAGAAGCCGAGCGCCTGCCGGTTCTGCTCATTGACGTCCACCTGCGTGGCGCCAAGGTGCGCGATTGAGAATTCCACCAGAGCCCGTCCGGCGCCCTGGCCGCGGTGGCGCGGATCCACGAACAGCATCTCGATCATTCCCTCGCTTACGCCGATGAAGGCGCAGGGCTGGCCGGCCTCGTCGCGCACGCAATGCAGCGGCGCGAACTCGCGCAAGGTGCGCTCCACGATCGGCACCAGCAACAGGAAATCGTCCGGATGCAGGAAGTCGTGGGTCGCCTTCACGGACGCTTCCCAGATGTCGAACAGGCGCGGGAGGTCGTCGTTCGCGGCGATGGTGATGCTTGGCATGGCTTTCCTTCCGAATGATTTTTTCGTCTCAGAGATATAACCTAGGAGATAGGTGTTTTATAAACCACACTAATAGCATGGTCATTTTGATGTACATCATAGTTTGTTTTTCCTCACATCAATAAGCTTACCTTCGTCGCAGATGACATAAAACGAAGAAAGGTAAGAAAAAGATGAAAACGACGATGAAAACCGTGCTGGTGGCCCTGATTGCCGTGACCGCTTCGCAAGCGATGGCCCAGGAATCCCCATGGCTGGTGCGCGCCCGCGCCGTGCACGTCGACCCGGACAACAAATCGACGCCCGTCGGCGGCGTCGGCGCGGCGGACCGCCTCGAGGTGAGCAGCAAGACCATTCCCGAACTGGACATCAGCTATTTCTTCACCCCGCACATCGCGGCCGAACTGATCCTGACTTATCCACAGAAGCACAAGGCCCGCCTGGACGGCGCCGAGATCGGCACATTCAAGCACTTGCCGCCAACCCTGAACCTGCAATACCACTTCACCCCCGGCGCGGCCATCAGCCCTTATATCGGCGCCGGCGTGAACTACACCCGCATGTCGAGCGTCAAGCTGCTCGACGGCGCCGGCGACCTGGAAAACGATAGCTGGGGCCTGTCGCTGCAGGCCGGCGTCGACTTCCGCCTGAACGAACACTGGTCGATCAACGCCGACGTCAAGAAAGTCAACCTGCGCAGCGATGTGTACGTCGGCGGCGCCAAGGCCAGCCACCTGAAGGTCGATCCGGTGCTGTTCGGCCTGGGTGTCGGCTACCGCTTCTAAGTGTCAGCTCACGCCGGTTCGCGACTGGCGGACCGGCGCGACAGAGGACCATGCATATGCCGTCAAGCAGTATGAGCCTCTCCACCTCTTGCGCGTGATCGCGTCCTGCCCGTCTTCCATGGGCGAGCTTCCAGCAAAAGTATCGAATATGGGAACGGGCGGGGCGCGACCCACGCCTTATATTCAGCGCGGCCGACTATGCTGCGTTATGCTGCGAGCACCGCGCGCAGTGGCCCGCGCAGGGCATTGCAGACGACGATGTCGTCGGCCTGCGCCAGCATCGCGCGCTGAATCACGGCTTCGCGCGCATGCCACGCGGGCGCGGCCAGCATCACGCCGCGCATCACGCCCGGCAGCACGCCGGCCGTCAGCGGCGGCGTGAGCCATTCTTCGCCGAAGCGCAGGAACACGCTGCTGCGTCCTCCTTCCGTCAACTCGTCACGCTCATTGAAGAACAGCATATCGAAGGCGCCTTGCGCCTCCGCTGCCTTCCACGCCGCGTCGTAGCGGCCGCGGATGCTCGTCTTGTGGCGCAGGAAGACGTCGCCGCTGTGCGTCGGCTCCTGGGCCAGCAGCAAGGTCACCGGTTCGTGCAAGGGCGTCAGCTCGCCCGACGTGAGCGTGAGCGCGCCGGCATGGTCCACCGCCAGGCGCAGGCGGTGCAGCGCATCGGAGGGCAGGGCCTGGCTGGCTTCCAGCAGCGCCACGTGCGCCGCGCCGCGGTCAAAGGCGAAACCGAAATAGGCGCACGATGCGCTCAGGCGATCGAGATGCTGCTCCAGGTGGCGGCAGCCATGCTCGCGCGAGGCGCGGATGGTCTCGAAGATGGTGAACTCGTTGGAGAGGCCCGTGAGGAAACGCGCCTTCAGCTGGCACTCGGCGTATTCGGATTGCGCATCGCTGTCGTACACGATGCCGGCGCCGACGCCCAGTTCGCCGCGCCGAATACCGTCCCTAGGTGCGCCCAGCGCCAGCGTCCGGATCGGCACCGACAGGCAGAAGTCGCCATAGGCACGGCCCGGTGGCGCCGGATCGAACCAGCCGATCGCACCGGTATAGATGCCGCGCGCATCGGGTTCGAGTTCGTGGATGATCTCCATCGTACGCCGTTTCGGCGCGCCGGTGATCGAGCCGCACGGGTACAGGGCCTTGAAGATCTCTTCCAGCCCGGCATCCGCGCGCAGGCGCGCCTGCACGGTCGACGTCATCTGCAGCACGGCGCCATAGCGCTGCACTTCGAACAGGGCCGGCGCCTCGACGCTGCCGGTCTGCGCCACGCGGCCCAGGTCGTTGCGCAGCAGGTCGACGATCATCAGGTTTTCGGCGCGGTTCTTGGGGTCTTGCGCGAGGGCCTGCGCGCGCGTGGCGTCAACGTCAGGGTCGCCGCTGGCCGGCGCCGTGCCCTTCATCGGCCGCGCCACCAGCATGCCCGCTTCATGGCGCACGAACAGCTCGGGCGAGAACGACAGCACGGCGCCGCCGTCCGGCAGCGTCACCAGCGCCCCGTACGGCACCGGCTGGCGCGCGCGCAGGCGCGTGTACAGGGCGAGCAGCGGACCGAAGGCGTCGAAGCGCAGCCGCCAGGTGTAGTTGACCTGGTAAGTGTCGCCGGCGGCGATGTAGTCGCGGATGCGGTCGATAGCCCCGGTGAACTGCACTTCATCGACATTGGCGGACATGCCGGCGACGCCGGCCGGCTCGAGGTCCATGCTGCGCGTTGCCAGCCACGACGCCACCTGTTCGCCCGTCATGGACTCGCAGTGGGAAAACAGCAGCACCTGCGCCAGCGGGCCGGCAAGGGGCCAGGCCGGCAAGCCTTCCAGGTGTGCGCCCAGTTCATAGCTCAGCAGCGGCACGGCGTGCAGGCCGTCCTGCAGCGCCTGCGACAGCGCCGCCACCAGCTGCGGCCAGCCGGCCGCGTCCTCGCACCTCAGCGTGCCCGCATGGCCGCTGTACAGGCGCGAACGGGCCTCCTGCGTGGCGCGGGCATCGTCCAGCAACGCGAAGACTTCGCCGGTATCCATCCTTCGGATTTTACGCCGCCAGCAGCAGGGACAGCTGCAGCGACGTGCCCTCCATCGGATTGAGCTTGAAGCCGGTCTTTGCGAAGCGGTGCCAGCGGCCGGTGACATAGTTCACCAGCAGACTGGCGCGCGCGGCAACGTCGGCTTCTTGGCCGTGTCCCTGCGTGACGGCCAGGCGCAGCGCTCCCTTGAAGGCCAGTTCGACCTTGTCGTAGAACTGATTCATGCGGTGCTGCAGGCGCTCGTCTTCATTGACCAGCGCGTCGCCGATCAGCACCCGGGTCATGCCCGGGTTGTTGGCCGCGAAGCCGAGCAGCATCTGCAGCATCGCGTGCGCCTGCTCGATGCCGCCTTCTTCTTTCTCGGTGATCTGGTTGATGACGCCAAACACCGACGACTCGATGAACTCGATCAGTCCCTCGTACATCTGCGCTTTGCTGGCGAAGTGGCGGTACAGCGCCGCTTCGGACACCGACAGGCGCGCCGCGAGCGCGGCGGTCGTGATTTTCTCGCCCTTGGGCTGCTCGAGCATCGAGGCCAGGGCCTGGAGGATTTGCAGCTTGCGCTGGCCTGGCTTCGTGCTTGCCATGGGATCCCTAGGAGTTGTTATTGGAGCGGCGCAGTCCGGAGAGCCGCGTCGGAAGTTGCCGCACGGATTTTACTTTGACATTGACGTAACCGGGGCATTTCAGGGTCCTCGGGAGGGGTGCTTTTCCAATCGGATCGCTCATACGGAGGTATTGTGTGACCCAGACGGTACGCAACCCCAGCTGGCGCGCGGTGCGCAGGTTGGCCAGCGTGTCTTCGACCAGGATGCAGCGCTGGGCCGCGATGCCGTGTTTGCGCAACAGGCGGCGCAGCATCAGCTTCGACGGTTTCGGCCGCAACTGCCCGTGCACGTGCATGTGCTCGATCGCCACATGATGCGAAAAGTGGTTGTGCAGCTTCAGGCGGCGCACGATCTCGGTCGAATAGCTGTTTGGCGCATTGGTCAGCAAGATCTTGCGGCCCGGCAGGCGACGCAGCAGGCGCGCCAGGCCGCGCTCGGCGCGCAGCAGGGCGTCAAGTGGGCCGATGTCGTGGGTCTGGTGCAGGAAATCTTTTGCGCACACCTGGTGGTGGCGCATCATGCCGAGCAGGGTGGCGCCGTAGCGCTTCCAGTAGCCCAGGCGCGCGGCATCGACCATCTCTTGCGTGGCCGCCACGCCATCGATGCTCAGCACGCGCGCGATATACGTGTTCATATTGGCGCTGATCGCCGGGAAGATCGCGTGCGAAGCGTCGTGCAGGGTGTTATCGAGGTCGAACAGCCAGACCGGGGCTTGGAGGGATGAGGTGGACACGGAAAATCGAATCGCAGTGATGGCAACACGCGATTATGCCAGCGGCGCATGACAACGTCATGGAACGAGGTGAAAACAGAGGGGAGGGGTACTGCAGGAAGAAATGGTGCCCTTGACGTGGATTGAACACGTGGCCTCTCCCTTACCAAGGGAGTGCTCTACCACTGAGCTACAAGGGCAACTTGGTTTTCCGTGGCGACAGTTGCCGCCACAAAAAATTTAGTGAGACCGGATCATAGTGCCAAAAGCCTGTTCGGTCAAGACTTCCAGCAGTAAAGAGTGCTCGATGCGGCCATCGATGATGTGTACGGTGTTCACGCCCGACTTCGCGGCGTCCAGCGCCGACGAGATTTTCGGCAGCATGCCGCCCGAGATCGTGCCGTCGGCGAACATCTCGTCGATCTCGCGCGCCGACAGGTCGGTCACCAGATTGCCCGCTTTATCTTGCACGCCGGCGATGTTGGTCATCATGATCAGCTTTTCGGCTTTCAGGATTTCCGCGATCTTGCCGGCGACGACGTCGGCATTGATGTTGTAGGCCTGGCCGTCCTGGCCGAAACCGATCGGCGAGATGATCGGGATGAAGGCGTCGTCCTGCAGCGCTTTGACGACGGCCGGGTTGATCGCCTCGATCTCGCCGACGAAACCGATGTCGAGGAACTCGCCCGGTTTTTCCTTGTCGGGCATCGCCATGCGGCGTGCGCGGATCAGGCCGCCGTCTTTGCCGGTCAGGCCGACTGCCTGGCCACCGTAGTGGTTAATCAGCATCACGATGTCTTGCTGAACTTCGCCGCCCAGCACCCACTCCACCACTTCCATGGTTTCTTCGTCGGTAATGCGCATGCCTTGCACGAAGGTACCCTGCTTGCCGATTTTCTTCAGCGCATTGTCGATCTGCGGGCCGCCGCCGTGGACCACGACCGGGTTCATGCCCACCAGCTTGAGCAGGATGACGTCGCGCGCGAAGCCGTGTTTCAGGCGTTCTTCGGTCATGGCATTGCCGCCGTATTTGATGACGATGGTCTTGCCGTGGAAGTTGCGGATGTAGGGAAGCGCTTCGGCCAGGATCTGTGCTTTCAGCGCCGTCGAAACGGCGGTCAAGTCGTCAGGTTGGTCGTCGGTGTTCAGGCTGGTCACTTGAGCGTTCATGGAGGGTCCGAAATAAATGTCGCGAGATTTTACAGCCAATGTCGTAAAGGCAGCGTAAACCTTGCGGGGAAAGGGCGGCGTCCTGTTGTATTTTATGGCAGCAATCGTTACTTTATCAGGTATGAGTATTTGTACGCGCTGCGGCGCCGAATTTGGATGCGCGATGACGGATGGCGCACAAGAGCCGTGCTGGTGCACGGCCCTGCCGCCGGCCGTCGCCGTGCCGCAAGAGGCGCTCGGCTGCTGGTGTCCGGACTGCCTGCGCGCGCATATTGCCGCGCAGCCCATGCCGATTGCGCCGAAGGCCGGCTGACACCTCAGCGCCGCGTGCGAAAGAAGCGCATCATCTCGCGGCTGGCATCCGGGCCCTTGCCGTCCGTATAGCTGCCGCGCGCATTGCCACCGAACCAGGCGTGGCCGGCGCCATGCACCACCCAGTGTTCCGCCCGCACCGTGCCGTCGTCGTCCGGATACAGGGTGCGCGTGTAGGCATGGCCGTCCGGCACGTGGCCGGGTTCGGCCATGCCGGGACGGGCCAGGTGGCGCGCGCCCTGGGCGACCAGTTCCTCGCCATTGGCCGGATGCACGGTGGTGTCGCGGTCGCCGTGGAAGACGATGATCGGCAAGGGCTGTCCGCTCGTTGTGCCGCGGCGGAACTCGCCCTTCATCGCCGCCAGCGCCGACGACAGATCGTTGGCCGAGGCGAAGGGCAGGCCGGAATGCACGCCCACCGCCGCATACAGGTCCGGATACAGCGTGCCCATGATGGTCGCCATCGCGCCGCCGGCGGACAGGCCGGCGACATACACCTGGCTTGGGTCGACCGCATGGGTGTCCATGATCGCGCGCGTCATGCCGGCGATGATCGAGGGTTCGCCTTCGTCGCGGCGCTGGTCGACCGCATTGAACCAGTTCCAGCAGCGCGAGGGATTGGCGCCCTTGCTCTGCGCGGGATACAGCACCAGGCAGCCGATCTCTTCGGCCAGCACGTTCATCCGGGTGCCGGTGGCGAAGTCGTCCGGATCCTGGGTGCAGCCATGCAGCATCACCAGCAGCGGCGCCGGCGTGCCGGCGTCCGCGCTCGCCACGCTGCCGGGCACGTACAGCTTGTAGTCGCGGCGGCCGGCGGCGTTGGCGTGGTGACCGTCGACGAAGGTTCCGGGTCGGGCTTCGCGCGGCGGCTGCGCCTGCGCCGGTGCTGGCGTTGGTGTTGGTGTTGGTGTTGGTGGCGGAGCGAAGTCGCGCATCTGGCGCTGGGCCACGCGCTGCATGACCGCAGCATTCTTGAGGGCTTGCTGTACCGCGGCGCCAGGCGCGGCCGGTCCAGCCCGCCACAGCGATCGGGTGGCGGCGCGCATCTGGGCCAACATTAGTCGGTGGAGTTTCATGGCATTCCTTTTTGTGCACTGCACAATTTCACGCCATGAGCTTACACTAACCTGTCAATCGTTGCCGATTGGCTGTTGCTGCAGTATTTATGCGACGGTTTACCCACACCCTTCCACGTAGTCGACGGCCGGCTTGATGCCGGCGCGCATGGTTGTCAGTTTTCCTTTGCTGGCTTCGAAGATCAGCGCCTTGTTTTCGCCTTTGGGCAGGACCAGGACCTGGCCTTGCTCGTCGTATTTGTGGAGTTCGCTGCGCAGCGCGGGTGCGTGGCGCAGGGCCTCCTTGGCCGACATGCGCGCCGTGATGCCGGCGCTGTTGCGCACCACCGCTTTGGCGTCGGCGCGCACGATCACGCCGTTCTCGACCATGAAGCTCACCTGTGGATAACGCTTGAAGCGGACGATGGGGCAGGATGGATCAAGCGGCCGCGGCGTGGCGCGCTGGCCCAGCTTGCGCTCGACCTGGTCGAGCCGCTGGCCGAACTGGATCTTGCCATAGCCATCGGGCGACATTACCTGGCTCGAGGCCGTGGCGGATACGCCCAGCAGGGCGGTCATGACGATGAAACGAATTTTCATGGGCAACCTCATGCAGCAAATTAATCGATGCGGCACTGTTCCAGGGACAGTGCGTATTGACGAGTATAGTGACTCACAGGCAAAAACGGCGCTGGCCTGCCGGACGCGCGATAATGCCGCCTCCGACATATATACGCTTAGGCTTCAGGCAATGGATCCAGAACTGCAAACCCCCGTCCCTTCGCCCTGCATCAATATCTGCAAGATGGTCCCGGAAACCGGCCTGTGCCAGGGCTGCATGCGCACCATCGACGAGATCCGCGCCTGGCGCAATGCCAGCGAGGACGAGAAGCGCGCGATCTGGGCCGAGATCCGGCGCCGTGAAGCTGGGATGTTCGGCGACTGAGGCAGGTAGACCTTTAGAGGGAGAAATCTAGCACGATCGTTCTTTTTTCGAGGCTATAATGCCTCGTCAACTAACCACCGAGAGCTGCCCATGACGATGCCCGCCGTGCTGCAAGACCTGTCCCTTCCCGTCATCGCTTCGCCGATGTTCATCGCCAGCGGTCCCGCCCTGGTGGCGGCCCAGTGCAAGGCCGGCATCGTCGGTTCCTTCCCGGCGCTCAATGCCCGTCCGGCCGAGCTGCTCGACACCTGGCTGACCGATCTGCAGCGCGAGCTGGCCGGGTACGCGACCGCTAATCCGGGCGCGAAAGTGGGTCCGATCGCGGTCAACCAGATCGTCCATCAATCGAACGACCGCCTGGCGCACGACGTCGAGGTGTGCGTGAAGCACCAGGTGCCGATCATCATCTCGTCGCTGCGCGCGCCGCCGCGCGAGATGATGGATGCCGTGCATTCGTATGGCGGCATCGTGCTGCACGACGTGGTCTCGATCCGCCACGCCGAGAAGGCGCTGGAAGCGGGCGTCGATGGCCTGATCCTGGTGGCGGCCGGCGCCGGCGGCCATGCCGGCGCGCTGTCGCCGTTCGCGCTGGTGGGAGAAGTGCGCAAGTTCTTCAAGGGGCCGATCGCCCTGTCCGGATCGATCGCGACCGGCGACGCGATCCTGGCGACGCAGGCGATGGGCGCCGATTTCGCCTACATCGGTTCGCGCTGGCTGGCCACGAAGGAATCGAACGTCAGCGACAGCTACCGCGACGCGATCGTCGAATCGCGCGCGGCGGATGTGGTGTACACGAACCTGTTCACCGGCGTGCACGGCAACTACCTGAAAAAATCGATCGTGGCGGCCGGGCTGGATCCGGACAATCTGCCGGAATCGGACAAGAGCAAGATGAGCTTCGGCTCGGGCGCAGCCAAGGCCTGGCGCGACATCTGGGGCGCGGGCCAGGGCGTGGGCCTGATGGACGACGTGCCGACGGTGGCCGAGATGGTCGAGCGGCTCAAGCGCGAGTATGACGCGGCGCGGGCGCGGCTTGCGCTGTAAGAGCGTGACTGCAAGCTCGATTTGAACGCGTCGGCGGCGAAGCCGGCTGCGCGCCCCGGCCAACCCTACGCCTCAATCCGCCGGCTTCAGGTCTTCCGGACGAATGGTCCACAGCCCCGGCAGGTTGCGCCAGTAGCCGTACACGTCCATGCCGAAGCCGACCACGAACTTGTTGGGCAAGGTCAGGCCCACCAGGTCGGCCTGGATCGGCTTGGCGCGGCCCAGGTCCTTGTCGGCGAACACCACGACGATCACTTCG
The DNA here is from genome assembly GCF_057657035.1 of Massilia sp. Soil_C_3. Classification (NCBI taxonomy): domain Bacteria; kingdom Pseudomonadati; phylum Pseudomonadota; class Betaproteobacteria; order Burkholderiales; family Oxalobacteraceae; genus Massilia; species Massilia sp. Soil_C_3. The sequence goes on from NZ_JBDGJG010000009.1 coordinate 106,293, forward strand.
GCGGCGCCCATGTCGAGCAGGCGCTGCTTGACGTGGGCCAGGGTCTCGCCTTCGTCCAGGATGTCGTCCACCACCACGATCTTGCGGCCGACGACGTTCTGGCGCGGGATCACCTTCCACACGATCTCGCCGCCGCGGTCTTCGTCGCCATAGCGGCTGACGTGGATGTAGTCGAAGTCGAGCGGGAAGCTCAGTTGCGGCAGCAGGTGGCCGGTAAACACCACCGCGCCGCCCATCACGCCCAGCACCAGCGGGAATTCGGCGACGCCTTCGGCGCCGAAGCGGGCATTGAGTTCGTCGGCGACGCGCCGCACGGCGGCGTTCACTTCGACGGGGTCGACGATCTGGGTGGCATTCGCCAGTAGCGCTCGCGCGCGCTCATGGTGGAAATCGTGCATGGTCTTCAGTTCAGTTGAGTGCGGGACCATTATGCGTCATCCGCCAGAGCCATGCGTTCCGGTTGGCCATTCAAGAGGATTGCGGCGTATGATACGTGGCTTGGAAAACCAAACCGACGCATCCAGCCATGTCCCATAACGAATTCCAGGCCGCACGTGCAGGCCGCCTCGCGCAACTGCGCGCCGCCATGGCGCGCCACGGCATCGACGCCTATATCGTCCCGTCAAGCGATCCGCATCTGTCGGAATACCTGCCCGGCCACTGGAAGGGCCGCGAATGGCTGTCCGGCTTCACCGGCTCGGTCGGCACCTTCATCGCCACCGCCGGTTTCGCCGGCGTCTGGACCGATGGCCGCTACTTCACGCAGGCCGAGACCGAACTGGCCGGCTCCGAGATCGCGCTGATGAAGATCCCGGGCGCCGCGAGCCAGTTGCACGTCGACTGGCTGGCCGCCAACCTGGCCGCAGGCCAGACCGCCGCCGTCGATGCGCGCGTGCTAGGCCTGGCCGGCGCCCGCCTGTTGAAAGACGCCCTGGCCGCCAAGGGCGTGACCCTGCGTACCGACATCGACCTGCTGGACGAGGTGTGGAGCGAGCGTCCGTCGCTGCCGCTCGAACCCGTGTTCGAACATTTGCCGCCATACGCCACCGCCACCCGCGCCGACAAGCTGCATGCCACGCGGGCCGCGATGGAGGCGCACGGCGCGGGCTTTCATTTCATCTCGACGCTGGACGATATCGCCTACCTGTTCAACCTGCGCGGCGCCGATGTCAGCTTCAACCCGGTGTTCCTGGCGCATGCGCTGATCGGCCGCGGCGACGCGACCCTGTTCGTCCTCGAGGGCAAGGTGCCGGAAGACGTGCGCGCCCGCCTCGAAGCCGACGACGTGCACCTGGCGCCGTACGCCAACGCCGTGCATGCGCTCGAATCGCTGCCGGAAGGCGCGACCCTGCTGCTCGATCCGCGCCGCGTCACCGCCGGCATGCGCGCCGCCGTGGCTCAGGGCGTGAACGTGGTCGAGGCGATCAACCCGACCACCTTCGCCAAGTCGCGCAAGCTGGAAAGCGAGACCGTCAACGTGCGCGCCGCGATGGAGCAGGATGGCGCGGCGCTTTGCGAATTCTTCGCCGCGCTCGAGCCGTTGCTGGCGGATCCGAACCGCGCGCCGCTGAATGAAGTCGACATCGACACCCGCATCACCGCAAGCCGTGCGCGCCGCCCCAACTTCGTCAGCGCCAGCTTCTCGACCATCGCCGGCTTCAACAGCAATGGCGCGATCATGCACTACCGCGCCGAGAGCGCCACCTGCGCCGTCATCGAAGGCGACGGCCTGCTGCTGATCGATTCGGGCGGCCAGTACCTGGGCGGCACCACCGACATCACGCGCGTGATCCCGGTCGGCACGGCTAGCAGCGCGCAGATGCGCGACTACACGCTGGTGCTGAAAGGCCTGATCAACCTGTCGGCCGCGCGCTTCCCGCGCGGCACCCGCGCGCCGATGCTGGACGCGATCGCGCGCGCCCCGATCTGGGCCGCCGGCATCGACTACGGCCACGGCACCGGCCACGGCGTCGGCTACTTCCTCAATGTGCACGAAGGCCCGCAGACGATTTCGCCGGCGGTGCCGCCGGAGCCGCATACCGCGATGGAGACGGGCATGATCACCTCGATCGAGCCGGGCATCTATCGTCCGGGACGCTGGGGCATCCGCATCGAGAACCTGGTGCTGAACCAGCACGTCGAGACGTCCGAGTTCGGCGAGTATCTCGGCTTCGAGACCCTGACCCTGTGCCCGATCGATACGCGCCCGATCGACCGCAGCCTGCTGCGGCCTGACGAAATCGCGTGGCTGAACGACTACCACGCCACCGTGCGCGCGCGCCTGACGCCGCACGTCGAAGGCCCGGCATTCGAATGGCTGATGCAGCGCACGGAGGCGATCTGATATGGCCAGCTCACGTTCCACCCGCGCCAGCACCGCCGTCGAGCGCCTGAAGCAGCGTACCGGGAACAATCTGTACTCGATGGCGCGCACCGGCGACGGCCACTTCTACCTGTCCGAAGCGCCCGGCAGTCCGCCGCTGTGCGCGCCGATGGAGCTCGACGACTTCGTCGTCTTCGTCAAGGGTCTCGGTCCGCAGGAGCAGCCGCGCATCAGCAAGAACGACGTGGCCTTCGAGAAGCAGCTGGTCAAGAAAAAACCCTGACCGCCCGCCGACCATGAACACGATGCGCGCATGACGGAAACCAACCTGTTCGCGGCCTACTGGTCGAAGCACGAGCTGTTTGCCAATGGCCTGATCCTGTTGCACCTGGTCGGGGCTTTGCTGCTGGGCCTCCTGGTCGGCTACGAGCGCGCCTATCACGGGCGCGCCGCCGGCATGCGCACCTATGGCCTGGTATGCATGGCCTCGGCCGCGCTGACCATCCTCGCCGGCTATCCGGACCTGTGGTACGGCGGCCATGCGGGCCTGCTGGCGCCGATCGATCCGACCCGCATCATCCAGGGCGTGGTCACCGGTATCGGCTTTCTCGGCGCCGGCGTCATCATGCGCGACGGCTTCAATATCAGCGGCCTGACCACGGCGGCCTCGATCTGGGCCTCGTCGGCGATCGGCATCCTGATCGGCATCGGCTTTTATCTCGCCGCGATGGGCCTGGCCTTCCTGTCGGCGATGATCATGATCTACCTGAACCGCCTGGAGACCTTCCTGCCGTCGCGCCACGCGGTGGCGGTGCGGATGCGCTTCCGGCCCGAGTTCATGCCGCGCGAAGATGCGATCCGCAAGGTGGCGCTCGAGCGCGGCTACGAGATCGCCGGCAGCTCGCTGACCATCAGCAGCGACGAAGGCCGCCAGGAATGGCGCTTCGTGGCGCTGGCGCTGTCGCGCAAGACCGGCGCGCCGCTGTCGGAACTGGCGCGCGAACTGGCCGCCTTCGACGGCGTCGACTCGTTCCAGCTGTCGCACGCGCGTAATTGATGCACCGCGTGACGCGTCACTGACACGAAGCCGCGCTTTCAATCTCGCAACACCAATAACAACGCCAAACGGGGTTTTCCAATGGACGCACAAGAAGTTCTCGATTTCTGGTTCCTGCCACCTTCCGATCCAGGCCATGGCAAGCAGCGCGCCGAATGGTTCCGCAAGGACGACGCTTTCGACGCCGCCGTCCGCGAACGCTTCGGCGCCGCGATCGACCACGCCATTGCCGGCGGCCTGCGCGAGTGGGACCAACAAGGCCCGCGCGGCGTGTTGGCGCGCATCCTCGTGCTCGACCAGTTCACCCGCAATGCCTACCGCGGCACGCCGGAGTCCTTCGCCGGCGACGCCCTGGCGCTGAACGCCGCGCGCCAGCTGGTGGCGTCTGGCGGGCACCTGGACTTGTCGCCGCTCGAGCGGGTCTTCGTCTACATGCCGTTCGAGCACGCGGAAGACGCGCGCACCCAGGAGCAATCGGTCGAGCTGTTCACTGAACTCACCGCCAGCCACGAAGGCTTCAACGAGCAGCTCGACTATGCGCACCGTCACCGCGGCGTGATCGCGCGCTTCGGCCGCTTCCCGCACCGCAATCCGATCCTGGGCCGCGCCTCGACGCCCGAAGAACTCGATTACCTGGCCACGCCGGGTTCGGGTTTCTGAGGTGGCGCTGACCCTGAACCTGGTCGGCGCCGGCCACGTCGGCAAGGTGCTGGGGCGCCTGCTGTCGGCAAGCGGCGTCTGCGTGGTGCAGGACGTGCTGACCCGCTCGCCGGCCAGCGCCCGGGCGGCGGTCGATTTCATCGACGCCGGCCGCGCCTGCGCCGACATTGAGGAACTGCGTGCGGCCGACATCTGGCTGCTGGCCGTGAACGACGACCAGATCGCGCCCACGGCTGCCGCATTGGCAGAGGCGCATGACGTCAAGGGTGCGGTCGTGTTCCACTGCAGCGGCGCCAAGGCGTCGAGCCAGTTGCAGGCGCTGGCCGACCAGGGCGCGCTGGTCGCCAGCGTGCATCCGATCCGCAGCTTCGCCGATCCCGACGCCGTGGCGCGCGACTTCGCCGGCACCTTCTGCGGCATCGAGGGCGAGGCAGAAGCGCTGGCGCGGCTGGCGCCGGCGTTCGAGGCGATCGGCGCCCGCCTCGTGACCATCGATGCCGCGGCCAAGACGGTCTACCATGCGGCGGCGGTGTTCGCGTCGAATTACCTGACCACGGTGCTCGACGCCGCCCTGCGCGCCTACCAGGCGGCCGGGGTGCCGGAGGCGATCGCGCGCGAACTGGCGCGGCCGCTTGCCAGCGAGACCATGGCGAACGTGTTCCGCCTCGGCCCGGCGGCGGCCCTGAGCGGGCCGGTGGCGCGCGGCGACCACGCGACCGTGGCGCGCCAGCAGCAGGCCTTGCTCGACTGGGACGAGGCGACCGGCAGGCTGTACGAGGCGCTGGTGCCGCTGACGGCCGACCTGGCGCGGCGCAAGCACGCCGCTTCATGATTTCAAGACAATAAGGAAAGCACGATGTTCTTCACTGCCTGGGCCACCCTGGCCGTCCTCGGTGTGTATTTCTGGACCTGGGGCGTCGCCGGCTATGCCCGCGTGCGCTACAAGGTGCCGGCGCCATCGATGGATGGTCCCGAGGCTTTCCAGCGCGCCCACCGTGTCCAGATGAACACCCTGGAGATGCTGCCGCTGGTGCTGGTGCCGTTGTGGCTGTGCGCCACCTTCCTGGGTGACCTGTGGGCGGCCGCTGGCGGCCTGCTGTGGTGCCTGGGCCGCATCCTGTATGCGGTCGGCTATTACCGCGACCCGGCGAAGCGCGAAGCTGGCTTTATTTTGGGCATGCTGGCTTGTGCCGCGTTAATCGGCGCCACAGTTTTCGGCTTATTAATGCGTTAAAGCGAAAAAAGCGAATACAAAGATCGACAAAGTTCCCTTATGAAAATATGCTTGAGGACTGACTACTAATTAGCATTGCGCGTCCTGTCCTGATGGTCACTGGCGCGCCAGGAGAACAATATGTTGTTTCTGAAGAGCACGAGTGTAACCAAGGCGCCAGGGATCTATGAGGTCGACGTCGCAGCCAAGCCGCCAGGCAAGACTTTTGGCGTCTTCCTGGCCACCGACCCCGAAAATCCGCCGCACACCGTGCTTGCCGGCCTGGCCGAACTGGGTTTCCAGAACGTCCACCAGCAAAACTATGTGCACCGCGACAAGGGCAAGGTGCTCGACCTGCATTTCCAGAAGGACGGCACCGATATGTTCAAGGGCTGGAAGGCGGACGAATGCAGCGTCAACCTGGCCGCCATCGACGCCCTGTTCGGCAACGTCGGCATCAAGGTGGCGCCGCGCGTGATGAGCCTGGCGGAAGCCTACGCCTGATCTAGGCCATCACTTCCAGGTGATACAGGGCCCAGGGGCAGGCGCCGAAACGTTGCGCCACCGGGAGCGCCGCCATTTCCGGCACCCGGTCGGCGTCGTACACGGCCCATAGCGGCCCCAATCCACCCAGCGGCATAGCCTTGCCATCCAGATGGGTGGCGACGATGAAATTCCACGCTCGCAACTGTCGCATTTCCAGTACTGCAGCATAGCCGTCGACCGCCCGCATCAGCACCTTGGCGGCATCGCGCGGCTTCGCGCCGGCCTGGGCCAGCACATCGGCCAGCAGCGGTCCGCGCAAGGTGTGCGGTTTGCCGTCGTATTCCAGGGTCGGACGGATGGTGCGCGCCGGCAGGGCGGCCAGGGCTGCGAAATCGAGGGCATAGGCGCGGTCGAACGCCAGCTTTTGCTTGGCCATCATCTGGTCGAGCGCCGGATCGAGGGCGCCGCGGTTGCTGCGCGTGATGGCGCCGGTGATGGTCAGCAGTGTCGGCCCCGCGGCCGGACCCGGGACCGTGCCTGTGCTGCGGCTGGCGAAGGCCGGCGCTGCACCGGCCAGCGCGGCGGCGCCGAGGAAATGGCGTTTGTCCATGCGAGAATGCGGTGTGGTGGAAAGTTCACCATCATAGCCGTCAATTTTGCGTATGGTTTGACCATGGACTTATTTGCCGACGACTCCGTACTGAGTCCGATCCCCCTCGAAGACGGCGAGCTCGCCTGGATGCCCCAGCTCCCACTGCCCGGGACCAATGCCGAGGTCATGGCCCGCCTGTTGCATGAGACTAACTGGCGCGAAGAAACGGTGGTGGTATACGGCAAGCGCCACCTGCAGCCGCGCCTGAGTGCCTGGTATGGCGATGCGGCGTATACCTATTCCGGCCTGCGCCTGCAGCCGGCGCCGTTCACGCCCCTGCTCGACACCCTGCGCAAGGCGGTCGAAGCGGCGAGCGGCCACAGCTTCAACAGTGTGCTGCTGAATCTCTACCGTAATGAGCGCGACAGCATGGGCATGCATAGCGACGACGAGCCGGAACTGGGACCGCAACCTGCCATCGCTTCGCTCAGCCTTGGCGCGGCCCGCACCTTCATCCTGAAGCATAAATACAACAAAAAGACGGTCCGGCTGGAATTGACGGACGGCAGCCTGTTGCTGATGCGCGGTGAAACCCAGAAATATTGGTTGCATGGCATCAATAAGATGACACGGACGTTACAAGTGCGGGTCAACCTAACTTTCAGGAAAATCGTCTAAACTGCTTGCAACCCCATTGATCCACGCGGAAATATTAATAACCGGCCGGTCATTAAGTTACACTTTCTTACAGTTCTTACGGAATCGGCACGGACTTGCTCTGTCGCCAGTGCTATCTTGATCACATCGCGATTCGTTGGGAATCACGAGCCAGATGAACAAGAAGAGGAATTGAGATGAAAAAGCTGATCGTTGCACTGCTCGCTACCACCGCCGCTGTCTCGGCTGTCCAGGCACAAGAATTCACCCCACGCGCCTATGTTGGCGCCGGTGTGGTGGCTACCGATTATGAAAAGCGCGTCCCAGGTGCAACCACCGCCGACATCGATACCATCAAGGCATCGGCCAAGCTGTTCGGCGGCTACGAATTCACCCCGAACTGGGCAGTCGAAGTCGGCCACACCGACTACCGCAGCGCCGACATCTACTACACCCTGGGCCCAGTAGCTGCCAGCGGTCAGGTCGATGGCCGTTCGACCTACGTCGCCGCCAAGTTCAGCTCGCCGCTGACCGAAAAGCTGGTCGGCTACGCCAAGCTGGGCGTGTCGCATGACGTGAACGAACTGGCAGCTGTCAACGCGTCGCTGAACCGTCGCGACAGCGACAACAACGCCTACGGCGCCCTGGGTGTGCAGTACAACATCAACCAGGACGTGGCAGTGATCGCCGAATACGAACGCTTCGGCGGCAGCCGCGACTTCGGCGTGCGCCCGAACGCACTGACCATCGGCGCGAAGTACTCGTTCTAAGCCGAACGAATCAAGAGGGCGCGGCGGTCAGCTAGCGCCCTGAACACGTCGTCGCCGCCACTGGCGACACCGACTCCCCGCGCAGGCGGGGACCCAAGTGCTGCCTGCGCTATCGAAACGCCGGCTACTTGGGTCCCCGCCTTCGCGGGGACGACGTTTTTGCGTTTACGAGTAATGCGGGTGGATCGGGCTAGTCACAGCCGGGCCAGCGCCAGGCCCTGCGGCCGCTGCACCCAGGGCGGCACGATGATCGCCGGTTCGGGCGCCGCATGTCCGGCCGAGATGAAACGGTGCAGCGACGACCACGGCCAGTCGCGTGGCTCGCGGCAATGGCCATGGCGCACGGCATCAGTGTGGACGTAGTCGACCAGGGCCGCATAATCGTCGTCCAGGCCGACCCGGTAGTGGCGGTAGTGGCGTTCCCAGAGCGCGCCATCGTCCACCCCGGACTGGCCGGTCTTGCGCAGTGCCTTCGAAAACGCAATCTTGACGGTGCGCCAGCGGCTGGAACAGTCGTGGTCGCCCGGTGGCAGGGTCCAGATCGCATGCGCATGATCGGGCAGGACTGCCCAGGCGTCGACGTGGAAAGGACGGCGCGCACGCGCCAGCCGCATGGCTTCGCCGAATGCGGAGATATGTTCGGTCAACAGGTGACTGCCGCGGTCGAGCAGGCGCACCGTGAAAAAGAAGGTCCCGCCGGGGACCCGGTTATTGCGGTAACTATGATGGCATTCGAGCATGGTCTGGCCAGCGCCGCGCGCACGAAGCGGCTGCGGTCGACGAGCTTCCGGTAGTCCTGATCGCAAACAGTTTTACATATTTTGCATTCTGACCCCGTTCCATTTCCGCTAGTAAAAAAGCCTGCCAAATGGCAGGCTTTCCCTTACGAAACAAGCGCTTGCTTTCTGTCTACCGATCAGGTGGTCAGCGGCTTGTAGCGGATACGCTTCGGCTTGGCGCCTTCTTCGCCCAGGCGTTTCTTCTTGTCAGCTTCGTATTCCTGATAGTTGCCATCGAAGAAGGTGACTTGCGAGTCGCCTTCGAAGGCCAGGATGTGGGTCGCGATGCGGTCCAGGAACCAGCGATCGTGGGAGATCACCATCACGCTGCCGGCGAACTCGAGCAGTGCGTCTTCCAGCGCGCGCAGGGTTTCGACGTCCAGGTCATTCGACGGTTCATCCAGCAGCAGGACGTTGCCGCCTTGCAGCAGGGTCTTGGCCAGGTGCAGACGGCCGCGTTCACCGCCCGACAGGTTGCCCACGACTTTTTGCTGGTCGGAACCCTTGAAGTTGAAGCGGCCCAGGTAGGCGCGCGACGGCATTTCGAAGCGACCGACGCTGAGCATGTCGGCGCCGCCCGAGACGTCTTCGAACACGGTCTTGCTGTTGGCCAGCTCGTCGCGGTGCTGGTCGACCAGTGAGACCTGGGCGGTCTTGCCAATCGCGACTTCGCCGCTGTCCGGCTGTTCTTTGCCGGCGATCATCTTGAACAGGGTCGATTTACCGGCGCCGTTGGGACCGATGATGCCGACGATGGCGCCTGGCGGCACGGTGAACGACAGGTTGTCGATCAGCAGGCGGTCGCCGAAGGCTTTCGAGACGTTCTTGAATTCGATGACTTCATTGCCCAGGCGCTCGGCCACGGGAATGAAGATCTCTTGCGTCTCGTTGCGCTTCTGGTATTCGAATTCGGACAGTTCGTTGAAGCGGGCCAGACGGGCTTTCGACTTGGCCTGGCGCGCCTTCGGATTCTGGCGCGACCACTCGAGTTCTTTCTGCAGCGCTTTCTGGCGCGCCGATTCGGTCGATTCCTCTTGCTTCAGGCGGGCCTGCTTCTGGTCCAGCCACGACGAATAGTTGCCCTTCCATGGGATGCCATGGCCGCGGTCCAGTTCGAGGATCCATTCGGCGGCGTTGTCGAGGAAGTAGCGATCGTGGGTGATGCCGACCACGGTGCCCGGGAAGCGCAGCAGGAATTGCTCGAGCCACTCGACCGATTCGGCGTCCAGGTGGTTGGTCGGTTCGTCGAGCAGCAGCATGTCGGGTTTCGACAGCAGCAGCTTGCACAGCGCCACGCGGCGCTTCTCGCCGCCCGACAGTACGCCGATTTTCGCGTCCCATGGCGGCAGGCGCAGGGCGTCGGCGGCCATTTCCAGCTGCAGGTTCAGGTTGCCGCCGTCGGAGGCAGAGATGATCGCTTCCAGGCGTTCCTGTTCCTTGGCCAGCGCGTCGAAATCGGCATCTTCTTCGGCATAGGCGGCGTACACGGCTTCGAGTTTGGCTTGCGCCTCGAAGGCTTCGCCCAGGCCGGATTCGACTTCCTGGCGCACGGTTTTTTCCGGGTCGAGCTGCGGCTCTTGCGGCAGGTAGCCGATGTTCAGGCCCGGCATCGGGCGTGCTTCGCCCTGGATGTCGGTGTCGATGCCGGCCATGATTTTCAACAGGGTCGACTTGCCCGAGCCGTTCAGGCCCAGCACGCCGATCTTGGCGCCCGGGAAGAAGGACAGCGAGATGTCCTTGAGAATTTGACGTTTCGGCGGGACGATTTTGCCCACGCGGTTCATCGTATAGACGTAATTGGCCATGCTTTGACTCTGGTGTTGTTTAAGGTGCACAGGATACGACAGAACCCGCGCCCGACACAGGATTTCTTGGCCGATGCCTGGAAATCCCATGTGGGTACTGCGCGATCAGGTTTTGGCTGGCGCAGGCTGCCGGCGCAGCAGGCCTTCGCCGGCGAACAGGATCAGCGCGCTCCAGATCAGCACGAAGCCGACCAGGCGGTCGGCGGTAAACGCTTCCTTGAACAGCCACACGCCGAGCAGGAATTGCAGGGTCGGCGACAGGTATTGCAGCAGCCCCAGGATCGACAGCGGGATCTTGCGCGCGCCGCTGGCGAACAGCAGCAGCGGGATCGCGGTCAGCGGGCCGGCCATCACCAGCAGCACGCGGATGGTGTCGGAGTCGGTATTGATGAATACGTTCTGGCCCTGCACCGTCAGCCAGATGACGTAGGCCGCCGCCAGCGGGAACAGCACGATGGTCTCGAACGACAGCCCCTCGAGCGCGCCGAGCGCCGCCGTCTTGCGCAGCAGGCCGTAGCTGCCGAAGGAGAACGCCAGGAACAGGGCGATCCAGGGCACCGTGCCGGTTTGCCAGGTCAGCCAGGCCACGCCCAGCGCGGCGATCGCGATCGCCACCCACTGGATGGTGCGCAAGCGTTCCTTCAGGATCAGGTAGCCCAGCATGATATTGACCAGCGGGTTGATGAAATAGCCGAGGCTGGCTTCGATCACGTGGTGGTTGGTGACCGACCAGATATACACCAGCCAGTTGGCGCTGAGCAGCACGGCCGACAGCACGAAGCTGAAGAATACCCGCGGCTGGCGCACCACGTTCAGCCATTTCCACTGGCGCCGCAACAGCAGGATGATCAGCAGGAAACCGAGCGACCACAGCATGCGGTGCGCCAGGATCTGCAGCGGCGGCACACCATCGAGCGCGTGGAAATAAATGGGGAACAGGCCCCAGCAGAGGAAGGCCAGGGCCGCGTAAATGATGCCGGAACGCATGGGAATGGGGGCTGGATTGCAGGGATGACATTATCCCTGAATATGTACACGGCTGCTGAAGCGTGCCTCTTTTTGCACGGGTGTATGATGCACCACGAAATATTCTTGCTTTTTTTCAGCCACTATTTTATGGTGCGCCGCACCACTACAAAAGCGATGGTGTAATCTTGACATCAGATAGCAAGAAAAGCAGCCTGGCGGCGCTCACCCTGGCCGCGGTCGGCATCGTCTACGGCGATATCGGCACCAGCCCCCTCTACACGCTGCGCGCGGTGTTCGACGACACCCACGGCCTGCCCCTGAACACTCCCAACATCCTCGGCGTCATCTCCCTGATCTTCTGGGCCCTGACCGTCATCGTCTCGCTCAAGTACGTGACCCTGGTGCTGCGGGCGCACAACCGCGGCGAGGGCGGCATCATGGCCCTCATGGCGCTGGCGACCAACTCGGTGGCGCGCAACTCGCGCTGGAGCTTCCCGCTGCTGGCCATCGGCGTCATCGGCGCCACCATGTTCTATGGCGACAGCGTGATCACGCCGGCGATCTCGGTGCTCGGCGCGATCGAGGGTCTCGAGGTCGCGGCGCCCGGCATGTCGCACTACGTGGTGCCGCTGGCGGTGGTGGTGCTGGTGGCCCTGTACAGCGTGCAGCGCCACGGCACGGCCGGCATCGGCCGCTTCTTCGGCCCCGTGATGCTGGTCTGGTTCCTGGCCCTGGCCGCGATGGGCATCGTCAACATCGTCCAGTCGCCGGAAATCCTGAACGCGCTCAATCCCTGGCATGCGGCCCACTTCATGCTGGACAATAAATTGCTGGCCTTTATCGCGCTGGGCGCGGTGGTGCTGGCGATCACCGGCGCCGAGGCGCTGTATGCCGACATGGGGCACTTCGGGGCCAAGCCGATCCGCATGGCCTGGTTCCTGATCGCCTATCCGGCGCTGACCCTGAACTACCTGGGCCAGGGGGGCCTCCTGATCGCCGATCCCGGTGCGGTGGAAAACCCGTTCTACCACCAGCTCGGCAGCTGGAGCGTGATCCCGCTGGTGATCCTGTCGACCATGGCGGCGGTGATCGCCTCGCAGGCCACGATCAGCGGCACGTATTCGATGACCAAGCAGGCGATCGCGCTCGGCCTGCTGCCGCGCATGCGCATCCTGCACACCTCGGAAAGCGAGATCGGGCAAATCTATATCCCGGCCGTCAACTGGCTGCAGCTGGCGGTGGTGCTGATCGCCGTGGTCGGCTTCGGCTCGTCGGACGAGCTGGCCGGCGCCTACGGCATCGCGGTCACGGCGACCATGATGATGACCACCGTGCTCACCTTCTTCGTGACCCGCTACCGCTGGCGCCTGCCGCTGTGGGTCTGCCTGGCTGCGACCGGCTTCTTCCTGGCGATCGATCTCATGTTGTTCGCGGCCACCACCACCAAGATCTTCCACGGCGGCTGGTTCCCGCTGCTGATGGGCGGCGTGCTGCTGACCCTGATGCTGACCTGGAAGCGCGGCCGAGGGCTGGTGTTCGAGAACCTGCAGAAGCATGCGATTCCGCTGGAAGCCTTCATGGAATCGCTGTTCGTGGCGCCGCCGACGCGGGTGCCGGGCACCGCCATCTTCCTGCGCGGCGAGAGCGACGGCGTGCCGCACGCGATGTTGCACAACCTGTCGCACAACAAGGTGCTGCACGAGCGGGTGGTGTTCCTGACCGTGCACATGCGCGAGGAGCCGTGGGTACCGTTCGAGGAGCAGATCGACATCGTCGACCTGGGCCACAACTGCTACCAGCTCAACATCCACTATGGCTTCAAGGACGAGGCCGATATCCCGGACATCCTCGACCGCTGCGGCGCGCTCGGCCTCTCGTTCGAGATGATGGAAACCTCGTTCTTCATCGCGCGCCAGACCGTGATATCGGGCCCGGGCGGCGGCATGGCGCCATGGCGCGAGCACCTGTACGTGGCGCTGTCGCGCAATGCGCGCAGCGCGGCCGACTATTACCAGATCCGCAGCAACCGGGTGATCGAGCTGGGCACGCAGATCGAGATCTGAGTAGAGCGCCAGCCTGCCGGCGGTCCGCATGCGTGGCGATGGCGGTCCTGCACCGCGATCACAGGGTCCGCGACGCTCGGTGTCGGGCAGACCAATGGTTAGGTAACATGATTTTCTCCCGGAAAGATCACACGGCAGAAAAATGCTAAGATTGTTGACAATTTTTTACCGATGATCAGGTGGGCCTTTGGGTATGGTCATGCAAAACTGCAAATGCCTGACGCATCAATTTCGTGAGAGTGAAGCAGAATCGTATCTGCATGAGGCGCCATCCAGGTTCCACGGGTAGCGGGTAAGTACGGCGATTCCCGCTACCCGGTCCGACGACACTTGCCGCATTCCAGACCTGAAGCCGAAACCGCCCTTTCTCACTACCCTTGCGGCTGACAGTTATCAGGTCAGGCCACACACTCACGGAGATTCAGGTGACTATAGGAGATAAATCTTGTCCATGATCATTATTATGGCGACGTGTAACGGGGCCAAGACGTTGCCAAAAGTGTTGGAAGGATATGCGAACCTCGCACAACCTGCAGGTGGGTGGTCGGCCATCGTGGTGGATGACGGGAGCGATGACGAGACCCGTTCGATCGTCGAATCTTACGCAAAAGTATTGCCGATCGAATATGTTCATCAGGAGCGAAGCGGCAAGAACGCCGCGCTCAACCGAGGTGTTGAGCTGGCGCTCCAACGGCGGCCGGCCGCCGAGTTGTTCGTGATGACAGACGATGACGCCACGCCTGAGCGCGAATGGCTTGTTGCGATGCAGGCTTGTATGCTGGAAAACGCCGACTATGACTTGTTTGGCGGTGCAATATTGCCCGATTGGGGCGCGCCACCTCCCGACTGGGTGCTGCGTCACGTTCCACTTGGGCTAGCGTTCGCGATCACCAACTTCAGCGACGGCCCGATTCAGCCTGGCGCCATATGGGGGCCGAATATGGCGGTGCGTCGCAAAGTGTTCGAAGCCGGACACCGCTTCAACCCGAATGTAGGACCAAACCGCGGTAACTATATTATGGGTAGCGAGACGGAATTCAATAAACGTGTCGTGGCCGCAGGCCATAAGGCCTGGTTCTGCAACAATGCGCGAGTCAACCACTTTATTCGTCCACATCAGTTGACCGAGGATTTTTGCCTGGGTCGCGCTTTCCGCGGAGGACGCGGTACATGCCTGGAAACCGGCGATCTGACGCATTTCCCCACATTGTTTGGCGTACCCCGCTGGCTATATACGAAAAAAATGCGTCATGCGTTGCAAATCGCCTTGGCAACCTTGCGTGGCGATAGTGAAGGCAAGTTCAAGGCGCGCTTCCACTACCATCACACGCGCGGATTCTTGCATCAGGCACATGATCTGAAAAACGCAGCATCGCGGAAACAATGAGCTTGCCTTAGCGGGCTCAACCAGGCATCGCAAGACTGGATCGTTGAACGGATTGTGATATAGAACTTGCGCAGCAATCTTTTCATGAATTGGATATTGGAATGAACGAATCATTTTTCCACGTCAAACGGCTGACTGAAGGGTTTGATGCTCGGGGAAAAGCGCATTGTGCTCTTGGACACCAGATCGCGCGAGAATCAGGTAATCCCGATGGCATTTACGTCGAATGGAATTGGGATGGGAAGTGCTTAACTGCGCGCAACGACCGCTACGGGATGTTCCCGGTTTTTTATTACTCACGCGACGGGGAATTCGCGATATCCTCGTCCATCGATCAGCTTCTCAATGCCGGTGCCAGTCCCGAACTGGATGAAACGGCGCTGTCTGTATTTTTCAGGCTCGGTTTTTTTATCGGTGAGGATACACCTTTCCGCCACATCCGCGCACTGCCGCCAGCGGCAACACTGAGTTGGGATGGTGAATTACGTCTTGAACGCGCGACCAGGGCTCGTGGCGCCCCCAGTCGTGGCGAATCTCGCACATCTGCGCTCGACACTTATAACGAACTTTTCCGCTGTTCGATGACCCGGCGGGCTCCCTCCGATGCGAATTTCGTAGTGCCATTGAGCGGAGGGCGCGATTCACGACATATCTTGTTTGAACTGCTCCGCCAGGGGCATAAGCCTGGTCGCTGCATTACTGCACTCCACTTTCCACCACGGGGAAACGAAGATGCGCGCATCGCTACCATGCTTACGCAAGAATTCGGCTTGAAGCATGACATCATTGCGCAATCCGGCTCATTTTACAAAGCGGAAGCGGCGAAAAATCCGTTGACTAGTTATTGCACCGATGAACACTCCTGGTATCTCGAGACAGTATCCAATATTCGCAAGCGGGATCGTATTGTTTATGACGGTATTGCAGGAGATGTTCTTTCTCAAAGCGTTTTTCTGACAGAGGAACGCCTGCGATTATTCCAGACCGCTTCTCCCAAGGAGATTGCAACACAGCTCCTTAGCAAAGCCGAGAGGAAACTCAGCCATCTTCTCGCGCCGCAGTTATACCGGAGCACAAGCCTGGAACTTGCTATCAGCCATCTGGAGAAAGAAATAAAGACG
Organism: Massilia sp. Soil_C_3; assembly: GCF_057657035.1. Lineage (NCBI taxonomy): Bacteria > Pseudomonadati > Pseudomonadota > Betaproteobacteria > Burkholderiales > Oxalobacteraceae > Massilia > Massilia sp. Soil_C_3. Next base: position 122,175 of record NZ_JBDGJG010000009.1, read on the forward strand.
CATCTGGATAGTCCAAATCCGGTCGGATCGTTCTTTTTCTGGAACCGAACACGACGCGAGATCGCCTTGGTGCCATATGGCCTGTTGGGAGATGTACCAACGGTGTATGCTCCATTCCTGGACCATGATCTCTACGACTTCCTTACCGGACTGCCTGTAGAAATGCTGATCGATCATACCTTCCATACAGATGCAATAAGCCGCGCATATCCCGCACATGCAGGTCTTCCATATGAAGACAAGGGAAAGCGAGCCGATTCGCCAGACTTCATGCTGCTTCATGCAGAATTTGGCAAACAGGTAGCCAAGCGCCTGCTGCTTCGCCCCTCATCACGACTGATCAACAAGCGCTTTGCCCTTCCGCGCGCTGTGCGGACCCTGTTCAGTTCAACATTCAGCGCGTCTACGCACTGGTACAGTCCGTTAGCACTTTATCTCGACCAGCTCGATATCGCATCGCGTCGCTGAGCGCCGCGGAATGCGCATGTCCATTGCAGATGCCGGCGCGACAATTATCAGACAAATTCCAGACAGTTTCATGGGACTGATTCGATAAGGTACGAGGTTGCGTTACATAAACCTTATTTGCCTTTCCCAGTCGAGGACACCCCATGAAACTGAAGTTCCCCCTGATCGCAGCCTTTGCCGCCATGCTCGCCCTGACCGCCTGCGGCGGCGGCAGCGATGGTCCATCCGGCCCGGTCGTGAGCAGCCCAGCGGCGCTGACCAAGACCGACAACACGGTGGGCACCGGCGCCGAGGCGGTGACCGGCAAGACGGTGACCACCCAGTACACGCTGTGGCTGTACAACGACAAGGCCGCCGACTTCAAGGGCACGCGTCTGGAGACGGGCAATCTGCGCCCCTACGTCGTCGGCAGCGGCACCGTCATCCCCGGTTACGACCAGGGCGTGATCGGCATGAAGGTCGGCGGCAAGCGCACCGTCCTGATCCCGGCCAACCAGGCGTATGGCGCGAACGGCAACGGCCCGGTTCCGCCGAACTCGGGCCTGGTGTATGAAATCGCCCTGACCAAGGTCGAGTAAGCCAATCGGGCTTGACCAATGAGGTACCGGACCGGGGCATTGCCCCGGTCTTTTTTTGCGCGCTCGGCTGACCTGGCGCACGGCCCGCGGGGCGGTGGCGGGCGATGCTCGGGGCTTTTCGTGCCGAGCCGATCATGCGTTCCTCTTTCCAGTTTGCCGTCCGCCTGCTGCCCATCTGTCCCGGCGCCGCGTCCGCCGCGCCCGCGCCGGCGCCGACCTTCTCCGCCTGCGTCGTCGTCGATCCCCTTCTCGCCGCCGACCCGCCCGCCTGGCTGCTGCTGGCAGCCGCGGTGCTGCTGCTCGGGGCCGGCCGCCTGGCCGCCTCGTGACCGGCGCGCGCCTGCGCTGGCGCAGAACGGCGCCGCTTTGTTTGCGACATCGTTGAGATTCACCGGCCCCCGGAAGGATCGATCATGCCCCTGCGCAAACATTTCTTAAATAAATTGTTGCTGGCCATATTGGTGTTGCCGGGCCTGGCCATGGCGGAGCCGGTGTACCGCATGACCTGGCTGCCGCAGGATTTCACCGCCGCCGGTCTCGATGGCGCCGGGCGGGTGGTCGGCACCGCGCAGAGCGGGATGGCGGTGTGGTCGACGGGCGGCGCCACCTACCTGGCCTCGCTGCTGCCCGGCAGCGAAGGCCTGGCAATCAATAACGGCGGTTCCATCGTCGGCCGCGTCGGCAGCGACGCCTTCGTGTATGCCGGCGGCGCCTTCTCGATCTTCAACATGCCGCCGGCCTACGGCACCTGGGCCACCGCCATCAACGACGCCGGCCAGGTGGCGGGCTTCGGCGCCGTCGGCTTTTCCGAGACCTATGCCTTCCTGTATCAGTCGGGCGCCGTGACCCGGCTGGGCAGCTTCGGCGGGACGATCAGCGTGGCCAACGCGATCAATGCCAGCGGCCATATCGCGGGCTTCGCCAGCCGCGCCGGCGATGGCGACGACTGGGGCGATCCGCGCCGCACCGCCTCGGTCTACCGCGACGGCGTCCAGCACGACCTCGGCTCGTTGGGCGGCTGGTTCAGCGAAGCGAACGACATCAACGACGCCGGCTTCGTCGCCGGCTGGTCCGGGCTCGACGACAATGTCAACGAGCGGCCCTTCCTGTTTTCGCCCGACGAGAACCGCATGATCGATCTCGGCACGCTGGGCGGCGTGTCCGGGCGCGCCAATGCGCTCAACAACGCCGGGGTGGTGGTGGGCCTGTCCGGCATCGGCAGCGTGGGCGGCTTCGACTACCACGCCTTCCTGTATGGGGCCGACGGCATGCTGGACCTGAATGCGCTGGTGGGCGAGCGCGGCGACTGGCAGCTAGTGAACGCGCTCGACGTCAACGATGCCGGCCAGATCCTGGCCCAGGCCTGCAACGGGCTGGGCGACTGCCGTGCGGTGCGGCTCGACCTGGTCACGGCGGTGCCCGAGCCGGGCAGCTGGGCGATGCTGGGGGCCGGGCTGGCGTTGCTGGTCTGGCATACGCGCCGGCGCCGGCGCTGGCTGGCGCCGGCGCTCCTGATGGGAACGCTGACGGCGCTGCCGGCAGCGGCCGCAGCCCCGGCCGACGCGGCGCAAGGCCAGCCCCGCCTGTTCCGGGTCACTTTCATCCCGGCCGGGTTCTCCGCCTATGCCATCAACAGCCGCGGCCACCTGGCCGGGGTCTACGTCGACGCCGCACACATGTTCTCGCCGGCCGGCCTGCGCAATGCCGGGCGCGGGGTGCTGGTGGGCTTCAACTCGGCGAGCGGCTTGAACGACAGCGGGGCCGTGTCCGGCAATGCCGCCTTCGGGGTCGGCGAGCGTGGCCGCGGCTTCGTCGTCGCCAACGGCATCACGCGCATCATTCCCACGTTCGGCGGCACCTGGGGCGGCTCCACCGCGATCAACCGCCACGGCGCCGTGACCGGCACCGCCTCGGTCACGGGAGACGCCTTCCCGGTGCCGCACTATCTCGCCTACGTCTACCGCGACCAGATCATGCGCAGCCTGGGCACGCTGGGCGGCAAGAACAGCAGCGCCTACGACATCAACGATGCGCGCCAGATCCTGGCGCAGGCCTGCAATCACGAAGATTGCCTGTACGTGCGGCTCGATCCGCCGTCGTGCGCTTGCTGACCACCGGCCATGTGAACGGGCACGTCTGCGCCGTCGGCGGCAGACGGGCAGTAGTGTATCTTTGGAGGGGAGCAAGCACAGGCAGCCGGACCTGAACAGGAGGGCGCATGCCATGTTGCCGCAATGCGCGGCAGGTATGCTCATTCGAGCGCGCACCATGCCGCCGAGCCACCTGTCCATGGAAGATGCCCCGATGAGAATTCTGCTGGTAGAGGACGAGACCGAATTCGCCGACACGGTGCGCGGCGCGCTGGAGCGCGAAAAATACGTCGTCGACCATGCCGACCGGGTGGCGCTGGCGCGCGAGGCCAGCCGCATGAATTCCTACGACCTGGTCCTGCTCGACCGGACCTTACCCGATGGCGATGGCCTGTCCCTGCTGCCGCTGCTGCGCGCCGGCAATCCCGGCCTGCCCGTCATCATGCTGACCGCGCGCGGCGAAGTCACCGACCGCGTCGCCGGCCTCGACGAGGGCGCGGACGATTACCTCGTCAAGCCGTTCGCGCTCGAAGAACTGTTCGCGCGCATCCGCGCGGTGCGGCGCCGTCCCGCCGAACTCGGTCCTGAAGAAATCCACGTCGGCGCGCTCGTGTTCGATGTCGCCAACGACGAGGCGAGCGTGGCGGGCGTGCGGCTGGACCTGGCGCGGCGCGAGCTGCGCGTGCTGGCGGCGCTCGTCAGGCGCCGCGGGCGCACTGTCCTGCGCGAGTCGCTCGAACAGGCCGTGTATGGCTTCGACGACGCGATCCAGTCGAACACCCTCGACTCGCATATCTCGCGCCTGCGCCGCAAGCTGGCCGCCGTCGATGCCGGCATCGAGATCCACGCCATCAAGGGCGTCGGCTACCTGCTGCAGGCGCGGCCGTGAGCCGCAGGCCGCCCTCGCTCAAGCGGCCGCTGATCGTCCAGCCGCTGCTGTTCCAGTTCGCCATCCTGTTCATCTGCTTCCCGCTCCTCGTCGCGCTGGCGCTGCGCGCCGATAGCGGCGGGCCGTATACCGACGAGCGGATCACGCCCGTCATCGCCGCCGCCATCGTACGCGCGGACGACGGCGCCCTGGCGCTGCGCATGACGAAGCAACTGGCCGCGCTGCGCGCCGAGACGCCGAACCTGTGGTTCGTCGCCGAGGACGACCATGGCCGCCGCCTCAGCTTCGGGCAGGTGCCCGCGCAATATGCAGCGGCCACCAGCCTCTTACGCAATCTCTCCTACGGCCATGTGCGCGACCGCTTCGCGCCGCATGCGCTGAGCGCCGTGATCCGCCGCGAAGACTCGCCCGCCGGCCCGGTGACGATCCTCGGGCATGGCAAGCTGACGCAGGTGGGCTTTACCGTCCTGGCGGCGTCCAACGTCGCCGCGCTGCCGATCTTTCTGCTGATGGTCCTGATGTCGCTGATCGCCATCCCCTGGATCGTCAGGCGTTCGCTGGCCGGCGTCGCCCGGATCGCCGCCGAGGCGGAAAGCATCGACGTCGACCGGCGCGGCGTGCGGCTCAGCGAGGCGCAGGTGCCGAGCGAAATCGCGCCGCTGGTGCGGGCGGTGAACGATGCGCTCAGCCGCCTCGACGAGGGATACGAGCGGCAGCGGCGCTTCATCGCCTCCGCCGCCCACGAATTGCGCACGCCGATCGCGATCCTGCGGGTCAAGGTCGATGCCTCCAGCGACCCCGACACGCGCCGGCTCGGGAGCGATGTCGAGCGGCTCGCCAACCTGACCGAACAGATGCTCGACCTGCAGCGCCTGGATACGGCGCGGCGCGACGAAGAGATCGACCTGGCTGCGCTGGTGCGGCGCGTGGCCGGCGACCTGGCGCCGCTCCTGATCGCCGCCGACCGCTCGATCGAGGTCGAGGTCGACGCGGTGCAGCCGGTGCGGGGTGACGCCGGGGCGATCGAGCGGGTGGCGACGAACCTGGTGCAGAACGCGATCGAACATGGCGGGCGCCACGTGGTCGTGCGCGTGCTGGGCCCAGGGTTCGAGGTCGAGGACGACGGGCCGGGCATCCCGCCCGAAGAGCGCGAGCGCGTGTTCGAACCGTTCCACCGCCTGCGGCCGCGATCGGCGGGCAGCGGCCTTGGCCTGCACCTGGTGCAGCAGGTGGTCGAGCGCCACGGCGGCCACGTGGCCATCCTCGGCGCGCCCGGCGGCGGCACGATCGCGCGCGTCGTCCTGGCGCCGGCGCGGCCGGCTTCACCTGGCACTCCATGATCCCGCAATCCCGCGCTGTTCTACTGTCCTGCATGGCGACGTTGTCGCCTCCGGCCATGCGGCCGGCCACCGAATGTCAGACAGGAGAACAAGATGAATCGATCATATCTGGGCGCGGCTTGCCGCCCCCTCATGACGCTGGGCCTCGTGGCCATGCTGGGCGCGGGCCTGGCGGCATGCCAGTCGCCCGAGCAGCGGCGCGCGCTTCACCTGGCCGAGGACACCGGCACCTGCGCCGATTTCGGCGCGCGCCAGGGTTCGCGCGAATACACCGAGTGCATGCTCTCGCAGCAAACCCGGCGCGACAACGAGAAGCTCAATGCGCTCGAGCGCCAGCGCATCTCGACCCAGAACAGCAAGGACAGCCTCGAGATGGTGCGCAAGATCGAGTGCGATCGCGAGGCCAAGAAAGAACGGCAAGCGGGCCTGCGGCCGCGCCGCTGCGATTGAGCAGAGGGCTTCCTAGCGCAGCATATCGATGTGCATGATGCCGTCTTCGTCATACGGTGCCGAGACGGTCTCGAAGCCGAAGCTGCCGTAGAAGCGCTCCAGGTATTGCTGGGCGCCGATGCGGATGCGATGGCCCGGATACAGCGCCTCGGCCTGGCGGATGCCTTCGCCGATCAGGGCGCGGCCGGCGCCGGTGCCGCGCGCGGCCGGGGTGGTGATCACGCGGCCGATCGACATCTCGTCGTACTTGGCGCCCGGGGCCAGCACGCGCAGGTAGGCGGCCAGGCTGCGCTTGCCGTCGACGGTGCGCCAGCCCAGCAGGTGGTGGGCATCGAGGTCCTGGCCGTCGATGTCGGGATACAGGCAGGTCTGCTCGAGGATGAAGACGCTCTGGCGCTGGGCCAGCACTTCGTACAGGTCGAACGGAGAAAGGTCGGCGAAACGCGAGAATTGCCAGTCGATCGGGCTAGGGGTGGTCATGGATGCGAAGCGATGGTGGTGGAATGTGGAACGGCAGTCATTCGCCGGCGGTCTCGAAACCTTCGAGCACGTTGACGGTATGGATGCCGAGCTCGGGACCGGCCTTGCCGCCCTCGAACACGAAGGCCGTCGGCAGGCCGAGGTGGGCGATGCGTTCGCCGATGCGCAGGAAGTCGCCGGCCTGCAGGCCGAAGCGCGGATCGGGGCCCTGGGCGGCGGTATCGACGCCGAGCGAGACCACCAGCGCCTGCGGCCGGGCCATGGCGATCTTGAGGCAGGCGGTTTCCAGCGCCGCGAACCAGGCGCCGCTGCCGCAGCCGGGCGCCAGCGGGATGTTCGTGTTGTAGCCAAGGCCGGCGCCGCTGCCGGTCTCGTCGGCGTGACCCAGGTAGAACGGATAGGCGACGCGCGGGTCGGCGTGGATCGAGACGAACAGCACGTCGTTGCGGTGATAAAAAATGCCCTGGGTGCCGTTGCCGTGGTGGTAGTCGAGGTCGAGGATGGCTACGCGCTCCAGGCCGTCGTCCAGCAGGTGCTGGGCCGCCAGTGCGGCATTGTTCAGGAAGCAGGCGCCGCCGAAGAAATCGCTGCCGGCATGGTGGCCGGGCGGGCGCGTGAGCGCGAAGGTGCCGCGCTCGCCGCGTTGCAGGGCATGGGCCGCGTTAACGGCGCAGTCGGCGCCGGTCTTGGCCGCGATCCAGGTGCCGCCCGTGAGCGGCGTGCCGGCGTCCATTGAATACAGGCCGAGGCGCGCGCCAAAATCGTCCGGCTCGATATCGAAGCGCAGGGTGCGCACCGGCCATACCCTCGGCAAGGCATCCTTGCCGGCATGTCGCGGATCGAGACCGATCCACTCGCTCCAGGCATTGCGCAGGAAATGCAGGTAGCGCGGGCTGTGCACCCGTTCGAGCGTCATGAGCGGCACGCCGTGCGGCGTGACGATGGCGCCCAGGCCGCGCCGCTCGCATTCCTTCAGCACGATGGCGGCGCGCTCGGGTTTTTCCGAACAGGGCGCCAGCTCGCCGCGATCGAGCTCGACGTGGCCGAGGCCGTCATGCTGGGCATGGTGTTCGTTGTAAAACGTGAGCAAGTGGTCCTCGCGGCTGCGGATTCGAGCGGGCGCCGCGACTGGCGGCTACCTCAGTTGTTGGAGCATAGCTTACTGCTGTTGTACGCCGCAACAAAGTCGTCGAAGCTGCCGGTGTCCATCGCTTCGACGCTCGCCTGCTCTGCATGCGAGCTGGCCGCCATCTCGTCGAACAGCGCTTCCTCGGCCGGCATCAGGGGACTGTCGCGGAAGGTGGCCGCATGCAGGCGGCTCTGCTGCAGGCCGAAGGCCGCGGCCGAGCCGAGCGCGCGCACTTCTTCCAGCACCCGCGCCGATGGGGTGAGCGATGGATCCTCGATCTTCGCCTTCTGCTTGCCGAGCGAAGCCTGGTGCACATCGCCTTCGTTATGCCCGTCGTCCAGCAGCTGCGCCACCGGGCGGATGCGCTCGATCAGTTCCAGCGCCCATTCCTTCAACGGCACTTCGAGGCCGTCGCGGGTCAGGGTCAGGTCGGGGCGGCGGCCTTCCTTGACCGTGCGCGCGAAGTTACGCGCGTGCAGCTGGCTGTCGTGGGCGCTGATCAGGGGGCTTTCCTCGAGCGCGCAGAACAGCAGGAAGGCGTCCAGGAAGCGGCCGGTGTCGAGGGCGATGCCCACCGGCTCGAACGGATCGACGTCGAGGCAGCGCACTTCGATGTACTGCACGCCGCGGTTGCACAGGGCTTGCACCGGACGCTCGCCGGTGCGGATCACGCGCTTGGGACGGATGGTCGAGTAATACTCGTTCTCGATCTGCAGCACATTGGTCGACAGCTGGATCCATTCGCCATCCTTCTGCGTGCCCAGTTTCGCATAGGGCTCGTAGGGACGGTTGACCGCATCCATCAGGCTCGTGACATAGCTTTCCAGGCTGTTCTCGTGCGGACGCAGGCCGGACTGGGCGTCGTTCTGGTAACCCAGGTCGCTCATGCGCAGGCTGGTCGCGTACGGCAGGTACAGGGTGTCGTCGGACAGCGTCTCGAGGTTGTGTTCACGGCCGCGCAGGAAGCTGGTGGTGAGCGCAGGCGTCGCGCCGAACAGGTACATCAGCAGCCAGGAATAGCGGCGGAAGTTGCGGATCATCGCGATATAGCTTTCCGACTGGAAGTCACGCAGCGCATGGCGGCGTTCCTCGGCGATCCCTTCTTCTTGCGCGAACAGCTGCCACAGTTGTTCTGGCAGCGAATAGTTGTAGTGGATGCCGGCGATGCATTGCATCGCCTTGCCATAGCGCAGCGCCAGGCCGCGCCGGTACACGTGCTTGAGCATGCCGATATTCGACTTGCCGTACCAGGCGATCTCGATATCTTCCTCGGGCGGCAGTTCGCCCGGCATCGACACGCCCCACAACATCTCGTCGCCCAGCTTGGCATAGGCGTAGCGGTGGATCGCATCGAGGCGGTGCAGCGCCAGCGCGATGTCGTGCTCGGCGGGCGTGATGAATTCCAGCAGCGCCTCGGCGTAGTCGGTCGTGATGTGCGGGTGCGTCAGGGCCGAACCGAGTGCCGGGGAGTGCGGGGTGCGCGCCAGTTGGCCCGCCGCGTCGACCCGCAGGGTTTCGCGCTCGATGCCGCGCAACCCCTGGCCCAGCAGGGCGCGGTGTTCGTCGTCGTCGAGCAGTGCCAGGCGGCGGTTGAATTGGTTCGACACAGTGTTTCCTTTCTTATACTGCCAGTTCGGTTGGTGCAGAGATTAACCGAAAATCGGACTGCGCGTTCGGGCGCCCCTCATTCAAGCAAAGGCGCAAGCCAGGGCGGTGCGCTGAAGGACTTGCGGGCCGGCGTCGGCGCCGCTGGCGCAGGCGGCTCGAAATCGGGCGATGGACCGGGGTCGTAGCCCGGCGGCAGTTCGCCGTCGAGCACGAAGTCGAATTCGAAGGCGGGTTCCCAGATCGACACCGGTTCGGATGCGGCATTGAATGCGGCGTCGCCGTCGGCGTTTGCTCTGGGCACGGCCTGCGGCGCATTGGCGCGCGTGGCCGGATCCTTCTCGGCCGCGAGCCAAAGGCCCATGCGGCGTTCCAGTTCGGCTAGCGGCAGCGCACCGCCGCCGAGCAGGGCATCGTGGAAGCGGCGCAGGTCGAATTGCTTGCCGAGCGTGGCGCGCGCCTGGGTGCGCAGCGCCAGGATGCGCAACTGGCCGATCTTGTAGCCCAGCGCCTGGCCCGGACGCGCGATGTAGCGGTCGACCTCGGCCTCGTTGTCGCCCGGCGGATTGGCGGTATGCGTGTTCAGGTAGTCGAGCGCCTGCTGGCGCGTCCAGCCGAGCGAATGGATGCCGGTGTCGACCACCAGGCGCGCGGCGCGGAACATCTCTTCGTTGAGGTGCCCGAACAGCGAGAACGGATCCTGGAACAGGCCGAGCTCGGGGCCCAGGCTCTCGGCATAGGTGGCCCAGCCTTCGCCGTAGGCGTCATACCAGCCGTTGCGCCGGAATGCCGGCAACTCGAGTTCCTGGGCGCGCGCCACTTGCAGGTGGTGGCCGGGCACGCCCTCGTGCAGGGCCACGGTGTCGACCTGCCAGATCGGGCGCGCGTTCAGGCGCGCCGTGTCGACCACCAGCGCGGCGGTGCGCGCCGCGCTGCCGGCCTCGTAATAGGCGGCCGGCTGGCCGGCGCCATCGCCGCCCATCGGCTTGACGACGATGCCGGCGGCCGGAATGACGGTCGCGACGCGGCCCAGCCGCCCCTGGGCCAGCGCCAGCGTGCGCCGGTAGCGGTCGAGCAGGGCCGCCGCGTCGACAAAGAACAGGCGCCGGTCGCTGCGCGCGAAGACGATGAATTCGGCGAAGCCGCCGCGAAAGCCCGTGCGCGGGATCAGGCCCTCGATCCCGGCGCGCAGGCGCGCCACCTCTTGCTGGCCGAGCGCATGCACCTGGGCCGGGGTCATTGCAGTGGTGGTGCTGTCCCTCACCAGCCGGGCGTACCACGCCGGGCCGCCCGGCAGCGCTGCGGCGCCGATGCTGTCGCGCGCGGCCGGCACGTAGTCCTGGCGCAGGAAGTCCTCGAGCTTGCGCAGGGCGGGCGCCGCCTGCTGTTCCAGGGCCGCCTTGCCGGCCGCGCGCAACTGCGCGCGCACCTCGGGGACGATGGTCGCCGGGATGCGCTGGAAGGGCGCGCCGAGCGCCCCGTCGGCGATTTTTTCGCGCAGCGCGCGCAAGGCGTCCGGCACCGGCGCGATGGCGGTCTTCGGGATCGTCCAGCCGGCCTGTTTCCCGGCGCGCAGCTGTTCGATCAGGCCATCGACGTGGGCCGGCAGCGCCTGCAGGCGCGCCAGATAGGTGAGGTAGTCGGCGTCGGTCGCGAACGGCATCTGCGCGACCAGGCGCGGCAGCCGCACCTGCAGGCCGTCGTAGGCGGTGATCGGGAGCGGATCGAAAGGACGCAGGGCGCCGGCGGCGATCAGGCGCTCCTTGTCGGCCACGAACAGGTCGTACGACACCTGGTCTTCGCCGTCCAGCTGCGCGCGGTCGATTTTTTGCGCCGCCGCCAGCATGGCGCGTTCGTGCTCGAGTGCCCCCGCGCGTCCCGCCAGCGAGGTGTCGCTCAAGAAGGCGTTGTAGCGATGCTCGCCCAGGGCGGTGGCCTTCTCGGGCGCATGGCGCAACTGCCACTGCCAGTCGCGCTCGTAGAGCCGGGCGGCCAGCCTGGATGGCTGCTCGGTCGGCGCATCCCGGGTGACGGCAGGCAACGCGGGCGGCATGGGCGGCATGGGCGGCATGGGCGGCAAGGGCGGCAAGGGCGGAACTAAGCCGGCGGCGCCGCCATGCAGCGGCGCGAGCAGGACGAGAGAGGCGAACAGGATGCGCATGCATGCTCCGGAATCAGGACTGGTCATTTTAACAAGCCCATCCCGAGGGGTGCGCGCCCTAGGCACTCCGGCGGCCTCCGCTGACCCGCTCGATGCCTGCCAGGTCGCGCCAGCTCTGCACCTCGCCGTAGCCGCCTGCCTTCAGCAAGCCGCGCACCGCCTCGGCCTGGTCGTAGCCATGCTCGAGCAGCAGCCAGCCGCCGGGCTCCAGGTGGGCGGCAGCGCCATCGGCGATGGTGCGCAGGTCGGACAGGCCGTCGGCATGGTCGGTGAGGGCGTCGATCGGCTCGAAGCGCAGGTCGCCTTCAATCAGGTGGCGGTCGCCGGCCACGATATAGGGCGGGTTCGAGACGATCAGGTGGAAGCGCTCCGCGCCGAGCGCTTGATACCAGTCGCTGCGCAGGAAGCGCACGCGCGCGTCGTTGGCGGCGGCATTGGCGCGCGCAACGGACAGCGCCTCTTCGCTGACGTCGAGCGCGGTGACGTCGGCATCTAGCCGCGTGCAGGCGATGGCGACGGCGATCGCGCCGCTGCCGGTGCCCATGTCGAGCACGCGCTGTTGCGGCGCGAGGCGCTCCAGCGCGAGTTCGACGAGCAATTCGGTATCCGGACGCGGGATCAGCACCGCCGGCGTCACCTTGAACGGCAGCCCGAAGAATTCGCGCTCGCCGACGATGTAGGCGATCGGTTCGCCGTCCAGGCGACGCCGCACCAGCGCTTCTAACTGCGCCGCTTCTTCAGGCGTGAGCACGCGTTCCGATTGCGTGATCAGGGCCACGCGCGGCAGACGGAGCGCATGGCACAGCAGGATGCGGTTTTCGAGCGGATCGAGCGGCAGCGACAGCCGCACCTGCCCGAGGGTGGCGCCGGCCTCGATCATGCCCGCTTGGCGCGGAACTGGCGCAGCAGCACCCAACCCAGCAGCACGGTCAGCACCACGAACCAGACCGCCGACCATTGCGGGATCGCCAGGCCCAGGATGGCATCGGTCGCGCCTTCGCACAGGCCGTCGGCGCGGAACAGCCACGGCAGGTATTCGGCGGTGGGGATCTTGTTGAGCATCGTTTCCATCGGATCGATGCCGCACGAGAAACCGGGATTGGCGATCACGTACAGGTGCTTGCCGACCGTGTACAGGCCGCCGAAGGCCGCCAGCAGGGCCAGGATCGTGGCTGCGCGCACCTTGCCGCCGATGGCGCCGACCAGGGTGCAGACGCCGATGGCGAGGAACATATAGCGCTGGATCACGCACAGCGGGCAGGGCCGCATTTCCATGCTGTGCTGCAGATAGAGGGCGACGGCGATCAGCGCGAACGAGATCGACGAGATGGCGAACAGGACCTGGCGGTTGGTGGGCATGGATTTTTCTCGATGTGGACCGGTGCGGATGCGCTTCCAGTTATCTTTGGAACCGTCGTTCCCGCGCAGGCGGGAACCCAAGTTCATGTGCACCGCCGCTATCGGCGACCGATAGTGGCCGTGCTGGCATACTTGGGTTCCCGCCTGCGCGGGAACGACGTTCTTAGGCCAGCGTATGACGCGGGCGCCAACGGGAGGCGGGCATGCGCTTATTTTCGCATAAACGTTGCAAACGACGCTTCGCCATTTTCAATCTGGCAACTTAACAATGACTTAAGTCACTCAGTTGCGTCAATCAGTCACCGAGCGCAGCCAGCAATTCGGCCTGGTGTTCCTGGGCCAGCGCTTCGGTCAGCTCCTTCAGGTCGCCGTCCATGATGAAGTCGAGCTTGTACAAGGTCAGGTTGATGCGGTGGTCGGTCAGGCGGCCCTGCGGGAAGTTGTAGGTGCGGATGCGCTCGCTGCGGTCGCCCGAGCCGATCAGGCTCTTGCGGGTGGCCGCTTCCTTCGACTGCTGCTCGCGCAGCTGGGCGTCCTTCAGGCGCGCCGCCAGCACCTTCATGGCCGAGGCCTTGTTCTTGTGCTGGCTGCGGTCGTCCTGGCATTCCACCACCAGGCCGGTCGGCAGGTGGGTGATGCGCACCGCCGAGTCGGTTTTATTGATGTGCTGGCCGCCGGCGCCCGAGGCGCGGTAGGTGTCGATGCGCAGGTCGGCCGGGTTGATGTCGACGTCCTCGACTTCATCGGCCTCGGGCATCACCGCCACCGTGCAGGCCGAGGTGTGGATGCGGCCCTGCGTTTCGGTGGCCGGCACCCGCTGCACGCGGTGGCCGCCCGACTCGAACTTGAGCTTCGAATAGGCGCCGTTGCCGACCAGGCGCACGATGACTTCGCGGTAGCCGCCCAGGTCGGACGGCGACTCGGACACCATCTCGACCTGCCAGCGGTTGCGCTCGGCGAAACGGGTGTACATGCGCAGCAGGTCGCCCGCGAACAGGGCCGACTCGTCGCCGCCGGTGCCGGCGCGGATCTCGAGGAAGATATTGCGCTCGTCGTTGGCGTCCTTCGGCAGCAGCATTTTCTGCAGCTCGAGCTCCAGGCCCGCCATGCGTTCTTTCGCAGCTTCGATTTCTTCCTGGGCGAAATCCTTCATGTCGGGATCCTGCAGCAGCTCGCGGGCCGCCTCGGTATCCTCGAGCGCGCCCTGGTACTGGCGGTACACGTCGACCAGCGGCGCCAGTTCGGCGCGTTCGCGCGACATCTTGCGGTAGCTGTCCATGTTCGCGGTGGCGCCTTCGCTCATCAGGAGTTCATCCAGCTCGACGAGGCGGTTGGCGAGTTGGTCCAGCTTGAACAGCATGGAAGGTTTCATGGGCAGTCTCGGTATGAAGATGGTCGGATGGCCGCTGGAAGGGCCGGGTTGCGCGAGCAGGCGCGCATGGCGGGCGGGCCGCCGGGAGAATCGGGCGCTAACGGCGGCCGCGGAACAGCTGCGGCAGCAGGGTGGCCAGACGCGCGCGGTCGTCGCCCTCGGCCTGGTGCAGGGCCTGTTGCGGGCCGTGCAGGAACTTGGCGGTGAGCCCCTTCGACAGCGCTTCGAGCACGGCTTCGGCATCGTCGCCGCGCGCCAGCATCTTGCGCGCGCGTTCCAGCTCGGCCTGGCGCAAGGCCTCGCCCGATTCATGCAGGTCGCGGATCACCGGCACCACGGCGCGGTCGCCCACCCAGTGCATGAAGGACTGGACCCGGGTCTCGATGATGGCTTCGGCCTGGCGCACGGCGGCCTGGCGGCTTTCCATGCCGGTCTGCACCACCTGGGCCAGGTCGTCGACCGTGTACAGGAACACGTCGTCCAGACGCGCGACTTCGGGTTCGATATCGCGCGGCACGGCCAGGTCGACCATGAACATCGGGCGGTGGCGGCGCGCCTTGACGGCGCGTTCGACCAGGCCCTTGCCGATCAGCGGCAGGGTCGAGGCGGTGCACGAGATGACGATGTCGAACTGCTGCAGGCTGTCCGGCAGGTCGGCCAGGCGGATCGCGCGGCCGTTGTAGCGGGCGGCCAGCGCCTCGCCGCGCTCCATGGTGCGGTTGGCGATGGTGACCGATTTCGGGTTCTGGGCCGCGAAGTGGGCCGCGCACAGCTCGATCATCTCGCCGGCGCCGATGAACAGCACGTGCTGGTCGGCGATGCGGTCGAAGATGCGGTGCGCCAGGCGCACCGCGGCGGCGGCCATCGACACGCTGTGGGCGCCGATCTCGGTGGTAGTGCGCACTTCCTTCGCGACCGCGAAGGTGCGCTGGAACATCTGGTGCAGATAGGTGCCCAGGCCGCCGGCGGCGTCGGCCGTGCGCACCGCATCCTTCATCTGGCCCAGGATCTGCGGCTCGCCCAGCACCATCGAATCGAGGCCCGAAGCGACGCGGAAGGCGTGGCGCACGGCGTCGTCCTGCGGCAGCAGGTAGAGGTGGGGGCGCAGCTCGGCGTAGTTGAGCGCGTGATAATGCGCCAGAAATTGAGCCGAAGCGTCCAGCGGATCGAGCAGCTTGATCGCCGCATACATCTCGGTGCGGTTGCAGGTCGACAGGATCGCCGCCTCTTCGCCGCCGGTGGAACCCTGGCGCGCGAACCAGCCGCGCGCCGACTGCACCGCCGTGCCGATCTGGTCGGGGGCGAGCGCCAGCTGCTCGCGTAGCGAGACCGGTGCTGTGGTGTGGTTCAGGCCGACGGCAAGCAGTTGCATTTCGGAGGGGAGGCGAGGGTCAATGGACTGGGGCCATTATACCCTCTTGCCTTCAGGGTTTCAGGCGCCGAGCTTTTCCAGCCGATAGCCATAGCTGTAGACCGGCACAAGGCGGAAGCCGTTCTCTGGCCGCAGATGGAGTTTGTTGCGTACGCGCGAAACGTGGGTGTCCATGGTGCGCGACGGCACGTCGTTTTCGCGGACCCACACCGATTCGTGGATGTAGGCGCGCGACAGCGGGCGGCCGATATTCCTGAAGAACAGCAGCGCCAGCGAGAACTCTTTCTGCGTCACGTCGATCACCGAGCCGTCCCTGAGCAGCCGTCCCGGACGGGTCTCGAAGGTGTACGGACCGAACTGCAGCTGCTCGGCGCTGTTCTGCGACGGATAGGCGCGGCGCAGCAGGGCCGAGACGCGCGCCACCAGCTCGCCGCGGCGCAGCGGCTTGACCAGGTAGTCGTCGGCGCCGGCGGTGACGCCGGCAATGATGTCGTCTTCGGCGTTATTCCCGACCAGGAACATCGTCGGCGCGGTGGACGTCAGCTTTTCCTTGGCGCGGCGCAGCACTTCGGCGCCTTCCATATCGGGGACATTCCAGTCCATCACCAGCATGTCGGCACTGTCCTTTCGTAACTGTCCTAGTAGCTCCTTGGCGCTGTCATACGATTGACAGCTGTGGCCAGCAGCGCTGAGGACCTGGCAAATCAGGTCAGCTTGGGGACGGTCTTGCTCCAGGACGGCGATCTTCATGACGGGCGAAATGTTGTGTGGTTGCCTATGTAGGAAGATTCCTACAAAGTTAAACCAAATATATCAGACTTTCACAAAACGATGCTACTGATAAACTTCGCTCCGACACCAAAAGGTGACATTTGTACTATAAGACTGTTGTGTTAAAGGGACCACGCAGAAAATCTCCCCATAGGCGTAGACTGAATTTTATATGCCATTCAGATAATGTAGAGGGGGAAATTATGTTGTTTACACGCAAAAACACCACTGTGCCCGAGGACCGCGTGCCCGTCAGCGGCGCCGAGATCGACGCCACCCGTACCCGCTGCCTGGCCCTGGTCAAGAAACGCGCCGCCGTCTCGGCGGCGGTGGCCGCGGTGCCGGTGCCCGGCCTCGACCTGCTGGCCGACATCACGGGCTTCGCCGCCCTGGTCGACCAGATCAATGCCGAATTCGGCCTGACCCAGAAGCAGATCGAGCGCCTGCACCCGCGCATGCGCGTGATCGCCTACAAGGCGGCGGCCTCGGTAGGCGGCATGCTGGTCGGTAAACTGGTGACGCGCGGGGCGGTGGCGCGCCTGTTCCGGGTCGTGGCGGGCCGGATGGCGGTCAAGACCACGGCCAAGATGGTGCCGCTGGCCGGCCAGATCGCGTCGGCGGCGATCGGCTACACGCTGTTCAAGCGCATGGGGGCGCAGCACGTGGAAGCCTGCGTGAAGGTGGTGCAGGAGCTGGAGCGGGCCGAGTCCGCGGGCGAGGCGCCGCAGCCGGTGGAGGAGAACGACGACACCGCGACCGCCGCGCCGGTCAATGGCGGGGCGGTCAGCGGGCCGGCAAAAGAGCCGGTGCTGGTGATGTGACGATGGTTGGACGCGTAGTCATCTGGTCCAGTGGACCAGATGACAAGCTGTCCACCCTACCTCCACGCGTCCAATGGGCCTCAACCGACCTTCGGAAAATCGACCACCGTATCGTTGATCCGGTTGAACAGGTTCGTCAGGGTGATCGCCGTGATCGCCAGGGTGAGGTCGACGATCTGCGCATCGCTCACGCCGGCCGCCTTCACCGCCTCGACCCTGCCCGCGTCCACGGTGCCGCGGGTCGTCACCAGGTGGCGCGCGAACTCCGCCAGCGCATCTTCGCGGGCATTGCCGGTGGCCTGGCCCTGGCGCACGGCGGCCAGCGCATCGGGAGGCAGGCCGGCCATCTTGCCCATCAGGCTGTGGGCGGCCACGCAGTAGTCGCAACCGTTGACGGCGCTGACCGCCAGCTTGATGACTTCGATATCGCGCGCCGACAGCGTGGTTTTCTTGAGGCTGGCGTCCAGGGCCAGCACCGATTCCAGGACCACGGGGCTGTTGCTGCCGATGTCGCGGTAGGCGTTCGGCACCTTGCCGACGGCGCCCTGGATGGCGCTGAACAGTTGGGCGGCGGCGCCGGTGGCGCCCGAGACGGGGTGGGAGGCGAGACGGGTCATGGTGAAGCTCCTTGTCAAAATATCGTTGGGTTTGCTTGGCTGGCTGTCCGATGTGTTGCAGCCATGAACCCAGTATAGGCAGGGCCATCGATACTTTGAATGCTCAGATTCAACTAAAAATTGTCCGATCGTCTCACTACTAATATGCTCCGCGCCAAAGATAATGCCCGCACATGGCGGGCATCGTCGGGCGAAGGGCGGCGCCGGTCAGGTATCCGGCAGCACCACGTTCACGTCCAGCACTTCCAGGTTGCCCTGGCGGTCGAGCGAGACCTTGATGTCGTCGGGATTGACCTTGACGTACTTCGAGATCACCGCGATCAGCTCCTGGTGCAGGGCCGGAAGGAAATCCGGACCGGCGCGGTTGGTCCGTTCGCGTGCGATGATGATCTGCAGGCGTTCCTTGGCGGCTGTCGCGCTCTTCTTTTTTTCGGGGAAGAGGAATGAAAGCAATGCCATCTCACTTGGCTCCGAAAATGCGCTGGAATATGCCCGGCTTTTCGTAGTTGGTAAAGCGCAGCGGGCGTTCTTCGCCCAGGAAGCGCGCGACGACGTCCTCGTAGGCATCGGCCACGTCGGTGCCCTTGAAATGGATCGCCGGGTTGCCCTGGTTCGAGGCGTGCAGCACCGACTCCGATTCCGGAATGATGCCGATCAGCGGGATGCGCAGGATTTCCTGCACGTCCTGGTAAGACAGCATTTCGTCCGCTTCGACGCGTTTCGGCGAGTAGCGGGTGATGAGCAGGTGTTCCTTGACCGGCTCGCTGCCGCTCTGGGCGCGGCGCGACTTGGCCTGCAGGATGCCCAGGATGCGGTCCGAGTCGCGCACCGACGACACTTCCGGATTGGTGACCACGATCGCCTCGTCGGCGAAGGTCAGCGCCATCAGCGCGCCGTGCTCGATGCCGGCCGGCGAATCGCAGATGATGAACTCGAAGTCCATCTTGACCAGGTCGTTGAGCACGCGCTCCACGCCTTCTTCGGACAGGGCGTCCTTGTCGCGCGTCTGCGAGGCCGGCAGGATGAACAGGTTGTCGCAGTGCTTGTCCTTGATCAGCGCCTGGTTCAGGGTCGCCTCGCCATTGACGACGTTGATCAGGTCGTAGACCACGCGGCGTTCGCAGCCCATGATCAGGTCGAGGTTACGCAGGCCGACGTCGAAGTCGATCACCGCCGTCTTGTGGCCGCGCATCGCCAGGCCGGTGGAGAAGCTGGCGCTCGAGGTCGTTTTGCCCACACCGCCCTTGCCGGACGTCACAACAATAATTCTTGCCACAAAAAAGTCCTTTACAGTATCTGTTCAGTTCGGGGATCAGGCGCGGGGTGCCGGAGCCAGCGATTGGATGTCGATCCGGTCACCCACCAGCCGGATCTGCGTTGGCTGACGCGACAGGTCGGACGGAAAACCTTCGTCGAACGTGCGGTACACGCCGGCGATCGAGACCAGCTCCGGCTGCATCGACAGCGCGAAGATGCGGGCATCGGGATTGCCGGAGGCGCCCGCCAGTGCGCGGCCATTGAGCGGCGCATACACGTGAATGCTGCCGTCGGCGATCAATTCTGCGCCATTGTTGACCACGGCGGTGACGATCAGATCGGTGCCGCGCGCATAGATGCGCTGGCCGGCGCGCACCGGGGTGTCGATAATCATCGGCACGATGGCCGGAGCAGCGACCGGCTCCGGGGCCGGCGTCGGCGCGGGCGCCACAGCCGCCGCCGGAGCCGTGGGGGGCGCCGATTCGGGCGCGGCAGGGGCCGGTGGCGGGGCCGCATGGCCGCCGGCGCGTACGCCGCTCGAGCCGTCGTCCAGCGCCAGGCCCTGGGCCCGGATCGCTTCCACCATCGGCGGGCTGGCGCCGCGCACGGCCACCGCGTTCAGGCGGTATTTCTTGAGCAGGGACACCAGCGCCGCCCAGTCGAGTCCCGGCGCTTCGGGCGCGATCGCGGCCACGTCGATCACCGCGAACTCGTCCTCGAAGAAGTCCGATACGCCACCGGTCATCTGCTCCAGCGCGGCGTCGATGGCTTCCGGGTCGGCCGAGTGCAGGATCGTGGAAATGGCAACGACCGTGGAAATCTTGATTTCGATGGGAAGCGTGGTTTTAGGCATAAAGCGGTGTAGTTGGCGTTGCGCTTGTGCATTCTACTGTGAAAATTGTAGAAAAGGACAGAAGCGCACGC
This sequence comes from Massilia sp. Soil_C_3, assembly GCF_057657035.1. Taxonomy (NCBI): domain Bacteria; kingdom Pseudomonadati; phylum Pseudomonadota; class Betaproteobacteria; order Burkholderiales; family Oxalobacteraceae; genus Massilia; species Massilia sp. Soil_C_3. The sequence continues at coordinate 141,858 of NZ_JBDGJG010000009.1, forward strand.
ATCATTCCTAACAGAAATTGAACGTTTGTCAGCAACCAAAAATTAAGTCATGCGCTAGATCAAACCCGCACGATTGGCACGTTGTTTTTGATGAATAAACTGCTAAGATTGCTGATGCTTTAACAGCAGCATGGGTTCCTCATTCCGTAACTTGAGGTTTTTATCGATCCCATGCACAAAGTCCGCCATCGCAGAATGACGGGCCGAGTCCGAGGGAATTCTGAATGTTGCCGGCCGCGGCCGGCTGAACGGAGATTGAACATGGAAGACGTAGTCATCGTCGCCGCCGGTCGTACGGCCGTCGGCAAATTCGGCGGCACCCTCGCCAAGATTCCAGCCGCCGAACTCGGCGCGCAAGTGATCAAGCACCTGCTGGCCAAGACCGGTATCGCCCCCGAATCCGTCAGCGAAGTCATCATGGGCCAGGTGCTCACCGCCGGCGTGGGCCAGAACCCGGCGCGCCAGGCCGTCATCAAGGCCGGCCTGCCCGACATGGTGCCCGGCTACACCATCAACAAGGTCTGCGGCAGCGGCCTCAAGGCCACCCACCTGGCGACCCAGGCGATCCGCTGCGGCGACGCCGAGATCGTTATCGCCGGCGGGCAAGAGAACATGAGCGCCTCGCCGCACGTTCTGGCCGGCTCGCGCGACGGCTTCCGCATGGGCGACGCCAAGCTCACCGACACCATGATCGTCGACGGCCTGTGGGACGTCTATAACCAGTACCACATGGGCGTTACCGCCGAGAACGTCGCCAAGAAATACGAGATTTCGCGCGCCGAGCAGGACGAATTCGCGCTGCAATCGCAGCTGAAGGCCGAAGCTGCTCAAAAAGAAGGCAAATTCAAGGACGAGATCATCCCGGTCGAGATCGTGACCAAGAAGGGCACGACCGTCTTCGACACCGACGAATATCCAAAAGCGGGCAGCACGCTCGAGGCGCTGGCCAGCCTGCGTCCGGCGTTCAACAAAGAAGGCTCGGTCACCGCCGGCAACGCTTCCGGCATCAACGACGGCGCCGCCGCCGTGATCATGATGAGCGCGGCGAAAGCGAAAGAGCTGGGCCTGACCCCGCTGGCGCGCATCAAGGCCTATTCGTCGTCCGGCCTCGACCCGTCGATCATGGGCATGGGCCCGGTGTCGGCCTCGCAGCTGTGCCTCAAGAAGGCCGGCTGGACCCACGAAGACGTCGACCTGATGGAAATCAACGAAGCCTTCGCCGCCCAGGCCATCGCCGTCAACAAGCAGATGGGCTGGGACACGTCCAAGATCAACGTCAATGGCGGCGCGATCGCCCTGGGCCACCCGATCGGCGCTTCCGGCGCCCGCGTGCTGGTCACCCTGCTGCACGAAATGATCCGCCGCGACGCCAAGCGCGGCCTGGCGAGCCTGTGCATCGGCGGCGGCATGGGCGTGGCGCTGGCGGTCGAGCGCGACTGACGACAGCCTGATGACGGTAGCGATGGCCCGCTTGCCGCGGCGCCGTCGGTTTCAAGCGGTATGAAATGACACAATAAAACTGGAGAAGACAATGGCTCGAGTAGCATTAGTAACCGGCGGCATGGGCGGCCTGGGCGAAGCGGTGTGTATCAAACTGGCCGCATTGGGATATCAGGTCGTTACCACTTTTTCGCCAGGCAATACCAAGGTCGACTCCTGGCTCGGCGCCATGAAGGAGCAGGGCTATGACTTCAAGGCCTATGCCTGCGACGTGGCCGATTACGACGCGGCCCAGGAGTGCGTGCGCCAGGTGATCGCCGATGTCGGGCCAATCGACGTGCTGGTCAATAACGCCGGCATCACCCGCGACATGACCTTCAAAAAGATGGACAAGGTCAACTGGGACGCCGTGATCAAGACCAACCTCGATTCCGTGTTCAATATGACCAAGCCGGTCTGCGACGGCATGGTCGAGCGCGGCTGGGGCCGCATCATCAATATCTCGTCGGTGAACGGCCAGAAGGGCGCTTTCGGCCAGACCAACTACTCGGCGGCCAAGGCCGGCATGCACGGCTTCACCAAGGCGCTGGCGCTGGAAGTGGCGCGCAAGGGCGTCACCGTCAACACCATCTCGCCGGGCTATATCGGCACCAAGATGGTGATGGACATCCCGAGCGAAGTGCTGGAAACCAAGATCATCCCGCAGATCCCGATGGGGCGCCTCGGCAAGCCCGAAGAAGTGGCGGGTCTGGTGGCCTATCTGTCGTCGGACGAAGCGGCGTTTGTTACCGGCGCCAATATCGCCATCAATGGCGGGCAGCATATGTCCTGATCCGTCAGGGCAGTAGCTTCAGTTCCTTAGCACGTCGTCCCCGCGCAGGCGGGGACCCAAGTTTTCACGCATGCCACTGACGTTCAATGAAGTGGTTACGCTGAGGAATTGGGTCCCCGCCTGCGCGGGGACGACGTTTTTGCGTTAACAATCCATCATAAAATAACGATCCACCGATCTTCACGGAGCACCCCATGCACACCTTGCCCCACGGCGGCCTCGCCCTGTCCAGCCTCGACGAACAGCTGCTGCTCCCCGGCACCAAGGGTTTGCCGCTGCGTGAACCGCTGCGCCAGGGCGCGATCGGCGTGCAGGGCTGGAACGTATTGCGCGGCGATACGAGCTACCCGGTCGCCGTGCTCAGGGAATCGAGCCTGCGCCACAACCTGGCGTGGATGCGCGCCTTTTGCGAGCGCCGCGGCGTCACCCTGGCGCCGCACGGCAAGACCACGATGAGTCCGCAGCTGTTCGGCGCGCAACTGGCCAATGGCGCCTGGGGTATCACGCTGGCCACCGCGATCCAGGTCCAGGTGGCGCACCGCTTCGGCGTGCGCCGCGTGCTGCTGGCCAACCAGCTGGTGGCGCGCAGCGATATCGACGCCGTGCTGGCCCTGCTGCATGGCGATCCGGACTTCGAGTGCATCGTGCTGGCCGATTCGCTGGCCGGCGTGGCGCGCCTGGCGCAGGCGGTCGCGGCGCACAGGCTGGCGCGTCCGCTGCCGGTGCTGGTCGAGCTGGGCCTGGCCGGCAAGCGCGCCGGCTGCCGCACGCCGCAGGAGGCGATGGAGGTGGCGCGCGCTGTCGCCCTGGCCGACGGCCTGGCGCTGGCCGGCTTCGAGGGCTACGAAGGCCTGCTCGTCAGCGACGACCGCGCCGCCGACCTGCAGCAGGTGGACGATTTCCTGGCTCAACTGGTCGCCCTCGTGCGTGGCGCCGATGGCGAGGGCCTGTTGGCCACGCCCGAGATCCTGGTCTCGGCCGGCGGCTCGTCCTATTTCGACCTGGTGGTGCGCGGGTTCCAGGGCGTGGACGGCCTGTCGCGTCCAGTGCGCGCCATCCTGCGCAGCGGCTGCTACCTGACGAGCGACCATGGCATGTACCGCCGCCATATCGACGAGCTGAATGCGCGTGAAGGCGGCCAGCAGGAAGGGCTACAGGAAGGGTTACGGCCTGCGCTCGAAGTCTGGAGCATGGTCCAGTCGCGCCCCGAGCCGACCCTGGCCATCCTCACCATGGGCAAGCGCGACGCTTCCTACGACGCCGACCTGCCGATCCCGCTCTACACGGCGCGCCCCGACGGCGCTGCGGATGCTGATACCGCGCCGGCCGCGCTGCCGCCCGGCTGCACGATCTTCAAGATGAACGACCAGCACGCTTACCTGAGGTTGCCGGAAGGCGACCCCTTGTGCGACAGCCTGGCGGTCGGCGACCTGGTCGGCTGCGGCATTTCCCACCCCTGCACCACCTTCGACAAGTGGCCGCTGCTGCTGGCCGTGGACGACGCCTATACGGTGCGCTACGCGCTCAATACCTTCTTCTAAAAGCAGCTGTCGGTACGCTACAATCGGCTTCTTGAATCACTGCCAACAAGAGCCGCCATGCCCGTCACGCCGCCGTCGCTGTTCCCGCCGATCCAGCCCATCCGCCACGGCATGCTGGCGGTCGACGAGACGCACACGATCTACTGGGAAGAAGTCGGCAATCCGGACGGCATCCCGGTGCTGTTCCTGCACGGCGGCCCCGGCGCCGGCCTGTCGCCCCAGCATCGCCGCTTCTTCGACCCGCGCGCCTACCGCGTGATCCTGTTCGACCAGCGCGGCGCCGGCAAGTCGACGCCGCTGGGCGAGTGGCGCAACAACACGACCCAGCTCCTGATCGAGGACATCGAGCGCCTGCGCGCGCTGTTCGGCGTCAAACAGTGGCTGGTGTTCGGCGGTTCCTGGGGCTCGACGCTGGCGCTGGCCTATGGCCAGGCCCATCCCGAGCGCTGCCTGGGCTTCGTGCTGCGCGGGATTTTCCTGTGCACCCAGGCCGAGGTGGACTGGTTCATCAACGAGGTGCGCTGGTTCTATCCCGAGCTGTACGAACAATTCGTGGCCCCGATTCCGCAAGAGGAACGGCACGACCTGCTCAAAGCCTATGCGCGCCGCCTGCTGTGCCACGATCCTGACGTTTACTGGCCGGCCGCGCGCGCCTGGAGCCGCTTCGAGGGCCGGCGCGTCTTTTTGCTGCCGCAGCCAGAGGAAGTGGCGAACGATACGCTCGACCTGGGCGTCGGCCGGCTCGAATCGCATTACATGCTCAATGGCGCCTTCCTGGAAGAAGACCAGCTGCTGCGCGACCTGGCGCGCATCGCCCACCTGCCGGCGGTGATCGTGCAGGGCCGCTACGACGTGATCTGCCCGCCGCTGTCGGCCTGGCGCCTGCACACGGCGTGGCCTGGGTCGAAACTGGAGATGATCGCCGATGCCGGCCATGGCGCGCTGGAGGCGGGGATCGCGCGCGCGCTGGTGGCGGCGACCGAGCAGTTCAAGCGGCTGCGCCGGTTTGAATGAGGAGGGGTGGGATGCTGCTGGCTGTTACACTATGCTTCAGAGGTACCAGGCACATTACAACAATTCGAAACGTGTTCCCATGAATATCCAGATCAGCGATATCGGCCATGTCATCCAGCTGGCGATCGCGCCGGTTTTCCTGCTCACTGGCGTCGCCACCAAGCTGACCGTGCTGACCAACCGGCTGGCGCGCATCATCGACCGCACGCGCGTGCTCGAGGACCGGCTCAAGGTCAGCCCCAATGCCGAGTTTTCCAGCGAACTCGAACTGCTCTACCAGCGCTCGCACCTGATCAACTTCGCGATCGCCTCCAGCACCGCCTGCGGCCTGCTGGTGTGCGTGGTCATCGCGATGCTGTTCGCGGGCGATACCACGGGCATCCCGCTCGACCAGTACATCGCCGCCTGCTTCGTGTTCGCGATGATCGCCCTGATCAGCAGCTTCGTCTATTTCTTGCGCGAGATCTTCATCGCATCGAAGTTCATGCGCATGCAGCACCAGGCCATCATGATGCTGCAATCGCCACCACCGCCGCCGCCAGCGTCGCCAACTGCGCAACCTTGAGCGCGGCAAGAAAGAATCCCATGCACGACTACCAACGCCCTCCGACCCTGCATCGCTACGCGCTGCGTACCGAACTCGAAACCGCGCTCAAGACCGGCCAGTTCCGTCTCGAGCCCAATGGCGGCTTCCTGCACATCGCGTTTTCCACCGTCTGGGACAAGCGCCTGTTCGACATCATCACGCCGAGCGACGCCTGCCTGGTGATCCATAACACCGAGGAATTCGGCGAGCGCCTGCACCGCGCCGTGCAGCGCCTGCTGCCCAACTGGGCCGGCATCGACGGCGCCATCGAGTACGGCACCCGTTCGCCGTTGGGCGCCGCGTTCACCAAGAGCGCGGGCCAGGCGCGCGAAAAGGAATGGCAGTTCGCCTGGCGCCCGATGTCGCCCGGCGCCAGCCTGAACCCGGTGGTGGTCAGCATCGGCAGCATCGAGAGCTTCGCCGAACTGCGCGACCGCGAAAGCCACCTGGCTTGATGCACCATTCAGTCGTTTAGACGCACGACTCCAGAAAATCGCGGTGTAATGCCGCGATGACTACCTTTCCCAATCTGCTGGCGCCGCTCGACCTGGGTTTCACCACCCTGAAGAACCGCGTGATCATGGGCTCGATGCACACCGGGCTCGAAGACCGCTTCTACAACTACGGCAAGCTGGCCGCCTTCTACCGCGAACGCGCGCGCGGCGGCGTGGGCCTGATCGTCACCGGCGGCATCTCGCCCAATCGCCAGGGCTGGCTGCTGCCCTTCGGCGGGACCCTGAACTCCCTCTTCGACGTGCCCAACCACCGGCGCGTCACGCGCGCCGTGCACGAGGAGGGCGGCAAGATCCTGATGCAGATCCTGCACGCAGGCCGCTACGGCTACCAGCCCTTCGTGGTGTCGGCGTCCAGCATCAAGTCGCCGATTTCGCGCTTCAAGCCGAAGGCGCTCAGCGATGCCGGCATCGAATCGACGATCCGCGCCTACGTGCGCTGCGCCAGGCTGGCGCGCACGGCCGGCTACGACGGCGTCGAGATCATGGGTAGCGAAGGTTATCTCCTGAACCAGTTCCTGTGCGCGCGCGCCAATCGCCGCACCGATCGCTGGGGCGGGCCGATAGAGAACCGCATGCGCCTCGCCGTGGAGGTGGTGCGCCGCATTCGCGCCGCGGTCGGGCCGGATTTCATATTGATGTACCGCCATTCGGTGCTCGATCTGGTCGACGGTGGCAATACCTGGGACGAGATCGTGCTGTCCGCAAAAGCGCTGGAAGGCGCCGGCGCGACGATCCTGAACACCGGCTATGGCTGGCACGAGGCGCGCATCCCCACCATCGTCACTTCGGTGCCGCGCGCCGCCTTCGCCGAGATCGCGGGGCGCTTGCGCAAGGAGGTCGGCATTCCCGTCGTGGCCTCGAACCGCATCAATATGCTGGCCGAGGCGGAAAGCATCCTCGCGCGCGGCGACGCCGACCTGGTGTCGATGGCGCGGCCCTTCCTGGCCGACGCCGATTTCGTCGCCAAGGCCGCCGCCGGCCGCAGCGACGAGATCAATACCTGCATCGCCTGCAACCAGGCCTGCCTGGACCATACTTTCTCGAACCGGCGCGCGACTTGCCTGGTCAATCCGCGCGCCTGCTACGAGACCGAACTGGTGTTTCGCAAGGCCGCCACGGCGCGCCGCATCGCGGTGGTCGGCGCCGGGCCGGCGGGCCTGTCGGCGGCAACCGTGGCGGCCGAGCGCGGGCATCGTGTAACCCTGTTCGACGCCCAGGACCGCATCGGCGGCCAGTTCAATATCGCGATGCGCATTCCGGGCAAGGAAGAATTCGCCGAGACGATCCGTTATTTTGGTCGCCGCCTCGAACTGCTGGGCGTCGACATTCGCTTGAACTGTCGGGTCACGCGCGAGGAATTGCTGGCCCAGGGCTTCGACGACGTGATCGTGGCGACCGGCATCCGCATGCGACAACCAGCGATTCCCGGCATCGACCATCCGATGGTGGCGAGCTATATCGACGTGTTGAAGGGCGGCCGTCCGATCGGTGCGCGGGTGGCGATCATCGGCGCTGGCGGCATCGGTTTCGACACCGGCGAATTCCTGGTGCACGATCCGCGGGTAGCGCTGCCGGTGCCGGCGGCGCACTGGATGAAGGAGTGGGGCGTCGATCCGACAGTGGCCACGCCGGGCGGACTGGCGCCGCCCGTGCCGCCGCACCCGCCGCGCCAGGTCTGGCTCCTGCAGCGCAAGACCACGCGGCCCGGCGCCGGCCTGGGCAAGACCTCGGGATGGGTGCACCGCGCCACGCTCGCGCGCAACGGCGTGACCATGCTGGCCGGCGTGCAATATGACCGCATCGACGACGCCGGCCTGCACATCACGGTCGGGGGCGAAGCGCGCCTGCTGGAGGTGGACAATGTGGTGATCTGCGCCGGGCAGGAAAGCCTGGTGGAACTGATGCCGGCCGATGGGACCACGGGCGGACCGCGCTTTTACAAGATCGGCGGCGCGGCGCTGGCGGCCGAGCTGGATGCCAAGCGCGCGATTCGCGAAGGGGCGGAGCTGGCGGCGCGGCTTTGAAAGAGGCTGGTGGCGAGCAGGCTAGCTTGGGTCCCCGCCTTCGCGGGGACGACGTTGTTCAACGTCGCGAGCGATAGCCGGCTAACGCTTTAGCCAATCACCTCGAAACGTCGTCCCCGCGAAGACGGGGACCCAAGTCAGCCCGCAAACCCCATCGCCCCAGGCCCGCAAGCGCATGATTTACTTCTTGCGCACCACCACGCAACCAATCGAATAACCGGCGCCGAACGAGCAGATCACGCCATTGGCGCCCGCCGGCAGGTCATCCTGGTATTTGTGGAAGGCGATGATCGAGCCGGCCGACGAGGTGTTGGCATAGCTGTCCAGGATCACTGGCGCTTCGTCGGCTGTCGCGTCGCGGCCCAGCAGGGTGCGCACGATCAGCAGGTTCATGTTCAGGTTGGCCTGGTGCAGCCAGTAGCGCGCGACGTCTTTCGTTTCCAGGCCGGCCGCCGTGAGCGTGTCGGCGATGGTGGCCGCCGCCATCGGGCAGACTTCCTTGAACACCTTGCGGCCCTGCTGGCGGAACAGTTTATCCGGCTGGCCGATGCCGGCTTCGTCGAAGCGGTTCATGAAGCCGAAGTTGTTGCGGATGTTATTCGAGAAGCTGGTCTTGAGGCGACTGTCGAGGATTTCCCACTGGTGCGCGCCGGTGGCCGTCTCCGCGGCCTCGATCACGATCGCGGTGCAGGCGTCGCCGAAGATGAAGTGGCTGTCGCGGTCGCGGAAGTTCAGGTGGCCGCTGGTGATTTCCGGGTTCAGCACCAGCACCGCGCGTGCGCGGCCGCCCCGCACCGCGTCGACCGCGGTGGCGATGCCGAAGGTGGCCGAGGAGCAGGCCACGTTCATGTCGAAGCCGAAGCCGTCGATGCCCAGCGCTTCTTGTACCTCGACCGCCATCGCCGGATAGGCGCGCTGCATATTGCTGCAGGCGACCAGCACCATGTCGATGTCCTGCGGCTGTTTGCCGGCGCGCGTCAATGCTTCGCGCGCGGCGGCCACGCACATCTCGGCCTGCACCGAGATCTCGTCGTCGGCCCGTTCCGGGATGCGCGCCGTCATGTGGCCCGGGTCCAGGATGCCGCTCTTTTCCATCACGTAGCGCGACTTGATGCCCGACGCTTTTTCGATGAAGGCGCTGCTCGACGGCTCCAGCGCCGTCACCTCGCCCGCTGCGATTGGCGCGGCATGTTCCTGGTTGTGCAGTTCGACATAGGCGTTGAAGGCTGCCACCAGCTCGTCGTTCGAGATGGAATGCGGCGGGGTAAACAGGCCGGTGCCGCTGATGACGACAGGTTTCATATTCAGCAAACTTTCAGGGAAAATAAGCGGGGTTGTCCGCAAGATGCGCCGATTCTACACGCTCGGCGCATGCCTGGGAATCGGCTGCCGCAGGGAGCTTATTCGCCCTTGTGCCCTTGCTGGGCCAGGGTGGTGGAGGGCTCGGCGCGCTTGGACAGCACCACTTCCTGGCCCTTGAGGTGGCGCAGAGCCTGGGCCAGCTGGAAGTCGTCCGTGCTGCCGTAGTCGAGGGGCTTGCGGGTGCGCGCCTCGGCGAGCAGGCGCATCTGCTCCTCGATGTCGTCCTCGCGCGTGGCGACCTCGGGCCCCGAGCCGTTCGACAGATGGTGCTGCAGGTCGGCTTCGCGCATGCGCAGGGAGTTCAGGCCGTCGCCTTCCAGGTTTTCGTCGACCGGTAAGTCGGGCACGATGCCGCGCGCCTGGATCGAGCGCCCGGCCGGGGTGTAGTAGCGCGCCGTGGTCAGCTTGACGGCGGCGTCGCGTCCGATCGGGCGGATGGTCTGCACCGAGCCCTTGCCGAAGGTCTGGCTGCCCAGGATGGCGGCGCGCTTGTAGTCCTGCAGAGCGCCGGCCACGATCTCGGAGGCCGAGGCCGAGCCGGTATTGACCAGCACCACCATCGGCAAGTCCTTGAAGCTTGGGGGCAGGGTGGCCAGCGGATCGGCGCCGCTGCGCAGCATGTAGAACTCGGGCCGCGCATAGAAGCGCTGGCGCTGTTCAAGCAGTTGGCCGTTGGTCGACACGATCTCGGCGTTCTTGGGCAGGAACGCCGCGGCGACGCCGATCGCACCCTGCAGCAGGCCGCCCGGATCGTTGCGCAGGTCGAGCACCAGGCCTTTCAGGTCCGGGTCTTCGCGGTACAGCGCCTGCAGCCTGGCGGCCATGTCGTCCACGGTCGGTTCCTGGAATTGCGCGATGCGCAGCCAGGCGTAGCCCGGTTCCACCATCTTCGCCTTGACGCTCTTTTGCACGATCTCGCGCCGCTCGATGGTGAATTCGAGTGGCTCGGGCGCGTCCTTGCGCGCGACCGTGAGCGTCACGCGCGTGCCCGGCTCGCCGCGCATGCGCTTGATGGCGTCGTCGATCGGCGTGCCTTGCACCGGGTGGCCGTCGATGCGGGTGATCAGGTCGCCCTCCTTGATGCCGGCATGGTAGGCCGGCGAATCTTCCATCGGGCTGACGATCTCGATATAGCCGTCCTCGCTCACGGCGATCTCGATGCCGACGCCGACGAAGCGGCCCTCGGTGCCCTCGCGCAGCTCGCGGTAGGCGCGCGGATCGAGGTAGGCCGAGTGCGGGTCGAGCGAGGCGACCATGCCGGCGATCGCCTCGGACAGCAGGGCCTTGTCTTCGACCGGTTCGACATAGGTGGACTTGATGACACCGTAGACGTCGGCCAACTGGCGCAGCTCGGCGATCGGCATGCTGGCGTCGACCGGCGGCTTGAAGGCGAGGGCCGAGAATTGCATGGTCAGGCCGACCCCGGCTATCACGCCCAGGCCGACGAGGCAGGAATTCTTGAAGGTGGAACCCATGGTGTTGATCCGTTGATGCACGCGTTGCGCACGGAACCGGCAGGCGCGAGCTTATGCCTGAGGTAGCGCAAAGCCAGTATAAACCGGTTCGTGCGCGGCTGCGGGCGGCGGCGCAAAAGCTATTAACCTGGAATACGGCGGGGGAGGAGGGGCGGGGGAGTTGTTGCACCCGGTCTTACGATGGTAAGCAATTGTAAGAGTAGAAGAGCGTGCGGATGAGGCAGCCTATAGTTGGAACCAGTTTTTCTCTCTCTCCACTCTTGAAGTGGTCTTTGCCCGCGGCCTCCACCGCGGGCTTTTTTCTTTCCGGTCCCGTTTTCGCACATGGTGCGATCTAGTCGGCTGCCTCTGCACGGATTGTACATTCCCCGACGGGCTGCACCTGTCATCCTGTTGTCATCTCCCAACACATGCATACGCGAAAACACATGTGTGCCGTGTATCGAAAAGTAAAAATCCGTGCGCCGCCAGCGAGGTTTATTGCCTAACCGCTAGAATGATTTTTTGCCGACCATCCGGCCGGAACCGATTCACCCCTGCAATCGCACTGCAAGTAAGGATTTATCACGTGAAGCGACACCTCCTGAGCACCCTGACCCTGTCCCTGATGGCCGCATTCGCCGTACCGGCCATGGCTGCCGCCGCCGCCGATGCTGCGCCGGCCACCGCCGCCACCGCCACCGCCACCGCGCCGGCCGGCGTCATCTCGGGCATCGACACCCAGTACATCGACGCCAGCGTGCGTCCGCAGGACGACTTCTTCACCCACCTGAACGGCAAGTGGCTCAAGGAGACCGAGATCCCGAGCGACCGTTCGAGCTGGGGCACCTTCATGAAGCTGCGCGAAGACACCACGCCGCAGCTGCTGGCGATCATCGAGGCGGCGCAGAAGGATGCAGCCGGCGAGGACGGCGCCAAGGCCGGCACCGAAACGAAGAAAATCGGCGACCTGTACGCCAGCTTCATGGACGCCGAGCGCCGCGAAACCCTGGGCTACAAGCCGCTGACCGGCGAGCTGTCGCGCATCCGCGCGCTGAAGGACAAGAAGGGCATCCCGGCCCTGGCCGCCCACCTGGCGAAAATCGGCGTCTCGAGCCCCTATGGCATCTACGTCGGCCAGGACATGCGCGAGTCGACCAAGTACGCCACCTACATCAGCCAGAGCGGGCTGGGCATGCCCGACCGCGATTACTACCTGAAGCTCGACGACGCCAAGCTGGCCGAGGTGCGCGCCAAGTACCAGCAGCACATCGAGAAGACGCTCCTGCTTGCCGGCGAGAAGAACGCCGCGGCCCAGGCCAAGGCCATCGTCGACTTCGAGACCGAGCTGGCCAAGGTGCAGTGGACCAAGGTCGAGAACCGCGACCCGGTCAAGCGCTACAACAAGATGAGCGTGGCCGAGCTGACCAAGCTGGCCCCAGGCTACGACTGGAAGGCGGCCCTGGGCGCCGCCGGCGTGGGCAACAAGCTCGACTACATCATCGTCAACCAGCCGAGCTACTTCACGGGCTTGAACGCGTTGCTGGGCAAGACCGAGCTGGCGACGCTGAAGTCGTACTTCGAATGGCAGCTGCTGCGCGAATACGCGCCCTACCTGTCGAAGGCCTTCGTGGACGCCGACTTCGCCTTCTATGGCACCGCGCTGACCGGCGTGACCGAGCAGCGTCCGGACTGGAAGAAGGGCGTGGCCACCGTCGAGGGCGCGCTGGGCGAGGCGCTCGGCAAGCTGTACGTGAAAGAGCACTTCCCGGCCGAGCGCAAAGCGCGCATGGAAGAGCTGGTGAAGAACCTGATCATTGCCTACGGCCAGTCGATCGACAACCTGGAGTGGATGAGCCCCGCGACCAAGAAGGAAGCGCGCGCCAAGCTGGCCAAGTTCACGCCGAAGATCGGTTATCCGGACAAGTGGCGCGACTATACGCGCCTGGCCATCAAGCGCGACGACCTGGTCGGCAACGCGATGCGCGCCTCGACCTTCGAGTACGAGCGCAATATCGGCAAGCTGGGTAAACCAATCGACCACACGGAGTGGGGCATGACGCCGCAGACCGTGAATGCGTACTACCGCAGCACGATGAACGAGATCGTGTTCCCGGCCGCGATCCTGCAGCCGCCGTTCTTCGACATGCGCGCCGACGACGCCGTCAACTATGGCGCGATCGGCGCCGTGATCGGCCACGAGATCGGCCACGGCTTCGACGACAAGGGCAGCCAGTCGGACGGCGACGGCAACCTGCGCAACTGGTGGACCGCCGAGGACAAGGCCGCGTTCAAGGCGCGCACCAACAAGCTGGTCAACCAGTTCAATGGCTATAGCCCGCTGCCAGGCTATAACGTCAACGGCGAGCTGACCCTGGGCGAGAACATCGGCGACAACGCCGGCCTGGCGATCGGCTACAAGGCCTACCAGATCTCGCTGCACGGCAAGCCGGCGCCGGTGATCGACGGCCTCACCGGCGACCAGCGCTTCTTCATGGGCTGGGGCCAGGTGTGGCGCTCGAAGATGCGCGAAGCGCAGCAGATCAACCAGGTCAAGACCGATCCGCACTCGCCGGGCCAGTTCCGCGCCAACGGCACCGTGCGCAATATGGCCGAGTTCTACAAGGCCTTCGACGTGAAGCCGGGCGACAAGATGTACCTGCCGCCTGAAGAACGCGTCATCATCTGGTAAATTAGTCCGACAGCGGGCCGGCGTCACGAGCGCCGGCCCGTTTTGCATTGCAACTCACAATAAAGAGAGAGAACATGAAACGACATCTGTTCAGCGCTGCCGCACTCGTGCTGGTAGCTTCGTTCGCGCACGCCGAATCCGGCGCCGCCGCCCCTGCCACCCCTGCCACGGCCAGCGCATCCAAGGCGGGAGCTTCGTCCGGCATCGCCACCCAGTACATCGATGCCGGCGTGCGTGCCCAGGACGACTTCTTCGCCCACCTGAACGGCAAGTGGCTCAAGAGCGTCGAGATCCCGGCCGACAAGTCGACCTGGGGCGCCTTCCACCAGCTGCGCGACGACACCCTGCCGCAGCTGCGCGCCGTCATCGAGAAAGCCGCGATGGAACGCAGCGCCGCCAACGGCACCGAGGCGCGCAAGATCGGCGACTTCTACGCCAGCTATATGGACGAAGCGCGCCTGGAACAGCTGGGCGCCAAGCCGCTGGCCGGTGAGCTGGGCAAGATCGCCGCGATCAAGAACAAGAACGAATTGCCGGCGATGTTCGCCCACCTGGGCCGCATCGGCGTCAACGTGCCCTTCGTGTTCTTCATCCACCAGGACGCCAAGGATTCGACCAAGTACGTGGCCGACCTGTACCAGGCCGGCCTGGGCATGCCCGACCGCGACTACTACCTGAAACTGGACGACGCCAAGCTGGCGGACACCCGCGCCAAGTACCAGCAGCACGTCGAGAAGATGCTGGCGCTGGCCGGCGGCAAGAATGCCGCGGCGGATGCGAAAGCCATCGTCGAGCTGGAAACCGAGCTGGCCAAGGTGCAGTGGACCAAGGTCGAGAACCGCGATCCGATCAAGACCTATAACAAGGTTGAACTGGACAAGCTGGCCGCGCTGGCGCCGGGCTACGACTGGCAGCAGTGGTTGAAGGCCTCGGGCCTGCAGGGCAAGGCCGATTACCTGATCGTCAGCCAGCCGACCTACCTGAAAGGCTTTGCTGACGTTCTCGATCGTGTTCCGCTGGCGACCTGGAAAGCCTATCTGCAGTTCCAGACCGTGAACGGCTACGCCAACTACCTGTCGAAGGCCTTCGTCGACCAGCGTTTCGCCTTCAACGGCACCACCCTGGCCGGCATCCCGCAACTGGAACCGCGCTGGAAGCGCGGCGTCTCGACCCTGGAGTCGAGCCTGGGCGACGCGGTCGGCAAGCTGTATGTGGCGAAGCACTTCCCGGCCGAGCGCAAGGCGCATATGGAAGTCCTGGTCAACAACCTGCTGGCCGCCTATAAGGAGTCGATCGACACCCTGGACTGGATGAGCCCTGCGACCAAGAAGGAAGCGCAGGCCAAGCTGGCCAAGTTCACGCCGAAGATCGGTTATCCGAACAAGTGGAAGGAATACACCGCGCTCACCGTCAAGCGCGATGACCTGGTCGGCAACGTGATGCGCTCGCGCGAAGTGGAATACAACCGCGAACTGAACAAGCTCGGCAAGCCGATCGATCGCGACGAGTGGGGCATGACGCCGCAGACCGTCAACGCCTACTACAACCCGGAACTGAACGAGATCGTGTTCCCGGCCGCGATCCTGCAGCCGCCGTTCTTCGACGCCAATGCCGACGACGCGGTCAACTACGGCGGCATCGGCGCCGTGATCGGCCACGAGATCAGCCACGGCTTCGACGACCAGGGTTCGCAGTACGACGGCGACGGCAATATGCGCAACTGGTGGACCGAAGAAGACGGCAAGCGTTTCGGCGAGAAGACCCGCGCGCTGATCGCGCAATACGCGGCCTTCAGCCCACTGGAAGGCTATCACGTCAACGGCGAACTGACCCTGGGCGAGAACATCGGCGACAACTCGGGCCTGGCGATCGCCTATAAAGCCTACAAGATCTCGCTGAAGGGCAAGCCGGCGCCTGTCATCGACGGTCTCACCGGCGATCAGCGCTTCTACATGGGTTGGGGCCAGGTGTGGCGCACCAAGATGCGCGAGCCGGCTCAGATCGCCCAGATCAAGACCGATCCGCACTCGCCGGCGCAATACCGCGCCAACGGCACCCTGAAGAACCAGCCGGGCTTCTACGAGGCGTTCGGGGTCAAGGCGGGCGACAAGATGTACCTGGCGCCGAAGGATCGCGTGATCATTTGGTAAGCATTCCTTGAATGCATAAAAAAATGGGCCGCTTGCGCGGCCCATTTTTCATGCGGCGGTCGATGCCGGTCTTACTTGGCCAGGCTCGAGTAGCTGCAGGACTTGTAGACGCCAGTCTTCGGATTGCCGAAGACCGTGCTGTTGCAGGGGGTCTTCGCAGTGATGACCTTGGTGTTGTAGTAGCCGGGAGCGCCGAAGCGCACTTCACGGGTTCCGGTGAAGGAGCAAGTACCGCCTTCGGGCGCACAGACCCTCCAGGTGACCGGGGCGGCCGGGACGGCCGGGACCGATGGTGCCGGGATCGAAGGCGTTGCCGTCGGGGCGGCGCTCTCATAGGCGCCGATATCCAGTGCACCCGAGGCCGGACGAGTCTCGCTGGCTGCCGTATGCTTGTACTGTGCGGTAGGCGCCAGACTGAAGCCAGATGCCGATTTGCCCGGCGCGGTAGCAGCATTGATCACGAGCGCGTTGGCGGTAGGACGCAGGTCGAACTGCGCACGGTTGACGAAGCCTGGCGCCACAGAGCGGAAATTGCTTTTCTGAACAGCGCTTGCCTGGCCGGTCACCGAACCCGTACCACCGAAGATATTGTTCTGAATCAGGGCTGCCTTCGTCACCTTGCCGCCGATCAGCACGAACGTTCCACGCGAGCTGTCCTCGTTCAGGAAGGTGTTGTTGACCACGTATAGGTCTTGCCCTGGGTTGGTAGCGCCTTCCAGTCCATAGGCCAACATGCCCGGGTTGTTGTGAGCCGACGGTTGATGGATCACATTGCCGATCACATACGATGTGCCGCCGTTCGGCAGATCGATCTCATAGCTCGGCTTGCCGTTCTTGGTCGAACCGGTCTGGCCGGACGGCGTGCTCGAGAAACGGTTGTAGGTGATCGTATTGAGCTTGGCGCGCGACTTCAGGTTATGGCCGACGTTGGCGTCGTGCGAGTAATTGAAGCGGAACACCAGACTGGCGATATTGCCGATGTACAGATTGTGCGAATAGCCATCGCCATACCCGTTGTAGCCGAACTCGCTGGACTCGATCACGACATTGCTGTTGGCGTTGGCGCCGGACAGGATGCCGTTCTCGTTATCGTGCAGGAAGGATGAGCGCAGCGTGAAGTTGGTGCCTTCCAGGCGCAGTGCGGCGCCGTTCTTGTCCGGCACCTTGGCGCCGTACATCTCGACGTTCTCGACCTTGATGTTATTGCCCTTGACCACCCAGATCGCCTTGCCCTGGGCATTCTTGCCGGCGGCGTTGATCTTTGGACGGCCGTTGACGCCGCGGATGATGAGGTCGTTGGCGCTGATGGCGCACACGTCGCCGCTGTAGGTCTTGCCGCCCTGAATTTCGATGATGTCGCCGGCCTTGGCCTTGGCAAAGGCGGCGCACGGCGCCGCGTAAGTCTTGCCCGGACCCACCGACAGGGTGGCGGCCGAAGCGCTGCCAACGGCTGCCAGCGACATCAGCAGCGCGGCATTCAGACGGAAGACGTGGTGTTTGGTCGATGCAGAGTTGCAGAATGGCATGATATTTATCCTGTAAAAAATTCCGCTTGGAATTTGTTCCGGTTGGAAAGTTTTGAAGGATACGATATTTACGACGGTCTACTTGTAACTAATTGTGACAGTGCATTATAGAAATATTTAACAAATATACATTCACGAACATGTCTGGAAACTATTTCTTGCAAGAATTTTTGGCAACAGAATCGTAGTATTTATATACACTCTTTTATTTCTTTTAGAAAAGAATTTGAATATGTAATTCCGGAAATTAAAAGATTCGGATTAATACAGGTAAATGTTTCGAAAAACACAGGGTGAAAGACCATCGCTGGAGAAGGTAGCGAGCTGGCAGGGCGGTGGATGGCCCAGCGAAGGGCAGAATGATGTTCGGAGAGAAAATCGAACTGGTAGTTTGAAAGAGGTCTCTACTGAAAGCTGATGTCGGAATAATTTACAGGCTGCACCTGCCAGTAACTGGTGCTTTGCGCTAATTATTTGATTTTTATCGATAAATTTCTTATCGGCACGAAACTTGCTTTGATGCCAAGCATATCATTTTTATACCGAGGGGAAGTCGTGCGTAAATTTATTGGGTCGATTCTTGTTGTCATGGCGACAATGGGGCTGGGAGCGCAGGCTGCGGTTGCCGCACCGCTCGTCGCAGCTGGCTCCACCTATTCCTTCTATCTGCAAGGCTATGAAAGTGATAATGCCTATACCGGTGTTGCCGCATTCGATGGCGTGGCGGAACAAGGTTTTCGCAACACCGGTGCATTCACGGTGAACGAGTCCGAAACCGATCTTGGCAATGGTCAATCACTCATCAGTATACAGATTCGCAGTGCCGGTGATTTATTCCCATTCCCAGGAGAAACTGCGATCTACGGAATCGGCCTTTTCGATTTTCCGCTGATGCTGACCAGCGCCGTTTCCCTGTATGAGGCCCGTGTTTCTTTCCTCGACGCCGGTAATAAAGTGCTGGTCGACAGCGGGAATCTCGCCGGTGATGTTTATCAGAATAATTCCTGGGACGGTTATTTCCCGGCGACGAATGACGCCTTCGGTACCGAGGGAGTGGGCGGGCTCGGCGTGCTGGGAATTAACTTCGATTTCTTCGTGAGCACCGAACCGGCCGCAGTCCCCGAGCCGGCCGGCGCCCTGTTGATGGGGCTTGGCTTGATGGCCATGCTGACCACGCGTCGCCGCCGTTCGCACTGATCGAAATTAGTTTATTGCTGGGTTGCGCTGCAACAACGTTCATGATCTTTGAAACAAAAAAGCACCCAATCGGGTGCTTTTTTATTGGAGTTGCAGCGTGTCTTATTTGACAGCGGCCACCATGTAATCGACTGCAGCCTTGACCTCGGCATCGGGGATGGTGGAGCCGCCTTTTGGCGGCATGAAGCCGGTCTTGCCCTGGAAGCCCTTGATCGCGTGCTCGTACATCACGTTGGCGCCCTGGCCGAGACGCGCGGTCCACGCTGCCTTGTCGCCGAACTTCGGCGCGCCGGCAATGCCTGCACCATGGCAGGCGATGCAGGCCGAGTCATAGGCTTTCTTGCCGAGGTCGGCGCTGGCAATGGCTGGCGCGGCTACCGGGGCAGCGGCGGTGGCGGCAGCCGTGACAGTGGCAGAAGCGGGCGTTGCGGCCGGGCTAGCTGCTGCCGGCGCAGCGGCGGTAGCGGCGGCGTCGGCCGGCGCCTCGGCGGCAGCCGGGGCAGGCGCGGGTTCGGCCGGTTCCTTGAAGCTGGCGCCGCTCTTGTTGGTCATGAAGACGACGGCGCGCTCGACCTCGAGATTGTCCAGGTCCGGATTGCCGCCCTTGGCCGGCATCGCACGAATGCCTTCGATGGCGTGCTTGAGAACGGTGTCATAGCCTTGCGCCAGGCGTGCGCCCCAGGCGCCGTTGTCGCCGGTCTTTGGCGCGCCGGCCATGCCGCTATCGTGGCAGGCCGCGCAGGTGGCGGCATAGACGGCGCCGCCGGCCTGCAGCACGCGCGGCGCATTGGCGTCGACCAGGATGAAACCTTCTTCGGAGACCGGGCGGATACGGTTAGAAATCGCCTCGGCGCTCTGGCCGTCGGTGCCGGCGCCAGTGGTAGCGGTACTGGTAACGAAGGTGACCAGCAAAATAATACCTAAAACGATAACCAGAAAAAATGCCGTGACGGCAACGACGAGCTGCTTTGGCGTGCGGATGAGGGATTGATGTTCGTTGTGTGCGTCGCTCATGATTTCCTTAATTCAATTAAAAAAACCAGCCACTGGGCACTGCGATTTAGTGGCTTTTTGCAAATGCCGTCAAGCATCTTATTATAGTGTAATCCTGCTTTGGTGTAGGGGTTTTTCCGCCTCTCCCCATGGACGTACTTGCGGAAAGACTGTATCCTTCGTCACACCTCCAGCGCGGCTGTAGCTCAGTGGATAGAGTATTGGCCTCCGAAGCCAAGGGTCGCTGGTTCGATCCCAGCCAGCCGCGCCATTCCGGCATCATTGCCGTCGATTTCCGTCCCCTCCTGTTCGTCCAGTGTGCGCCGGCATGCCGCCGTCTCACGTCCGACTCTTCCGTGTGGTCGTTTGCACACCATTGTTTAATGGTGCATGCGCACAATTGACATTGTTGGTTGTTGACTTTAAGGTAAGTAGCCATTGGCAGGCTCTTCATTGCCGGCAGGCCTGATCCGGCACTCTCGCGTGCCACACGCGACGACATTTCCGCGCATGTGCCGCACTCTTGAAAGAGGACCTTCCATGACTCTCGACCATGGCCTTCGCGACCGTATCGCCCTTTTGCGCTTCGTCATGATCTTCGGCATCATCATGCTGCATACGCCGCAGTACGTGCCGATGGCCGAGATCGGCAATGGCTGGTTCGATGCCACCAAGGCCTTTTTCCAGCTCGCCGTGTTTCGCGCCACCGTCCCCGTGCTGACCGTCATTTCCGGCTTCCTGCTGTTCGGCGCCGCCCTCGACCGTGCGCCGGCCCGCCTGTTCAGCAAGAAGGCGCGCACGATCCTGCTGCCCTTCCTGTGCTTCAACCTGCCGCTGGTGCCGCTGGCGCTGGGAGCGCAACTGTTTGCCGGTGTCGAGATGTCCGCGCAATTGTGGCCGTTTGAACCGATGGCCTGGCTCAATGCGGCTTTCGGCCTGACCGCCTCGCCCATTAACTACCCATTGAATTTCTTGCGCGACCTGCTGGTGCTGATCCTGCTCGCGCCCGCGTTCGGCTGGCTGCTGCGCAATTACGCCTGGCCTGGCCTGGTGCTGGTGTCGGTCGTGTTCTTTAATAACTATGACAGCGCGCTGGTGCTACGCGACCTGATGGCGGTGATGTTCTATGTCGGCGGCATGGCCGCCGTGCGCGGCTGGAACCTGCGCCTGCTCGACCGTCATGCACTGCTGTGCTTCCTGTTATTCCTGCTCGCCTGCGCCGCCATCGTGCATTTCCGTGTCGCGAACACGACCTATCTGCGCCTGGTTGCGCCATTCCTGATCTGGCCGGCCACCGTCTGGCTGGCTTCGTCCCGGCTTGGCCCCTGGCTGGTCGGCATGAGCAAGTACAGCTTTTTCATGTTCCTGGCGCACGCTCCGCTGCTGCTGCTGTCCTGGCTTCTGTACAGCCGCTATGGCAGCGCCTTGCCTTATCCCGTGTACTGGCTGATGGCGCCGGTGCTGGTGACGGCCATCTTGGTCGGCGTCTACCGCATCGCGGACGTCTTGATTCCGCAGCTGTTTCCTCTGCTCATCGGCGCAGGACGGCGTGCGCGCCAGCCGGCGCCGGCCACAGATGCCATACCGGTGGTGGATCAGCCCCAGGCCGCCGGGACCAAAATCTGAGACAAACACTTGCTCTAAATCAACGTTGGCTTTAAAACAATAGCGCACGATATCCATCGTTGCGCTGCATACTGTTGAGTGGATGCTAGAATTTCTTTCCCTTATCGCAAGTGTGTGTCGCAGCTGCTGTCCTACCCTTGTTGCATTGACCTGACGCGGCAGTGAACCGTCGTTGAGTCCGCTTGTGTTTCCATGCTATATTTACTGTTAAAAATATAGCAAAAAATTGCCATGCAAACGATGCATAAAAAACATTATTTAACAATTCATGATCAGATTTAGTTGCAGAGGCGACAAGTCATCGAGATTACACAGCGCTGACCTACCATGGCGTGCACGCAGCTGGCGGCGAATGACGGTAGAAAAGTGTGTCGTCAGGGCATTGCCTTAAAGAAAGCTGCTCAACCCTGCGCACGGCAGATCTAGCGATAAAGAAACAAATCTCAATCTTTGCTATATTGATAATGTTGCGCAGGAAATTTTGTTGACCGGGACGCGGACACCGTCGTCCTTTGTTGTAAATACAACAGATCCTGGCGAGCGCGACACGTTATAGCTATTGTATGAGACCATGCGCGCGCTGCTATCCATGTAGCTGTTGCCTAGTGGTCGTTTTTGCCAACTCAGCAAGCAGTGAAGCAATAATAAATTCTGGGGAATAACATGTTTCGGATCTCTAACCACTACGTGTCGAAGATCGTATTCGTCCTTCTGTTTGTAGAGATGTTGATCCTGCTTGGTGCCGCCTATGCCGGCGCCGCCATGCGTTTTCTCGACGTTGGTGCGCCGGTGACGGCCCTGCAACTCGATCACTTCATGGCCTCGGCGATTGCTTTCGCGGTGGCGGTCAGCTTCAGCATGAGCGCCATGGGCATGTACCAGCTCGATTTCGACGAAGGCCTGCGCCATCCCTTCCTGATGAAGCTGATGCCCGCCTTCCTGATGGGCTTCCTGATCCTGACCCTGGTGTTCTATATCGCCCCCGACCTGTATTTCGGCCGCGGCATCCTGCTGCTGGTGTTTGGCCTGGCGGCGGTCGGCATCTTTACGGCGCGCATCATCTTCTTCAAGACCTCCGAGATGCGACTGATGCAGTCGCGCATCATGTTCCTGGGTAGCGGTCCGCTGGCCAAGGAGTGCAGCGAGCTGGCGCAGAAAAAGACCAGCTATCACCGCTACAATATCGCCGGCTTCATCCCGGTCGCCAGCGAAGAGGTCTGCGTGCCTGCGGGCAACCTGCTCAAGGTGCGCGACGGCGATTCGCTGGTCAAGGTCGCCAAGCAGTACGGCGTGCAGGAAATCGTGGTCTCGGTACAGAACCGCCGCGGCAGCTTCCCGATCAAGGAGCTGCTCGACTGCAAGCTGCAAGGCCTCAAGGTCACCGACGCCGCCACCTTCTTCGAACGCGAAACCTGCCAGATCCGGGTCGATTCCCTGCAGCCGAGCTGGCTGGTCTTCGGCGGCGGTTTTGACCAGAGCTATATCCGCACCTTCATGAAGCGCGGCTTCGACCTGGTGTGCAGCACCCTGATCATGGTCATGACCCTGCCGATCATGCTGGTTGCGGCGGTCGCCGTCTGGATGGAAGACCGCGGCCCCGTGTTCTATTCGCAGGAACGGGTCGGCAAGGACGGCAAGATCTTCCGGGTGCACAAGTTCCGCAGCATGCGCACCGATGCCGAAAAAGGCGGCAAGCCGCAGTGGGCGGCCCAGAACGATCCGCGTGTCACCCGCGTCGGCAATTTCATGCGCAAGACCCGCATCGACGAACTGCCCCAGGTGTTCAATGTGCTCAAGGGCGAGATGTCCTTCGTCGGCCCGCGTCCAGAGCGTGCTTACTTCGTTGAGCAGCTGATCGAGGTGGTGCCGTATTACAATGTGCGCCATAGCATCAAGCCGGGCATCACCGGCTGGGCCCAGGTGCGTTACGGCTATGGTTCCTCGGCCGAGGATGCGCTGCAAAAGCTGCAGTACGACCTGTATTACGTCAAGAACAACAGCCTGTTCCTCGACGTGCTGGTCCTGATCAATACACTCAAGGTCGTGCTGTTCCGCAGCGGACGCTGATGACCACGCCCCGGGTAGCGCCGGGGCCAGGCATCGGTGTGGCCTCCTTACCCGGATTTTTTCAATGCACGTTCTCATGGATGGCGCACGTTGACCAGCATTGCCGTCTATAGCTATAGCGTCGCCGCCATCGGTTTCCTCCTGCTGATCGGTCTCCTGCTGACGATCTGGCGCGGCCGCAGCCACGTCGCGCCGGTCGCGATCGCCTGCGCGCTCACCGCGCTCTGGTCCGGCGCCCTGGCCCTGGAAGCCGCATCCGGCCTCGGGCTGTGGTCGGTCTGGACCGACAAGCTCGAGATCCTGCGCAGCGGCGCCTGGTGCGTCGTACTGGTCCTGTTGCTGGGCAACTACCGCGATCCGGGCAGCCGCTGGCCATTCGGCCTGCGCACCTCGGTGTTCGTGGGCGGCATGGTCTACCTGGGCCTGCTGCTGGCGACGGCGCTGCTGCGCACCGACCTGATGCTCAACATCGATGGCCTGCTGCCGAACGTGACGGTGCGCGTGTGCCAGGCGGTGCTGGGCATGCTGCTGGTCGAGCAGGTGTACCGCAACAAGACGGTGCAGGAGCGCTGGGCCATCAAGTTCGCCTGCCTCGGCATCGGCGCCATGTTCGCCTACGACTTCTATATGTACAGCCAAGCGATGCTGTTCCATGAGATGCACCAGGACACCTGGGCCGCGCGCGGCATCGTCAATGCGCTGGCCATGCCGCTGATCGGCACCGCGCTCAAGCGCGGCACCTCGCGCGCCAATGCGCTGGCGCTGTCGCGTCGCGTGATGTTCCATTCGACCGCGCTGTTCGGCTCCGCGCTCTACCTGATGGCGATGGGCTTCGCCGGCTACTACCTGCGCTACTTCGGCGGCAGCTGGGGCGGCGTGATGCAGGTCGTGTTCCTGTGCGGCGCGCTGCTGGTGCTGGCCGGGACCCTGTTCTCGGGCACCTTCCGCGCCTGGCTCAAGGTCTTCATCAGCAAGCATTTCTACAGCTACGGCTACGACTACCGCGAGGAATGGATGCGCTTCACGCGCACCCTGTCCGAGCACAGCGTCAATATCGGCGAGCGCGCGATCGAGGCGGTCGGCGCCCTGGTCGAAAGCCCCGGCGGGGTGCTGTGGCAGCGCCGCGATGGGGAACCCGACAGCGGCGGCGCCAGCACCTACCGGCCGGTCGCCGGCTGGCAGGCCACCAGCAGCGCAGTCGAGCCGGCCGATTCGAAGTTCTGCCGCTTCCTGGAAACCACCCAGTGGGTGATCGACCTGCGCGAATACAAGGCCTTGCCCGAGAAGTACGGCGACCTCGAACTGCCGGACTGGCTCAAACAATTCCCGCGCGGCTGGCTGGTGGTGCCCCTGATCATGCACTCGAAACTGTTCGGCTTCGTGGTGCTGCAGGACGCGCGCAGCACCGTGGCCCTGAACTGGGAAGTGTTCGACCTGCTCGAGATCGCGGGCAGCCAGGCCGCCAGCTACCTGGCGCAGCAGGACGCCGCCAATGAATTGATGGTGGCGCGCCAGTTCGATTCGTTCAACCGCATGTCGACCTTCGTGGTGCACGACCTCAAGAACCTGGTGTCCCAGCTGTCGCTGATGAACGCCAACGCCGAAAAGCACCGCGACAATCCGGAGTTCCAGCGCGACATGCTCGACACGGTCGACCATTCGATCCAGAAGATGACGTCGATGCTGCAAAAACTGAGCCGCAACGATGCTCCGGCGCGGCCGCGCGCCTTGTCGGTCGAGGCCGTGGTGGGCCAGGCGATCGCGCTCAAGAGCGCCCTCGAGCCGCATCCGTCGCTGCAGGTCGAGCAGCAGGGCCTGAAGGTGCTGGCCGACCGCGAGCGGCTCGAGCGCGTGCTGGGCCACCTGATCCAGAACGCGATCGAGGCCACGCCCAAGAGCGGCCGCGTCAACGTCACCGTGCGTCGCCGGGGCGACCGGGTGGCGATCACGGTGGCCGACACCGGCGCCGGCATGACCGAAAAATTCATTCGCGAGCGTCTGTTCAAGCCGTTCGAATCGACCAAGCCGGCCGGCATGGGCATCGGCGTGTTCGAGAGCCGCGAATACATCACTGAACTGGGCGGCGCGCTGGACTTGACCAGCACGCCCTCGGTCGGAACCACTTTTACCGTCACCCTGCCGTTGTACCATGAGGCTGGCGCCGGCATCGCCGCCGGCGCCATCGATCGCGCAGCGTGAACTGAGGAATAGCCGTGACCCAAAACAAACCGAAACTGTTGATCATCGAGGACGACCCCGGCCTGCAGAAGCAGCTGCGCTGGAGCTTCGATGCCTATGACGTGGTCGTCGCCGGCGACCGCGAAAGCGCACTGGCGCAGATCCGCCGCCACGAGCCGGCGGTGGTCACCATGGACCTCGGGCTGCCGCCCGATCCGGACGGCTCGACCGAAGGCCTGGCCACGCTCGAGCAGATCCTGGCGCTGGCGCCGGACACCCGCGTGATCGTCCTGACCGGCAACCAGGAGCGCGCCAACGCCGTCAAGGCGATCGCCATGGGCGCCTACGATTTCCACCAGAAGCCGTGCGAACCCGAGGTGCTGAACCTGGTGATCCAGCGCGCGTTCTTCCTGCATAACCTGCAGATGGAAAACCGCCGCATGCAGTCGAACCAGGCCGATTCGCCGATGGCGGGCGTGATCAGCCGCGACGCCGGCATGCTCAAGGTCTGCCGCAATATCGAGAAGGTAGCCCCGACCTCGGCCTCGGTGATGGTCCTGGGCGAATCGGGCACCGGCAAGGAAGTGCTGGCGCGCGCGCTGCACGCGCTGTCGCCGCGCGCCAAGGAGCGCTTCGTGGCGATCAACTGCGCCGCGATTCCCGAGAACCTGCTCGAGAGCGAATTGTTCGGCTACGAGAAGGGTGCCTTCACCGGCGCGGCCAAGCAGACCAAGGGGAAGGTCGAACTGGCCAACGGCGGCACCTTCTTCCTGGATGAGGTGGGCGACCTGCCGATGGCGCTGCAGGCCAAGCTGCTGCGCTTCCTGCAGGAGCGCGTGATCGAGCGCATCGGCGGCCACG
The DNA here is from genome assembly GCF_057657035.1 of Massilia sp. Soil_C_3. NCBI lineage: Bacteria > Pseudomonadati > Pseudomonadota > Betaproteobacteria > Burkholderiales > Oxalobacteraceae > Massilia > Massilia sp. Soil_C_3. Next base: position 167,916 of record NZ_JBDGJG010000009.1, read on the forward strand.
AGGAAATCCCGGTCGACGTGCGCATCGTGTGCGCCACCCACCAGAAGCTCAAGGAATTGTGCAGCACCGGGCGCTTCCGCGAAGACTTGTATTACCGTCTGTCGGAGATCGTGGTCACGATCCCGCCGCTGCGCGCGCGCCATGGTGATGCGGCCCTGCTGGCCCACCACTTCAAGAACAAGTTCTGTGCCCAGGAATCGCGCCCGACCCTGCATTTCGCCCCCGACGCGATCGCCGCCATCGAGGGCTACGAGTGGCCGGGCAATGTGCGCGAGATGGAAAACTGCGTCAAGCGCGCCGTGATCATGGCCGACGGTCCGACCATCGTGGCCGACGACCTGGGCCTGCCCGACAACGGCACGCAGGTCGAGCAACCGCTGAATTTGCGCCAGGTGCGCGACGAGGCCGAACACGCGGCCATCGTGCGCGCGCTGGCACGGGTGGACGGCAATATCGTCAAGGCCTCCGAGGTACTGGGCGTGAGCCGCCCGACCCTGTACGACCTGATGAGCCGGCACGGCATCAAGAGCAGCGCGTGAGGCGTAACGCCCGCCTGGCGCTGGCGGCCACCGTACTCGCCGGCTGCGGCGTGGCGGCGGGGCTGTTCGCGGCCGAACGCGCGGGCGTGATGCCGCGCACGCTGGCGCCATACATCGAGAAGCGCAGCAGCGGCCACAATGCCGTCATCGTCGGCGCCGGCCAGTTCGCCAGCCGCAGCCTGCTGGCGCTGGACCGCGGCGCATCGGGCGGCGCTGCCGTGCCTGACCTTGCGCCCGACCTGGCGGCCCTGACGCTGGGCGCCCAGCCGCAGGCCGCCGGCACGCCGGGGCTTGACGCGGGCCTGGTGCGCGACGTCGCGGGACTGCGCGCCGCCATGGCCGCGGCCACGCCGGGCACGACGATCACGCTGGCGCCGGGCAGCTACCCCATCGAACACCGTGCGCTGGAAGCCAGCCGGCCGGGCAGCGCACAGGCGCCGCTCGTGGTGCGCGCCGCCCAGCCGGGCACGGTGACCTTGCGTTCGAACGTGCCGGTCGCAATCCGGGTCAATGCCCCGCACTGGCGCTTCGAAAATCTGACCATCGACGGCGCCTGCGCCGCCCACGACGACTGCGAGCACGCCTTCCAGGTGACCGGCGCGGCCAGCCATTTCGCGGCCGTCAACAACACCCTGCAGGGCTTTAACGCCCACTTCAAGATCAACGGCGCCGGCGGACGCTTTCCCGACCAGGGCCTGATCGAGGCGAACACCCTGTCCAATCCGGCGCCGCGCGCGACGCGTAAACCCGTGACTCCGATCGACCTGGTCGCGGCCAGCGAGTGGACGGTGCGCGGCAACATCATCCGCGACTTCATCAAGGCTGGCGGCGACCGGATCAGCTACGGCGCCTTCGCCAAGGGCGGCGGCAGCGGCAATCTGTTCGAGCGCAACGTGGTGTGGTGCGAGGCGGCGCTGGCCGGGGAGCCCGGCCAGCGCGTCGGCCTGTCGCTGGGCGGCGGCGGCACCGGCAAGCCGTATTGTCGCGACGGCCGCTGCATTACGGAACAGGAGCGCAGTGTTGTGCGCGCCAACCTGATCGTCGGCTGTTCCGACGTCGGCATCTACCTCAACAGCGCGGCCGATTCCCGGATCGAGGACAACACCCTGGTCGACACCGCCGGCATCGACGTGCGCTTCGCCAACAGCAGCGCGCGCATCGACGGCAACCTAGTCGACGGCCCGATCCGCAGCCGCGACGGCGGCCTGCTGCACTTGGGGGATAACCGCGACGCGGCCTTGTGGCGTTCGTATGCGGGACTGCATCCGGTGCGTTCCCTGTTCGCGGCGCCGGCGGGCGCTGACTTTCGCTGGAAGGACTCGGCGCCGGCGCGCGCCGAGCGTGCCAAGCTGCGCCAGGATGGCGTCGACTTGTGTGGCGCCGCGCGCAGCCAGGCGAAGGCTTACGGCGCCTTCGAGGATTTCGGCGCCTGCCGGCGCCGCTGAGGAGTTACCAGGACCGCAACCACTCCGCGGTCCAGCATGCGACCTGGTCGCGCCAGGCGCGGCGCGAGAAGGTGTGGTCGGCGTCGTCGATCTGGCGCCGCGTCACGCGCGGCGGGGCCAGCACGCCTTTCCAGGCGCGGTCGGCATCGGCCAGGTCGCAGAATTCGCGCGCGGTCAGGTCGGCGCCGGAGATCACCAGCAGCACCTGTCCGCGAAATTCCTGCAGGCCGGCGCGCATCCGTTCCGGCAGCGAGGCCGTGGTAGCGGCGGTATCAGCACCAGCAGGAGAGGGCGTGCCCCTGGCCTTGCGCAGCAGCGCCATCAACGAAGCCAGCGAGCGCCGCCAGTCGAGCCCTCCACGCAGCAGCTGTTTCCAGAACGCCGGGTCGCGCAGGCGCGCGCGGTAGTAATGGCGCAGGGTGGCGCGCGCCAGGCCGTCCTCGGTGCGCACCCAGGGATTGAGCAGCACCAGGCCAGCCACGCGCGGGTCGCGCGCCGCATACATGCCGATCGCCGAGGCGGCGTCGCACAAGCCCCACAGCACCACTTCGCGCAGACCGGGCACCGCCGCCATGAAGGCGTCGAGTGCGGCGCGCAGGTCGTCCTCGACGTCGTCGAACGGACGGATGGCGCCTTCGCTGTCGCCCATGCCGCGGTAGTCGAAGCGCAGCACCGGCACGCCATCGCGCGCCAGGTCGCGCGCCAGCAGGGTGAACTGGCGGTGGCTGCCGGCCCGGTATTGCGGGCCGCCGACGACCACCAGCACGCCGCGCGCGCCCGGCGCGGCATTGCCCGGCAGGCTCAGGATGCCGTACAGCCGCTCGCCGCCGCAGTCGAAGGCGAGCGCGCGTTCTTCCAGCTGCGGGTCCGGACCGGTAGCGGCTTCCATCTGCCTTGTCTCCACGTCTTCAATGACCATGCAGTCGCGCCTCCAGGGCGGCCGTGCCGGCGTCCAGCCAGGCCGTGCTCTCGGTGATCTCGGTGGTGGTCCAGAACGGCGCGCTGTGGACCGGGTGCAGGCGCAGGTCGATCCCGGCCGCCTGCCAGGCGGCGGCGGCGCGCGCGGCGCCTGGCGCCGCGCTTGGAACGCGATTCGCTCCCGGCTGCGCCACCGCCTCGATCCAGTCGACCGGGCAGGCCGGCCGGAAGGCATCGAGCGGATCGAGCGCGTCGAGCGCGGCCGCCAGGCGCGGGTCGAGGTCGTAGCCTGCGATCTCGAGCGTCTCGCCATTCTGCAGCGCCGTGCGCAGCGCCGACGTGTTAACGCCCGGGCCGGCGTCGCCATCGGCCAGCAGCGCGCCGGCCAGGCGCAGGCGCAGGAACTGCGTCAGGTAGGTGGAGCCCTTGAGCACCGGCTGCCACAGCATCATGCCGGCCACCGGATGCGTGGCCGCACGCGCGTAGTCCAGCGCCAGCAGGGCGCCCAGGCGCAGGCCCCATAGCCGCAGCGGCGCGTCGGTTCTCTCTTGCAGCCAAGCGGCGGCCAGCGCCAGGTCGGCCTGCCACACATCCCAGCGCGCGTCGCCGAAGTCGCCGCTGCTGTCGCCGCAGCCGGCCAGGTCGATCTGCAGCACGGCGTGGCCGGCCGCGGCGAAGGCGCGCGCCTGCAGCGCCGCCATGCGGCGCGCGCGGTTCAGTTCTTCGGCGAAGGGATGCACGTACAGCAGCGCCCCGCGCGCCGGGCCGGCCGGCGGGTGATACAGGCAGAAGCGCTGCCCGCCGTCCGCCTTCAGGAAGAAGGGTTCGGCCGGCGCGCAGGCGGCGGCCTTCATGCGCCGCGCTTGTCGTCCACGAAAGCGGCCAGGCTGCCCAGGGTGGAGAAGGTGCTGGCGCTGATGTCGTCGTCGTCGATCGCGATGTCGAACTGTTCTTCCAGGGCGGCGATCAGGCTGATCACCGCCATCGAATCGAGTTCCGGCAGCGCGCCCAGCAGGGGCGAGTCGGCGGTCAGCCGGCGGCCGGCGTCGCCCAGGCTGAGCACGTCGGTGAGGAGGGTCTTGATCTGGTCGATGGTGGTTTGGTTGAAGTTCATGCGAATTCCATTCACGGGTTGGGGCGCAGCAGCGCCAGCCGGGTCTTGATCGGGGCCGCCAGGCGGTGCACCTCGCCCAACAGTTCGTGGCGGGTCAGGCGCAGCAGCAGATACCAGGCGATGGCCAGGACCGGCGCCATCGCGAGCAGCCGCAGCAGCGACGCCAGCGAAGAGGGCAGGACCAGCACCAGCAGCATGGCGGTGGCGCAGGTGCCCAGCGCCACCACGGCGCTCGGCACCAGGGCCCGCAGCAGGCGGAAGATGCCGAGGTCGAAAAAGCGGCGCTGCATGTAGGCCCGCAACGGCATGGTCAGGATCGTCGCCAGGCACATCGCCCAGGCAAAGCGCACCAGCGAGCCATCGTACATCCACACGCCGAATCCCACGCGCGCAGCCAGGACGGCCAGCGTGAATACCGCGCTCATGTAAGGCCGGCCGATCGCGGTCAGCGCGAAGCTGACATACTGGAACGTCATCACCGAAGCCGCCGCCAGCGTCAGCGGCAGGATGGCGGGCACTGCCTCGAGCCAGGTGGGACCGTACAGGGCCTGCACGATGTCGTGACCGAGCACGGCGGTCAGGCCGAGGGCAGTCCAGCCGACGCCGGTCAGCAGGACGGTCGCGCGCGTCAGCACGGGCGCCAGCGAATCGCCGCGATGGAAGATCTGCGCCATGTAGGGAATCGCCCCATAGGTCATGGTGGAGCCGGCGATGTGGATGAAGATCTGGACCGTCGAGTTGGCGCGGCTGAGCAAGCCGACCTGGCTTGCGGAGCCGAGCTTGCCGAGCAGGATGTCGGGAATGGCGTTGTTGATTGCCACGGCGGTGCTCGAGATGAGCGAACCGGCGCCGAAATTGACGACGCCGCGCCAGTGGGAGAACGACGGCAGCCATGGCATGTCGCGTCGGCGAAGTGGCGCAAGCGCCAGCACGCACACCAGAATATTGATCAGGTTCGCCCATGCCAGGCTCAGGCTGCCGAATCCCATCTTGGCAAGCACCAGGCAGCTGGCGCAATAGCTCAGCGTACCGGCTGCGTTCACGTAGGCCTGCTTCTCGGCCTGGAAGCTACGCGAGAGCATGGCGTTCGTGATCGAACCGAAAGGAATGAACACGAAACCGAGGGCCAGCACTTGCATGACGGGGACCATCTGCGGCTCGTCGAACGTGGCGCCGATCGGACCGCTGGCCAGGTACAGCGCCAGGGCAATCAGCCACGATGAGGAAAACAGCACGCCGCCCGCCGATCGCAGCTTCTCGGGCGTCAGGTCCTTTTCGCGCTGGATGTACTGGCTGACGCCGAAATCGCGGAACACGTGCGCGAAATTCACGAACACCACGGTCATCGAAAACACGCCGATCTCGCTTGGACTGAGAATGCGTGCGAGCAGGACGCTGACGATGAATTTGAGTACCGTTGCTCCGGTCGAGGAGCAAAAGGTGATGAACAGCGCGCGGCGGAGGTTTGCGGCGGCCATCAGGATTGGACCGTCACGACGCCGGCGTCCAGGCGTCCGGAGCATGCCTCTTGCCCTGTGCAGGGCTTGGGCAGGCGCCGGTCGCGGCGGAACTGGATCGTATTATCTGGTGACGACATGCTTGCGAATCTCTTTCTCGATGGGCAATCCCAATCAGCGCCATGGCTGCCCGATACCGGCAGCGCATAGGACGATTGCTGTAACGCACAATATTATATGGGGCGGCTCATCCGACAGATGCGCACGATACACTTTCGTGCCAGAAAGCGCAGCGCAAGGTCCCGGACACGATCGCTTCAGCGCTCCGGCGAGGCTGTGCGCGGAATTATCGCCCAGCCCGGCATCTTGGTGTAATCCGGCTTGTCGGCGCGTTTCTCGAAACGTTCCCATGCTTCTTGCGCATGCGGGATGCCGGACGTCGCCGCCACCGCGAGCGCGGGCTGCATATTGGCTGGATAGCCCAGCGGCGAATCCGCGAATCCCGACATCCGTCCCGGCGCCCAGTGGTTCTTGCTGGCGGCGCGCAGCCAGTCGCTCTGTTCGCGGCTCGCGCAGGGCTGGTCGATGTACTTGAGGCCTTGCGGATGCTTCAGCCTCCTGCTTTCGTTCAGGATGTTGTCACCGCCGAAATTAAACTGATACATCGCGGCCAGGTCGCCGAACAGCGGCTTCCCGGGGCCGGGACGGAACTCGAGGTGGTAGGCCGACGCCTGGATCCAGCAGAAGCCGGGTGCGGTCATGCGCCCGACCACGTATTTCGCCTTCCAGCGCAGGATCGGCAGCGCCCGCTCGAACCCGAGTTCGGCGAGATGGCCGAAGCTCCAGGTGAGGAAGTCGTCCTGCCACGGCGCCGACGCCTTGACCTTGAACGCGTTGGCGCCAGAGCCGTCGTAGACGCCCAGGCGGTTCGGATTACCCTTGACGTAGGCGTTATCGTAGTAGGCCAGGTTGTTGTCGAGCTGCTTGACGAAGTAGCCCTTGAGCGGATGCGCATCCGGTGTGATGTAGGCCGCATGGCCCAGCGTGCGCAATGACCAGGCCTGGCCACGCACCTGCTGCCAGCCCACCAGGCCTTGCCCCTCGCCGGAATTGCCGGGATCGGTTTCTAGCGGATTGGCGGCGGCCCAGAACTGCAATTCTTCCAGATAATAGTAGTCGCCGGTCAGCAGGTATGGCAGGTAGGAGAGGGAAGGCTGGTGCGCCGTATCGTGGTTGTAGGGCGTGTCGCACAGGCCCTTGCCGGCGCAGCGCGGGACCGGCAACGGTCCCCTGTTCCCCAGGTTCATATGGGTCGATACGCGGCGATTGGCCGGGGTGTCGGTGCGCAAAGGATATCCGGTCCGCTCGTCGCGCAGGTGGATCGACCAGCTTCCCGAACCTTCGGCGGCCGCAATCATGGTATTGCGCGCCCGCATGTCGGTCGACAGCAGGTATTGCACCGCCCAGCCCGGCAACGGTCCGATATCGTTGCGTCCGCCGGTCGCCGGCATGTGCGGATTGACCGCCCCGATTTTCATCGGACCGGTCTTTTCGTCCGGGAGCGTCTTGGCCAGGAAGGCCAGCGAGCGTTCGCTCGGCTTGATTCCCTGGTCGTAGTTGGGCACGGCCCTGCTGGCGATCAGGTAGGCGCTGTCGGGACGGATGTGCAGCGAAGGCGCGCGCTCCTCGTCCCACCAGGCCAGATGGCGCCAGCGTGCGTGGTGGTAGTGGCGCAGGTCCTTCCTTGTATATACCGTGCGCCCTGCTACCTTGACCTCGACATCGTAGTGCAGATTGCGCGCGCCCGGCTGGAAGGTTTTGGTGTTCTCGACCACCACTTCGATCCGCGCCTGTTTTTCGAGGCCCGGATACCAGCGCACGGCGAAGCGCGCGTCGAGCAGCGGGTGGCGCGCGCCGGCACTCGTCGTGAAAGGCGCCGCGCCGCGCCACTCCCTGGCGATGGCGCCATCCAGCCATGGGCTCCCTGCCCCGGCCATGGCATCCTTCAGCACGGCGCGGTAGGTGACGCCGTCCACGGTAATCTCGACGCCGGCGTCCAGCCCCTTGGCAAGCAGGCGCGCCAGGGTGGGCTCGGAGGCGGGCGGCGCTACGGGGGCGTCGGCCTTCACCAGGTCGAGGGTGGCGTTGGCGCGCGCGTCCAGCCGCGGCAGGACACCGGACAGGATGGCGTGGCGCACCGAACCGTCGGCGTGCGTGGCCTTGACGTCGACCTGCAATGGCAGCAGCTCGCCATCATCCCGTCGCGCCGCCAGCGACGCTTTCCTGCCGACGTCGCCGGGAGCGAACACCTGGCCGAACGTGAACGGCACGCCCGACTGCTGCGCGCCGAGGTTCTGGACACGGAACCCGACGATCGCGCCGCCCGGCGCCGCCATGCCGGCTGGTGCGATCAGGACGGCCAGGATCGCCGCTGCGAGGCGGACAGGCATGGAAAAACGCATGGCGCCGGACCTCCTGCTAGCAGGGACGTACCGGGTTGGCTGCCGGCTGGCCGAGCGCGGTGCCGGCGGCGGACGCCGACTCGATCATGCGGATCGCTTCGCGCGAGGTCGTCTCGTACTGGCCGTTGATGAAGCGCATCGAGCCGATGAAGTGGTAGAACGCCGTTTCGGTGGTTGCGCAATCGGGCGTGCCATACTTGGGAAAGGGCAGCGAACGGGTGCCGCTGGCATTCGCCACCAGGTAGTTCGAGGTCACCTGCTCGGTGCCCCAGCGTTTCCAGTCGTCGCCGAGCCTGGCCGTCATGCGGCGCGAGAAATCGGTCATCGTGTCGCGCATGGTCTGCGAAGGCGGGAAGCCGGTGAAGCCGGAGCAGCCGCGGACATACAGCGCGTCCGGCGGCAGTCCGACATTGACCATTTCGCTTTCGGTGATGGTCTGGATGTGCGCACCCGGCTTGAGCCAGGCCAGCGCGCGCTCGCGCACCGCCGGCAGCAGGCGGATCGGCGTATCGGGGATTTCGCCCAGCACGAAGCCGGCGCCGTTGCGCACCGCTTCCAGCACTTCCGGGATCGGCTGCACGGTCAGGGTGTCGGCATCGAGCTGGATCACGTAGTTGTCCCGCACCAGGCCGGCGATCGCATACAACCGTTCCCAGGTGCCGCCGCGCGGAATGTCGGGATGGGTGAACTCATCGGCCGGACGCAATTCGATATGCGGCACGTGCTGGCGCAGCACGGCCTGGTCCTGTTCGGTGATGGACGGGTCGCATACGACCACGATCCGTTCCGGATTCAGGAAATGCACGAAGGACTTGACGGCGACGAGGTAGGCCTGGACGTCGCGGGCATGGACCATCGACAGCAGCACGAACGGCAGGTTGCCGCGCTCTACAGGACGGGTCGACAAGATATGCCGGATCACTTTCTGGTGCCTCGCGCGGAAATAATCGCGGCGCAGGCGCTGAAAGATCCTGGTGATTAAAGACATCCTTATTGACTCCTGTATCGGCAATCGGGCGCACGACGCGCGGCGCCGGATTGAAATTTGGCTGAGCTGGCGTGTTACTCTTGCTATCCTTGCAATGAAGCGCAGTCATTATATGATGAAACCACCTGCGCACGCGTTCCTTGCTGCATGTTTGTCAATAGGCATAATTCATTGCAATACATATACGAAAATTTCATGATCAAGTTATCCAGGCTGGAGAACAGGTGAGTCGACAAGTCGTGTTTTATATCCCCGATCGGCAGCAGGTCAGCCTGTTTCGCGATGCCGACCCTGACCGGGACTGGCGCTTGTTCAATACTGGCGTGCATGTCTGGATAGGACAGACCTACCTGCGCCTGAAACAGGCCGGATATCCGGTCTCCCTGTCCGACTCGGTCCCCGAGGCCGGTCTGGTGGTCGCCCATGCCGATCACGTGGCGGAGCTGCTGCGCCGGCGCCGCTGGCGTGCTCCCCTGACCGTCGTGGCGGCCCGTGCGGACCGGCCGCGGCAACCTTATGCCGACTGGGAAATCGTGCAGAACGCCGCCGGCGCCGATGCGGACACGGTGTTTCACATCCAGCACTGGCCGCAACCGGGCCTGGCGCCGAGGAATGCCGCGCGCGGCAACGAGGTGCGCACCGTCGCGTTCAAGGGAACGGTCGGCGAGATGGCGCCGGAACTGGCCGCGCCCGAGTGGGCGGACGCGCTGGCGCGCCAGGGAATCGAATGGCGCTGCGACGCGGTAGCGTGGGGCGGCAACGCCGCCAACTACCAGACCAGCTGGAACGACTACAGCGACATCGATCTGGTCGTGGCCATGCGCAGGGACCTGTCGCACCTGCATGTGAAAAAACCGGCCAGCAAATTGATCAACGCCTGGCTGGCCGGGGTGCCCGCGATCCTCGGCCCGGAGCAGGCCTACCGGGAACTGCGCCGTTCTCCGCTCGACTACATCGAAGCGGCCTCGCCCGCCGAAGCCGCGGCCGCCATCGCGCGCCTGGCGGCGGATACGGCCCTGTATGGCGCCATGGTCGAGAATGCGCGCCTGCGTTCTGCCGAAGTGCGCGCGGAGCGCTGCACGCAGACCTGGGCGACCCTGCTGTTCGAGACCATCCCGGCGCGGCGCGCGCCGATGCCGGTCGCCCTGGCCCGGCTGGGCTGGCGCAGCCTGCGCTGCCGGGCCAGCGCCTGGCGCACGGGCGGTCCCACATGACGAAGGCGCTGCCACCCGGGGGGTGGCAGCGCCTTCGGAAGCCGGCTTGCGGGGCAAGCCGGCCGATATCGCGGCTACCGTATCAGCGCGGGATGATGTCCCACTGGGCGCCCTTGCTGTAATCCGGCTTGTCGGCGCGGCCGCTGTACACGGTCCAGGCCTGGGCCGCATTGGCGATCCCCGAAGTCGTCGCCACCGCCAGCGCCGGCTGCATATTGGACGGATAGCCCATGTTCGAATCCGAGAAGCCCGACATCCGGCCTGGCGACCAGTGACCGCTGGTGGCGGCGCGGAGCCAGTCGCTCTGGGCCTGGCTGGCGCATGGCTGGTCGATATACTTCAGGCCTTTCGGATGGCTCAGCTGCCGGCTCTCGTTCAGGATCTTGTCGCCGCCAAAGTTAGACGCGTGCATCGTGGCCAGGTCGCTGAAGATCGGTTCCTTGGCGCTGGGGCGGAATTCCAGGTGGTAGGCCGAAGCCTGGATCCAGCAGTAGCCTGGCGTCGTCATGCGGCCGACCGCGTATTTCGCCTTCCATTGCAGAATCGGCAACGCCTTGTCGAAGCCCAGCTCGGCCAGGTAGCCGAAACTCCAGGTCAGGAAGTCGTCCTGCCACGGCGCCGAGGCCACCACCTTGAACGAGCCGGTGCCCGAGCCGTCGTACACGCCCAGCTGGTTCGGGTTACCCGCCACATAGGTCGCGTGGTAGAAGTTCAGGTTGTTGTCGAGCTGCTTGACGAAATAACCCTTGAGCGGATGCGCATCCGGCGTGATGTAGGCGGCATGGCCCAGCGTGCGCAGCGACCAGGCTTGGCCCCGAATCTGCTGCCAGCGCACCAGGCCCTGGCCGTAGCCGGAATTGGACGGGTCGGTTTCCAGCGGATTGCTGGCGGCCCAGAACTGCAGCTCTTCCAGGTAATAGTAGTCGCCGGTCAGCAGGTAAGGCAGGTAGGCCATCGACGGCTGGTGGGCCGTATCGTGGGTGTATTTCGAACCGCACAGGACCTTGTCGTTATTGACGCAACGCGGCACCGGCAGCGGACCCTTGTTCGCCAGGTTCATGTGGGTCGACGTGTTCTTGTAGGCGTCGTTGTCGACGCGCAGCGGATAGCCGGTCTTTTCGTCGCGCATGTGGATCGACCAGGTGCCCGAGCCGTCGGCGACCGACATCATGGCATTGCGTGCGCGCATATCGAGCGACAGCAGATAGGACACGCTCCACATCGGCAGCGGACCGATGTCCGGACGGCCACCGGTTCCGCCCATGGCGGCGGCCAGGGGACCGATCTTCATCGGACCGGTGTTGTCGGGGGTGATCTGCTTGCCCATATAGGCGAGCGTGGCTTCGCCCGGCTTGCTGGCCTGGTTGTAGTTCGACACGGCCTTGGACGCGATCAGGTATGCGGTGTTCGGGCGCACATGGATGTCCGGTGCGCTGGCGCCATTCCACCAGCCGCTCTGGTGCCAGCGCGTATGGTGCAGATGCGACATCGCGGGGCGCGAGAAGATCGAACGGCCGCCGACGTCGACGTTCACGTCGTAGACCATATTGTGCGAAGCCTTGAACGTCATCGTGTTCTCGAAGATCACGTCGACCCGGGCCTGCTTGTCGAGGGTCGGATACCAGCGCACGGCGAAGCTGACGCCGACGCGCGGGTGCACGACGCCGTTGGCGGTCTTGAGCGGCGCGGTGATGATCCATTCGTTGACGACGGGGCCGGACAGCCAGTTCACGGCTTTCGGGGCAACCACCGCATCCTTCAGCGATGCGGTGTACTGCAGGCCGTCCTGCTTGACCACCACCTCGCTGGTCAGCCCGCTGGCGACCAGGTCTTGCACGGTCAGTGCGCTTTTCTCCTGCGCGGTCGACTTGACCAGCTCGATCTTCTCGATCTGGCCGGCGGCCAGGGTCGGGAGGACGCCGGAGACAACCATGTGGCGCACCGAACCGTCAGCGTGGGTTGCCTTGACGTCGGTCTGCAGGCGCATTACGGTGCCGTTCGACAGGCGCGCCGCGAGGCCCTCGTTCGCGCCCATCTGGCCGGCCGCGACCATCTGGCCGAAGGTGAAGGGCACGTTGGTCCGGGCCGCGCCCAGGTTCTGGATCTCGAAGTCGGTGATGGTGGCGCCGACGACGATCGTTGCAGGATTGTTCGACGTCACCGGGGTGAGCACGGTCGGCGTGGTCGGCGTCGGCTTGAACCCGGTGGTGGTCTTGGCCAGCGAGGTATTCGAGTCGGCGTACGACACGGTATCGGCCGTGACGTCATCGCCGCCGCCGCCGCCGCAGGCGCTCAGCAGGGCTGCGCTCAGGATGGCGGCGAGGGCGGTGCGCAGCGGCAGACGGATCGGCTGGGCGGCATTGACATTGCCACGTACCACGCGGCTCGGGATCTGATCGATGGTCATGTAAGTAGGGGTAATAGTTCGCTATGGAAATTAATTTCCGTGTGGAACTGAACTTTACCCCGATAAACTTTTCCATGGGCCAATTTTGAACAGATTTTGCCGATTTCCTGCGCAAAAACAACGGAAGTGCAGGGTTTGAAATAATATTCGACAACAAAGTCAAGAGATTTTCAGGAAAAAAGGTGAGAAAGCTACAATAATCTTGGTTTTTATATACTTTTGAACCGCTTTTCTAAGCGACTGAGCACAAAAGCACTCAAACCAGCACAGGGAAATTATCGTATTTACTGAATTTTAATATCAGGGAATTATGCATTCTTGCGAAGTTGACATTGAATAATCTTCCAATGTGATAGGATGACAACACGGACCGGTGACATCGCCGGCACTTGTAACCAAGCACATAGTGCCGGCCGTCGTGCTGCGCCAATGTAACGTACCCGGGCTTCGCGGAAATGATGCAATGCTAAGCACAACAAATCATGTAAAGGCGCGACTGGCGCCGGGCCGGGCGCCGGTCCTGATCGTGATTGTCGACACCGAGGAAGAATTCGCCTGGGACCGGCCGTTCGACCGCGCCAACGTCGACACCGCCTCGGTCGCAGCCCAGCCCCTGATGCACGAGCGGGTGTTCGACCGTTTCGGCATCGTGCCGGCGTATATGGTCGACTGGCCGGTGGCCACCGCCCCGCAGGCCGTCGCCACCCTGCGCCGGCTGATGCAGGAAGGACGCTGCGATATCGGTACCCAGCTCCACCCTTGGGTATCGCCTCCCTATGAAGAGCAGGTCACGCGCTTCAATTCCTATGCCGGCAACCTGCCGCGCGAGCTGGAACTGGCCAAGCTGCGCATGCTCACCAACGCCATCGGCGACGCCTTCGGGCGCGCGCCGACCGCCTTCAAGTCGGGCCGTTACGGCCTGGGGCCGCACAGCGCCGAGGCGGTAGCCGCGCTGGGCTATGAGATCGATGCCAGCGTGGTGCCGCATACCCGCTTCGAAGACGATGGCGCTCCGGATTTTCGCGCCTTTGACGAGCATCCCTACTGGTTCGAGGCCGGCGGACGGCGCCTGCTTGAGCTGCCCGTGACCACCGGCTATGCCGGCTGGCTGCGCGGCATGGGACCACAGCTGTTCGACCTCACGCGCAGCCTGGCGGGACGCACGCTGCGCATGGGCGGCATGCTGGCGCGTACCCGCGCGCTCGAGCGCATCCGCCTCAGCCCTGAAGTCGCCAGCGGCGCCGAGATGCGGCGCCTGACGCGCGCGCTGCGCGCCGATGGCTGCGAAGTGTTCTCGCTGACCTACCACAGTCCCTCGCTGGTGCCAGGCCACACGCCATATGTGCGCGATGCGGCCGACCGTGAACGCCTGGTCTCCACGATCCACGATTATTGCGCCTGGTTCCGCGACGAGATCGGCGGCCAGTTCCTGGCCCTGTCGCAGGTCGGGGCGGCGCTGGCGCCCCAGGCCGGGGTCGCGCCGCTGGCGCTCGAAGCGGTGCGCTGAAATCAGCGCCCGGCGGCGCGCGCGTGCAGCCGGCCCAGCCAGGGCCAGCGGTAGGCGTTCAGGTGGTACATGGTGCGCACCTCGCCGGTCCAGCGCAGGTGCCACTCCATCACCCTTCCATAGAATTCGATGCGCTCGAAGCGGCGCGCTTCGACGATGTCGCGCGTGGCTTCCTCGCGCATCAGGAGCGCCGGCGACAGGCCGTTGCCGATGCCTTCGTCATAGGCCGTCTTGAGCACGACGATGCAGCCGCCGCCCTCCACGCACAAGTCCATCGCCGCCAGCCGTTCGCCGATGTAGTAGCGGTAGACGCAGGCCGCGTCCAGGGCGGCGAAGGCTTCCAGCATGGCGCGGTAGAAGCGGCCCTGCTCGTTGCCGGCGCTGACGGCGGTGCCGTCCTTCGCCTTCCAGCCCGCGCTTTCCAGGCGGCCGTAGTCCTCCACTGCGGCCGCCATCTCGTGCACAGCGCGGCAGGCCTCAAGCCGGGTCGGCACGCCGTCGTCCTTCAGGCGCTTGCGCTGCTTGCGCAGGTTGCCGCGCAGGTTCTTGCCGCGCGTATTCCAGTAGTCGTCGAAGCTGGCCGGCAGGGTGACGCGGGCGGTCTCGATGTAGTCGAGGGTGCGTAGGCCCGCGCCAGCGGCGGGACGTTCCATCAGCATCGGGTCGCATTGGGTCAGGCCCAGCATCAGGGCCGGGCCGGGGAGGGCACGCAGCAGCCCGGGCAACAGCTCCGGGCGCGGGCGCGCATCGCGCTGCAGCCACAGGCCGACCGGGGCCTGCGCCGGCTGGAAGGTGTCCCAGGCGCCGGGGCGCGACGGCGCCAGGACCGCCATGACGTCGGTCGATCCATCCTGTTCATGCCAGGCCAGCCGCTCCCGTCCGGTGCCGAATACGGCCAGCAGGGGCGTGACGAATTCCGGCGCCAGCAGCGGCGAGCCGCCGGCGTCGTGCTGCAGGCGGCGCCAGCGTTCCAGCAGGTCGGGACGGGCCATCAGCTCGGCCGCCGGGACCACGGTCCAGCTCATGCCGGCGCTCCCGCGCTGTCTTCCAGCGCACGGCGCACGGCGGCCGCCAGCCGGCTGCGTTCTGCATCCCGCAGTTCCTGGTGCACGGGCAGGCCGAACAGGCGCCGGCCCAACTCCATGCTGTTGGCGCAGACGGCGTCGTCGACCCCCGGCCACAGGCTGCTGCCGAAGCGCACCATCGGCACCCCGGCGGCGCGCAGGCACGCGAACAGGGCCTCCGGACGGTTGGCCAGCAGCGGGAACACCCAGGGGCAGGCGCCGTCGGGCAGGGCGGGGAACAGCGGCCGCCAGCCCGGCGCGCCGGCCAGCGCGCGTTCCAGTTCCAGGTAGTGACGGCGCCGGCCCTCGACGAGGCGCGCGCGGCCGGCGCGTTGCAACACGGCGCGCGAGAACCAGGACGAGCGCCGGTCGAGCCAGTGCGGATCGAAGGCAAAGCTGCTGTCGGAGGACGACGGGGCCAGCGCCGACGCCGCGCCGCCCGCGCCATTTCTGCTGCCATTGCGCGCCTTGACCCGCTGCCACAAGAACGTCTTGAGCCGCAGCGGCAGCGCCATGGCGGCGCGCAGCGCGGGCAGGCGGCCGTGGCCGAAGCTGTTCTCGAGCGCGGCCAGCGCGGCCTTGGCCTCGAAGCCGGCGCCGGCGCCAGCCAGGGCGTCCGGTAGCCGATGGCGGTGCGAGACCAGGCAGCCGCCTTCGAAGATCGGGAAGAATTTCATGCTGCTGCCGATCGCATAGTCGCCGCTGCTGCCGACCGCGACGCCATCGCGCTCGCCGAAGTAGCAGTGGGCGCAATCCTCGATCAGGCCGGCGCCGTTGGCGTCGCACAGCGCGCGCAGGGCGCGCAAGTCTTGCGGGAAGCCGAAGAAATGGGTGGCCATGACGGCCTTCACGCCAGGGCCCAGCTTACGCGCCACGTCATCGAGGTCGGCCGTGGTGTCGGGATGGACGCGGTAGAACACGGCCTCGGCCCCGCGCCAGTGCACCGGCGGGATCATCGAGGGACTGTGGTAGGCCGGCACCAGCACCCGGTCGCCAGGACCGACGCCAAGCGCGCGCAGCGCCATCCCGATCGCGATCCGGCCGCTCGTGACGGCTTGCACCGCAGGCGCGTCGTCCAGCGCCGGCAGGGTGGCGCCACGGCCGGCGAAGGTGCCGAGCGAGAGGACGGGAACGGAGGGAATGGTGCGGGTGTCTGTCATGCTGGCGCTGCTGGTGTGTTTATTCTCGGCATGATTTAAATATAACATGCGGCCTCGCCGTTTCCGCGCACCGGCGGCACTGCGCGCGCTCGCGGAGCGATGTCGAAAAAGCATGCAATCGTCTTGTTGCGCGGCCCGAACTGGTAAGATTGCAGATGCGTGAAGAACGCGCCGCGCCATGCGGCCACCAGACCCACTATGCGATGAACCACCTGATCCACGACAGCATCTTCGACAGCGCGGCGCGCACTCCCGAGGCCGAGGCCCTGGCCTATGGCGCGGCGCGCTGCACCTACCGCGAACTGGCCGGCCAGGTAGAAGCGGCGGCCGCCCTGTTCCTGGCCCAGGGACTGCAGCCGGGCGAGCGGGTCGCCGTGTACATGGAAAAGCGCATCGAGAACGTGGTGGCCATGTTCGGCGCGGCCGCCGCCGGCTGCGTGTTCGTGCCGGTCAATCCGCTGTTGAAACCCGAGCAGGTGGCCTACATCCTGGCCGACTGCAATGTGCGCCTGCTGGTGACGACGCCCGAACGCCAGGCGCAATTGGCCGCCAGCCTGGCCGGCTGCCCCGACCTGCGCGCGCTGCTGCTGACCGACGGCGCCCAGCCGGCGCCGTCCCCTTCGGGCCTGGCGCTGCTGCACTGGTCGCAGCTCGGGACGGCGGCATCGTCCGCCCCGCACCGCCGCATCGACACCGATATGGCGGCCATCCTGTACACCTCGGGCAGCACCGGCGCCCCCAAGGGCGTGGTGCTGTCGCACCGGAATATGGTGGCCGGCGCCGCCAGCGTGGCCGGCTACCTGGGCGTGGCTGCCTCCGACCGCCTGCTGGCGGTGCTGCCGCTGAGTTTTGACTATGGCCTGAGCCAGCTGACCACCGCTTTCCTGCGCGGCGCCTCTGTGGTGCTCATGAATTACCTGTTCCCGAAGGATATCGTGGCCGCCGTGCGCGCCGAGCGCATCACCGGCCTGGCCGCGGTGCCGCCGCTGTGGATCGCCCTGTCGCGCCTGGAGTGGCCGGCCGACTGCACGCTGCGCTTCATCACCAATTCCGGCGGCGCCATGCCGGTGGTGACGGTCGAGGCGCTGCGGGCGGCGCTGCCGCGCGCCGAGGTGTACCTGATGTATGGCCTCACCGAAGCCTTCCGTTCGACCTATCTGCCGCCGGCCGAGCTGGCGCGCCGCCCCGATTCGATCGGACGCGCGATCCCGAACGCCGAGGTGCTGGTGGTGCGGCCCGACGGCAGCCTGTGCGAGGCCGACGAGCCGGGCGAACTGGTGCACCGCGGCGCCCTGGTGGCGCTGGGCTACTGGAACGACCCGGCGCGCACCGCCCAGCGCTTCCGCCCGGCTCCGGGCCAGGATCCGGCCCTGCCGCTGCCCGAGCTGGCCGTGTGGTCGGGCGACACCGTGCGGCGCGACGCCGACGGCTACCTGTACTTCATCGGCCGCAGCGACGAGATGATCAAGGTGTCCGGCTACCGCATCAGCCCGACCGAGGTCGAGAGCGTGCTGCATGCCAGCGGCCTGGTGAGCGAGGTGGCGGTGTTCGGCATCGCCGACGAGACGCTCGGCCAGGCGATCGTGGCGGTGGCGGTAGCCGACCTGGACGCGGTCGATCGCGCCGCCTTGCTGGCCGAGTGCCGCCGCCGCCTGCCGGCCTATATGATCCCCGCCCACATCGTCGTGCGCGACGCGGCGCTGCCGCGCAACCCGAACGGCAAGATCGACCGCAACCTGCTGCGCACGACCTTCCAGCCCGGCCAGGGCCAGTAAAGGCCGGGCCTTACCGCATTCCAGACCATTCCCATGACCGGCACCAAGCCCCAGCACGCTCCCCAGATCCATTTTCCGACCGTCGACGACGTCCTGCAAGTCGGCGACATCCCGCTCACCCGGCTGGCCGAGCGCGTCGGTCGCACGCCGTTCTTCGCGCTCGACCGCGCCGTCTGCAGCGCCAAGGTCGCGGGCCTGCGCGCGATCCTGCCGCCGCAGGTGGCGCTGCACTATTCGATCAAGGCCAATCCGATGCCGGCCCTGGTGCAGCACATGGCGGGCCTGGTCGACGGCCTCGACGTCGCCTCCAGCGGAGAGTTGAAGACCGCGCTCGATACCGGCAAGGACCCGGGCCACATCAGCTTCGCCGGCCCGGCGAAGACGGATGCCGAACTGCGCCAGGCGATCGCCGCCGGCGTGTGCCTGAACATCGAGTCCGAACATGAGCTGGCGCGCGCCGCGCGCATCGGCGAAGCGCTCGGCGTCACGCCGCGCGTGGCGCTGCGCATCAACCCCGCCTTCGAACTGAAATCGTCAGGGATGAAGATGGGCGGCGGCGCCAAGCCCTTCGGCATCGACGAGGAACTGGCGAGCGCGGTGCTGCGTCAGGTGGCCGCCCTGGGCCTGGATTTCCAGGGCTTCCATATCTTCAGCGGTTCGCAGAGCCTGCGCCTGGACGCCATCGTCGAGGCGCAGTCGCGCAGCATCGAACTGGCCATGCGGCTGGCCGGCGACAGCCCGCTGGCCGTGCGCCAGCTGAACATCGGCGGCGGCCTCGGCATCCCGTATTTCCCGGGCGAGGCGCGCCTCGATCCGGCGCCGATGGGCGAGCACCTGGCCGCATGGCTGCCGCGCCTGGCCGCAGCGCTGCCGCAGGCGCGGCTGGCGCTGGAACTGGGACGCTACCTGGTGGGCGAGGCCGGCGTGTATGTGGCGCGCGTGATCGACCGCAAGGTCTCGCGCGGCGAGGTATTCCTGGTGCTGGACGGCGGCATGCATCATCACCTGGCCGCCTCAGGGAACCTGGGCCAGGTGATCCGCAAGAATTATCCGGTGGCGGTCGGCAACCGCATGAACGCCGCGGGCGACGCGCCGGACAGCGGCCCGGCCTCGGCCACCGGCCCGCTGTGCACCCCGCTCGACATCCTGGCCGACCGCATGCCGCTGGCCCACGCCCAAGTCGGCGACCTGGTGGTGGTGTTCCAGTCCGGCGCCTATGGCGCCAGCGCCAGCCCGGCGCAATTCCTGGGCCATCCGCCGGCGCTGGAAGTGCTGGTCTAGTACAGCGCCGATGCCGGTGCGCCGGCCGGCGCCTTCGTCGCAGGGGTCTTGCCCAGCCAGCGGTCGATGCGGTCCTGCAGGAACGGGATGCGCATCGGCGGGATGTCGTCCTTCTGCGGCAGGCGGATCAGCACTTTCTCGAGCGTGATCAGGATCGCCATCACATAGTAGATCAGGTCATAGTAGGCCAGGGTGAGGAAGGCGCCCGCGGTGAGGTAGCCGATGATGCTGACGTGGCACATGCGCGCCAGCGTCAGCGCCCACGCCAGGTCGTCCTTGCCGCGGCAGAAGCGGATCACGCGTGAACCGGTTCGCCAGGCGACGGCGAACATGGTCAGGAAGATTGCCAGCCCGATATAGCCCTGCTCGCCGATGATCTGGAAGTAGATGCTGTGGGCGTCGTAATAGCGCTCCGGATCCGGCGCGTACAGCATGAACATATAGGGCGAGAAGACGTTCGGTCCGCCTCCCAGCACGAATTCGTTGGCGATGTTGACCGCGAACTGCCAGGAATTGATGCGGCCCATGGCCGATGCGTCCTCGCTGTAGGTCTGGATGGTATGCATCCTTCCCATCCATTCTTCCGGCATCGACAGCACGACGACCGGCACGAGCAGCAGGAAGGCGAGGCCGGTCTTGAGCTTGTGGGTGGACTTGAGCCACAGGAAGAAGCCCATCATGAAGGCGCCCAGCAGGGCGCCGCGCGAATAGGAGCCGATCGCCCCCAGCGCAGTCAGGGCTGCCATGCCCAGCACTGCGCGCCGGGTCCATTTCGTGTGGGTCTGCGTGAGCAGGTAGACCAGCAGCGGCGTGACCGTCACCAGCGCCAGGGCCAGGGTATTGTTGTCGCTGATGAAGCTCGCCTTGGGCCCGAGCACGCCCTCGCCGCCGCCGCTGAAGATCACGAACAATCCGCTCTTGATCCCCCAGAAACCCAGCGACAGCGCCACCACCACTGCCAGCAGCTGGACGTCCTTGCGGGTGCGCACCGTCATGATGGTGACAAAGATCATCAGTATGATCTTGCTGATCCGGTCCCAGTCGCTCCATGCTGCTGCTGGCATCTGGGCAAAGATTGTCGTGATCGTGGTCCATGAAAAGAATATCAGCAGCATCAGCACCCCGGGCGACATCGGCAGCTTCTTGGGCTCCCTCGACATTACGACCGCAGCCAGTGTGATGACACACAGCAGCATGGCAAATGGGAAATTCTGGGCGAAGCCATAGGCCATGCGGTGGGGATTCATCAGGCTCACCAGGGCATAGGCAAGCGCGCCCACCACCGGGCGCTTGAAGATGAAGGGAATGATCGCCACGAAGGCGAACAGCAGTATCAGGTCACGCACGGTTCGGCAGGCTCGCGAGAGTGGCGCCATGCAGCAGGGCGCCGGAGTAGGAGGTGGTCGGGGCGGACGTGATCATGGATGGAGAGTACGGCATCGGCCCCGGACATCGGCGTTTATGCAATAAAAGCAATAACTCTATTATGCGAAAAATTTTTCCAAACGGCAGCACGATTGACGGCGGACGCATAAATTTTTGACAACCATGGTACTATAAATTCAGTTCCAGCTGGCATTGTTACTTGTGGCAACTGTCCTACGGATTTGCACTCACCTAGGGGAAACACAGCTGCTTCCTACGCTGATGTTGTACTCAGTCTTTTTCGTTCAGTTATTCCTTTTCCAAGATAAATTATGAAGATCACTATCATTGGCACCGGTTATGTCGGCCTGGTTTCGGGTGCATGTTTTGCCGATGTCGGCAACACCGTCCTTTGCCTTGACGTCAACGACGAAAAAATCGCGATGCTCAAGAACGGCGTCATTCCTATCCATGAGCCGGGCCTGGACACCATGGTCGAACGCAACGCGGCCGCCGGCCGCCTGCTGTTCTCGACCAGCTACGACGAAGCCATGGCCCACGCCGAATGCGTGTTCCTGGCGGTCGGCACCCCGCCCGACGAGGATGGTAGCGCCGACCTGACCCATATCCTGGCGGCCGCGCGTTCGATCGGCCAGCGCATCGAGCAACCGGTGGTGGTGGTCGACAAGTCGACCGTCCCGGTCGGCACCGCCGACAAGGTGCGCGCCGCGATCCAGGGCGAACTCGACAAGCGCGGCAGCAAGGTCGCGTTCTCGGTGGTCAGCAATCCCGAATTCCTGAAAGAGGGCGCCGCGATCGACGACTTCATGCGTCCCGACCGCATCGTGGTCGGCAGCGACGACACGGGCGCCACGCGCCTGATGCGCCAGCTGTACGCGCCGTTCAGCCGCAACCATGAAAAGCTGGTCGAGATGGACGTGCGCAGCGCCGAACTGACCAAGTACGCGGCCAACGCCATGCTGGCCACCCGCATCAGCTTCATGAACGAGCTGGCCAACCTGGCCGAAGTGCTCGGCGCCGACATCGAGGCGGTGCGCCACGGCATGGGCCTGGACCCGCGCATCGGCTCGCAGTTCCTGTATGCCGGCATGGGCTATGGCGGCTCCTGCTTCCCGAAGGACGTGAAAGCCCTGGTCAAGACCGGCGCCGACCACGAGCAGACCCTGCACATCCTGGAAGCGACCGAGCGCGTCAACGACAACCAGAAGAATGTGTTGTTCAAGAAGCTGTCGCGCTTCTACGGCGGCGTTGAAAACCTGAACGGCAAGACGATCGCCCTGTGGGGCCTGTCGTTCAAGCCGAACACCGATGACATGCGCGAGGCGCCGAGCCTGATCCTGCTGAAGGAACTGTTCGCCGCCGGCTGCCGCGTGCGCGCCTACGATCCGGTGGCCAGCAGCGAAGCGCTGCGCGTGCTGGAACGCGACCACGGCGCCGCCCGCGTCGAGGAGATGCTGACCATCGCCAGCTCGGCCACCGCCGCGGTCGATAATGCCGACGTGCTGGTGCTGGTGACCGAATGGAAGGAATTCCGCGCACCGGACTTCCGCCACCTGGCCCAGACCCTGCGCGGCAAGGCCATCTTCGACGGCCGCAACATCTATGACCCGGCGGAAGTCGCCGAGGCTGGCCTGGCCTACGAAGGTATCGGCCGCGTCAGCCGGAAGGCCGCCTGATGATCGGGGGCAGCCACCGCATCCTGGTCACGGGCGCCGGCGGCTTCGTCGGCAGCTTCGTGGCGGCGCGCCTGGCGGCCATGGGCCATCAGGTGGTCGGTTGCGATAATTTCAACGACTATTACGATCCGCGCCTGAAACACGACCGCGTGGCGGCCCTGCTGGCGCCCGCTGGCGTGCCCTGCCACACCGTGGAGCTGGCCGATGCGGCCCAGGTCGCGGCGCTGTTCGAACGCGAGCGGCCAACGCTGGTGGTGCACCTGGCGGCCCAGGCCGGGGTGCGCTACTCGCTCGAGAACCCGGCCGCCTATGTGCAGTCGAACCTGGTTGCCTTCGGCAACATCCTCGAAGCCTGCCGCCACGGCAAGATCGAACACCTGCTGTACGCCAGCAGCAGCAGCGTCTACGGGGCCAACGCCAAGGTGCCGTTCAGCGAGGACGACCAGGTCGATGCTCCGGTCTCGCTGTACGCCGCCACCAAGAAGTCGAACGAGCTGATGGCGCATTCGTACAGCCACCTGTTCAAGCTGCCGGCCACCGGCCTGCGCTTCTTCACGGTCTACGGACCCTGGGGCCGTCCCGACATGGCTTATTTCAGCTTCGCTGAGAAAATGGCGCGTGGCGCCACGATTCCGGTGTTCGCCGAAGGCCTGCTCACGCGCGACTTCACCTATATCGACGACATCGTCGAAGGCGTGGTGCGGCTGCTGTTCAAGCCGACGCCGGCTACGGAAACGCGCGCGGCGCACACCGTGTTCAATATCGGCAACCACAACCCTGTGCGGGTGCTGGACTTCATCCAGACGCTGGAAGACGTGACGGGCATCGAAGCGCGCAAGGAGTTCCTGCCGATGCAGCCGGGCGACGTACCGGCCACGCATGCCTCGATCGACAAGCTCAAGGCGTGGGTAGACTTTGCGCCCGTTACCCCGCTCGCTACCGGCCTTGCGAACTTCTGGGCCTGGTACCGTGACTGGGCGCCTGGACGCAAGTAAGGCGGGAATGCGCATGAACGACCAGCCGCAAATCCTGTTGTTCCAGACCACCGACCCGGCTGCGGTGAAGAAGCGCCTGCTGCGCTTTCGGAAGGCCTTCCTGAAGCTGGGACCGCACTGCCGGTTCGCCGCGATCTCGTACGCGCCCTCTGCACGGACCGAGGTGCGCCGCGTGGTGCTGGACGGAATCGAGATCGAGCACCACATCTACGGACCGGACGCGATGGACACCCTCGGCTATCCGGCCAAGGGCGCGGCGCGTCCATTCAGGCTCATTCCCGGCAACTGCGACCTGCCGCCGCTGCTGTTCCGGCGCGGGCAGCCGCAGTACGGGCAGTACTGGGTGGTCGAGGACGACGTCGAGTATTCGGGCGACATCCACACGCTGTTCGCCGGGCTCGCCGATCGAGAGGGAGACTTGCTGGCAGCCCACCTGGCGCGCGGCTTCGACGGCTGGACCTATTCCTCGATGCTGCGCGCACCGGGCACGGACATCACCCCGGCCAGCAGCTGGCTGGTCTTCCTGACCTTCTATCGCATCAGCGGGGCCGCGCTCGACCTGATCGACCGCTACTACCTCGAGGGCTGGAACGCGCACAGCGAGAACGCCTGGGCCACCATCCTCAAGCATGCTGGAATGAGCGTGGTCGACTTCGGCGGCGCCGGCGAATTCGTGGCCGAGGAGGACCGCGACAAGCGCTACCAGGGCGTGGCCAACGATGGTTTCGAAAAACGCGGCAGCTTCGGGACCATGAACATCCGCCTGCGCGCCGGACCCGAGAAGGACTTGCTCTGGCATCCGATCAAGCCGCCCCGGGCCTGGTTGCGCCAGACCCGCAAGCACTATCTCTCGATCGCCAAATGGTATCTGGGCCGGATCACGCGGACCTTGCGCCCGGGCCGGGCGCAGACCTGAGCGGACCGACCGGGGGCTTCGACAGCCCCCGTTTTCTTGTCAGGCGTCGGCGCTGACCCGCAGGAAGGTCTCGAACATCAGCACCGACCACAGCGGGGTGCTGTAGTCCTTGCTGCCGGCGATGTGCTGTTCGACCATCTCGCGCAGGAAGCGCTCGTTGAACATGCCGGTGTCGAGCAGCAGCGGGGACAGCGCCGCCGCGCGCAGCTTGTCGCGCAGCGGGCCGCGCAGCCAGGCCGCGAGCGGAATAGAGAATCCCTTCTTGGCGCGGTACAGCACGTCGTGCGAGAGGAAGGGCTCGAGCGACTTCTTGAAGATGTACTTGCCTTCGCCGCCGCCCAGCTTGATGTCGGGCGGCAGGATCGAGGCCCATTCGACGAAGGTATGGTCCAGGAGCGGCACCCGCACCTCGAGCGAGTGCGCCATGCTGGCGCGGTCGACCTTGGTCAGGATGTCGCCCGGCAGCCAGGTCTTGAAGTCGAGGTACTGGATCAGCGACAGCGGATCGTCGGTCGGCGACTTCGCCGCGTGCTCGTGGAACACCTGGATCGCCTCGTAGCCCTGCAGCTCGCGCTTGAACGCATCCGAGAACAGCTGGGCGCGGATCCGGTCCGGCATCTTCGACACGCCATGGAAGTAGCCCTCGACCGTGTCGCGCGCCAGCGCCTCGAAGGTGGTCTTGGCGCGGAACATGCGCGGCGCCCAGTCGGCCTTCGGATACAGCCGGCCCAGCGTGCCGAACACGGGTTTGCGCAGGCCGGCGGGCACCTTGTCGCGCACGCGCTGCTCGGCCATCGCGAAGCGGTAGCGGCGGTAGCCGGCGAAGCTCTCGTCGCCGCCGTCGCCCGACAGCGACACCGTGACGTGCTTGCGCGCCAGCTGGCATACGCGGTAGGTCGGGATCGCCGAACTGTCGGCGAAGGGTTCGTCGTACAGGCGGCCCAGGGTGTCGATCAGGCCGTAGTCGTCCTTGTCCACGATCTGGGCGTGGTGGGTGGTGCGGTAGCGCGTGGCGACTTCGTTGGCGTACTTCGATTCGTCGTACTCGGGGTCGTCGAAGCCGATCGAGCAGGTGACGACCGAATCGGGATTCTGCTGCGCCATCATCGCCACCACCGCGCTCGAATCGACGCCGCCCGACAGGAAGGCGCCCAGCGGCACGTCGGCCACCATCTGGCTCTGCACGCATTCCTGCAGGCGCGCCGTCAGTTCCTGCTCGATTTCCTGCATCGGACGCTGCGGAGCGCGCTGGAACGGGATGTCCCAGTACTGCTCGGGTTTCACCCCGGTGTCGCCCGCTTTCAGGGTAATGCGGTGGCCCGGCGCCAATTTGAAGGCGCCGTGGAAGATGGTGTGCGGTTCCGGCACGTAGCCGAAGGCAAAGTAATCCTCGACCGCGCGCGGGTTGAGCTTGCGCGACAGTTCGGGGTGGGTCATGATCGATTTCAGCTCGGAGCCGAACACGAACAGGCCGTTCGGCAGCAGCGCGTAGAACATCGGCTTGACGCCCAGGTGGTCGCGCGCCAGGAACAGCGTCTGCTTTTTCCGGTCCCAGATGGCGAAGGCGAACATGCCGCGCAGGCGCTGCAGGCAGTCCTGGCCCCAGGCCTGGTAGGCGTGCAGCAGCACCTCGGTGTCCGACTTCGTGCGGAAGGCGAAACCGAGCGCGACCAGCTCGTCGCGCAGTTCGCGGTAGTTATAGATCTCGCCGTTGAACACCATCACCACGTCGCCCGCGGCGTTGCGGATCGGCTGCTGGCCGCTGGCCAGGTCGATCACCGATAGCCGGCGGTGGCCCATGCCGAGCGCCGTTTCCAGATACAGCTCGCCTTCGTCCGGGCCGCGGTGGTGCTGGCTCTCGTTCATGCGGCCCAGCGCCCCGCGGTCGATCTCGCGTGTTCCCTGGGTATCAAAAATGCCGACGATTCCGCACATGCTCGTTCACTTCCTGCGTTGTTTAGGTATTCAAGGGTTGATGCAGCCGGGCCGGCGCCTTGCGCGCGACCAGGCCGTCGTACAGCGCCATATAGGCGCGCAGCATGGCGTCCATGCTGTATTTTTCTTCGATGCGCGCGCGCGCGGCTGCGCCGTGGCGCGCCATCATGTCAGGGTCCTGCACGTAGCGCGCCAGCGCGTCGGCCAACGCATTTACTTCGACCGGCACCAGCAGGCCATGCACGCCATCGGTGATCACTTCCGGGATGCCGCCGACGTTCGAGCACACCGACGGCAGGCCGCACGCCATCGCCTCCAGCAGAGAGACCGGCGTGCCCTCGGCCAGCGAGGGCAGGGCGAACAGGTCGAAGCCGTGCAGCAGATCGGCCACGTCGGCGCGCGCGCCGGGCAGCCAGACCGCGTCCTGCAGGCCGGCTTCTGCCACCTGTTCGCGGATCGCGCCCAGCAGCGGGCCGTCGCCGATGATGGACAGGCGCAGGCGTGCGCGCAGGGCGGGCAGGCGTTCGCGCAGCAGGGCGAAGGCGGCCACAAGGCTGCGGTGGTTCTTGACGTCCTGCACCCGCGCCACGGCGCCGATCACGATATCGTCCGGCCCCCAGGGCGCGGCGGTGGCCACGTCCGCGCGCGGCGCGAAGCGTACGGTGTCGACGCCGTTCTTGATCAAGTGGTTCTTTGCGGCCGGAATCCGGACCACGTCGGCCAGCCAGCGCTGCAGGTCATCGGATACCGGGATATAGCGGTCGATGAACGGCGCCAGGCGGCGGCGCAGGAAGTTGTGCTTCGGGTTCAAGCCCTGCGGGTCGGATGCATCGCGGCCATGCTCGGCATGGATCCGCACCGGCACCCCGGCCAGGGCGGCGGTGAAGCAGAATTCCATCGCCGCCAGGTTGTAGGTGTGCAGGATGGCCGGGCGCAGGCGCCGCATCAGTTTCCAGAAATCGACGTGCACTTGCGCGCCGTTCCCGGGCGGCTTGTTCAGGGCGAACAGCTCGACCCCGGGCTGGGTGATGCGCTGGGCGAACTCCGAATAACGCGTCAGGCACACCACCGCATGCCGGTATTTCTCGGGCGGCAGGCGGTTGATGCAGTCGACCAGCAGCGTCTCCAGCCCGCCCACGTCGAGCGAGTAGACCAGGTGCACGACCAGGGGCCGCTGGGCATTGAGGACAGACAGCTCGCTATGCATGATCGTGCGCGTCAATGGGTGCGCGCATGGTCCAGCGCGCGCTCGACCGCCTGGCCCTGGCCCGCCAGGAAGGCGCGCAGGGCGGCGCGCGCGGCTTCCGGATTATCGCGCACCGGCGCCGACAGCAGCACCACGGCGCCGTCGTCGCCGCGGAAGCGCAGCTTGGCCTGGGCCTGCAGCAGCTTGCCGACATAGTTATTGGCCGTCAGGTGGCCGTCGATCGACATCCACTGCCACACCAGGATCTGGCCGGTCGGGCCGTTCAGGCGCGTCTCGCGCAGGGTCAGCGGCTGGCCGCCCAGGGTCTCGCTGCGCAGCGCGCCGCCGACCGCATGCCAGGCATCGTCCGAGGTGGCCAGGGTGTTGACGGAGCTGATCAGGGCCTTGCCGTTGCGCTGGTTGCGGTAGTACATGATGTCGAGCGCGACCGGCGGCATGCTTTCGCTGTTGCGGAAGGTGGCGCGGTAGGTCGCGTCCGGATTCACCCAGCGCGGCGTCCAGCTGGCGAATGGCGCCACCTGCGGCCAGCTCACCGCCACGCTCGAGAGCTGGACCGGCTGCGGATTGAGGTTGGCGGCGTCGTTGTAGCGCGCGAAGCCCGGCCACAGGGCGGTGAGCGCCACCACGGCGGCGCACATCGCCGCCATGCGGGCCATCGAGGCCGGCGCCGGGTTGCCCGGCACGGTAGCGGCGACCGTCGTAGCCGCATCAGTGACCGGCAGCTCGTCGTCGTCGCGCCAGAAGCTGCCGACCCAGAACATCAGCAGCATCACCAGGCCGAAGAACACCCAGCCATAGATCAGGTGGTCGACGCCGGTGGCCAGTTCCATGCCCGACAGGTGGCCGATCATCACGATCATGTAGGCGCGCAGGCCGTTGGCGACGATCGGCACCACGATCGACACCGCCACGAACAGCAGGCGCTTTTTGGTGGAGCGGTAGGTCAGGTAGGCGTACAGGCAGCCCAGGGTGACCGAGGAAATCAGGTAGCGCACGCCGCTGCAGGCTTCGACCACCGACCAGGAACCGGTCGGCAGCTCGAAGCGGGTACCGTTGCGCAGCACCGGGATGCCGGTGGCCTGCACTGCCCACACGGTAAAGTCGGCGGTGAGGTTGATCAGCGGGCCGACGAAGACTTCGCCGAACGGCACGGCCAGCAGCAGGAACAGCAGCGGAAAGGCGAGCGCCCCCGCCAGGCGCGGGCCCAGCATGGCCAGCGCGATCACCGGGAACATCGAGACGAAGGCGTACTGCATCACCACCTGCACCTCGCCCATGCGCGCCAGCAGCCAGCCGGCGCCCAGCACCGCCAGCAGCAGCAGGGCCGGGGCCCAGGGCCGCGCCGGCACCGCATTGAACACCGCGCGCCTGCGCCAGATCAGCCACAGGCTGATCGGCAGGATGGCGTAGCCGTGGGCGAAGGTCTCGGAACTGTTCCAGATCGTCACCAGCGACTGGGCGGTGCCGAGGTAGAGGAAGAAGGGGGCCAGCAGGGCGAGCGCGATCAGCATCGCGCTCGAGGGCGCCAGCGGCGTCGTGGCGGCGCCCGGTGCGGAGGCAGCCAGGTCCTTGGGTGGGTTCACGAGCATTCCAGTCGCTCCTCGATGCAGGCCAGGTTGCTCGGCCAGCTGTAATGATGTTCGACCCGCGCCCGTGCGGCGCGGCCCATGTCCTGGTTGTCGCGGGCCAGGAGCCCATTGAGCGTGTCGATCCAGGCCGGGGCGCCGTCGGCCACCGCCAGCTCCTGGTCCGGCACCGCGTCGATGCCTTCCAGCGCCTGTGGCGAGACCACGGTCGGCGTGCCCATGGCCATCGCCTCGAGCACCTTGTTCTGGATGCCGCGCGCGATGCGCAGCGGCGCCACCGCCAGCGTGGCGTGGCGGATGTAGGGACGCACGTCGGGCACGGTGCCGGTCACGGTCACGCCGGGCAGCTGGCCCAGGGCCTGGACCTGCGGATTCGGGCGCGAGCCGACGATATAGAAGCGCAGCGCCGGGTCGTGCGCGGCGAGGGCCGGGAACACGTCGTCGCAGAACCACTGCACGGCGTCAACGTTGGGCCAGTAGTCCATGGCGCCGGTAAACACCAGCGCCCGCTCATTCGGCGCGAACGGGCTGGCCAGCTCGTGCCCGGGCGAGAAGTAATCGGTGTCGACCCCGTTGCTGAAGTGGCCGATGCGCGCCACGCTCTCGGGCGCCAGCTGGCGGAACAGGTCGGCCTCGGGCTTGGAGACGAACAGCGAAGCGTCGTACTGGCTGGCCACCTGGCGCTCGTAGCGCAGCAGCTGGCGCGCCTCGTGGCGGTACAGCCAGCTCATGGGCCACGACTTCTTGTCGGCGTACTGGCGCCACTTGTCCGAATCGACGTCGCAGAAGTCGATCACGCGGCGCGCGTCGCGATGGTGGTCGACGTATTGCGCCATCGGCGACGAGAACACCATCACGCGCTTGATGCCGTGCGCGGCCACCGTCTGCTCGACCCAGCGCGCCATGCCCGCATCCTGGTAGTAGTCCAGCGACAGCGAGCGGTTCTTGACCAGCGCGCCCAGGCTGCGCACGCGCGCCAGCAGGGGATTCAGGGCCGCGAAATGGCTGCTGGCGCACATCGCCTCGACCTTGGGCACGTGCTGCCAGTCGTCGGCGTCGTCCACGAAGGTGGCCAGATGCACCCGGTAGTCGCGCGCCAGGTGCTTGAGCAGGTTGTACGAGCGGATCTTGTCGCCCTTGTTGGGCGGGTAGGGGATGCGGTGGATCAGGAGCAGCAGGTCTTGCACGGCATTACCCCAGGTTGCGCACGATGTAGGGACCGAGGAAGTTCGCCACCGGCATGGGCAGCTTCTTCCACATCTTGATGAACAGCTGGTACTTCGGGTTCAGCGGATTGTTGTCCGGCAGCGCGGTCGATGCGTACAGCTTGTATTCGTAGGGCAGCGGCTGGGCTTCGAAGCCCCAGTTCTTCTTGAAATCGTAGGCGCCGGTGCCCAGCTTGCTGCGGCCGAAGTCGAAGATGCGGCAACCGCGCGCGGCGGCGGCCTGCATCAGGTTCCAGTACATGAAGTCATTGCCGGCCACGCTGCGCGCCAGGTCGGTGCCGCCGCCGTAGTAGGGCACCACCTCGTCGCGCCAGTAGAACGACAGCACCGAGCCGACCAGGCGGTCGTCTTCGGTGAGAATGGTGCGCACCTCGCACTCGTCGCCGAAGGTCGTCTGCAGCAGGGCGAAGTATTTTTTCGGGAACACCGGGGTGCCCAGGCGCAGCACGCTGGTGGCATAGGCCTCGAACATGCGGTCGACATTGTCCTCGACCACGCCTTTCAGGTTGAGCTTGATCCCCTTGCGCACCATGGCGCGCTGCTTGCGCGGGATGGCGTTCATATTGGCCTCGTCGTCGCCCGTGATCTCCTTGCGGAAGGTGACGTAGAGTTCCTTGGTATGCCAGGAGGCGTCGCCCGGATGGGCGCGGTGCATGCCGCGGTATTCCAGGTGGCCCACGCCCAGCTTCTTCGCCAGCAGGTCGGCCGCTTCGTCGAGGAGCAGGCGTGCGCCGTCGTTCAGCGCCGCCACGCCGCCGTAGACGCAGAACGGCATCGCGCCCAGCGAATGGCCGAACAGGCGGCTCTTGATCTCGGCCAGCGGCAGCACGCCCTGGATCTGGCCGTCCTGTTCCACGAAGTAGAACCAGGTCTTGATGCCGAACGACTGCTCGATGACTTTCTGCCAGCCAGACAGGTGAAAGAAGGTGGCGTTGGGGCAGGCGCGCACGAAAGCGTCCCAGCGCGCGCAATCCTGCGGCTGCATCAGGTGCAGGGTCTGGGCGCCGGCGGCGGTGGAAGGCATCGCGCGCTTGGCCTGCGCCGCTTCGATGATCGAGTTCATGGCTTATCCAGGAAGATGCGGTCCATGCGGTCCCACTTGAAGTCGCGCGCCAGCTGTTCCAGACGCCGCTCCATGCGGTCGATATTGACGTAGTGGCGGAAGCGCGCCTTGGCGCCCAGGCCTTCGGGACGCGGCTGGCCGGGATCGACTTCCCACGGGTGGAAGTAGAACAGGGCCGGTTCACCGTCTTCGCGGTTGACCTTTTCCATCATCCAGCGCGACAGCGCGTAGGGCAGCAGGCGGAAGTAGCCGCCGCCGCCGGCCGGCAGGTTGCGGCCCGCCATCTTGACCGTGGTGATCGGCACTTCGAGCAGCCCGTCCGGGCCGTTCGGGTAGAAGGCGAAGCGCGGCGCGTCCGGCATGCCGTAGTGGTCGTGGGCGATCGGATAGATGCTCGAGCTGTACTTGTAGCCGGCTTCGTGCAGCGCGTCCAGCGCCCACAGGTTGGCGTGGCCGATCGAGAAGCTCGGCGCGCGGTAGCCCACCACGGCCTGGCCGCCGATGTCTTCCAGCAGCGCCTTGGAGGAGCGGATGTCGTTGTCGAATTCGGTGCGGCTCTGGTCCGAGGCGCGCAGGTGGCCATAGCCGTGGCTGGCCAGTTCGTGGCCGGCATCGACGATCCGGCGCACCATGGCGGGATAGCGCTCGGCGATCCAGCCCAGGGTGAAGAAGGTCGCGCGCACGCCATGGCGCTCGTACAGCGCCAGGATGCGTTCCATATTGGCTTCGACCCGGCATTCGCGGGTCGGCCAGCTGGCGCGGTCGATGTAGGGGGCGAAGGCCGAGACCTGGAAGTAATCCTCGACGTCGCAGGTCATCGCATTGCGGATCTTCTCGCCCGGCGCGGGACGCGGGCGGGCGGCGGGAGCGGTCATTTTCATGCCAAGTCCATTCCTGAAAGGGGTCTATTTCCGGGTTATTCCTGGTCCAGCTGGCGCTGCGAGCCGGGCGGGGTGGCGGCGATCTTCTTGAGGATCGACAGCACCGAGACGATCGATTTTTCGAGGCGCATCATGCGTTCGTCGAGCTGCTCGACGCTGGCGCTGCGCCGTTCGCCGTGCTGCAGGTCGTGCTGGCCTGAGGCAGCGCGCATGGACGCCGGATCCGGCTCGCCCAGTCCATCCGGGGCCTGGAACTCGTCCGAGATGTCGCGCACCACTTCCTCGATGTGGGAGCCGGTGAAGCCGTGCAGCTCTTCCAGGTAGCCCATCAGGAGCACGCGGTCCATCAGCGTATTGGTCTTGCGCGGAATGCCGCCGCTGTAGGCGTAGATCACCGCGTGCGCACTGTCGTCGAAGGCGGGATCGCCCTTCCAGCCGACCGTGGCCAGGCGATGCTCGACGTAGGCGCGGGTTTCCGGCGCATCCATCGGACCCAGGTGGTAGCTGGCGATCACGCGCTGGCGCAGCTGCTGCATGGTGGGGCTGTGCAGCGTGGCGCGGAATTCAGGCTGTCCGAGCAGGAAGGTTTGCAGCAGCGAGCGGTCGTCGGTCTGGAAATTGGACAGCATGCGCAATTCCTCGACCGTGCGCGCGTTCAGGTTCTGGGCCTCGTCGATCACGAGCAGGGCGCGCTTGCCCTGGCGGTCGACCGAGCGCAAAAATTGTTCCAGGCGATTGAGCAGCTCGGCCTTGCTGGCGCCCTCGTAGGGCAGGCCGAAGGCGGAAACCACCATGCGCAGCGTGTCTTCCGGATCGAGGCTGGTGTTGACGATGTGCGCCGCCACGATCTGGTCGAGCGGGATGTGGCCCAGCAGGTTGCGCACCAGCGTAGTCTTGCCGGCGCCCACTTCGCCCGTGATGACGATGAAGCCCTCTCCCTGCGACAGGCCGTATTCGAGGTAGGCCATGGCGCGCTTGTGGCCCTTGGAGCCGAAGAAGAAGTGCGGGTCCGGGCGGAGCTGGAAGGGCTTGGCCGACAGGCCATAATAGGATTCGTACATCGTGGTTCCGTTCTGGTTCCGTTGCGCTTAAAACATCATCATCAGGCTGGCAGATACCGAATTCTCGGTATAGGTGCCGGCGCTGGTCCGGTTGCCGAGATCGCCGCTACGGCGGCGCACGTCGACCGATGCCCGGGCATCGCCGAAGCGGCGCGTCAGGCCCACGCGCATCGTGCGCTGGTAGTTGCGGTAATCGGTGTTGCGCGATTCGCTTTCGTCGAGATCGTAGCCGGCGACCAGATTGGACTGGGAGTTGAGCCGGTAGGTGTAATACGCGGTAAGCCCATGCTGGCGCACGTTGTCGCTGAAGCGGCCCTGCTGGCTGCCCAGCAAGGGGCTGTCGCTCTGCTGGTCGGAGATCGCGTTGCGGTCGCTGACGTGGGCCGAGAGCGAGGCGCTGCTGCGTCCCTTGCGGTACACCATCGATGCGCGCAGCATCTTCTGGCGCATGAAGCGGTTGCTCAGGTAATTGACGCTTTCCGACAGCGACGGCGGCAGGCCGGTCTGCTGCAGATAGGCCTGCACGACCCGCGCGCGCTCGATCGGATCGGGGTAGGCGGTCGCGAACATGCGGTCGAGCAGGCCGGCGGTGTCGATGGTCGACGGCAGCAGGAATTGCTGGCGCGAGGTGGTGATCGTGTCGGCGTAGGTGAGGTTCCAGCTGGTGCGGCGGGTGCGGTGCGTGGCCAGCAGGCTGCCGGTATTGCCATAGAAGTGGCGTCCGGCCGTGGCCTGCAGGCTGGTGCGCGCCGAAGGCGTCCAGCGAAAACCCAGCGACCAGTTGGCGCCCTGCTCGCCGCCGCCCAGGCCTTCGAACTCATAGCGATCGTAGCCCGCGTTGGCCAGCAGCGCCAGGCGGCCGCTGACCATGTAGCTCAGGTTGGCGGCCAGGGTCTCGCTGGAAGAGTCGCCATAGCGGTCGCCGCTCAGCTCCTGCTTGTTGTAGTTGATGCCCCAGCCGACGGTGCGGAACGACGCACCGCTGGCCAGCGTGGCTTGCAGCGTGTCGCCGCCGGTGCGCCGGAATCCGACGTTCTCGCCGCCGCCCACCGAGTCGCGCGTGTAGCGCAGCTGGCCGGAAGCGGTGTTGCCGAAGCGGTGCACCAGATATGGGCTGATGCTCCAGGTTTCGATGTCGGTACGGTTGTTACGCGAATACGCATCGTTGTTGATCCGGGGGCCGAAGGCGGAGATGTTCTGCTGGCCGCGGGAGGCGCTCGCGTCGATGAAGAATAGGTCCCGGGCCAACTCGCCGCGCAGGTTGCCGCGGTAGCTGCGCTGGATGGTGGCCGGACTGCGGAAGGCGCCGTCCTCGTCGGTGCCGGGGCTGCCGTCGAGGCCACGTTCATTGCTATCGTGCAGGTAGTGGAAGGCGTGCAGCTGGGCTGCCGCGTTCACGGTCAGGCGCCGGCTGCGCTGGCTGACCTCGAAGCCTGGCGACACTTGGGTGATCAGGTCGCTGTGCGCGAGTGAATCATCGGTCAGGTTGACGTTGTCGGTCCAGATCTCGCTGAGCGTCAGGGTCGGCGTCACGCGCCAGTCGGCATGCGCGGGAACGGAGGCCAGCAGCAGCGCGGCCGCCAACGGCGCCAGGCGCAAGGTCCCGCGCCCGGCGCCGATGCTGGCGGCGGAAAGCTTAGCCGTAGTGATAGTCATACGTTTCTTCGATGCCGGGGATGTCCCTGGTCTTGTTATAGATGAGATTGACGTTGCTCATGCCTTCCAGCTGGTGCAGCGACTCCTTGACCGCATGCTGGGTCGTGGTCTGGGCTTCCACCACCACCACGATCTGGCCCATGTGGCTGGCCAGCACGCGCGCTTCGCTGGTCAGCATCAGCGGCGGCGAATCGAAGATGATGATGCGGTCGGGGTAGCGGTTCGCCAGCTCGTTCAGCATGGCCGTCATCGTCGAGCTGGCCAGCAGTTCGGTGGCGCGCGGCGTGGCGGTGCCGGCCGGCAGGATGGCCAGCGTATCGACGTTGGTGCGCAGCATGACGTCCGCCAGGTCGAGTTCCTTGTCCACCAGGATGTCCATCAGGCCGCGCTGGGTTGGCAGGCCAAGGGTGCGCAGCACCGATGGGCGCGCCACGTCGGCGTCGACGAGCAGCACGGTATGGTCGAGCTCCATGGCGATGCTCATCGCCAGGTTGATCGCACAATAGGTCTTGCCTTCGCCCGGCAGCGAGCTGGTCACCATGATCAGGTTGGCAGGATTGTCTTTCGGGCCGCGCTCGGCGAAGGCGCGCTTGAGCAGCGGGCGCTTGATGATGCGGAATTCTTCCAGCAGGTTGGTGCGTCCGCCGGCGGCGGTAACCATGCCCAGTTCGCGCATCCGGTTCAGGTCGAGTTCGACGCGCCGCGTGCGGGCAGGCGCTGCGCCAGGGGCGGCGCCCGGCAGCGCTTGCGCAGCCTCCGCCACAGGCACTTCCACCAGGACGGCGGCGGGAGCGGCATCCGCACCGGCCTCGGCCGGCGAATGGTTGACGGCGGGGGCGGCGTTCTGGCGCTGCTTGTCGATGCGGCTGGCCGCTTTTTCGATAATACTCACATTGACTCCTTATAGGCCAGCCGGCCTTACATCGTAGGGCGGATCAGGATGGCGGCAATGCCGGCGGCATAGGCGCAAAACAGCACGAGCACCGAGGCGGCAAGCATGATCAGGCGGCGCTTGCGCAGCACCGTCTGTTCGGACGTCCAGTTCATGCTCACCGAACCAAGGATCGGCAGGCCGGTGGTCTCGCGCAGCGTGGCCGGGCTCAGGAAGGTCGGCCGCAGCTGGCTCAGCAGCAGGGCGCTGGCCAGGCCGGCGCCAAGGGCGCCGAGGAAGACCAGCGTGAACAGCTGGAGGCGGTTGGGACCGGCAGGGATGGCGGGAGCGGTCGGTGGATCGATCACGCGGAACGTCAGCATATCGGTCACCGACGACACTTCGCCCGACAGCTTGGCCGACTCGCGCCGCTCGACCAGGCGCTGGTAGTTGGCGCGGTTGACTTCATAGTCGCGGTTGAGCTGGGCCAGCTGGGCTTCGACTTCCGGCACCTGCTCGCTCTGGCCGCGCAGGCGGGTCACCCGGGCGCTGAATTCGGCCACGCGCGCCTGCAGCGAGGCCACGCGCGCCTCGGCTTCGGACAGCTGCACGTTCAGCTGCTGCAGCATCGGACTGTAGTTGGCGCCCGGATCGCTGCTCGGCGCCGGGTTCTTGGCCAGCTCGGCGCGGCGCTCCATCAATTGCTCGAGCAGGCGGCGGTTGGCGACGATGTCGGGATGCTGTTCGGTGTACTGCGTGCGCAATCCGTCCAGGTTCTTGTTCACGCTGGCGATGCGCTCATCCAGCGCCGGGTCTTGCACGACCGGGACGCTGCGGCTGCCGCCACCGCTGTTGTCGCCCGAAATCTTGCGGCGGATCGCGTTGCGTGCCTGCTCGGCCTCGGCCAAGTCGAGCTGCGCCTGGTTCAGGGCTTCGCTGGACGACATCATGCGCGCGCCATAGTCGGCGCCTTCGCGCGGCAGCATGCCGATGTTCTTGATCTTGAATTCCTTGAGCGAATTCTCGGCCGCGGCCAGGCGCTCTTCGTAGCTGCGGATCTGCTCGTCGATGAACTGGACAGCTTTCTCGGAATCCTGCCTCTTGCCGGCGAAGCTGCCTTCGACAAAGATGGTCAGGAAGGCCTGCACCACGTCCTTTGCCTGCTGCGCGCTGGTGCCGGTATAGCTGATCGTGTAGATGTCGTCACGACCGGTGCCGACCATCTTGATCTTGGAGATCAGGTCGTCGACCACCTTGTCGAACTCCTTGCCGCTGCTGGAATTGACATCGAGGTCGAGGTCGCGCACCACCCGTTCCACGTTGGGGCGGCTGAGCAGTGTGCGACGCATGAACTGGACTTGCTGGTTCAGGTTCGGCAGGGTGGTCATGCCCGACATCAGCGGCTTGAGAATGGTCTGCGTGTCGACATAGACGCGCGCCTTTGCCTCGTACTGGTTGGGTAGCTGGTAGACCATCCCCCAGCCAACCAGTGCGACGACCCATGTGATCGCGACTGCGTGCCAGCGGTACTTGCCGATGGCTTTTAATAAGTGAAGAATCTGGGATGTAATTTCAGCCATCGTGTCGATCTCGTTGGTCAGGGCCTGGCGTGCAGGGGCAACAAAAAACAATAAGCATGATCGCTTGTACCCTAAGCAATTGCAATTGAGGGTAGGGGAATCCAGCGATTCTCGGTCACCGATGCCATCGGTTTGCAACACTACTTCATTTGGACAGAACGATGCGTAATGGTGCATCGCAACGTCGTTGTTGCATTATCGCAAACATTTAAGGAATGCGCTTGTGGTATTTCGCGTAACGATCTGATGATTCGGGATGTGCCGCCCAGTCCAGGCTGCGCACCGAGTTACCTCAAATAGTTGCTGAAATTCAAAGAAGCTTATTGTAATGTTTAAAAAAGGAAAGGGGCCGTACGATTGCCTCACACCTGTTACAACTACCTGAAGATTGTGATGTTTTAATGACGCGACGTTTGTTTGGAAGATACGTGGCCGCTGCTGCGCTGCTGTGCGTGACGGGGGGATTGGCGCGGGCGGCGACCCTGCCGCAGACGGTAGCGGCGGTAAAGCCGTCGATCGTGGGCGTCGGCACCCAGCTGCAAACGCGCAGCCCGGCGATCGTGTTCAGCGGTACGGGCTTCGTGGTCGGCGACGGCCTGAGCGTGATTACCAATGCCCACGTCGTGCCCGACAAGCTCGATGCCGCTCGCATGGAGCAGCTTGGCGTGGTCTTGCCGGATGGCGCCGGCGTGCGTTTCCGTCCGGCGCAGCTGGTCGCCCTGGACCGGGAACATGACCTGGCGCACCTGCGCCTGGAAGGCGCGCCGCTCCCGGCCCTGCGCCTGGGGAATGCGGACGCGGCCGAGGGCCAGGCCCTGGCCTTCACCGGCTTCCCGCTCGGCATGGTGCTGGGCCTGCACCCGGCCACCCATCGCGCGCTGCTGGCGGCGGTCACCCCGGTGATGCAGCCTTCGCTCAACGCGCGCCGGCTCGACGCGCGCGCGGCGGCCCGGCTGCAGCGCAGCCCGTTCAGTATCTACCAGCTCGACGGCACAGCCTATCCTGGCAACAGCGGCTCGCCACTGTACGATCCGGAGACCGGCATCGTGCTGGGCGTGATCAATATGGTATTCGTGAAAGGCTTGAAGGAGTCCGCAATCTCGGCCCCAAGCGGGATCACGTATGCCATCCCGGTGCGGCACGTGCAGGAACTGCTGGATCGTTAGCGCCATCCGATGGCGATGTACCTACTTGCGGCAAGATAAAAGATTTCAATTGTGCACGGCTTGCCGGCGCGGCCGTCTGCGCTACAATAGCGCGGGCCATGATGGCGAAATAACAATTTTTGATTCACGCCAAACACTAGTCCATGGGACAGGTAAGGCGCGAGGGGATGAACGCGATGATGACGAAAACCATGAAGAATCTGTTGGCAGCCGGCGCCGCCGCTTGCATGCTGCTGCTGGGCGGCTGTTCCACCCCGGTGCCTCCGAGTACCGCCGCGCTGGCGCCGGTCAACCCGGACTACCTGATCGGGCCTGGCGATGCCGTCAACATCATTGTCTGGCGCAATCCGGAAGTGTCGATGTCAGTGCCGGTCCGTCCGGACGGCAAGATCACGACCCCGCTGGTCGAAGACCTGCCAGCCGCCGGCAAGACCTCGACCCAGCTGGCACGCGACATCGAACAGGCCCTCGCCCAGTTCATCCAGCAGCCGGTCGTCACCGTGGTCGTGACCAATTTTGTCGGCAACTTCAACGAGCAGATCCGCGTGATCGGCCAGGCCGCCCGTCCGCAGGCATTGCCGTATCGCCGCGAAATGTCGCTGATGGATGTGTTGATCGCGGTCGGTGGTGTGACTGAATTCGCCTCGGGCAACAAGGCCAGCATCGTTCGCAACGTCGACGGCAAGCAGGAAAAAATCAATGTACGCCTTGACGACCTGATCAATGATGGCGATATCTCGGCGAACATCATGATGCGTCCTGGCGATATTCTGGTGATCCCGGAAAGCTTCTTCTAAGTCCTACCTGCAAGACCGGCTTCGCAGCCGGTCTCTCCGCCGGCAATCGCCGGCGCGGCCCAGGGCCGCTCCCTTCCTGTTTTACGGTGTCTGGCTGCCATGCGGCCGTGATCCATCCTCGCATTTTCTTATCCGTGCGCGTCGCAGAGCCTGCGTAAACTGCTATCGTCGCGATATGGCGGCTGCGTTATGAATGTCAAAACGGCAAATACTTGTTGTTAATACAGTTGATAAATTGTAATTTTCGATGCTATGATGATCAGGAATGCCGCCGGTGCATGACGCGCCGGTCTTGCCTGGAGAATGACCATGATCGAGACATTAGGGCCGACCTATCTCGCCACGCCGAGCGGCGATGACGGGAGCGCCTCCGACGAACCGAGCATCATCGACGTCGCCATCAATGAGCGCGTGTTCGGCATTCGCGCAGCCGACATCGATTCCCAGCGTAACTCCGCCAGTATGCTCATCAGTAAGATGTATTCCTGGCGCGGCTATAGCGGCAACCACCAGGTGCATAGCGATCCCAACCGGATCACGCTGACGGCATCCGACCACGGCCAGGTATTCGGCACGCTGAGCCTCGGCCTGGATTCCGAAATCGGCTTGCTGGCCGACCAGGTGTTCAAGGACTGTATCGACGTACGGCGCGAGCAAGGACGGGTATGCGAGATCACCAAGCTGGCGGTCGACCCGGCGGTCAAGTCCAAGGCGGTGCTGGCTTCGCTGTTCCACGTGGCCCTGATCTATGCGCGCGACCTGAACGCCTGCCGCGACATCTTCATCGAAGTCAATCCGCGCCATCGCCGCTTTTATGAAGCGATGCTCGGCTTCCAGACCGTGTGCGAATCGCGCCCCAATCCACGGGTGCAGGCGCCGGCGGTCCTGCTGCGCGTCGACACCGCCTTCGGCACCGAACAGGTGGCCAAGTGGGGCGGCATGCAGGACAAGGCGGTGGGCGAGCGCTCGCTGTTCCCCTGGTTCTTCTCGCAACGCGAAGAGGCGGGCATCGTCAACCGCCTGCGCCAGCTGGGCTGAGCCGCATTCGATCCGCGCTTGCCTGCTGTTCATTAACGACCTATATTTTGCGCTTCACTTCAATCAACGAGGACGCTCCATGACGACCGGTAAGACCAGGGATGAAATCGCCGAAGCCTATTCATCCGAACCGTGGTGGTACGACCTGCGCGGCTTTTTCATTCTCACCTTCGCCTACAACAGCACGATCGGCACCCAGATGCGCTTCTTCGGGCCCAACTTCGGACCGGATCACCTGGAAGTGGCGTGCGGCACCGGCACCCTGCTCGAGATGGTCCTGAACTGGCGCCGCCGCCGCAAGCTCGCGCCGGTCAAGGTGACCGGCATCGACTATGCCCCGTCGATGCTGGCCGGCGCCAGGCGCCGCTTCGCCGGCAATCCGCTGGTCGAGGTGCAGCATGCCGATGCGGCCCAGCTGCCGTTCGCCGACAACCGCTTCGACACCGCCAATATCGCCAACTCGATCCACTGCTTCCCGACGGTCGACGGCGCCCTGCGCGACATCCTGCGCGTGCTCAAGCCGGGCGGGACCCTGGCCGCCAACGTGCTGCTGTATCCATCCGGCTTCGCGCCATTGCGCTGGGCGGCGCAGAAGATCAACGACTGGGGCATCCGCAAGGGCATCCTGTACAGCCCCTTCCACATCGAGGAGCTGCGCGCCAAGGTCCTGGCTGCCGGCTATGAGATCGCCAGCGAATTCACGTCCGGGAATACCTGGAATGTGGTGCTGAGGAAATCCCTGTAGGACGGGGCTGACAAAGGTATGAGAA
Source organism: Massilia sp. Soil_C_3 (assembly GCF_057657035.1). NCBI lineage: Bacteria > Pseudomonadati > Pseudomonadota > Betaproteobacteria > Burkholderiales > Oxalobacteraceae > Massilia > Massilia sp. Soil_C_3. Next base: position 209,057 of record NZ_JBDGJG010000009.1, read on the forward strand.
TTTCTTAAATGCAGCTGTCGGAATATTTTACAGTGTTGTAATTTCTTCTACGAAATGTTGGGTTAAGTGATTGATTTTAAAGGGGTTGACTTGGCTGGCACGATGGTTGCTTAGATAGAGGGTGTTAGTACGAACCCTACAACCAGGAGATCCAAGATGAAAGCAGTTTCGAAGTCCATTATCGCTTGTGCAATCGCTGCAACCTCGATGTTCGGCGCCGCCGCCCACGCTGATAACTTCAACCCGTTCACCGTGGAATATGACGGCCGCTCGTTCACCGCCGACAAGATCACCGGCAACTACAACGAGATCGCCACCTTCAACACCGACGGCACCTTCAACGTGTCGCTGGTGTGGAACGCCGGCCAGTTCGTCACCAACGGCGGCACCACCCCGGTCACCCGCACCGGCCTGAACAACGACTATGGCCTGTACGCCCTGTACACCGCGTCGGGTACCTTCGCTGTCGAAAACGGCACGAACGTGTTCCGCTTCAACGAAGGCAGCGGCCGCCTGGCGATGTACCTGGACGCCAACCTGGACTCGACCTTCACCATGCCTGGCAACGGCGCTAACTCGGTCACCGTGGGCGCGTCGGACGACGACCTGCTGCTGGCCGAAGGCGATCCGCTGTCGGGCTTCGGCGTGCTCGACCCAACCCTGCCGACCTGCGGTCCTAGCGGCATCAACTGCGGCAGCTTCGGCGCCAGCTCGAGCTTCGCCCTGGCCGGTTTCGGTACCCAGTTCTTCACCTCGCCAAACCCGTTCTACGACCTGTCGTTCCAGTCGGGCCAGCTGAACAACTTCGACCCTGTCGGCACCCAGGAAATCAACGGTTCGCTGGACGTGGTCTTCAGCAACGTGGCCGAAGTGCCTGAGCCAGCATCGGTCGGCCTGCTGGGCCTGGGCATGCTGGGCCTGTACGCTGCCCGTCGCCGCAACAAGAAAGCCGCCTAAGTACGCACGGGCCTGCTTCGCAGGCCCAGCGCTGCAAGGTAAAAAGCCACTGCCGGAGCGATCCGGCAGTGGCTTTTTGACGTCGGGCGTTCATGAGGCCGGCGCGGCGCCGGCGTGCTTCAGCGTCCGGCCGCCGCCATGCGCGCGAACTGGCGGCGACCGATCGCCAGCATCAGTTGCTGGATCGGATGGCGGTTGCCGCCCGGGCGCCAGGTGCGCTTGAGCTTGTTGCGGTAGGCGTCGAACTGCATGCCCCAGGGCGCCGCCAGCACGTCGCCGCGTTGCAACAGGATCTTGAGCGCCTCGGTGGCGCAAATGCCGGCGCACAGCTGGCAGGCCATGAAGGTCGATGGGCCGCGCTGCTCGGCCAGGTTGACCGATTCGGGCACCACCAGGTAGGGGCGGTGCAGGCCGGCCGGCGCCAGGCCGACCACGAAGCGGATCGCCTTCTCTTGCTCCGGCAGGTCGCCCCAGCCGAAATATTCCTCGAAGGTCATCTTGCCCGGCATGAAGTTGAGCAGGGCCGCGCCCATGCCCAGCGGCGCCCCGGTGGTGGCCGGGATGCCGCGCCGGGCGCAGGCGGCGAAGGTCTGCTGGCGCGCATCGAAGGCGAAGAAGTCGAGCGCGTCGACGTACAGGTCGACGCCGTCCAGGAAGGCGTCCAGGTTGTCCTTGTGGACGCCGTCGGGGAAGATGGCGATCTCGATCTCGGGGTTGATGTCGCGCGCCATGCGCGCCAGCACCTCGGCCTTGGGCTGGCCGACGGTCGACATCATGGCGCCGACTTGCCGGTTGAAGTTGGCGATGTCGAAGCTGTCGAAATCGGCGATGTGGAAGCGCGTGATGCCCAGGCGCGCCAGGGTCAGCAGGTGGACGCCGCCGACGCCGCCGCCGCCGGCGATGGCGACGCGCTTGCCGCGCAGCTGTTGTTGTTCGGCCAGCGTGACCCAGCCGATATTGCGCGAGAACGCCTGTTCGTAGTTGAACGGTTTATTCATTGACGGTTCAGGAAAGAAGTGGGGAACAAGGGCGCCGGCCCTCATGCCGGATGCGATTCATCCATGCGCAACAGGCGATTGATAATGCCACGCTCTTCGCGTGGGGAAAAGAAATAAGGATAGAACGAGCGCTCCTCGGTCTCGCCCTCGGCGGCGTAGCTGCCGCCGAAAAGGGCGATCTGTTCGGTGACGAAGGCCAGGTTCACGCGCAGCAGGTAGGCCGGCGCATCGACCCGCGGATTGACCTTGAGTTCGCCTTCCTTGCGAAAGCCCAGCATGCGTTCATAGAAGCGCCGATGGCGCGGATTGACCTCGATCACGATGTCGGTGCAGCCATGCATGTCGCGCGCGTAGATCACGGCCAGGTGGAACACATTGGCCAGCGCCGTCTTGGAGCGCACCGAAGGGTCGAAGGCGAACTTGGTGAACTCGCACAATTTCGCGCCGCGACCGCGGTGGGCGTCGAGTTCGTCCCTGAAGATTTCGTCGGCCATCAGGCCGACCTCGGAGTCGATGCCGATGCTGAGCGTGCCGACCACGTCGCCCTTGTCGGTGGCGGTCAGGGTGATGCGGTTGGGGTCGCTGCTGGGCTGGTGATCTCCGGTGTAGCCGCGCCAGGCATACATCCTGTTGATCAGCATACTGGCCGTGTTACGACCGTCCGAAGTATCGGTAAGCCGGATTCCGTACGAATCGTCGTCCACGATAAACATCCTCATTTAGGAGAACGTTATCTTATCGCGACATTAATAAATCCAGCGTTCGATAGGATGAGGCCGCGCACCCCCGGCGTGCACGCAGCGTGCCCTTATTGACGGGGTCGGTGACGCGACAGCGGGTTCGCCGCGGAGCCCGGCAAGGCCCCGCGGCGAACGCCCCGGTTACAGCGATTTGAGCAGCGCGCGCGCCTCGTCGGCGTGGGCGAACGGCGTGCTCGACGCCAGCAGCTTGTCGAGCTCGCGGCGTGCGCCGGCCTTGTCGCCGCTCTTGTGCAGGGCTTGCGCCAGGTGGTAGCGGATCTCCATCGAGTTCGGCGCCTGGCTGCTGGCCTTCTGCAGCAGCGGCAGGCCGCGCGCGGTGTCGCCTTGCTCCACCAGCACCCAGCCCAGGGTGTCCATCACGCCCGGGCTGTCGCCGGCCAGCTTGTAGGCCTTCTCGGCGGTCGCCAGCGCGCGCGGATCCTTCACCTGCTGGTAGGCCCAGGCCAGGTTGTTCAGCACCAGCGGATGCTCGGGGGCGCGCTTTTGCGCGTTCTCGAGCTTGGCGATGGCGCCCTTGTAATCCTTGGCCGACAGGTTGAGCTCGGCCACCAGCAGCGAGACGCGCACGTCGTCCGGCTGGGCGGCGAGCCAGGCCTGGCCGCGCGCCAGCGCTTCCTTGCTCTTGCCGCCGGCCTGCAGGGCCTGCATCACCTTGACCGTCAGTTCCGACGAGCGCGCCAGGGACAGGCCTTTTTCATAGGACTGTTCGGCCTGGGCGAATTTTCGCTGCGACATCAGCACGTCGCCTTCGATGACGTGGCCGACCGGCGCCTTGGGCGCCGCCTTCTGCAGCGCGCGCGCCACCGCCAGCGCCTCGTCCGGACGCTTGCCGCGCAGCGCCAGGTCGACCTGCATCAGGCGCGCCGGTACGAAGTCGGGCTGGAGATCGACCGCGCGCTTGAGGTGGTTGGCGGCCGCGGATTCGTTCTTCAGCGCCAATTGCACCTGGGCCAGGCGGAGCTGGGCGCCGGGCGCCTTCGGCAGCACGTTGACCAGCTTGCTGTAGGTGTCGAGCGCGCCGTTGAAGTCCTTGTTCGCGGCCTGCGACTGGCCGAGCAGTTCGAGCACGCCGGCATCGGTCGGATGCGTGGTTTGCAGCTTGCGGGCCAGCGCCAGCGCCTTGGGCGCCTGTTCGGTGGCCAGGTAGTGCGCGCCGAGCTTGAGCGAAGGCGCGATGGCGTTCGGCTGGGCCGCGCTGGCCTTCTCGTACCAGCTCGTGGCCTCGGCCGGGTTCTTTTGCAGCGTGGCCAGCTCGGCCAGCGCCGTCATGGCCTCGACGTTGTCCTTGTTCTTGTCCAGGAAGGCGGTGAAGCGGGCCTTGGCGGCGTCCGGCTTCTTGTCCTGCACGTCCAGGCGCGCCAGGTTGGTCACCGCCGGCAGGAAGCTCGGCTGCAGCGACAGCGCCTTCTCGAAGGCGGTGCGCGCCTCCGCGTTCTTGCCCTGGACCATGTAGACAGCGCCCTTGAGCTGCTGCACTTGCGGGCTGTCAGGCTGTTGCTTTTCGAGCGCATTGACGGCGGCCAGCGCCTTGTCGTAGCGCTTCATGCCCATCTCGGTTTGCACCAGGGCCATGGTGGCCTGGAGCGACTTCGGGTCGAGCGTGGCGGCCATTTCGAGGTCGCTCAGTGCGCGCGCCTGGTCGCCCTGGGCCAGGCGCGACAGGCCCAGCGAGGTGCGCACGGCGGCTGCCTCCGGCGCCAGCGTGGCGGCCTGCTGCAGGTAGTTGCTGGCCTTGTCGAAGTCGCGCACCTGCATATACGATTCGCCGGCCAGGGCCAGCAGCTGCGCATCCTGCGGCGCCTCCTTCAGGGCCGGCGCCAGGGTGGCGGCGGCATCGGCCGGCTGGGAATTCTTGAGCTGGGCCTGGGCCAGCAGCTTGCGCGCATAGACGTTGTTCGGATTGGCTTCCAGGTATTTGCGCAGATGCTGCTCGGCCTGCTGGGTGCCGCCCAGCTGCAGCTCGGAGGCGCCCGCCAGCAGGATGCTCGGATAGTGGTTGGGTGCGACCTTGAGGATCTTGGCCAGCGCATCCTTCGCCGCCGAGTGCTTGCCTTGCGAGAATTCATACAGGGCGCGGGTGTACACCACCAGCAGGCTGCCCGGCGAGTTCTTTTCCGCCGCCTCGACTTCTTTCTTCGCCGCGTCGAACTTGCCGCGCGCGATCTCGATATAGGCTTTCTCGATATGGGCGCCGCGGTGATCCGGCTTGAGCGCCAGCGTCTTGTCGTAGGCGGCCAGGGCTTCGTCCGGCTTGTTCATCGAACGCAGCATGGCGCCCTGCATGATGAAGACTTCGGGATTCTTCGGATCCTTGGCCACCGCCTGGTCGACGTAGAGGAGGGCGGCATCGCGCTGGCCGCGTACGGCGGACAGGCGTGCCAGGCCCATCAGGGCGTCGCCGGAATTGGCGTTCACGGCCAGGGCCGCCTCGTAGGCCTGCTTCGCCTCGTCGGGCTTGCCGCTGCCCAGCAGCGCATCGCCACGCAGCGACAGCAGCGCGGCCGACTTGCCGGCCTTTTCCGGTGTGATCAGTTCCAGCACCTCCTTGAACTTGCCCTGCTGCGCCAGGGTCTGGCCCAGCAGCGGCAGCACCCGCTCGTCGGCGATGCCGAGCGAACGCGCGCGGCCCAGTTCCTTCTCGGCCGAGACGTTGTCGCCGGTGGACAGCTGCAAGGTGCCCAGCGCCAGGCGCGCCTCGCCGTCTTCCGGGCTATTCGCCACGGCGTTCTTGAGCTGGATCAGGGCAGCCTTGATATCACCTTTTTGCTGGTACTCGGACGCCTCCGCCAGCAGGGTTTCGGTCGACTGGGTCCGGTTGCAGCCGGCCAGGCCGACGGTCAGGAGGGCGCCGGTCAGGATGGCGGCGGTGAGTTTGAGCTTGGTGGGATGGCGCGGCATGTGGAATTCCTCAGGCAGTGGAGACGGTCGTTTCGCCGGGTAAGCGAAATTCTCAACAACAAATCATACCTGAAGGAACCGCGCAACCAGTGTACAAACGGACACAGCTATTGCAAAACTTATCCGATGCCTGTTGCATGAATGTTGAAAAAATTGCTACGCGGGAAAATTACCCCGCGCCGCCGCCATCCGGGCCGGCATCGCGGCGCAGCCGGCCCAGCAGGGCTTCCACATTCTCGCCCACCGGCAGGCCATGGCGCCGCAACAGCTGCACGTGCAGCACCAGGTTTTCCAGCACCAGCTTGGCCGATACGGCCAGCAAGGTCAGCGTGCGGTCTTCCTCGCTGAAGCTCTCCATCGCCGCCGCCATCTCGCACAGGTGGTTGGCGACGATAGCGCGCATCTCGTCCTCGGGGAAGGGCAGGTCGGCGAAGTCGATCGGGTCTTCCCGTTCGACTTCGCGCATCAGGGCGGCGAGCTGGTCTGGCTGGATCGTCATGGATGGCTCCGTGGTGGATACGGGGCCATTCTACGGCCTGCGTATTACATATTGCGCCGATACTGCCCACCGACCTCGAACAGCGCGGTCGTGATCTGGCCCAGCGAGCACACGCGCACCGCGTCCATCAGGCGCGCGAACACGTTTTCGTTGTCGATCGCGGCCTGGCGCAGGGCGGCCAGCGCGGCGGGCGCCGCATCGGCGTTGCGGCCGTGGAAATCGTCCAGGCGCTGCAGCTGCGATTGCTTTTCGTCGTCGGTCGAGCGCGCCAGTTCGATCGTGGCCGGGGCGCCCGCGCCTTTCGGGTTGCGGAAGGTATTGACGCCGATGATCGGCAGGCTGCCGTCGTGCTTCTTGTGCTCGTACAGCATCGACTCTTCCTGGATCTTGCCGCGCTGGTAGCCGGTTTCCATCGCGCCCAGCACGCCGCCGCGTTCGGCGATGCGCTCGAACTCCTGCAGCACCTGTTCTTCGACCAGGTCGGTCAGCTCGTCCATGATGAAGGCGCCCTGGTTCGGGTTCTCGTTTTTCGCCAGGCCCCATTCGCGGTTGATGATCAGCTGGATCGCCAGCGCACGGCGCACCGATTCGTCGGTCGGCGTGGTGATCGCCTCGTCGTAGGCGTTCGTGTGCAGCGAATTGCAGTTGTCGTAGATCGCGATCAGCGCCTGCAGCGTGGTGCGGATGTCGTTGAAGTCGATCTCTTGCGCGTGCAGCGAACGGCCCGAGGTCTGGATATGGTATTTGAGCTTCTGGCTGCGATCGTTGGCGCCGTACTTGTCGCGCATGGCCACCGCCCACAGGCGGCGCGCCACGCGGCCCAGCACCGTGTATTCCGGGTCCATGCCGTTCGAGAAGAAGAACGACAGGTTCGGCGCGAAGTCGTCGATGTGCATGCCGCGCGCCAGATAGGCTTCCACAAACGTGAAGCCGTTCGACAGGGTGAAGGCCAGCTGCGAGATCGGATTCGCGCCGGCTTCGGCGATGTGGTAGCCCGAGATCGACACCGAGTAGAAGTTGCGCACGCCGTGCGTCACAAAATATTCCTGGATGTCTCCCATCACCTTGAGCGAGAACTCGGTCGAGAAGATGCAGGTGTTCTGGCCCTGGTCTTCCTTCAGGATGTCGGCCTGCACGGTGCCGCGTACGGCGGTCAGCACCCAGGCGCGGATTTCCTCGGCCTCGGCGCCGGTCGGCTGGCGCCCGTTCTTTTCGACGAACTTGTCCATCTGCTGGTCGATGGCGGTATTCATGAACATCGCCAGGATGGTCGGGGCCGGGCCGTTGATGGTCATCGAGACCGAGGTCGACGGGCTGCACAGGTCGAAGCCGTCGTACAGCACCTTCATGTCGTCCAGGGTCGCGATCGACACGCCCGAGTTGCCGACCTTGCCGTAGATGTCAGGCCGCAGCGCCGGGTCGGCGCCGTACAGTGTCACCGAATCGAAGGCGGTCGACAGGCGTTTGGCGTCCATGCCGGTCGACACCAGCTTGAAGCGCCGATTGGTGCGGAAGGCGTCGCCTTCGCCGGCGAACATGCGGGTCGGATCTTCGCCCTCGCGCTTGAAGGGGAATACTCCCGCAGTGTAGGGGAAGGAACCCGGCACGTTTTCCAGCATCAGGAAGCGCAGGATTTCGCCATGGTCCTCGAAGCGCGGCAACGCCACCTTGCGCACCGGATTGCCGGACAAGGTCGTCGAGATCAGGCGCGTGCGGATTTCCTTGTCGCGGATTTTCACCACGTGTTCTTCACCCGCGTAGGTCGCCTGCAACTGCGGCCAGGAGGCCACCAGCGCCTTGGCTTCGCCGTCCATGGCGTTGTCGCGCTGCGCGATCACGTCGTCAAAGTCGGCGTCCTTGCCCGCCGCAGCCAGCATGCGCTGCGCTTCCTGGAGCTGCTGGCGCTCGCGCGCCAGCGTCACCTGCCTGCCGACGCGGCGGTGGTAGCCGCGCACGGTGTCGGCGATTTCGGCCAGGTAGCGGCTGCGCGCGGGCGGCACGATCACGTTCTTGCCGCTCGAGTAGCGCTGCGCCGGCGCCTGCAGGCTGCCGCTTTCGAGTGTCAGTCCCAGCGCCGCCAGTTTCGGCAGCAGGCCGTGGTAGAGGGCGGTCACGCCGTCGTCGTTGAAGCGCGAGGCCTGGGTGCCGTAGACCGGCATCTGGTCCGGGTTCATCGACCACAGTTCGCGGTTGCGCTGGTATTGCTTGGCTACGTCGCGCAGCGCGTCGAGCGCGCCCTTGCGGTCGAACTTGTTGATCGCGATGAGATCGGCGAAATCGAGCATGTCGATCTTCTCGAGCTGCGAGGCGGCGCCGAATTCCGGCGTCATCACATACATCGAGGTGTCGACGTGCGGCACGATGGCGGCGTCGCCCTGGCCGATGCCTGAGGTCTCGACGATCACGAGGTCGAAGCCGGCCACCTTGCAGGCGGCGATCACGTCGGGCAGGGCCTGCGAGATCTCGGAGCCCGCTTCGCGCGTGGCCAGCGAGCGCATGAACACGCGCTGCTGGCCGTTCCACGGATTGATCGCGTTCATGCGGATGCGGTCGCCCAGCAGGGCGCCGCCCGATTTGCGGCGCGAGGGGTCGATCGAGATCACGGCAATGTTCAGGCGGTCGCCCTGGTCGAGGCGGATGCGGCGGATCAGTTCATCGGTCAGCGAGGATTTGCCGGCGCCGCCGGTGCCGGTGATGCCCAGGGTCGGCACGCGCAGCGTGTCGGCCGTGTCCAGGATCTCCTTGCGCAGGCCGGGGTCGACCCGATCGTTCTCCAGCGCCGTGATCAGCTGGGCCAGCGGACGGTGGCGCGCCGCGATCTCGCCTTCGCGCAGGGCCGCGAGCGAAGTCGGGGCGTAGGGCGACAGGTCGACGTCGCACGCTTCGAGCATCGAGCGGATCATGCCGACCAGGCCCATGCGCTGGCCGTCTTCCGGGCTGAAGATGCGCGTCACGCCATAGGCGTGCAGGTCGTCGATCTCGCTGGGGACGATCACCCCGCCGCCGCCGCCGAACACCTTGATGTGCTCGCCGCCGCGCTGGCGCAGCAGGTCGATCATGTACTTGAAGTATTCGACGTGGCCGCCCTGGTAGCTCGAGATGGCGATGCCCTGCGCGTCCTCGGCCAGCGCCGCGGTGACCACCTCGTCGACCGAGCGGTTGTGGCCGAGGTGGATCACCTCGGCGCCGTTCGACTGCAGGATGCGGCGCATGATGTTGATCGAGGCGTCGTGGCCGTCGAACAGCGAGGCGGCGGTGACGAAACGGACCTTGTTGGCCAGGCGCGGCTGTTCGGGCAGGTCGAGCTTCGCCGAGGGAGTGATGTCGTTCATGAGGGGAGGGTCCTTGAGATCGGTGAGGACGGGATGCTGGTAAGTTATATGACGTTAACGTTAACGTCAAGCTCGCGCCGAAGTAATACCGCCGCCTTCGATTCATTTCACATTGCGTATCTCTGGGGCAACATAAGGTTCCATTGCGCAAGCTGCTTGTTATACTCGACGCATAAGGGGCGCCTGGCGCCGGGAATTCATGCACGGGAAGAGACACGACAGATGCTGAAAAAAGTGGATTCTTCACAGCTCAGGGTGGGCATGTTCATCCAGGACCTGGATTGCGGCTGGATGGAGCATCCGTTCGTACGCAACCAGTTCCTGATCACCAACGAGGCCGAGATCAGCAAGATCGTCGAGGCGCGCATCCGCAACGTGGTGATCGATTGCCGCCGCGGCCTGGACGTCGGCGCGCCGACGGTCGACGAAAGCGCGGCCGCCACCGAGGCCGAGGTGACGGCGCTGGCGGAGGTGCCCACCGCCTCCGGACGTACACGGGTGCCGCTGGCCGAGGAATTGCAGCGCGCCGTCCATGTGCGGCGCCAGGCCGAGGGCCTGGTGCGCGCTGTGATGCAGGACGCGCGCCTGGGCAAGGCCGTCGAGCTGGGCCAGGTGAGCCCGGTGGTGCAGAGCATTACCGAATCGATCCTGCGCAACTCGGGCGCCTTGCCCAGCCTCCTGCAGCTCAAGAACAAGGACGACTACACCTTCCTGCACTCGGTCAGCGTGTGCGCGTTGCTGGTCGCCTTCTGCCGCTCGCGCGGAATGGACGAGGACACCATCTACCAGGCCGGCCTGGGCGGCCTGCTGCACGACACCGGCAAGGCCATGGTGCCGGACGCCATCCTCAACAAGCAGGGCCGCCTGACCGACGACGAATTCGACATCGTCAAGCGCCATCCGCGCGACGGCCACGACATCCTGGTGCGCACGGCGGGCATCGGCCTGGTGCCGCTCGACATCACGCTGCATCACCACGAGCGGCGCGACGGCAGCGGCTATCCGGACCGCCAGGTCGGGGACGGCATCAGCGAGCTGGCGCAGATGGCGGCCATCGTCGACGTGTACGACGCGATCACGTCCGACCGCTGCTACCACAAGGGCATCCCACCGGCCGAGGCGCTGCGCAAGATCTACGAGTGGAGCAAGCACCACTTCAATCCGGCGCTGACCCAGGAATTCATGCGCTGCGTCGGCATCTACCCGGTCGGCACCCTGGTGCTGCTGGAATCGGGCCGGCTGGGCGTGGTGGTCGAGCCGCACGAATCGAGCCTGCTCACGCCGAAAGTCAACGTGTTCTTCCATGCGAAGCGGCAGGTGTATATCCGCCCCGAGACGGTCGACCTGTCGCGCGCGGTGGGCTTCGGCGGCGGCGACCGGATCGTGCGCCACGAGTCGGCCGCCAAGTGGCAGGTCGAGCCGCTGCGTTTCATGCAGCTGGCCGAGGCCTAGGCCTGGTTGCAGGAATTCAGAAGAATTCGGCGGTGTCGTTAGTGGCCACGGTCTGCAGCAGCCCGCCCGCGACCAGTTCTTCGTAGTGGCACACGCGGTTGCGGCCGTGGGCCTTGGCGTAGTACAGGGCCTGGTCGGCGTGGCCCAGCGTGACCACCGGCGAATCGGCGGCGCTGACGCTGGTGAAGCCGATGCTGACGGTGACCTGGCCCACCTGCGGGAAGTCGTGGCTCTCGACGTCGGCGCGGAAGCGCTCGATGATGCGGCGCGCGTTCTCCAGGTCCGTCGAGCGCAGCAGCACCACGAATTCCTCGCCGCCGAAGCGGAACACCCGGTCCTGGGCGCGGAACGACGACTGCAGCAGGTTGGCGATCAGGATCAGCACCTCGTCGCCATACAGGTGGCCGAAGCGGTCGTTGACGCCCTTGAAGTGGTCGACGTCGACCACCGCCAGCCACTGCTTTTCTTCGCCGTTGTGATGGCGCCGCTCGGCCTGGCCGGGAACCGTGGCATCGGTCTCGGAGGCGTGCAGCATGCGCGCCAGCTGGTCGTCGAAGGTCTTGCGGTTGAGCAGGCCCGTGAGCGAGTCGCGCTCGCTGTAGTCGAGCAGGTTCTGGAAGTTGCGGTACACGCTGACGATCCCGTTGACCATGTACAGCGCCTCGGGCGTGAACGGTTCGGCGTGCACGATCTCGAGGCAGGTGTCGGCCTTGTCGCCGAACCAGATCGGCAGCCACAGGCGGCGCAAGCCGTCGGCGCCGATGCTCTCGGCGCGCGGTTCATGGCGGCGCAGGCAGGCGCCGAGTTCGGGATAGAGCGCGATCGGTTCGCCGGGGCCGCTGTCCTGCGGCTCTTCGGGGCAGGCCACGCCGCCGGCATGGATGCAGGCGCGCGAGCGCACGAAGTACTGTTCGCCGACGCTGGAGATGGTGAGCACCCGGGTGCGGGCCGCGCCCGACAACTCCTGGACCGCCGAAATAACGGAGATGTCCAGCATGGTGTGATCGCGGTGGCCGGTCATGTCCACCATGTGTCGCAGCAGGGAATCCATGTCGTCGTTATCAGACCAAGCAATAAGAGGTACCGGAAGGGACCGTTCCGCGCAGGGCGTGGCGCACAGGGCGGGCTGCGCTGGATGGGCGTCCAGCCCGCCATGATCGGCGGTGCCGCATTTTTCAGCGGTCAAGCAAAACAGCATAATACTTTTTTGTATTACCGGCAACTATTCTTAACAATTTTTATTCATGGTTTCCCGCAGCGTGACACATCGCCCTTGCGATTTTGTTTCTTATCAGAAGCTCGAATTTCTGCATGAAAAGTTGTGAATGGTCAACTTGCCGTGCGGCACTAATCGGTACAGTGAACTCACTGGCAAACGCAACACAGCAGTCGCGACGGGGCCCAGTCGCAGCCAGTATTTCCTCAACCATCATAAGGAGTTTGTCATGAGCACGATTACCTCCGCCATCAAAGCATTTTTCGCTGACGAAAACGGTGTGACGGCCATCGAGTATGGCCTGATCGCCGCCCTCATCGGCGTGGTGATGGCCGGTGTCGCCGGTCAAGTCGGCGATGAGATCAAGCAGGCCTTCGAGTACATCCGAGACCAGTTCGACACTCCAACTGCTCCGTAATCTGCCTGCCCCCCGGGACGCGGTTCGGCCCTGGGGGGCTTTTTTTTCGGCTGGTTCCGCGGGGGCTGCAGGACCTGGCCCCGGCGGGGCTTTTTTTATCTCGGGGAATCCGATCATGGCTGTCGCACTTTACCTCGATATGCTGCTGCTGCTGCTGGTCACCGCGGCGGCGCTCAAGGACCTGGAGAGCCGCCGCATCCCGAACCGGCTGCTGGCCGCCGGCATGTTCGGCGCCCTGGTCCTGCACTTGCTGTCGCCGCAACCGGTGGATGGGCTGCTCGCCTGGCTGGGCGGGGCGGCGACCGGACTGGCGGTCTTTCTTCCCTTTTACCTGGTCCGCGGCATGGCAGCCGGGGACGTCAAGATGATGGCGGCCGTGGGCGCCTTCGCCGGCCCCGGCGACGCGCTGCGCATCGCCATCCTGGCCTGGTGCGCGGGCGGCGTGATGGCGCTGGCCGTGATCGTCTTCAAGGGCCGCCTGCGCATGGTGTTGTCGAACCTGTGGGGGATCGTGCGGCCCACGTTGCTGCGGCTGCCGCGCGCGCCGATGCCCGGCAGCGCCGGCGGCCCGCCCAGCGCCGGATCGATTCCCTACGGGGTGGCGATCGCCGGCGGCGCCATCGCCTTGCTGGTCAGCCGTTATGCCGATCGTCCGCTTCTCTGAAGTCCGGTCCTTGCTGCGCCTTTATTGGCTCTTTGTCAGGTATCAAGTGCCTGTCGGGGCTGCTCGCTAGAATCAAATCAAGGTCTTAAGAAACATTTTCATGGGCAGGAGGGTTCATGATTGGAATGTTGTCGGCCACCACGGCCGCCGCCGGGCTCGATGCGCCTGCGTTCGGGACCGGGGCCAGCGCGTCGTCGAACGATGGCGACGTGACCGCCGTGCTGCCGCGCCAGCCGCGCACCGTGCGCGACACCGGGCTCGATCCGCGCCTGGTGACGGGGCTGGTGCTCAAGGTCCTGCATGCGGACGGCAAGACGCCGCTGTCCAGGCTCACCGGGCGCCTGCGGCTGTCGGTCAGCGTGGTGCGCGAAGTGTTGCAGGGCCTGGTCGCCGGCCAGCAGGCCGAAGTCGCTTATTCGGGCGATACCGATCTCGACGTGCATTACCAGCTCACCACCACCGGTGCGCGCGCCGCCGGCGAGCACCTGGCCGAGTCGCGCTATGCCGGCCCGGCGCCGGTGACGCTGGCGGCCTGGCGTAGGGTGGTGGCGCAGCAGTCGCAGCGCCAGCCGGATGCGCCGCGCGTGGCGCGCACCGAACTCGAAGCGGTGCTCGACGGCGACGGCCTGGAACCGGCCACGCGCGAACTGATCGGCGCGGCCCTGTATTCCAGCCGTCCGCTGCTGCTGTACGGCCCGTCCGGCAGCGGCAAGACCACGCTGGCGCGCAAGTTCGCGCGCCTGCGCCAGGATCCGATCGCGGTGCCGTACGCGGTGCTGGTCAACCACGAGATCGTCCAGCTGCACGACCCGGCCCTGCATCCGGCGCCGCTGCAGATGCGCGGCCTGGAAGAACGCCGCAGCTGCGACGCCCGCTGGCAATTGTCGCAGCGGCCGCTGGTGCACGTCGGCGCCGAGCTCACGCGCGACATGCTGGAACTGCGGGTGGACGCCGCCAGTGGCGTGCTGCGCGCGCCGCCCCACATCCTGGCCAATAACGGCCTGCTGGTGCTGGACGACCTGGGCCGCCAGCGGATGCCGGCCGGCGAGCTGCTGCATCGCTGGCTGGGCGCGCTGGAGGCCGGCCAGGACCACGTGACGGTGCCGCACGGTCCGAGCCACGCGCTGCCTTTCGACGTCGGCCTGGTGCTGGCCACCAGCCTGGCGCCCGAATCGGTGCTGGACGACGCCTGCCTGCGCCGCATCGGCTACCGCATCGCCGTGGGGCCGCTGTCCGAATCGAGTTACCGCGCGCTGCTGCGGCGCCAGGCGCGGCTGCGCCGCATCGAGGTCGACGAGGCGGCGTTCGACTATCTGATCGACGAACTGCACCGCCGCACGCGACGCCCATTGCTGGCCGCCTGGCCGCACGAGCTGCTGGGGCGGATCGCCGATTTCGCCGGCTTCGCCGGCCGCGCGCCGCGTTGCGACGTGGAGGGCCTGGTCCAGGCCTGGAGCAGCCTGTTCGGAGCCAGCGCCCTGCCGCCCGCGCTGCCTTGTGCATCGAATCGGGCGGCGGTGAAGCGGGAAGACAATGAAGGGGATGCGCGATGAAGAACAAACGTGCCGTGATCATGATGGCACTGGCGGTGGTGCTGGGCCTGTTGGCGGTGGCGCTGGCGGCAAGCTGGCTGCTCAATGCCCCGGGTGCGACCTCCGGTCGGATCGTCGTCGCCAGGACCGACGTCGACATCGGCCAGCGCCTGACGCCGGAGATGTTCAAGCTGGCCGACTGGCCGACCGACAGCGTGCCGAAGGGCGCCTTCACCGATCCCGCGCCGCTCGGCGGGCGGGTATTGCGCAGCAGCCTGCTCGCGGGCGAACCGATCAGCGAAGCCAAGCTGGCCCCGGCCGGCACCCTGGGCGGCCTGTCGGCCCTGATCACCGAGGGCAAGCGCGCGATCACGGTGCGCGTCAACGACGTGATCGGGGTGGCCGGCTTCACCCTGCCGGGCAACTACGTCGACATCATCGTCAGCACCGAGACCATGCCCGACCCGAACGCGAGCCGGGCGCGCGAGCAGAGCATCTCGAAGATCGTGCTGGAGCGGATCCTGGTGCTGGCGGTGGCGCAGGAAGTCAACCGCGACGAGACCAAGCCCAAGGTGGTCAATGCCGTCACGCTCGAGGTGACTCCGGCCGAGGCGGAAAAACTGGACCTGGCGCGCAGCGTGGGCACGCTGTCGCTGGCGCTGCGCAACCAGGTCGATCCGGCCGCCGCCGCCACCCTCGGCGCGACCAAGGAAAACCTGCTGCCCACGATCGCCGCCGCCGCGCCGCCGCCGGTGGTGCGGGCACCGCCGCGACCGCGCGTGCAGCAGGTGCGCGCGCCGGCCCCGCCCAAGCGCGACTGCATCAACGTCATCAACGGCCTGCACGCATCGCAGGAATGCTTCTGACCACCGACTGGATCGATCATGAAACGACGTCCCTCGATCATATTGCGCGCTTTTCTTGTCGCCGTCCTTGCAGCGGTGGCCGGCCCGGCCCTGGCCAGCGCCGCGCCCGCCACCGCCACCGCCGCCGCGCAAAAGGCGGCGGAACCGAAACCGGCGCCGAAGAAGCCGGCGCCGGCCCGCACGGCTGACGAGCCGCCCACGCGCATCACCGAAGGCTGCCGCGGCGAGGCGGCGCGGCCGGCCGCGATGGTGCTCCAGATGGGCAAGTCGACCATGCTGCGCCTGCCCGAGAAGGTGGCCCGGCGCAGCGTCGGCAACCCGGCCGTGGTGCAGGCCATGCTGGTCGCCCCCGACACCCTGTACATCGCCGGGGTCGACGTCGGCAGCACCAATATGATCGTGCAGGGCCGCAGCGGCTTGTGCAGCGTGATCGACATCACCATCGCGATGGACCCGAGTGGGCTGGAAGCCACACTCAAGGCCGCGATGCCGGAAGAGCAGGACATCCGCGTGATGGCGGCCAACGACAGCCTGATCCTGAGCGGCACCGTCAGCGACGCCACCGCCGTGCAGCGCGCTGTGGAGCTGGCCGGCGCCTACGTGCGGCGCCCGCTGCGCCAGCTCCCGGCGGCCGACAAGGATAACGAGACCGACGGCGTGATCGTGGTGGGCCGCAGTGGCGCCACCGGCGGCGGCGGCGGCGGGGCGGGCGGGGCCGGCGCCCGGGTGGTCAACCTGCTGGCGGTGAGCGCGCCGCAGCAGGTGCAGCTCGAGGTCAAGGTGGCCGAGGTCTCGCGCACCCTGCTCGAACGGCTCGAGACCGGCACCCGCTTCAGCTTCGGCTCCGGCAGCTGGACCACCACGCTGGCCACCGATTTCCTGACCGGCCTGGCGCGCGGCAGCCTGTCGGGGCTCAAGACCAACGGCAACCGCTTCGCCATCGAGGCCGACAAGCTCGATGGCCTGGTGCGCATCCTGGCCGAGCCGAACGTGCTGGCCATCAGCGGCCAGGAGGGTTCCTTCCTGGCTGGCGGCAAGTTCTACATCCCGGTGTCGCAGGACGACGACCGCGTGACGCTGGAAGAGAAGGAATTCGGGGTCGGCGTGCGCTTCACCCCGACCGTGCTGTCGGGTGGGCGCATCAACCTGAAGGTGGCGCCCGAGGTGTCCGAACTGTCGCGCGAGGGGATCGGCATCACCGCCAATGGCATCGCCGGCACCGCCATCATGCCGCTGGTGACCACGCGCCGCGCCAGCACCACGGTGCAGCTGCACGACGGCCAGAGCTTCGCGATCGGCGGCCTGGTGCGCAACAACCTGATCGCCAATATGAAGGGCTTGCCGGGCCTGGGCGAGATTCCGGTGCTGGGCGCGCTGTTTCGCAGCACCGACTACCAGCAGGACCGCACCGAGCTGGTGTTCGTGATCACGGCGCGCCTGGTCAAGCCGCTGGCGGGCGGCAGCCACGTGCTGCCCACCGACGGCCATGTCGTGCCGTCGCGCGCCGGCCTGATGCTGGGCGGGCGGCTGGAAGGAGAGTCGCCCGCCGCCGCAGCGCCGGCCGGCGCTCGGGCCACGTCACCGGCCACGCCACCGGCCGCAGGGCAGACCGCGGGCGCGGATACCGCCAGCTTCGAACTGACGCCGGCGGCTTCGAACTGATATAGGGGAATGCGATGCGAACCACATTCACACGATGGGCGGCGCTGGCGCTGCTCGCCTGCGGCGCGCCGGGATGCGTCTCGACCACGCCGGACTGGGATGCGCGCTTCGGCGCGGCCACCCGCAGCAACCTGGCGGCCCAGGTGATCGATCCGAGCGGCGCCGCCAGCGGCAATCCCTCCCTGGGCCTCGATGGCCGCGCCGCGCGCGCCGCCATCGACAACTACCAGCGCTCGTTCGCCCGGCCGGAAACCGGCCAGCCGGCGGCGATGGTGGACCAGTGATGGACGCGCGCGGAGCAGAAGTCCTCCGTCCGGGGCTGCCATGAGAGCGCTCCTGATCAGCCGCGACAGCCACTTGTACGCGGAACTGGCCTCGCAGGGCGCGGCGCGGGTGCCGCCCCTGCACCTGGCCGCCACCCGCGCCAGCCTGCGCGAGGCGCTCGACCGCCTCGAACCCGACGCCCCGCAACTGGTGATCGTCGACGCCAGCGGGCTGCAACCGTCCGAATCGGGCCTGCTCGAGCGCCTGGGCCGCCAGTACCCGGGTTCGCAGCTGATGCTGCTGACTAACCAGCACCAGCCCGACCTGTTGATCACGGCGATGCGCGCCGGCGTGCGCGAGCTGCTGCAACTGCCGCTGGTGCACCGCGCCTTCCACGAGGCGATGGACCGGATCGCCACCGCCGCCGGCGTGTCGAGCCTGCGCGAAGGCAAGGTGCTGGCCTTCATCGCCTGCAAGGGCGGCAGCGGCGCCACCTTCATCTCGGCCAACTTCGGCTACGCGCTGGCCACGCTGGCGGGCAAGAAGGTCTTGCTCATCGACCTGCACGGCCAGTTCGGCGACGCCGCCCTGTACGTGTCGGACCAGAAGCCGGCCATGACGATGTCGGACGTATGCGCCCAGATCGCGCGCGTGGACGGGCCCTTCCTCGAATCGTGCCTGGTGCACGTCACGCCGGGTTTCGGCGTGCTGGCCGCGGCCGACGATCCTGGCCACGCGAAAGAGGCCAGGCCGGAACACATCGACACCATCCTGCGCGTGGCGCGCCAGAACTACGACTACGTGCTGCTCGACGTCGGGCGCCAGATCGACGCGGTGTCGCTGCGCGCGCTGGACGTCACCGACACCATCTATCCGGTGCTGCAGCTGGCGCTGCCCGACATCCGCGACGCGCGGCGCCTGCTCGACATCTTCCGTTCGCTGGGCTACGTGCTGGACAACATCCGCCTGATCGTCAACCGCTACGAGAAGGGCGGCAAGCTGCGCCTGCAAGACCTGCATGCGGCGCTCGGCTGCGAGGTGGTGCACACCTTCCCCAACGACTACGTCGCGGTGACCGATTCGGTGAACCAGGGCGTGCCGGTGCTGCAGCTGTCGCGCTCGAGCTTTGCCGCGCGCAGCCTGGCCGAGATGGTCGAGCTGGTGACCGCGCACCGGGTCCAGGAAAGCCGCGGCCTGCTGGATCGCCTGTTCGGGCGCCAGGACGCGGATTACTGATCCATTACCGATCCATTACCGAGCCAGCCACGAAAGACGCCCATGTCCCTTCGCGAACGACTTGCCTTGTCCGGCCAGGAGCGCATCACCGGCGGTGGCGCCGAGCTGCAGGATGCGCCCAACCAGGCCTACCAGGAACTCAAGAAGCTGATGCACCAGATGATCCTCGACCGGATCGACCTGGAGCGCCTGAAGCGACTGACCGCCGAGCAGTTCAAGCACGAGCTGGCGCTGCTGGTGCAGCGCATCATCGAGGACGAGCGCATCGTCCTGAACCAGCACGAGCGGCACCACCTGGTGCTCGACATCCAGCACGAGATGCTGGGCTTCGGCCCGCTCGAGCCGCTGCTGTCCGACCCTTCGATCTCGGACATCCTGGTCAATACCGCGAATAAAGTCTATGTCGAGCGCCGCGGCCGGCTGGAGCTGACCGAGATCACCTTCCACGACAACGCCCACCTGATGAAGATCATTGAAAAGATCGTCTCGCGCGTGGGCCGCCGGGTGGACGAGTCGAGCCCGATGGTCGACGCCAGGCTGCCGGACGGCTCGCGGGTGAACGCGATCATTCCGCCGCTGGCGGTGGACGGGCCGATCCTGTCGATCCGCCGCTTCGGCGGCAGCCCGCTGACGGTGCAGAACCTGCTCGACTATAAAAGCGTGACCACGCCCATGATCCGGGTGCTGGAAGGGCTGGGCACGGCCAAGGTCAACATCCTGATCTCGGGCGGCACCGGCAGCGGCAAGACCACCTTGCTCAACCTGATCTCGGGCTTCATTCCGGCCAACGAACGGGTGGTGACGATCGAGGACGCGGCCGAGCTGCAGCTGCGCCAGCCGCACGTGGTGCGCCTGGAGACGCGACCCGCCAACATCGAGGGCAAGGGCGAGGTGCCGCAGCGCGCGCTGGTGCGCAACGCGCTGCGGATGCGGCCCGACCGCATCATCCTGGGCGAGGTGCGCGGCCCGGAAGCGCTCGACATGCTGCAGGCGATGAACACCGGCCACGAAGGGTCGCTGGCTACCATCCACTCGAACACCCCGCGCGACGCGCTGTCGCGTCTGGAGAACATGGTCAGCATGGCGGCGGTGAACCTGACGCCGCGCGCGATCCGCCAGCAGATCGTGTCGGCGGTGACGGTGGTGGTGCAGGTCTCGCGCCTGACCGACGGCACGCGCAAGCTGGTCAGCCTGCAGGAAATCACCGGCATGGAAGGCGAGATCATCTCGATGCAGGAGATCTTCCGCTTCGAGCAGAGCGGGGTCGACGTCGACGGCAAGGTGCTGGGTCACTTCAGCGCCACCGGCGTGCGCCCGCGCTTCGCCGACCGCCTCAAGCTGTTCGGGGTCCCGGTGTCGGACGATTCCTTCGATCCCGACCGCAGGTTTGACTGAAAACTTAGTGACTGAACTGAGCGACTGAGGACGCATATGGACGGCTTGTTCTATGGCTTCGTGGTGCTGGTGTTCGCGGCCGTGATCCTGGCGGTCGAGGGCTTCTATCTGTGGTGGATGAGCACCCATGGCGCGGCGGCGCGCCGCATCGCGCGCCGCCTGCAGATCATGTCCGGCGGCGTGAGCGGCCGCAGCGGCGAACGGATTTCGATCCTCAAGCAGCGCCGCTACAGCCGCTTCCCGGCGCTGGACCGCCTGCTGCATCGCTTCAAGCCGGCGCAGCGCATCGATGCGCTGCTGGTGCAGGCCGGCGCCACCTGGTCGGTCGGCCAGTTCCTCGCCGGCTCGCTGGCTTGCCTGGTAGCGGCCCTGGTGCTCACCTCCGATGCCTTCAGCGCCTTCACCGTGCCGCTGCCGGCGCGCCTCTTGGCCTGCGTCGGCGGCCTGGTCCTGCCATGGTGGCTGCTGCGCCGCATGCGCATGCGGCGCCTGGTGCGCATCGAGCACCAGCTGCCCGAGGCGGCCGACTTTATCGCGCGCGCGCTGCGCGCCGGCCACTCGTTCACCAATGTGCTGCAAATCGTCGGCAACGAACTGCCCGAGCCGCTGGCCGGCGAATTCCGCATCACGCGCGAGGAAATCAACTACGGCGTGCCGATGAACGAGGCCCTGCACGGCCTGGCCGAACGCATCCCGCTGACCGACCTGCGCTACCTGATCATCGCGGTGCTGATCCAGCGCGAATCGGGCGGCAACCTGGCTGAAATCCTCGGCAACATCAGCCAGATCATCCGCGCCCGCCTGAAGCTGGTGGCGCACGTGCGCGTGCTGTCGGCCGAGGGCCGCATGTCGGCCTGGATCCTGGGCCTGTTGCCGTTCGGCGTGATGGGCGTGATGCTGGTCAGCAGCCCGGACTACGTGCGCATGCTGTGGACCGATCCGTCCGGGGTGCGCCTCCTGTGGTACGGCCTGGGCATGATCGTGTTCGGCGTGCTGTGGCTGCGCAAGACCATCCGCATCCGCGTGTGAGGCTTCCATGACTTCTTCCCAATTGGTTTTCCTGCTGATCGTCTTCGCCGTCGTCTGCCTGCTGGCCTGGGTCGCGCTGGTGCTGTTCGCGCCGCTGGCCCTGCGCGAGCGCCTGCGCCGCTTCCTCGGTCCGCGCGCCGGACAAGACGCAGGCGTGCGCTGGATCGAGCGCGTCGCCAGCGTCGCCCGTCCCCTCACCAGGCTGTCGATCCCCGAGGAAGGGTGGGAAAAATCGACCTTGCGTACCCGCTTCATGAACGCCGGCTGGCGCCACCAGTCGGCGCCGACGCTGTACTTCGCATCCAAGACCGCGCTGGCGCTGCTGGTGCCGGCCGTGTGCGCGCCATTCCTGGTGCTGTATGGCTCGTCCCTGAGCGGCAGCAAGGTGCTGGGCATCCTGCTGCTGGGCGCCGCCTTCGGCTACTACGCGCCGAACGTGGTGCTCGAGCGCCTGGTGCAGCGGCGCCGGCGGGAGATCTTCGAGACCATCCCCGACGCGCTCGACCTCTTGACCGTCTGCGTCGAGGCCGGCCTGAGCCTGGAGCGGGCGCTGGTCAAGGTGGCGGCCGAAATCCACATCAAGAGCGTGGTGCTGTCGCAGGAGCTGCAACTGGTGCTGATGGAGATGCGCGCGGGCTTTTCCAAGGAAAAGGCGCTGCGCAACTTCGCGCTGCGCTCGGGCGTAGACGATGTCGACACCCTGGTGGCGATGCTGATCCAGTCCGAGCGCTTCGGCACCAGCGTCGGCGACTCGCTGCGCGTGCATGCCGAGAACCTGCGCCACAAGCGGCGCGTGATGGCCGAGGAAACCGCCGCCAAGATCGGCCTCAAGCTGCTGTTCCCGCTGATCTTCTGCATTTTCCCGACGTTGCTGATGGTCCTGCTCGGACCGGCCGCAATCCAGATCTCGCGCACCCTGGGTTCCATGCCCTTCGCGCGCTGAAAGGAGTGACCCCATGCGACGCACCCTCGAGATGACCCGCCTGGCGCTGCTGTGCGCCGGCCTGATGGCCTGCTCGCCGTTCGGTTGGCGCGCCGCCTTCGATACCGGCGCGCAGGCCGAGGACATCTATCGCACCGGGCGCGCCCAGCACCTGGCGCAACAGCCGGACGCCGCCCGCGCCACCTACGAGGCCGTGCTGCGGCTGGAGCCCGGCCATCCCGGCGCGCGCAACGGCCTGGCGACCCTGCACGCCGAGGGGCGCGAACTGGAACGGGCGACTGCCATCTGGCGCGAGCTGACCGCGTCGATCGGCCTGGATGCGGGACCGGGGAAGGCTTACCTGTTCGCCAACCTGGGGCAGGCTTACCTGCTCAATGGCGAACATCAGGAAGCGCGAGGCGCGCTGGAACGTGCCTGCCTGCTCGACCCGCTCAATCCGCGCGCCTGGCAGCTGCTGGGCGACGCCCTGGCGGCATCGGGACAGTCCGAGCGCGCCGCGCAGATGCACCGGCAGGCGGCGGCGCTACGCCAGCACGACCTGCGCGCGGACTTTGCCGCCGCTGGCGGCAAGACCGAGGTGGCGCCGCTCGGTCAGGCCCTGGCCGCACCAAAGCCGCAGGCCCACCCTGACTGGTCCCAGTCCTATATCCACGTCGGCGTGGACGGCATGATGGAGTTGCGGCGGGTGGAAGGAGCGCGCGTGGCACGCGAGGCTCCGGCTTCGGCTGCGGTCGCGCGCCTGGAAATCCGCAACGGCAATGGCGTGACCGGCATGGCGCGCGCGCTGTCGAACCGCATCGACGAACCGGGGATCCGGGTGACGCGCCTGTCGAACGAGCCGGGCTTCGCGGTGTCGCACACCCGCATCGAATACGAGGCATCCCATGCCGACGCTGCGCGCAGGCTGGCGCAGCGCCTGGGCAGCACCCAGCTGCGCGAAGTCGACCACGGTGCGCCCGTCAACCTGCGGCTGGTGCTGGGCCGCGATCTGGCGCGCCACGGCACGGCCCTGAGGCTGGCGCCGCCCGTGCCGGCTCAGGACGGGCAGCGGCTGGCTTACCGGTAGCGTTCCAGCCACCAGCCGTATTGCGGCGGCAGAATGGCGAACGGGTTCTCGACGCCCAGCTCCTTGGCCGCGCGGAAAGCGTAGTGCGGATCGGCCAGGTGCTCGCGGCCGATCATCACCAGGTCGATCTGCTCCCCGGCCACCGCCTGGTTGGCCACCTGCGGGTCGCCGATATACCAGGACGATGCCACCGGCAGGCCGGCCTCGTTCCTCACGCGCCTGGCGACCGGCGCCAGGAAGCCCGGACCCCAAGGGATCTTGACGTCGGGGACGGTGAAGTTGACGCTCACGTTCAACATGTCCAGGCCGGCCTCGCGCATGCGGCGGGTCAGCTCGATCGACTCCGCCAGCGTCTCTTCGTCGCGGCCGTCGTACTCGATCACGCCCATGCGCGCGGTCAGAGGCAGGTGCTGCGGCCATACTTCACGCACCGCGGCCAGGGTCTCGAGCAGGAAGCGTCCGCGGCCATCGAGGTCGCCGCCGTACTGGTCGTCGCGGCGGTTCGAATGCGGCGACAGGAAGGATTGCGCCAGATAGCCGTGGGCGAAGTGCAGCTCCAGCCATTCGAAGCCGGCGGCCAGGGCGCGCCGCGCGGCGTCGACGAAGCCCTGGCGCACGCGCGCGATGTCGTCCAGGGTCATCTCTTGCGGCACTTTCGACAGGTCGCCGCCGAAGGCGAGGGCGGACGGGGCGATGGTTTGCCAGCCGTCCGGCGCGTCGTTCGGGATGTGTGCGTTGCCGTCCCACGGACGGTTTGCGCTCGCCTTGCGGCCGGCGTGGCCGATCTGGATGCCGGCCACCGCGCCGGCGGCCTTGATCCCGGCGGCGATGGCGGCCATGCCGGCCACCTGCTCGTCGTTCCACAGGCCGGTGCAGCCCGGAGTGATGCGGCCTTCCGGCGTGACGGCCGTGGCTTCGACGATCACGAGGCCGGCGCCGCCGCGCGCGATCGAGGCGTAGTGGGAGAGGTGCCAGTCATTGGTGACGCCGTCGACTGCGCTGTATTGGCACATCGGCGGCACCGCGATGCGGTTGCGCAGGGTGACGGATTTGAGGGTGAAGGGCGTGAATAATGCGGTCATTGGTGCTTTCCAGGTGATGCTTCGACACGCAATGACGCGCCGCACGGCAAATGGCCGCCCGGGTCTATGGTCGCTGTGGGAAGAAGATCGGGGATTATCGAATCGGTCCTGGCATGCACCCTGTGTCAGGGTTGCGTGCCTGGCCGTATTCTCGCACCGATGCGGATTGTTTGCAGGCGGCGGTCGAAAAGTCGGCCGCCCGGCCAGGCCGTCAGGGCGCGGCCTTGCGATACACGCGCACGTAGTCGACCAGCATCTTGCGCGGGAACGGGGTGGTCGCATCCGGATAGCCCGGCCAGTAGCCGCCCACGGCCAGGTTCAGCAGCACGAAGAAGGGATGCTCGAATACCCATTCTCCCTTGACCGTTTCGGGCGTGGCGGTGTGGTAGTGGATGCCGTCGCGGTACCAGCGGATTTCTTTCGGCTCCCATTCGACGGCGAACACGTGGAAGTCGTCGCCGTATTCCGCGCCCGTGAGTGCGCTGGCGCGGCTGTTGGCGTGCTCGCCCGAGTAGCCCGGACCGTGCAGGGTGCCGTAGGCATTGGCCGGCTCCTTGCCGATGATTTCCATGATGTCGATCTCGCCGCTCTTCGGCCAGCCGACCTGGCCGATATTCGCCCCCAGCATCCAGAACGCGGGCCAGATGCCCTGGCCCTTCGGCACCTTGATGCGCGCCTCGTAGCGGCCGTACTGCGTTTCCTTCAGCCCGGCCGTCTTGAGCCGCGCCGAGGTGTAGTCCTTGCCTTCATGGCCTTCCTTGCGCGCCTCGATCACCAGGTGGCCGTCTTCCACGCGCACATTCTCGGGCCGGTCGGTATAGAACTGCATCTCGTTGTTGCCCCAGCCATGGCCACCGGTCTCGGGGAGCCATTTGCTGCGGTCCAGCGCCGCGCCGTCGAACTCATCGCTCCATTCGAGGGTCCAGCCGGGCAGGCCGCTGTTGGCGGCTGCGGTGGTGGCGGATTGCGTGGCGCAGCCAGCGCTGGCGGCCAGCGCGAGCAGCGCGGCGAGTCGGGTCAAAGTCTTCATGCGTCTCCTTGATTCGGCCGTCATCGCGCCGCGGGCGTCGCCGCGCGCTGCTGCCTGACATGCTTCATGATGTTGAGGAAGGTGTCGGTCCAGTATTCCTGGCGATGCGCGGCGAGGAAGCGGACCAGCTCCTCGTGCGCCTGCGTCGATACGCTCAGGTGGTCGCCGCCGATGCCGTGGAAGGTGAACGCGATCATGGTGCCGCGTTCCCCTGCCTGCTTCACCAGCGCAATCAGTTCGGCGCCGCTCGCGCCGACCGGCGCGACCGAAGCCACCCGGTAGGGATCGACCGCCGCCATCGAGGCCGGCACGCCGGGGCCGGCGCCTGCCTTGATCGCCACGAAGCTCGCGTGCAGCGCCGGCAGGTAGTCGCCGCCGAGGGCCTTCACGTCGAAGCAGGGCGCGGTATAGGTGCGCTCGCGGCGGCCGTCGATCGCAGTGAGCATCGTGTTGGCGAGCAGGACCTGGTCTTGCATCTGTTCGCGCGTGGTGGTGTCCAGGTTGCGGTGCGGAGCGACCCAGGCACGGTCCGGTCCCGCGCCGGAACACTGGTGGAACAGGCTGTGGTTGCCCAGCTCATGGCCGCCCCTGGCCGCGGCGCGCCAGTCTTCCATGCGCCTGGCCACCGGCTCGCTGGACAGCTGCAGGAAGAACGTGCCCTTGATGCGATGGCGGTTGAGCGCCGGGATGGCGTTGTCGAGCTGGGAATCCAGGGCGTCGTCATAGGCCAGGCTGACCGCCGCCCGCGCGCCGCCGGGCCAGGCAAAGGCGGGACCCTGCGCATGCGCCGGACTCGCTCCGACGAAGGTAACACCGGCCATGAGCAAGGCGGTCCGGGTGATGAGGCGGGCAAAAGGTCGAGCAATAGCGCAGGCAATTAAGTGGTGCATCCATGCTCCATTTTGGAAACGTTACCACAACGTCAACCGACTATAGCATCGCCGAAAAACAGGTGTCAACGAGGGAAACGACAGGGTGCACGGTTTTTCCATAACCGGCGCTTATTCTTGTGCTGCACCAAAGTGTTGCAAAACTACGTCAAACGCGGAGAGCACCCCATGGATATTCGGTTGACAATTTTTTTTCCTAACCCTAATATTCAGTCAAATTCATGGAAACGTTTCCATGACGCGAACAAGTCAGCTTCGTTCCCCCAAATGGCCGACAAGGCCCAGGAGCCGAGGACACATGAAACAGCGCGACGCGCACCGGGCAATCCACGCAACGAGGCCACCGGCACCAGCCGGCGGCCCCGTTGCGCCGCTTGGCGCGCGCCGCAGGTTTTCCTGGTCGGGAGATGACCAGGCAAGGATGTAGCAGCGAGTAGCGGAAACACGACGCATGCCGCAGTGCGTCCGATTTGGCGGAGACACCGTAGCTAGGCGACGGTCATATTTATAAAAAAACAGGAGAAGACATGTACTACCCGAAGGCTAAACAGACTCTGATCAGCCTGGCAGTTGCCAGCGCATGTTCGGCATTCATCCCGGCATTCGCGCAAGAACAGGCGACCACGCCGGCCGAGACCGCGACCAGCGCCCCGAACCAGGCAACCGACGCCGCCAGCAACCCCACCGGCTCGATTACCGGCCCTGCGCAGTCGGGCACCCAGACCGTGGTCGTGACGGGCCTGCGCGCCAGCCTTGAATCGTCGATGAACCTCAAGCGCAACGCGCAGGGCTTCGTCGACGGCATCGTCGCCGAAGACATCGGCAAATTCCCCGACACGAACCTGGCCGAATCGCTGCAGCGTATCTCGGGCGTGTCGATCGACCGCGAAATCGGCGAAGGCTCGAAGATCACCGTGCGCGGCGTGGGCCCCGACTTCAACCTGGTGTTGCTCAACGGCCGCCAGATGCCGGTCTCGAACCTGGGCGACCGCAACGGCCGCGCCTTCGACTTCGCCAACATCGCCTCGGAAGCGATCTCGCAACTGCAGGTCTACAAATCGAGCCGCGCCGAGACCCCGACCGGCGGCGTCGGCGCGACCATCAACGTGATCACCGCGCGTCCGCTGTCGCGTCCCGGCATGCAGGCCAGCATCGGCATCAAGGGCGTGCACGACACCTCGGCCACCAACCTGCCGGACGGCCTGCAGAGCGGCGACAAGGTCACCCCTGAAGTCTCGGGCATCTACTCCAATACCTCGGCCGACGGCCGCTTCGGCATCGGCATCTCGGCCAGCTACCAGGAGCGCAACCTGGGCTACAACCGCGCCTCGGTGCCGAATGGCTGGAAAGGCCCGTTCCGCGGCGACGACACCCAGTGGGGCACGATCCCGCAACCGGATGCATCCGGCGCGACCCCCGGCATCGTCAACCGTCCGGGTCCGAACGACCTGTACCAGGTGCCGCAGAACCTGAACTACAACCTCTCCGGCGTGCAGCGCGAGCGCACCAACGGCCAGGTGGTGTTCCAGTTCGCCCCGAACAAGGACCTGACCACCACCCTCGACTACACCTATTCGGAAAACAGGATCCACACCCGCCGCAACGACATGTCGGCGTGGTTCAACTTCGGCCCGTCGTCGAGCAGCTGGACCGACGGTCCGTTCGCCGCGCCGCTGACCTACACCGAGATCATCCCGCTCGGCGTCAACGACATCGCCATGGGCGCCTCCGACTTCGCCACCAAGAGCGAGAACAAGTCGCTCGGCTTCAACGCCGCATGGCGCGTGAACTCGGCCCTGCGCCTCGAACTCGACGCCCACAGCTCGTCGGCCGAATCGACGCCGGACAGCCCATGGGGTTCGAGCAATGTGATCGGCACTGCGAGCTTCAGCCGCGGCAACACCACCGCCGACTTCACCCAGGACTTCCCGGTCCTCTCCATCGAAGGCGCCGACTTCCTGCGTTCGCCGCAGCAGGTCACCGGTTCGGTGTTCGAGAACGGCTACATGAAGACCGAAGTCGACCAGGTGCAGACCCACGGCAGCTGGAAGGTGCTGGAAGCGTCCGAATTCAAGTTCGGCGTCGGCGCCACCAAGGTGAAATACCGCTCGGCCTTCTCGGTCCAGCAGCGCGACACCTGGGGCGGCGCCACCCCGGACTTCAACTACCCGGCCAGCCTGTTTACCCCGGATAGCCTCTCGAAGTACTTCGACCAGGTCGACGGCAGCGGCAACCCGAACCTGTTCAACCGCTTCCACACCTTCAACTTCGGCCAGATCCGCGACATCGTGGCCCAAGCCTCGGGCCTGCCGCAGCTGTACCTGCCGAAGACCACCTACGACACCGATCGCCGGACGGAAGAAAAGTCGAAGAGCCTGTACCTGCAGTTCAACACCGAGTGGGATACCCGCTGGCCGATCAATACCGCGCTCGGCGTGCGTTATGAAAAGACCGACGTCAGGTCGAGCGCGCTGGTGCAGGTGCCGACCGCGATCAGCTGGGTCTCGCAGAACGAACTGCCGGTGCTGTTCGGCGATTCGGGCTTCACTACGCTGGACGGCAGCTACAACCACGTGCTGCCGAGCTTCGACGCCGACATCGCGTTCCGTCCCGACTTCAAGGGCCGCTTCAGCTATGGCGAGACCATCGGCCGTCCGCGCTACGACCAGATCGCCGGCGGCCAGGTGCTCGACACGCTGGCGCGCGTCGAAGGCGGCACCGGTTCGCAGGGCAACCCGGCGCTGGAGCCGGTCAAGTCGAAGAACATCGACCTGGCGCTCGAGTGGTACTACGGCCGCCAGAGCTTCGTCTCGATCAACCACTTCCGCAAGCACCTGGATAACTACGCCGGCCAGTCGCAGATCATCGCCCAGCCGTTCGGCGTGCGCACCCCGGTGGGCGGCGCTTACTGGAACGCGGCGCTGGCCAACGGCTGCGTGGTCGCAGATACCACCTGCATCCGCAACTACATCTTCCGCAACTTCAACGGCCAGGAAGGCGTGGTGCGCGGACCGGACAACGCGACCGGCGATGCCACCGGCACCATCACCGCGATCGGCTCCGATCCGATCGCGGACTTCCGCATCACCTCGTACTCGAACCAGAAGAAGGCGCGCATCCGCGGTCTGGAATTCAACGTCCAGCACATGTTTGGCAACAGTGGCTTCGGCATCCAGGCCAACTACACCTACGTCAATTCGGGCCTGAAGTACGACAACAACAGCTTCGGCGAGCAGTTCGCGCTGGTCGGCCTGGGCGACTCGGCCAACCTGGTGGGTATCTTCGAGAACGACAAGTGGAATGTGCGCGCGGCCTACAACTGGCGCGACGAGTTCCTGTCGTCGACCTTCGACGGCCAGGGCCCTAACCCGAACTATGTCGAAAAATACGGCCAGCTGGACCTGAGCATCGGCTACAACGTGAACGACAACCTGTCGCTGTCCTTCGAAGGCATCAACCTGACCGACGAGATCCAGCGCACCCACGGCCGCACCAAGAACCAGGTGCTGTTCGTGACGCAGTCGGGCCCGCGCTACATGGTGGCCGCACGCTACAAGTTCTGATCGGGCTTTGCCTGTGCCGTCGTTCGGGAGTAGACTTCCCGGATGACGGTATTGACGGCGGGTCGGCAACAGCCGGCCCGCCGTTGTCGTTTCACTGACACCCACTACAAGATAACGAGACATCCATGCCCAACATCGCCCTGCTGAACAATATCGAGCACAAGGACCTGCGCATCATCCACGGCCACCGCGCTGGCCTGGGCAGCGAGGTCGCCTGGGTGCCGACCTTCGCCGACGAATTCCGCTCTCTGCAGGCGCACTATCCGATCATTTTCCGCCAGCTGGACGACGGCGCCAACTACGAGGCGATCGCGCTGCTCGGCTTCCAGCAAGACGAGAACCTGTTCCTCGAGGACGGCCGCTGGGATGCGCCGCTGGTGCCGTGGCTGCACGAGCGCCTGCCGTTCTACATCGGCCGCAACGGCGACGAACTGATGATCCAGGTCGACCTGGATCACCCGCGCATCAGCACGACCGAGGGCGAACCGGTGTTCAAGCCACATGGCGGCAATACCGACTTGCTCGAGAAGATGAGCCAGACGCTGTCGAACATCCACAACGGCGTGCAGGCCAACGCGGGCTTCCTCGAGGCCCTCAAGCGTTACGAGCTGCTCGATGCCTTCGTGCTCGACATCGAATTCGACAACGGTGAAAAAGCCCGCGTGGGCGGCTTCTTCACCATCCATGAAGAACGCCTGGGAGCGCTCGACGGCGCAGTCATCGCCGAACTGCATGCTGCCGGCTACCTGGCGCCAATGTACTTCGCGCTGGCCTCGCTCTCGCACTTCCGCGACCTGATCGACCGCAAGAACCGCAGGAACGCGCGCGATGGCGCCGCCCGTTAGAGCAGTTCGCGAGATCGCCGGGCTGCGCCCCGCCGACCTTGGCCCTGAGATCCTCACATCCACCGAGCCGCTGCTCTTGCGCGGCCTGGTGGCCGACTGGCCGGTGGTACAGGCCGCGCGCACCTCGCCGCAGGCCGCCATCGCCTATCTGCGCCGCTGGTACGTCGACGCCACCGTCAACGCCATGCTCGGCGCGCCCGAGATCGACGGCCGTTTCTTCTACAACGAGGCGCTGGACGGCTTCAATTTCCAGCCCATGCGGGTGCGGCTCGACGCCGTGCTCGATGAACTGGAAAAGCACCTGGCCACGCCAAGGCCGCCGGCCATCTACGTCGGCTCCACCACGATCGACGGCGCGCTGCCGGGTTTCAGGGGCGAGAACGACGTCGACCTGGGCGCGCGCGACCCGCTGGCCAGCATCTGGATCGGCAACCGCACGCGCATCTCGGCCCATTACGATTTGCCGGACAACCTGGCCTGCATCGGCGCCGGCCACCGCCGCTTCACCCTGTTCCCGCCGGGCCAGCAGCACAATCTCTACGTCGGCCCGATCGACCTGACCCCGGCCGGCCAGCCCATCAGCCTGGTGGACTTCAGGAATCCCGATCTCGAACGCTTTCCGCGCTTCGCCCAGGCGCTGGAACACGCCCAGGTGGCCGAGATGGAGCCGGGCGACGCGATCTTCGTGCCCAGCATGTGGTGGCACCACGTCGAGGCGCTCGATGGCTTCAATGTGCTGGTGAACTACTGGTGGCGCCAGTCGCCGGACTGGATGGACACGCCCAATAACGCCCTGATGCACGCCCTGATGACGGTGCGCGACCTGCCGCCAGCGCAGCGCGCGGCCTGGGCAGAGCTGTTCCGCCACTATGTGTTCGAGGCCGATGCCGATACCGCGGCCCACATCCCGGAAGGCGCACGCGGCCTCTTGGCGCCGTTCGACGACGATGCCTCGCGCATGGTGCGCGCGCAGCTGCTCAAGCGGCTGAACCGATAGCCTCGGTCACAATGTAGTTCCCGCTCCCCCAAAAACGTCGTCCCCGCGAAGGCGGGGACCCAAGCTTGCATGCATCGCGATGAAGTATGCAGAACTTGGGTCCCCGCCTGCGCGGGGAGTCGTTACTGCCAGTGGCAGTAACGACGGTGTTCAGGCTGACTGGCTGCGCTTACTCGGCCGCGACCTTCTGCTTGTGCAGATTGGCGTACTTCACGCCGTAGTACATGATGAACAGGTAGCAGGCCGCCGGCACCAGGAAGGAGATCTGCAGGCCGATGGTGTCGGCCAGGATGCCCTGCGCGAACGGCACCACGGCGCCGCCGACGATGGCCATGCACAGGATGCCCGAGCCCTGGCCGGTGAACTTGCCCAGGCCATGCAGCGCCATGCTGAAGATGGTCGGGAACATGATCGAGTTGCACAGGCCCACCGCCACGATTGCCCACATCGCCAGGCTGCCCTCGGTGAAGGTCGCGGTCAGGACCAGCGCGATCGAACCGAGCGCGGTGACCGCCAGCGATTTGCCCGGGCTCACATAACGCATCACGGCGAAGCCGATGAAGCGGCCGACCAGGGCGCCGCCCCAGTACATGCTGACGTAGCGCGCCGCATCGGCGTGCGACAGGCCGGCGATGTGCGGCTCGCCGATGAAGTTGATCAGGAAGCTGCCGATGCTCACCTCGGCGCCGACGTACAGGAAGATGCCCAGCGCGCCCAATACCAGGTGGCGGTACGACATCGCGCCGCCCTTGGCGTCGACCGCGGCGGTCGATTCTTCGAAGGCGATCTTCGGCAGGCGCGCCATGGCGAACATCACCGCCAGCAGCACCAGTGCGGCGGCCAGGCCAAGGTAGGGGCCTTGCACGGCGGCGGCTTCGGCCGCACGGTGCGCGGCCTGTTCGGTTTCCGGCAGCAACGCCAGCTGGTCGGCCGAGAGCACCACGGTCGACAGGATCAGGATGCCGCCCAGCGCCGGCGCCACGGTGGTGCCGAGCGAGTTGAAGGCCTGGGTCAGGGTCAGGCGGCTGGCCGCGGTGCGCGCCGGTCCGAGGGCGGTGACGTAGGGATTGGCGGCCACCTGCAGGATGGTGATGCCGCTGGCCAGCACGAACAGCGCGAACAGGAACATGCCGTAGCCGCCGTTCGAGGCAGGGTAGAACAGGGCGCAGCCGGCGGCCGCGATCAAGAGGCCGGTGACCGCGCCATTCTGGTAACCCAGGCGGCGGATCAGGGCGCCGGCCGGCAGCGAAACGATGAAATAGGCGCCGAAGAAGCAGAACTGCACCAGCATCGCCTGCATGTAGGTGAGGGTGTAGATCGACTTCAGGTGCGGGATCAGGACGTCGTTCAGCGACGTGATCAGGCCCCACATGAAGAACAGGATGGTGACGATGACCAGCGCACCGGTGTGCTGGTTGCGCTCCCCTTCCACGGCCGCGCTGGCCACGGTGGGGTTCTGGATTGGGTTCTGCATGGAGTCTCCGTTGTTATTGCAGAGTAGCGATATGACCCGACAGCATAGCCGAAACCCCGCGCAGCGCGGGATATTGTTCGGTGATCAGGTAGGTCGGGATGCGCGACAGATAGTCGCCGAGACGCCCCTTGTCCTCGAAGCGCGCGCGGAATGCCGATTGTTCGAAGATGGGTCCCAGGCGCGGCACGATGCCGCCACCGATATACACGCCGCCGGTTGCGCCGAGGGTCAGCGCGACGTTGCCGGCCACGCTGCCCAGGATGGCGCAGAACACGTCGACCGAGCCGCGGCAATCGCTCGATGACCCGTCCAGCGCCGCCGCCGTGATGTCGGGCGCCTTGAGACGCTTGCCGGTGCGGGCCCAGTGGATCAGCTCCATGCCCATCCCGGACAGCAGGCGCTCGGCCGAGACGTGGCCGTATTCTCCCCACAGCGCTTCCAGGATCGACACTTCGTCGCGGGTGACGGGCGCGAAACTGACGTGACCCCCTTCGCCGGACAGCGGGATCCAGCGCTCGCCCGCCGGCACCACGCCCGAGACGCCAAGGCCGGTGCCGGGGCCGACCAGGCCGATCGTCCGGTTCGGCAACTCGATGCCGCCGCCGATCTGCCGGCGGCCGTCCTGGGCCAGGTGCGGCAGCGACATCGCCAGCGCGGCGAAGTCGTTCACCATCAGCAGGGTAGTCAAGCCCAGTTCGACGCGCAAGGCTTCGATCGAAAAGCTCCAGTGATGATTGGTCATCTTGATCTCGTCGCCCTCGACCGGATTGGCGATCGCGATCGCCGCATGGCGAACGGTGTCGACCGCGAATCCGCGCACCCTGGCATTGGCCAGGTAAGCGCGCATCGCCTCGCCCAGGCTCGGGTAGCCGGCGGCGGCCAGCACCTCGATGTCGTCGAACCCCGCGCCCGCAGCCGACTGCAGGGCGAAGCGCGCGTTGGTGCCGCCGACGTCGGCCAGCAGCCGCAGCCCAGTGGTCACCTCTTGCGTCATTTCAGTTCACCGCACTGCACGGCGCCTGCTTCCTTGGCCGCGCCGCCGGCGATCTCGATATTGGCGAAGGCCGCCGAGAATGCGGCATCGCTGGTGACGGCGAACGGCGTATCGACCTTGGCCAGGTCGAGGCCCTTGGCCTGGAAGCACGACAGCGGAATCGCGACGGTGTTCTTGGCGCCGACGGCCAGGCGCTTGAACAGGGCGGTCGCATCCAGGTCGACGCTGGTGGAACCCTGGCGCATCGACAGCGTCACCTTGCCGGCCGGCGCCTTGGCGACGATGGTGTCGAAGCGCAGCGCGCCATCCTTGACGGCAGCAGCCGGCAGCACGATGGCGCGTGCGCCGCGTGCTTCCAGCGTGGCCGGGCCGGTCCAGGCGCCGAGCTTTGCGTCCTGCTGGGTATTGACCTGGGCGGTGGTGACGGTAATGTTCGGCAGCTTGAAGCTGGCGTTCAGGTCGGCGCCGAGCACGGTGGTCTGCTGGCCGGAGCGGATCGCCAGTGGATAGCTCAGGCGGTCGGCCTGGCTGAACACGGGGAAGGTGTTGCCGGCGCTGCAGCCGCCTTGCGGATAGCTTTCATCGAGTTTACCCAGCTTGGAACGGGTGGCGACCTTCAAGCCATAACCGTAGGCGAACAGCGGCGCGTAATCCTTGTCGCCCACGTTCAGCTTGATCTGGCAGGCCGACTTCGGCCACGAGAACGGCAGCACGCCGCGGAAGTCGTGGCGCTGCTGGCCTTCGACCAGCAGGTCCGACACGCCCTTGCCCTCGGAGCCCGGCAGCCAGGCCGAGATGAAGGTGTCCGAGAGGTTGAGCAGGTCGTTGGCGAATACCGGACGGCCGGTGACCATCACCGTGACCACCGGCTTGCCCTTGCCGCCGACGGCTTTCAGCACGGCGAGGTCTTCCGGATAGCGGCTGCTGTGGCGCAAGGTGCCGGACGGGTGGATGTCGCCATCGCCTTCGGCATACGGACGCTCGCCGATGACGGCGACCACGACGTCGAATTTCGACACGTCGACGCCTTTCGCATCGAGGCTGAAGGTGACGTTGTCCTTGCCGGCCGCTTCACGGATGCCGGTCAGGATGGTGTCGGCATTCTTGAAGTCGGCATTGGTAGTGGCGGTGCCCTGCCAGGTGATCGACCAGCCGCCGCTCTGGTTCGACAGCTCGTCGGCGCTCTTGCCCACCACGAGGATCTTCTGGCCGCGCTTGAGGGGCAGGGCGGGCCCTTCGTTCTTGAGCAGCACCAGCGATTCGCGCACCGCCTGGCGCGCCAACGCGCGCGCCTGCATGGCGTCGTCCTTGCCGGCATAGGCGTTCTGCACCGGGCTCTTGTCGAACAGGCCGGCGCGCAGC
Organism: Massilia sp. Soil_C_3; assembly: GCF_057657035.1. NCBI lineage: Bacteria > Pseudomonadati > Pseudomonadota > Betaproteobacteria > Burkholderiales > Oxalobacteraceae > Massilia > Massilia sp. Soil_C_3. The sequence continues at coordinate 244,482 of NZ_JBDGJG010000009.1, forward strand.
TTGACGCGGATGATGCGCGACACGGCGTCATCGATGCGCGACATCGGGATCTCGCCTGCTTCGACCTGCTTGATGGTATTGGCGATGAAGGCCTTCCAGTCGTCCGGCACCATGATCATGTCGTTGCCGGCGTTGATCGCCTGGGCGCAGCTGTCGTTGCGGCAGCCCGTCACTTCGCCGATGCCGTTCCAGTCGGTGACGACAAAGCCGTCGAAGCCCATCTTGACCTTGAGGATGTCGGTCAGCGCATACTTGCTGCCATGGAGCTTGCCGTACGCCTTGCCGCTGGCCGTGTCGGTCCAGCTGTTAAACGAGGACATCACGGTCTGGGCGCCCGCCTCCAGGGCCGGGAAGTAGCCGGCGCCGTGGATGTTGATCAGGTCGCGCTCGGTGGTCTCGGTCACGCCGCGGTCCTTGCCGTTCCTGGTGCCGCCGTCGCCGATGAAGTGCTTGGCGGTGGCGATGGTGTTGGCGTCGTCCTTGAATGCGCCCTGCATGCCCTTGACGTATTCGCCGGCATAGCTGCGCACCACTTCCGGATGCTCGGCATAGCTTTCGTAGGTACGGCCCCAGCGGTCGTCGCGCACCACGGCCAGGGTCGGGCCGAACACCCAGGCGATGCCGGTCGCGCGCACCGCCCTGGCGGTGGCGGCGCCGATCTCGCGCATCAGCTGCGGATTGCGCGCCGCGCCCAGGCCGATATTGTGCGGGAACAGGGTGGCGCCCGGCACGTTGTTGTGGCCATGGACCGCATCCGTGCCCCACACCACCGGCACCTTGATCGCCATATCGGTCTTCATCGAGGCCTCGTGGTAGGCCTGGGCCAGCGCCAGCCATTCTTTCGCGTCGGCCGCCTTGTTATTGTTTGGCCAGCTGCCGCCGCCGTTCAGAACCGAACCGAGGTAGTACTTCGTCACATCCTCTGGCTTGGTGGTCTTGATCTCGGGCTGGGTCATCTGGCCGACCTTCTGGGCCAGGGTCATCTTGCCGACGATTTCCTGGACCCGCTTCTCGATCGCGTCGTCCTTCTTGATGGCGCTGGTCACGCGCGGCCAGTCGGCCAGTCTGGTGTCGACCGGAGCGGCGGCGCCGCAGATGGCCGGCAGGGCCAGGGCGATGGAGAGGGCCAGCGTGGAAGGACGAAGCTTGAAGGTCATGGGTTGTCTCGCTTTATTGTTCGTTGAAATAAACGCTTATTCGTAGAGGCTCATTCCTGGCGCAGGAAGGAACCATACCATTTGCCGCTGTTCTTCAGGCGGCGCTGCTGGGTGGCGTAATCGATGTGCACCAGGCCGAAGCGGCGCAGATAACCCTCGGCCCATTCGAAGTTGTCGAGCAGGCTCCAGGCGAAATAGCCCTTGATCGGCGCGCCCTGGTCGATCGCATCCTTCATGGCGGCCAGGTGGCGCATCAGGTAGTGGCGGCGCTGGACGTCGTCGATCTCGCCATCCGGGCCAACGCTATCCTCGAAGGCCGAACCGTTCTCGGTGACGTACATCGGGCCCGGGTGATAGTCGTTCTCGATGCGGGTGAGCAGTTCAGTGAAGCCTTCCGGCGACACCGGCCAGCCCATCGCGGTGATCTCGCCGCTGGTGGTCGGCAGCACTTTCGCGTCGAGCGGCGCGTGGCCGGCTTCGTGCTTGACCACTTCGGGGAAGTAGTAATTCACGCCCATGAAGTCGGTCTTGACGGCGATCGCTTCCATGTCGCCTGGCGCGACGTCGGGCGCCGCGGCGCCGAACCGTTCGCGCGTGGCTTCCGGATAGCCGCGGCCGAACAGCGGGTCGAGGAACCAGCGGTAGCGCAGGCCGTCGTGGCGCTCCATCGCGGCTTTGTCTTGCTCGCTGTCGCTGGCGGCGCGCAGCGGGTGCAGGCTGACCGCCATGCCCACCTTCGCATCCGGCACGTTGGCGCGGATCAGCGGCACCGCCTTGCCATGCGAGACCAGCACATTGTGCGCGACTTGCAGCGCGGCCTTGAGGTCGGTCTTGCCCGGCGCATGCCAGCCTTCGAAGTTGCCGATGATGGCCGTGCACCACGGTTCGTTGTGGGTGATCCAGTGCTTGACCCGGTCACCCAGCGTGCGCGTCATGGCGTCGGTGTACTCGAGGAAGGCGTCGATGGTGGCGCGGTTTTCCCAGCCGCCCGCATCCTGCAGCGCCTGCGGCAGGTCCCAATGGTACAAGGTGGCCCATGGTTCTAGGTCCCGTTCGAGCATGCCGTCGACCAGGCGCGAGTAGAAGTCCAGGCCCTTCTGGTTCGGCTGGCCCTTGATGCCGGTGTAGATGCGCGGCCAGGCGAACGAGAAGCGGTAGGCGTTCAGGCCCATGCCGCGCGCGATGTCGAAGTCTTCCGGCCAGCGGTGATAGTGGTCGCAGGCCACCAGGCCATCGGAGCCGTCGCGGATCGTGCCGGGGGTGGCGGCGAAGCGGTCCCAGATCGATTCCACGCGGCCGTCTTCACGGCCGGCGCCTTCGATCTGGTACGACGAGGTGGCGCAGCCCCACAGGAAATCGCGGGCAAAATCGCTGCGCTGCGGCGCGGAAGGCTCGGGTCGGTTGGCAGTGGTCATGGTCTCGCTTCAGGTTTTGGTGTTGTACTCAATTAAATTTTGGGACAGCTTAACAAGACATTGGAAAGCTTTCCAGTCTGGCGCCAAAAAAATGGCCGCATGCGGCCGTGGATGAGGCAAACACGCCTCACTCACTTTTACTCTTGCCTTTGCCCTTGCCGCTCTTGTCGCTTTTCGCCTTGGCGCCGACCCTGGCCAGCGAGGCGCGCATGGTCACGTCGACCGGGAAGCTGCGCGCCACCGGGCGCTTCAGGTCGTAGCAGCGGTTGAGCAGGGCGTTGATGCCGTTCTGCGTCATCTCGCGCCACGGCATGTGCACCGACGTCAGGCGCGGCGCCGAGAATTGCGCGCTCGGCGTGTCGTCGTAGCCGATCACCGACAGGTCGCGCGGCACGCTGATGCCGGCTTCCTGGAAGTACGACAGGGCGCCGACCGCCATCTCGTCGTTGGCGCAGAACAGGGCGGTGCACGGCGTCTTCGATTCGACCAGGGCCTTGGCGGCATGCCAGCCGCCCTGTGGCGAGAAGTCGCTTTCGACCAGCCACACCTTGTCGGTGTCGACGCCAGCGTCCTTCAGCTCGTGCATGAAGCCGTCGATACGGGCCACGTTGTCGACCAGCGCACTGGGGCCGGCGATGACGGCGATGTCGCGGTGGCCATGCTCGAGCAGGGTCTGCGCCGCCAGCCTGCCGCCTTGCGCATGATCGACCGTGAAGCACTGCTCCGGGATGTCCTTGAAGTCGTGGTTCAGCGCGACGATCAGGCGCCGCTTGCCGCCGAGGGCCGCGATGTCTTCGTCGAGCAGGGCGCTGGTCATCATGATCAGGCCATCGCAACCGCGCTCGATCAGGAACTCGATGCCCTCGATCGCCTGGTTGCGCGCGTCGCCCAGGCCGACGCCGAAGGCGACCACCATGTGCAGGCCGGCCGCGCGCAGCTCGGTGTCGATGATCTGCAGGATCGGCGTGTAGAAAGTGCCGGACAACACGGGGATGTAGACGCCGACCATCCGGCTGGTGCCGGACAGCAGGGCGCGCGCCGCGTGCGAGGGCCGGAAGCCCAGCTCGTCGATCGCCTTGCGCACGCGTTCGAGCGTGGCCGGCGATACCGAGCCCTTGCCGCTGACCACGCGCGAGGCGGTGCCGAGACCTACTCCAGCCAGCCGCGCTACGTCCTTGATTGTCGCCACCCGCGATCCTATCCGTTCAATGAGTTAATCAAAACAACCGTCAAGCATACTGCATCCGCGTGCGGATGGCACCCATCCGTCATAAGCGTTGCCCATTTTTAGGGTCGAATAACGAAACACGGCCCGTGTCGATCGCGAAGCGTACCGTCTGGCCGGATGCCAGCGAACGTCCATCGTGCTCGATGCACGACAGCGCCAGGCCACCGCAGTCGAGCCACACCACCTGGTGATTGCCCATCGGCTCGACCAGGGTGACCGTCGCGCTCAAGGGGCCGTTGTCGTCGATGTGGATGTGTTCCGGACGCGCGGCCAGCGTTACCGCACCGGCCGAAGCACTGCCCGCGAATGGCAACGTGATTGCACCGGCGCCGAAGCGGCCGTGCGCATCGACGCTTCCATCGATGAAATTCATCGATGGCGAGCCGAGAAAGCCCGCCACGAAGCGGTTGGCGGGCGTGTCATACACCTCGGCCGGCGTGCCGATCTGCTGGATGCGCCCCGCCTGCATCACCACGATGCGGGTCGCGAGCGTCATCGCCTCGGCCTGGTCGTGGGTCACGTAGATCATGGTCGAACCGAGCGTCTGGTGCAGCATTTTGAGTTCGCGCCGCAGTTCGGCGCGCAGCTTGGCGTCGAGGTTCGACAGCGGCTCGTCGAACAGGTAGACGCCGGCTTCGCGCACCAGCGCACGGCCGATGGCGACGCGCTGGCGCTGGCCGCCCGAGAGCTGCGATGGCTTGCGATCGAGCAGGGCGTCGAGCTGCAGCATCTCGGCCGTCTTGCGCACGCGGCGCTGCACTTCCGCCTTCGGCGTGCCGGAGATTTTGAGGCCGAACGACATATTCTTCTCGACCGTCATGGTCGGGTACAGCGCATACGACTGGAACACCATGCCGATGCCGCGTTCGCTCGGGTCGGCGTAGCTCATGTCGCGCCCGCCGATCTCGATTGCGCCGCCGGACAGGTCGATCAGGCCGGCGATGCTGTGCAACAGGGTCGACTTGCCGCAGCCCGAAGGCCCGAGCAGCACGAGGAATTCGCCCGGCTCGATCTGCAGGTCGAGATCGCGGATGATCTCGTTGCTGCCGCGGGTGATGCACAGTTTGCGCAGGTGGACGTTCGACATAGCGAGTTTAACCCTAGCCTTTCACGGCGCCGGCGGCGATGCCGCGCACGAACCAGCGTCCGGAGATGAAGTAGATCGCCAGCGGCACCGCGGCCGTCAGGATGGTCGCGGCCATATTGACGTTGTACAGGCGGGTGCCGGTGGTGGTGTTGATCACGTTGTTCAGCTGGACCGTCATCGGCAGGTTCTCGCGACCGGCGAACACCAGGCCCAGGATGTAGTCGTTCCAGACGCCGGTGACCTGCATGATCGCGGCCACGACGATGATCGGCAGCGACATCGGCAGCATCACTTGAATAAAAATGCGCCAGAAGCCGCCGCCGTCGATGCGCGCGGCCTGGAACAGCTCGTGCGGCACCGAGGCATAGTAGTTGCGGAACAGGAGTGTCATGAGCGGCATGCCGAAGATGACGTGGACGGCCACGATGGCCGGCAGCGAACCGAACACGCCGGCATGCGCCATCATCCACACCAGCGGATAGATCATGACCTGCACCGGAATGAAGGCGCCGGCCAGCAGCACGCCGAACAGCAGGTTGGCGCCGCGCGGGCGCCAGAACGACAGCGCATAGCCGTTGACGGCGCCGAGCAGGATCGGAATCACGGTGCTGGGCACGGCGATCGCCACCGAATTCCAGAAACCGTGACTCACCGCGCCCCAGGCCGCGCGCCATGGCTCGAGCGTGGCTGCAGCGGGCAGGGCAAACACGTTCCCCATGCGGATCTCGTCCATCGGCTTGAACGAGGTGATGATCATGACGTACAGCGGCAGCAAGAAGAACAGGGCGGCGCTGAACAGGAAGGCGTAGACGCCGAGGCGCGCCGGTGTGAACAGGCGCTTGCGGCGTGCTGCCTGGGTGGTTTGGCCGGACATGGGCGGCGCGACCGCCCGCAGCGAATGGTGGCTCACGCGTGGCCTCCGTTCAGGCGCGCGCGGCGGCTACGGGCATAGGCATACGGCGCGAGCAGGGCCAGCACCGGGAGCAGCAGCGTGACCGCGCCGGCCGAGGCCAGGCCGATGTTCGAGCGCAGGAACAGGTGGTCCATGATGAACTTGGCCGGCACTTCGCTGGCGATGCCGGGACCGCCCTGGGTCATCGCGACCACGGCGTCGAACAGTTTCACGACCGCGGTGGCCAGCAGCAGGAACACGGTGGCAACCGACGGCCCCAGCATCGGCAGGACGATCTGCAGATACACGCGCCAGGCCGGGATGCCGTCCAGGCGCGCGGCCTTGTAAATTTCGGGATCGATGCCGCGCAGGCCGGCCAGCATCAGCGCCATCACCAGGCCCGAGGCCTGCCACACGGTGGCAATCACGACGGTGTAGATCACCAGGTCCTGGTGCACGATCCAGTCGAACGAGAAGCCTGGAAATCCCATCTGGCGCACGGCGCCTTCGATGCCGCTGCCGGGCGCCAGCAACCATTGCCATACGAGGCCGGTGGCGATGAAGGACATCGCGTACGGGTACAGGAAGACGGTGCGCAGCAGGCCTTCGCCCTTGACGTTCTGGTCGATGAAGACGGCCAGCAGAAAGCCGATGATCATGCAGGCGACGATGAAGGCCACGCCGTAGACGGCGAGGTTGTGCAGCGACAGTAGCCAGCGCTCGTTGTCGAACAGGCGCACGTACTGCGCCGCGCCGATGAAATTATCGGACGGGAAGGTGCGCGAGGCCGTGAACGAGGTGCGCAAGGTCCACAGCGCGCCGCCGATGTAGGCGCCCAGCACCACCAGCGCCATCGGCAGCAGGGCAAAGTGGGGAGCAAGACGGACGTGGAGGCGTTGGGCAAGCATGGCGTCAGTATTTGAGGGCGTTGGCGATGCTGCGCTGGACCCGGTCGACGTTCATGTCCATATTCCAGTAGGCGGTCAGGATGTCCTGCATGGCGCCGTTCTGGTCCGGGGTCAGATAGACCTCGGTGACGCCCAGCTGGCGGCTGCGGTCCTTGATGATCTCGATGCCCTTCTGCGCGCACAGGTCGAGCTGCGACGCATCGGCATCTAGACGCACCGGGATCGAGCCTTTCAGCTTGCTGAACGAGACCTGCAGCTCGGGCTGCGACACGACGTTGGCCAGCAGCTGCTGGGCCTTGATCGCGTCAGCCTTGTTCGTGCGCGGGAAGACGAAGACGTCGCCCTGCATCAGGTAGGGCGTGTCGGGCTTGAGGCCGGGGATGCAGCCGTAGTGCTGGCCGGGCAGCTGGCCGGCATTGGTGAACTCGCCCTTGGCCCAGTCGCCCATCACCTGGAAGCCGGCGCGGCCAGCGATGAGCATCGCGGTGGCGTCGTTCCAGTTGCGGCCGGGCGAGCCGGGATCGACATAGGACTTCATGCGCTTGAAGGTGAGCAGCACATTGCGAAACTGTGGCGACAGGATGGTGGCCTGGTCGCGGTCGCGGATCACTTTCAGATACAACTCACGCCCGCCGATATTGGCCAGCAGGGCCGAGAACAGCACGGTCTCCTGCCACGACTGGCCGCCGTGGGCCAGCGGCACCAGGCCGGCGGCTTTGAGCTTGTCGAGGGCGGCGAAGAGTTCGTCGATGCTGGCCGGTTCCTTGTCGATGCCGGCCTTCTGGAAGGCGGCTTTCGAGTACCAGATCCAGGTCTGCATGTGGATGTTGAGCGGCACCGCGTAGTAGTGGCCGTCGTGCTTGATCACGTCGATCAGCGGCTCGGGCAGGATGCGGTCCCAGTCCTGGGCCTTGGCGACCAGGTCGACGTTGTTGAGCATGTTCTGCTCGATGACGTCGGTGAACTGCTTGGAGGTGTTGAACTGGGCGGCGGTCGGCGGATTGCCGCCGATGATGCGGTTGATGGTGACGGCGCGCGACTGGTCGCCGCCAGCGATGGCGCTGTCGATCCACACGCCGCCTGCGGCGCGATAAGCTTGGGCGACCTGCTTGACGGCGCTGGATTCGCCACCGGAGGTCCACCAGTGGATGACTTCCGCCTTGGGCGCGGCAGCGTTGGCCAATGCGAAGCCTGGCGCGAAAGCAGCGGCGCACAGCCATGCGCAGGCTGCAGCCAGGTTGCGGGGTGTGACCATCTTGTCTCCATTGATGCCGTTATTGTTTTGGTAAGTTTGGAAACGTTACCATCGGCTTGGCCCGACTATAGCATCGCGTTAATTCAGGGTCAAATTAAACTTGCAATATGTCATTTTGGCATGAATCTTCAGGAACGATTCAGGTTGGGCGTTGCTTGGGCCTCATATTTACGAGGATACTCCCGGGGAGCTAGGGGTATCGCTATGCCGTCGTGTGGCGACCTCATCATCATAATAATTAACTGAGAGACCGACCATGCACAACGCAATGGCCACCACCGAGATTTACCTGATCGCGATGCTGCTGATCTTCGCCGTTCCTTACCTGATCTGGCGGCTCGGCAATACCGATTACTGGGCGCCGCTGGTCATCGTGCAGATCATTACCGGTGTGCTGCTGGGGCCTGGCGTGCTGGGCAAGGCGTATCCGGAGTATTACAGCTTCGTCTTCAATCCCCAGGTCATTCAATCGCTGAACGGAATCGCCTGGTGGGCGGTGATGATCTTCGTGATGCTGGCGGGGATCGAGCTCGATCTCAAGAAGGCGTGGGAGCATCGGCGCGAGAGCAGTATCACTGCCGGGCTGGCGCTGGGCGTGCCGCTGGTGTTTGGCAGCGTTGTCGCGGCGGGGATGCTGGGGTTTGCTGGCTGGATCGGGCCAGAGGCGCAGGGATGGCAGTTCGTGCTTGGCGTGGGGATGGCTTGTGCGGTGACCGCGCTGCCTATCCTGATTCTGCTGATGGAGAAGCTGGAGATTTTAAGACAGCCGCTGGGGCAGAGGATTTTGCGGTATGCGAGCCTGGACGATATCGCCATCTGGGGCGTGCTGGCGCTGACTCTGCTCGATTGGGAGCGGGTGGGGCGGCAGCTGGGGTTCTTCCTGGTGTTTATCGTGGCGACCAAATTGTTTCGGCGCTTGATGGTGAGTATTCCGGAGCGGGATCGGTGGTTCGTGATGCTGGTCTGGCTGGTGATTTGCGGGTTTGCTGCGGATTGGGCGGGGCTGCACTATATGGTGGGGGCGTTCCTGGCCGGCGCGGTGATGGATGCGGATTGGTTTGATCAGAAGCAGCTCGATTTCTTGCGCCACAATGTGCTGCTGGTGTTGATGCCTGTTTATTTTTTGAGCACCGGACTGCGCACCAATTGGGCAGTCGGTGGGGCAGCGGTGTTCATTGCCGCGGCGGTGCTGCTGGCAGCGTCGGTGTCGGGCAAGCTGATGGGAGTGCGCATCGCCGGACGCATTCTTGGCTGGAGCAGAGAGGAGGCCTCGATCATTGGGTGGTTATTGCAGACCAAGGCGCTGATCATGATCATCTTTTCGAACATTTTGCTCGACAAGGGCGTCATTACCAGCGAGACGTTCACGGCGCTGCTGCTGATGGCGATCGGCAGCACGATGATGACGATTCCGGTGGTGTATCCCAAGCTGCGGCAAGGTGCAGAGCTATTGCTGAAAGCCAGATGAGCGCCAGCCGTTCATCAACATGAAGCCGTCCTCGGCCCCGGCAGGCACCTCGGGGCATCTCAAAAAATGCAAAATTACAAAGATTGCTAAGTATAATCTTGCCATCTGATACCTGGATCGACGACCTCAATGTACAAGCTACACAAATGCTATCGCTTGCTCACCTATTGGTTACTAGCGCCCCTGATCGCCTGGCCAATGATTGGGTTGGCCTTGATCAGTCATCGATTGAAGAACGAAATCACGCAGGCTGCCCTGGTCATCTCCAGAGTTCCTTTTTACCTGGGCGAGCGGGCGCGCTACCTCTTTTATCGACGACTGCTCATTTCCGTGGGCACCGATGTGACGTTCCGATATGGCGCATTCTTTCAGTACCGCAAAGCTCGGGTGGGCAACCGCGTCCTGATCGGTTACTTCAACACAATTGGGGAAGTGGATATTGGCGACCACGTACTTATCGGTGGGAATGTCAATCTATTATCCGGAATGGAGCAGCATGGCTTTCACGATCCGGACCGCCTGATCTGGGACACGCCTGGCAAGGGACGTCGTGTCATCAAGATCGGTTCGGATGTCTGGATTGGCAGTAATAGTGTCATCGGCGACGATGTGGGTGATCGCTGCGTGATTGCCACTGGAAGTGTCGTGGTGAAGCCGATTCCCGATCATTCTCTTGCCGGCGGCGTTCCAGCCAAGTTCATCAAACATATCTGACGGACGTTGACGTGAAATTTTCTACTGGAATAACGAGAATAGCCCAAACAAAAAGCCCAGCGATTGCTGGGCTAAGTGCTTGATTCAATTGGTGCCGACTGCAGGACTCGAACCCGCCACCTGATGATTACAAATCAACTGCTCTACCTGATGAGCTAAGTCGGCACATGATCGTTGAACAACAATTATACGCTATTTGATCCGGGTCAAGGTCGGACGTCCACCCTTCTTGGGCGGCTCATCATCCCCGCCAGGAACAGTGGGCGGCGCATCCGCCACCACCGGCGAATCCACACCTTTCGACGGCACCGCCGACAAGGCAGGCGCAGCCGGCGCACTCTCGGCCGAAGCACCCGACGCCTGTTCATCAGCCTCAGGCGCCGCGCCCACCTCGAACGCCATTCCCTGCCCATTCTCATTGGCATAAATCGCCAACACGTTATGAACCGGGATATAGATCTCCCGCGATACGCCATTGAAGCGCGCACGGAAGTGGATCGCGTCGTTGTCCATCTTCAGCCCCGACGTCGCGCCGTAGCTGATATTCAGGATGATCTCGCCCTTGCGAACATATTCCATCGGCACGGTGGTCCCCCCATCGACCTTGACGGCGATATAGGGCGTGAAGCCGCTGTCCGTGCACCATTCGTAGATAGCGCGCAGCAGGTAGGGTTTGGTGGAGATCTCTGCCATGGTGATGTTGTCTAGAAATACAGGCGTTTGCGCCAGTCTACCGGAAATCGTCCGACGGACGTCCAAAACCGGCGCGTGTGAAGCGATACAGCGAACAGAGGCGGAACGCAGAAGCATCCCACCCCAGAACACATCAACGACGCATCACTTTCTCGGACGGGGTCAGCGCCTCGATGTAGGCCGGACGCGAGAAGATACGCTCGGCGTACTTCATCAGCGGCGCCGCGGTCTTCGACAGCTCGATGCCGTAGTGGTCCAGGCGCCAGAGCAGCGGGGCGATTGCCACGTCCAGCATCGAGAACTCGTCACCCAGCATGTATTTGTTCTTGAGGAACAGCGGAGCCAGCGTGGTCAAGCGATCGCGGATTTCTGCGCGGGCCTTGTCGTGGTTCTTGTCGTTCGCCTTGTTGCGCTCGCTTTCCAGCGTGTGCACGTGGACGAACAGCTCTTTCTCGAAGTTGAACAGCATCAGGCGGGCACGGGCGCGCATCAGCGGGTCGGCCGGCATCAGTTGCGGGTGCGGGAAACGCTCGTCGATGTACTCGTTGATGATGTTCGATTCGTACAGGATGAGTTCGCGCTCGACCAGGATTGGCACCTGGCCGTACGGGTTCATGGTCGAAATATCTTCCGGCTTGTTGAACAGGTCGACGTCGCGCACTTCGAAGTCCATGCCCTTTTCGAACAGGACGAGGCGGCAGCGTTGGGAGAACGGGCACGTGGTGCCGGAGTAGAGAACCATCATGGTTTATAGTTCCTTAAGAAACAAAGGGGTGTAGCGCCAGGGGAACTTTAGTGGCTCCCTAACACTCACCCCAGAAAAATGATTGCCCGTATTATAGCCAACCGGGCAAGGAAAACGAATTACTTCACTTCTTTCCAGTACGATTCGTTCAAACGCCAGGTCAAAAAGACGAAGACGGACAGGAACAGCAGCACGATCACACCCAGCTTTTTGCGGGTAGCCTGGGCCGGTTCGGCCATCCAGACCATATACGCGACCAGGTCGGCAGTGGCTGCGTTGAACTCCTGCTCACTCATGGTGCCCGGCGATACTTGCTCGTAGCCGGCGAACTTCTGCACCATCTTGCCTGGCTCATGCGGATCGGCTTCTTCGGCGAACTTGGCGGTACGAATCCCCTGCTGCTGCCACATCGCATGCGGCATTGCAACATTCGGCACCACCATATTATTCCACCCGGTCGGGCGGGTTTCGTCCTGGTAGAAGCTGCGCAGGTAGGTGTACAGGTAGTCCGCGCCCGAGCCAGCCGGCGACGCTTTTGCGCGCGCGATCACCGATAGGTCCGGCGGTACCGCGCCAAACCAGGCCGCTGCATCTTTCGGGCGCATCGCCGTCGTCATCATGTCGCCGACCTTGTCGGCAGAAAACAACAGATTGTCACGAATCTGGTCTTCCGACAGGCCCAGGTCGCGCAGGCGGTTGTAGCGCATCGAGGCCGCTGCGTGGCAATTCAGGCAATAGTTGACGAAGATCTTGGCGCCATTCTGCAGCGATGCCATGTCGTTGCGGTCCGGTGCGCGGTCCAGTGGTATGCCACCCTCGGCGGCGAAAGCCAGTCCCGGCACCAGCGCCAGGACTGCAATCAGTTTCTTTGCAAACAATTTCATGTCGTGTCCTTGTGCTCTTGTCCGGTGATCAATGCGGGGTGAAGGTGACACGGGTCGGCACCGGCTTGAAGGTGCCCATCGTGCTCCACCACGGCATCAGGAGGAAGAACGCAAAGTAGGCCAGCGTGCACACTTGCGAAATCAGGGTGAACGCGGCGGTCGGCAACTGGGTGCCCAGGTAGCCGAGGGTCACGAACACGAGCGCAAACAGGGCGTACACCCATTTGTGCCAGTTCGGACGGTAGCGCAGCGATTTCGCCGGCGAGTGGTCGAGCCATGGCAGGCCGGCGATGATCATCACCGACGAACCGAACAGCACCACGCCCCAGAATTTCGCGTCCAGCACCTGCGGCAGCATGCCGATGATCAAGAGGAGGCCGACCACGGCGATGATCGCCTTGGTGCGGAAGGCCAGCCGCGATTTCAGCCAGATGAAGGCTACGTACAGGGCGACGCCGGCCATCAGCACGTACATGAAGTCGGCCGTGGTCGCGCGCAGCACCGAATAGAACGGGGTGAAGTACCAGGTCGGCGCGATGTGGGCCGGGGTCTTCATCGAGTCGGCCGGCAAGAAGTTGTTGTACTCCAGGAAGTAGCCGCCCATCTCGGGTGCGAAGAACACGACTGCCGAGAACAGCAGCAGGAAGACCGACACCCCGAACAAGTCCTTGGTGGTGTAGTACGGGTGCGATGGGATCGAGTCGAGCGGGTGGCCGTCCGGGCCCAGGTGTTCCTTGACCTCGATGCCGTCCGGGTTGCTCGAGCCCACTTCGTGCAGCGCCGTCAGGTGGGCGGCCACCAGGCCGATGATTACCAGCGGCAGCGCGATCACGTGGAAGGCGAAGAAGCGGTTCAGGGTGGCGTCGGAGACCACGTAGTCGCCGCGGATCCACAGCGACAGGTCTTCGCCGATCACGGGAATCGCGCCGAACAGGTTGACGATCACCTGGGCGCCCCAGTACGACATTTGCCCCCATGGCAGCAGGTAGCCGAAGAAGGCCTCGGCCATCAGGCACAGGAAGATGCCGAAGCCGAACAGCCAGACCAACTCGCGTGGCTTGCGGTAAGAGCCATACATCAGCCCGCGCGCCATGTGCAGGTAGACCACGATGAAGAAGGCCGAGGCGCCGGTCGAGTGCAGGTAGCGCACCAGCCAGCCCCATGGGACTTCACGCATGATGTATTCGACCGAGCCGAAGGCCAGCGCGGCGTCCGGCTTGTAGTGCATGGTCAGGAAGATGCCGGTGACGATCTGCAGCACCAGCACCAGGGCCGACAGCGAGCCGAACAGATACCAGACGTTGAAATTCTTGGGGGCGTAATACTTGCCCCATTGATCGTTCCACAGTTTCGATGCGGGGAAGCGGTCATCGACCCAGGCCAGGGCTTTCTCTGCTACCGGCGCGTCGGCCGGTAGCTTGGTCTCCTTGAATGCACCCATCTTATGCCTCGCCTTTCTCGTCTTTACCGATCACCATTTTGTTATCGGACAGATACATATACGGGGGGACATCCATATTCGTCGGCGCCGGCTTGTTCTTGAACACGCGCGCCGAGAGGTCGAAGGTCGAGCCGTGGCAGGGGCATAGGAAGCCGCCCGGCCAGTTGTCGGGCAGGTTCGGCTGTGGGCCGGAGGCCAGGCGGGAAGAGGGCGAGCAGCCCAGGTGGGAACAGATGCCGACCGTGACCAGCACTTCCTTGTGCTCGGCACGCGAGCGGAAGGCGTTCTTGGCGTATTCCGGCATCGGCAGCTGGAACACCTTGTCGGAGGCGGGATCGGCCAGTTCGCCCTGGTCCTTCTCGAGCGTGGCCATCATTTCGGGGGTGCGGCGCAGGATCCAGACCGGTTTGCCGCGCCATTCGACGACTTTCATTTCACCGGGAGCGACGTCGGAAATGTCGACTTCAACCGGGGCTCCCGCCGCTTTTGCGCGCTCGGAAGGCTGGAAGGTGCTGACCAGGGCTCCCGCCGTGGACACGCCGACGACGCCACCGGCCGCGCACGTCGCGACCAGCAATCCGCGTCGACCCGGATCGACCTGCTTTTCATTACTCATACCAACCCCACTCCGTGAATATACGAATTTTAAGAATTAATAGCGAGCTTCCAGCATCCAAAATTATATGTGAACGGCAATACCTGAGGGAAAAAAATTGTCTGGGCTACACGCTTTAGCAGAATGGTCTTTTGTGCTCCTGCAGCATTTGACCGAAAGACAGCCCCCGGAGCGTTCGGGTATCATGCAAAGGCTTGTATCAACAACAACCAGGGGAGTCCCAAATGGCGATGATGGAAGAGTTCAAGAAGTTTGCGATGCGCGGCAATGTGATCGACCTTGCCGTCGGTGTGATCATCGGTGGCGCGTTCGCGCGCATCACCGACTCGCTGGTCAAGGACATCGTCATGCCGCCGATCGGCGCCGTACTTGGTGGCCTTGACTTCGCCAACTATTATATTCCTCTCAATAACCAAGGCTATAACCTCCCCTTGGCAGAGGCGCAAAAGGCCGGTGCTGTGTTGGCATACGGTAACTTCTTGACGATCTTGCTGAACTTTATCCTGCTGGCCTTCATCATCTTCCAGATGGTGCGCGTGATTAACCGCCTGCGCGGTCCGGCCGAGGAGGCCAAGCCTGCTGCCGCAGTGACGCCGGAAGATATCATCCTGTTGCGCGAAATCCGGGATTCCCTCAAAAAGTGA
This sequence comes from Massilia sp. Soil_C_3, assembly GCF_057657035.1. Taxonomy (NCBI): domain Bacteria; kingdom Pseudomonadati; phylum Pseudomonadota; class Betaproteobacteria; order Burkholderiales; family Oxalobacteraceae; genus Massilia; species Massilia sp. Soil_C_3. The sequence continues at coordinate 259,629 of NZ_JBDGJG010000009.1, forward strand.
AAGACGACCTGGTCCACGAACTGCGGCGTCCGCATCCGTTGCGGCGCTTCTGGTTGCTGTTCGCGCAAGCGGTGACGATTGCGCTGGCGGCCTGGTTCGTGGTGGCCGCCATGCGGCCCGAATGGCTCGACAGGCCAGATAGTGTCGCGGTCGGCACCCCGGGCAATCCGGTGCCGATGCTGCAGGCGCCGCCGCGGGCGGCGGGCGGCAGTTTCCGCGATGCCGCCGCCAAGGCGATGCCGGCGGTGGTCAATATCTATACCAGCAAGGCTTCGCGCCAGTCGCATCCCTTACTAAAAGATCCGTTCTTCCGCCGTTTCTTTGGCGACCGCGCGCCGCCCGACGAGCAGCTGGCCAGCCTCGGCTCCGGCGTCATCGTCAGCAGCGACGGTTATATTTTGACCAATTTCCACGTTATCGATGGCGCCGACGCGATCGAGGTCGGTCTTGCTGATGGCCGCAAGGCCGCGGCGCGCCTGGTGGGCACCGATCCCGAGACCGACCTGGCCGTGATCCGCGTGAGCGAACGCAACCTGCCGGTGATGGTGTTGGGCGACCCCGAGGGCGCGCGCGTGGGCGATGTGGTGCTGGCGATCGGCAACCCGTTCGGCGTCGGCCAGACCGTCACCCTGGGCATCATCTCGGCGCTGGGCCGCAACAACCTGCACATCAATCACTTCGAAAATTTCATCCAGACCGATGCCGCGATCAATTTCGGCAACTCGGGCGGGGCCTTGGTCGATACCGATGGCCATTTGCTGGGAATTAATGCGGCCATCTATTCGCAGACTGGCGGCTCGGTCGGGATCGGCTTCGCGATTCCCGTGTCTACCGCCAAGAACGTGCTCGATTCGATCGTCAAGCATGGCAGCGTGGTGCGCGGCTGGATCGGCATCGAATCGCAGGACATCACGCCCGAGCTGGCCGACAGTTTTGGTTTGGCCAAGCGCAGCGGCGCCATCATCGCCGGTGTGGTGCGCGGCGGGCCGGCCGACCGGGCCGGCATCTTGCCGGGGGATATCCTGGTGGCGGTTGGCGGCGAGCAGGTGGCCGATACCAGCGAGATGCTGAACCTGATCGCCCAGCTCGCGCCCGGCGCCAAGACGCAAATGACGATCCTGCGCAAACGGCGCGAAGCCACGGTCGACGTGACCGTGGGCCGCCGGCCGCGCCAGGCGCCCTGAACTTTTTCTACCGAAACCCCGGACCACCATGCATCTGCGCGACCTGACGCAATTTCTCACTGAACTGAGCGAAAACAATACCCGGCCCTGGTTCCTTTGGAATAAACCGCGCTATGACATCCTGCGCACCGAATTCGAGGAAACGGTCACCGAACTGATCAAGGCCCTGACGAAGTTCGACAAGCAGGTGGCGGCCTGCAATCCCAAGAAGGCGATGTTCCGCATCCACCGCGACACCCGCTTCTCGAAGGACAAAACGCCCTATAAAACCCGCTTCTCGGCCGGCATCACCCCGCACGACAAGCGCCGCCCGAGCGCGGGCGGCGGCTCGACCTATTATTTTCATATCGAACGCGATGGCACTTTGGGCTTCGGCGTGGGCGAGTACCTGCCGCCGGCGCCGCGCCTGAAGGCGATCCGCGAGCACGTGGTCAACGATGCGACGGGTTTCGCCAAAGTATTGAAGAATAAGCATCTTCGCGCCACCTATAACGACATGCTGGAAGAGGACAAGTTGCAGCGTCCACCCAAGGGTTTCGACCCCGATCATCCGCATGTCGATTACCTGAAACTGAAAAGCTTTTTCGTGTGGACCGAGGTGAAACTGGACCTGAACGCACCGGATCAACTGGTGCCGCGGCTGGCGCAAGGATTCCAGGACGCCTATGCGCTGGTCAGCTGGCTGCGCAGCGTGCCGGAGCCGCAAGACGAAGCGACAAACGAATAGAGGAGGGCGACATGGCCTTGCATCACGCAGTATCCGGCGAAAAGATTGCTTTGCAACGCGGCGACGACGACATCGCCCATTTCACCTCGGTGGCCCTGGTCAAGACCGAGCACATGGAACTGATCCGGCTGGTGCTGCCGGTCGAACGGCCGATCCCCGAGCACCGGGTCGATGGTGAAGTGACCATCGTGTGCCTGGAGGGCGAGATCGCGATCGACGCCCACGACAAGACGACCAATCTGCAGCCGAACGAGATGCTTTATCTGGCGGGCGGTGTGCCGCACACGATCCGCGCCGTGTCGGATGCGGTGGCGCTGATGACCATTTTGATGGGACCCGAACGTTCGGGCGGCCCAGCGTAATGTAGGGTTGGCGGCTCCGCCGCCGACGCGTCGATGGTTATCGGCTCCGATGTCGCGCCGGATGATTTCGCAGCCAACTATCACCGCGTCGGCGGCATAGCCGCCGACCCTACGTACCGTGGCCGTTCGGTCAAATCATCACGCCAATTCCACCCGTGGATCCCGCGCCAGCAACTGCGCCGCCATCTGCGCCGCATCCACGCCGTCGAACAACACGCTGGCCACCGCCTCGGTGATCGGCATGTCGACCTCCATCCGGCGCGCCAGCTCGCGCACCGCCTTGGCGCACGGCACGCCTTCAGCCACATGCCCCAGGTCCGCCACGATCGTGGCCAGCGGCTTGCCTTGGGCCAGCGCCAGCCCGACTCTCCGGTTGCGCGACAGGTCGCCGGTGCAGGTCAGGATCAGGTCGCCCATTCCCGACAGACCCATGAAAGTACCCGGCTGCGCGCCAAGCGCCAGCCCGAGGCGGGTGATTTCGGCCAGGCCGCGCGTGATCAGCGCGGCTCTAGCATTCAGGCCCAGGCCCAGGCCATCGGCGGCGCCGGTGGCGATCGCCATCACGTTCTTGACCGCGCCGCCCACTTCCACGCCGACCAGGTCGTCGTGCGAGTAGACACGCAGGTTGTCGCCATGGGCCGCCGCCACCACGCGCTCGCGCAGCTCGGCCGACGTCGAAGCCACCGTAAGCGCGCACGGCAGGCCGCGCGCTACTTCTTGCGCGAACGAGGGGCCGGACAGCGCGGCGCCCGGCACGCTGTCGCCCAGCACCTGCGCCACTACCTGGTGCGGCAGCAGGCCGGTGCCGGCTTCGAAGCCCTTGCACAGCCAGACGACGTTCGGGATAGCGCGGCCGCGCAATTGTTCCAGCAGTGGGCGCAGGCCGGCCACCGGGCAGGCCAGGATCAAGAGCGGCGCGTCTTGTGCGGCGTCGGACGCCACATGAGCGAGCGCCGCCTCGAAGTCGGCGCTCACGCGCAAGGCGGGCGGCAGCGGATGGCCCGGCAGGTAGGCCAGGTTGTCGCGTGCGGCCTCGGTATCCGCCATTTGCTGTGGATTGCGGCCCCACAGCAGCACGTCGTGGCGCGCGGCCAGGGCGATGGCGACGGCCGTGCCCCAGGCGCCGGCGCCGAGGACGGTGATCTTGGTGTTGGGTTTATTCTGTTGCATGGAACTCCTGGAGTGGATTACAGGCCCCAGATGTCCGAGACCTTGATATAGCCGATGATGCCGTCGCGATGGCGCACGCGCGCCCAGACGACGGCATGGGGATCGGCCAGTTCAAGTAAAACGCCCTTGTCGGCCGTCATCAGGACCGCCGAGGTTTCATCGGGGCCGGAATGGACCCGGCTACCGGGCGTGCGTACCAGCACATTGCGTCGGGCGGCGAGCGAATTTGCCGGTGTCCAGGCCACGTCGCCGTTCATGTCGCGCACCTTGACCCAGTTGCCATAGGCGATCATGACCTGGAGCGGCATGCCGGGCGGCGCCAGATAGAGTTTGTTTCCCTTGGCCGATGGCGTCTGGTACAGGATCGCCGGGGCGGTGCCGACCGTCTTGAAATCGAAGGCGTGAGCGCTCGGCGCGGCCAGCACTGTCATTGCCAACAGTGGAGCAGCTGCAAGAAATCGGGAAGGGAGCATGGCGGGCCTGGGGTTGTAGGTGGAACCGCGACGCCGAAGGGCTGGCACGGACGCGACCTGGGCCGCGTCCGTCATGATGATGCTTAGTTTGCCGGTGCGGCGGCAGCTGCTTCGGCCATGGCCGCGGCGCGCTGCTGGTAGAACGCTTCGAAGTTGATCTCGGCCAGGTGCACTGGCGGGAAGCCGGCACGGCTGATCACGTCGGCGATGTTCGCGCGCAGGTATGGGTAGATGATGTTCGGGCAGCCGATGCCCAGCAGCGGATCCATCTGCTCGGCAGGAATGTTGCGGGCTTCGAAGATGCCAGCCTGCTTGCCTTCCACCAGGAACGCAACCTTGTCCTTGACCTTGGCGGTGACGGTGATCGTCACGGTCGACTCGTAGATGCCTTCGGCGATGCTTTCAGCGCCGACGTCGAGCGACACTTCGATTGCCGGTGCTTCCTGTTCCAGGAAGATCGATGGCGAATTCGGTTGCTCCAGCGACATGTCTTTCAGGTAGACGCGTTGGATTTGGAATACTGGTTGCAGAGTTTCGTCAGACATGGAACGCTTTCTAATAATAGTGGGAAGCAGATCGCCAGTTTGGCAGGCCGCTCCGGGGTGCTTGGGTCAAACGCGACGACAATTGTAGCAAAACCAACTTGGAAGCAATAGCGGCTTTGCCGCCTACCGCCGCGTTCAGCCCAATTAGCTTACTCGCCCTTGAGCATCGGGTCCAGGCGTCCTGCCTGGTCCAGCGCATACAAGTCGTCGAAACCGCCGACGTGGGTGTCGCCGACATAGATTTGCGGCACGGTGCGGCGGCCGGTGCGCTGCATCATGATCTGGCGCTGTTCCGGGTCGAGGTCGACGCGGATGCGTTCGATGTCGTGCACGCCCTTGGCTTCGAGCAGGCGCTCGGCGCGCACGCAATAAGGGCAGGCTGCGGTGTGGTAGAGAACGACGTGGGCTGTCATGCTGAATCCTTTCGTGTCTGCCGGGCCCGAATACCGGGCCGGCGGGTTTACTTGGTGACCGGCAGTCCTGCAGCCGTCCAGGCCGTCAGGCCGCCTTCCAGGCTGTGGACGTCTTCGAAACCGGCCGCCTGCAACTGGCGTGCGGCCTTGTCGCCACGGGCGCCGTTCTGGCACACCACCACGACGGTACGGTTCTTCGACTTGTCCAGTTCGCCGATGCGATTGCCCAAGTCTGCCAGCGGGATGTGTTTCGCGTCGCGCAGGTGGCCTGCCGCGAATTCTTCCGCGCTGCGTACGTCGACCACGGTGGTCTTGCCGCGGTTGATCATCTGCGTCACCTGCAGCGGCGTGGCGCGTTTTCCGCGCGGCGCCAGTGCCGGCCACAGCAGGGCGGCGCCCGAAATCACAGCGATCGCAACAACGAAGATATTATCGAGTAAGAAATTCACAAGGGTTCCGATTGGTTGAACTGAATCGGGGCATTATAAAATAGATGCCGGACCGGACTTCAACCAGAATTTTTTCGAGAAGAAGAGACTAATGTACAAGATCGTATTCATGCGCCACGGCGAATCCACCTGGAACCTGGAAAACCGCTTCACCGGCTGGACCGACGTCGACCTGACCGAAAAAGGCGTGGCCGAGGCGAAAAGCGCCGGCCGCGTGCTCAAGGAAGCCGGCTTCACCTTCGACGTGGCCTATACCTCGGTGCTCAAGCGCGCCATCCGCACCCTGTGGCTGGCGATGGACGAGATGGACGCCATGTACCTGCCGGTCAAGAACGACTGGCGCCTGAACGAACGCCACTACGGCGCCCTGCAGGGCCTCGACAAAGCCGAGACCGCCGCCAAGTTCGGCGACGAGCAGGTGCTGGTCTGGCGCCGCAGCTACGACACCCCGCCGCCTGCGCTCGAAAAAGACGACGAACGCACCTCGTTCGGCGATCCACGCTATGCAGCGCTGACCGATGAGCAGATCCCGCTGACCGAATGCCTGAAGGACACCGTGGCGCGCGTGATGCCGGCCTGGAACGACGAGATCGCCCCCGCGATCCGCGCCGGCAAGAAGATCCTGATCTCGGCCCACGGCAACAGCCTGCGCGCCATCATCAAGATGCTGGACAATATCAGCGACGCCGACATCGTCGGCCTGAACATCCCCAACGGCCAGCCGCTGGTGTATGAGCTGGACGCCGACCTGAAGCCGATCAAGCACTATTACCTGGGCGACCAGGAAGCGATCGCCGCCGCCATGGCGGCCGTGGCTAACCAAGGGAAGGCAAAGTAAGTCTTGCGTTTGCCATTCATGAAGGGAGCCGGCAGCGTACTCATGAGTACGTTGCTGGCGGTCGCGCTGTCGAGCGCGTTCGCAACCGACGCCTGGGCCCAGCGTCAGACCGAGCGCAGCCGCCAGAAAGCGGCGGCCGAGAAGCAGCGCGCCGGCATCCAGCAAAAGCTGCAGGCGATCAAGCGCGACATCAGCCAGACCGAAAGCGCCAGGGAAGACGCGGCCGACACGCTGGCCGAGTCCGAGGCCGCCATTTCCGACGCCAACCGGGCGCTGCGCGACCTGCAGGAAGAGCAGGGCGCCACCAACACGCGCCTGCAAGACCTGGCCGCGCAGCAGGAACAGCTGAACCAGACCATCGCCGCTCAGCAAAAGCAGCTGTCCAAGCTGTTGCGCGAACACTATGTGGCTGGCAACGAAGACCGGATCAAGCTGCTGCTGTCGGGCGACAACCCGAACCGCATCAGCCGCGACCTGCAATTGATGGCCTATGTCTCCCAGGCCCAGGCGCGCCTGCTCGGTTCGCTGCGCGGCAACCTGGTGCAGGTCGAGGCCAATCGCGACAAGGTCGAGAACGCCCAGCAAGAGCTGGAAGAAATCGCCCAGGAACAGCTCGACCAGAAGGCGCTGCTGGAGAAGGAAAAAGCCAAGCGCTCTGCGCTGCTCAACACCTTGTCGACCCGCCTGGCCGACCAGCGCAAAGAGGCCAGCCGCCTGGCGCAGGACGAAGAACGCATGGTGGGCCTGGTCACCCGTCTCGAGCGCCTGATCCGCGAGCAGGAAGAAGCCGAGCGCAAGCGTCAGGCCGCCTTGGCCGCGAAGCGTGCGAAAGCAAAAGCCGCGGCCGAGGCGAAAGCGAAGGCGCTGGCGGCCGCGCGCGCGAAAGCGGCGGCCGAGAAGGCTGAGCGCGACCGCGAACGCGAGCGCATCGCGCGCGAAAACGCCAAGCCGGGCGCCAAGCCCAAACCGATGCCCGAGCCGATCAAGGAAGCACCGATCCTGGCCCAGGAGCCGGACCAGGAAGACCCCGGTCCGAGCGAACCGCCGCCGCCGATCCTGGGGCCGGCCGCAGCCAGCGGTTCGTTTACGGCGCTCAAGGGCCGCATGGCCAGCCCGGTCAACGGCAGCGTCGTGGCCCGCTTCGGCGGACGCCGCGGCGACGGCCCGACCTGGAAGGGCAATTTCATCAAGGCCGCGGAAGGATCCGAGGTGCGGGCCGTGGCGCCGGGCCGGGTGGTCCACGCCGACTGGATGCGCGGCTTCGGCAACCTGATCATCATCGACCACGGCGACGGCTACCTGTCGATCTATGGCAATAACCAGTCGCTGCTCAAGCGTCCCGGCGACAGCGTGCGCGCCGGCGAGGCGGTGGCCAGTGCCGGCAATACCGGTGGCAACGAGGAATCGGGGCTATACTTTGAGCTCAGGCATCGTGGCAAGGCCATCGATCCGGCGGGCTGGGTCCGGTTCTAGGTACAACAAGGGTCAACATGGGCATGAAAGCAAAGCATTTCGGGCTGGTCGGCGTGGGCGTGCTGGTTGGCGTGGCGGCATCGTTCCAGCTGTCGGCCCATGCGCAAAAGGCCGGCGCGCCCCTGCCGCTCGACGAGCTGCGCCAGCTGGCCGACGTGTATGGCCTGATCAAGACCGACTACGTCGAGCCGGTGGAAGACAAAAAGCTGCTGTCCGAAGCAATCGGCGGCATGGTCGCCTCGCTCGACCCGCACTCGGTCTACCTCGACCCCAAGGCCTTCCGCGATATGCGCGAGGCGGTGCAGGGCAAGTTCGTGGGCGTCGGCGTCGAGATCTCGAACGAGGACGGTTATATCAAGGTGGTGTCGCCGATTGAGGGCACACCCGCCTTCAAGGCCGGCGTCAAGCCGGGCGACCTGATCACCCGCATCGACAATGTCCCCGTGCGCAATATGTCGTCCGACGAGGCGATCAAGCGCATGCGCGGCAAGGTCGGCAGCAAGGTCACGCTCACCATCGCCCGTCCCGGCGAAGACAAACCCTGGGTGGTGCCGATCGCGCGCCAGGAAATCAAGGTCGTCAGCGTCAAGGCCAAGATGGTCGAGCCCGGTTATGCCTGGTTGCGCATCAGCCAGTTCCAGGAAAACACCCTGGACGAGCTGGCCAAGAAAACCAAGGAACTGTACGCCGAACAACCCGACATCAAGGGCCTGGTGCTCGACCTGCGCAACGACCCGGGCGGCCTGCTGCCGGGCGCGATCGGCGTCTCGGCCGCCTTCCTGCCGCAGCCGGACCAGGTGATCGTGTCCACCAAGGGCCAGATTGCGGATTCGAACCAGGCCTTCTATGGCCGGCGCGAGTTCTACGCCCAGCGCGGCGACCCGCTGGCGGGCTTGCCGGTCGGCCTTAAATCGGTGCCGATGGTGGTGCTGGTCAATGGCGGCTCGGCATCGGCTTCCGAAATCGTGGCCGGCGCGCTGCAGGATTACCAGCGCGCGATCGTGATGGGCAGCCGCACCTTCGGCAAGGGCTCGGTGCAGACCTTGCGGCAACTGTCGGAGGACACCGCGATCAAGCTGACCACGGCGCGCTACTACACGCCAAAGGGGCGGCCGATCCAGGCCACTGGCATCGAACCCGATATGCGGGTCGATGAAAGCGCCGAGGGCGACCTGCTGAACGCCCTGCGCGTGCGCGAAGCGGACTTGCAGCGCCACCTGGCGGCCGAAGGCGAGAAGGAAGCGGCGCCCAAGGACCAGAACCCGAGTCTGGCGCAGCAGCAGCGCGCGCTGGCCCTGCTGAAGGACCGCGAGCCGATCGAGTTCGGCGGCCAGGACGATTTCCAGCTGGCGCAGGCGATCAAGCATTTCAAGGGCCAGCCGGTGCAACTGGCCAAGGGCGTGCCCGATGAAGACAAACCGGCGCCGGCGCCGCTGCCGGGGGCGGAGCATAAATTGCCTGAATTGAAGGCGCCGCCGACGAAATGATGTTGGGGTGGTGCGGGCTGAGCTTGGATCCCCGCCTGCGCGGGGATGACGTGCTCAGGGACGTGGCCGAAGTCGACCTGCGACGAATCCTTCACCTCTGATCAACGTCGTCCCCGCGCAGGCGGGGACCCAAGTTTGCCAGCCCACCTGCGGCCCAAAACCATGAACGACAACCAGCTCCTGCGCTACTCGCGCCACATCCTGCTCGACGACATCGGCATCGAAGGCCAGCAGCGCCTGCTCGCGGCCCACGTCCTGGTGATCGGTGCCGGCGGCCTCGGCTCGCCGGCCGCCCTCTACCTGGCCTCTGGCGGCATCGGCCGCATCACCCTGGTCGACGACGACACGGTCGACCTGACCAACCTGCAGCGCCAGGTGATGCACACGACCGAACGCATCGGCCAGCCCAAGGTCGAGTCCGGGCGCGCGGCCCTGCTGGCGATCAATCCCGAGATCGAGGTCGTTGCCCTGAACGAACGGGCCGGTCCCGAGCGCCTGCTGGCGCTGGCGCGCACCGCCACCGTCGTGCTCGATTGCAGCGACAACTTCGCCACCCGCCACGCCGTCAACCGCGCCTGCGTCGCGGCCAGTGTGCCGCTGGTGTCGGGGGCGGCGATCCGCTTCGACGGCCAGCTGTCCGTGTTCGACCCGCGCCAGCCCGACGCCCCGTGCTATGCCTGCCTGTTCCCTGAAGACAGCGGCTTTGAGGACGTTGCCTGCAGCACCATGGGGGTGTTCGCCCCGTTGGTCGGCATCGTCGGCGCGGTCCAGGCCGCCGAAGCGATGAAGCTGATCGCGGGCGTCGGCGAGCCCTTGGTCGGCCGCCTGCTCATGCTGGACGGGAAATACATGGAATGGACTGGCGTCAAGGTGGCGCGTAATCCCGATTGCCCGGTATGCGCCAGGCGTTAGCCAAGCGAACCGAATTTGATGAGGCCTGCCTTAACGGCGCGGATCCAAGGTGTCGCGACAGGCGTAGGTAGCTTACAATTGCACACCCGCCGCCGGTAGCGATGTAAGCGTTCCGCACGATTTTGTACGCATTTTCATCGGCAGTATTACCTTGTCATATTTCGGCCGTATACTGTCCCGGCTCCACCGATTCACCAGCCTAATCACACTGCATATGAATTTCCAACGCACACAACGTCGCGCCCGCGGCTTTACCCTGGTCGAGATCATGGTCGTCGTGGTCATCATCGGCATCCTCGGCGCCCTGGTCGTGCCTAAATTGCTGGGCCGCACGGGCGAATCGCGCGTCACTGCCGCCAAGGTCGACATCGCCACCATGATGCAGGCCCTCAAGCTGTACAAGCTCGACAACCAGCGCTATCCGACCACCGAGCAGGGCCTGAACGCCCTGATCGCCAAGCCCACCTCCGGCCCGGCCGCCAACGGCTGGAAAGACGGCGGCTATATCGAGAAGCTGCCGAAGGATCCGTGGGGCAATGCTTACCAATACCTGTCGCCGGGCGTGAAAGGCGAGATCGACGTGTTCTCCTACGGCGCCGATGGCCAGCCGGGCGGCAACGGCGAGGACGCCGATGTCGGTTCCTGGCACTAAGTAAACTTCCCATGCCGGCCTGGCGCGCGCGGGGCGCATCCTCCGGCTTCACCCTGGTGGAGCTGCTGGTCGTGATGGTCATCATCGGCATCACGCTGGGACTGGCTACGCTGAATGCCCTCCCGAGCCCGCGCCAGGACCTCGAGAACGAGGCCAGGCGCATCGCGCTGCTGCTGCAGCTGGCGCGCGACGAAGCCATCGTGCGCAACCGCCTGGTCGCGTTCGAGGCCAACGGCGAGCGCTACCGCTTCATGGTACGCGGCGACACCGGCTGGGAGCCGGTCACGCGCGACGACCTGCTGCGCGAGCGCAGCTTCAAGAATCCACCGCTGCGCCTTCAGCTCGAACCGTCCGGAAGTGGAGCCGGAAGCGGCGGCCCGGACATGCTGCGCATCACCTTCGGCCGCGAGCCGGTCGACCGTCCCTTCGTGCTGACGCTGGCCTCGGGCGCCAACGCGGTCGCGATCCGCGCCGACGGCGTCGGCCACTTTACCGTCGAATGACGCCGAGGACCATGATGCCGTCTCGCAGAAGCCTTGGCTTCACCCTGCTCGAAGTGCTGGTGGCGCTGGTCATCGTCGGCACCGCGCTGGCCGCCGGCCTGCGCGCGGTGGGCAGCCTGACGACCAACAGCGCCGGCCTGCGCGCCTCGATGATGGCGACCTGGTCGGCCGAGAACCGGCTGGTGCAGATTCGCCTGGGCCGCGAATTCCCCGAGATCGGCAAGCGCAGCTTTCCCTGCCCGCAAGGCGACCTGAACCTGATGTGCGAGGAAGAAGTGCTGGTCAGTCCCAATCCGCTGTTGCGCAGGATCGAAGTGTCGGTGTTCGACGCCGACAACCCGGGTCGCCGCATTGTCAAACTCATCCAACTGGTTTTGAGGCCTTCCCCGATATGAGCGCCAGCTCGCGGCATGCAGGCTTCACGCTGGTCGAACTCCTGGTGGCGATCGGCATCCTTGCCATGGTGGCCGTGCTCGGCTGGCGCGGGCTGGACGGCATCGTGCGCGCGCGCGTGGCGCTCACGCACGAAATGGAAATCACGCGCGGCATGCAGCTGGCCTTTGCCCAGATGCAGAACGATTGCGAGAACGCGGCCGGCAACGACATCATGCGCGGCCGCCCGGCGCTGCTGTGGGATGCCGACCGCCTGACCCTGGTGCGCAAGGTCTTCGTCGAACACGAGCCGTCGCGCCTGCAGGTGGTCAGCTACCGCGTGGTCAACGGCCAGCTGATGCGGCGCGAGTCGCCCGGCACGCGCGACCTCGACCACATCGCCCAGCTGTGGCAGGCGATCGCATCCGATGCGCCGGCCGAGAATTCGCCGTCGGTTGCGCTGCAGGTCGGCGTCACCGGCATGCAGGTGCAGGGCTGGCAGAACAATGCCTGGCGTAATGAGCCGACCGCGGTCGGGGGTAATGGCGAGCAGCAATCCCTGCCGCTCGATCCGTCCCTGGGCCCGGCCCGCTCGCGCGAGCCCACCGGCGTGCAGGTGGCGCTCACCGTGCAGGGCCTGGGCCAGCCGATGGTCAAGTCCTTCCTGTTGGGAGGCACCTGATGCGACGCTTGCACCATCCACCCCGCCAGCGCGGCGTCGCCGTGGTCACGGCCCTGCTGCTGACCACGCTGGCGATCTCGATCGTCGCCAGCCTGTTCTGGCAGCAGCAGGTGCAGGTGCGCTCGATGGAAAACCAGCGCCTGCAGCTGCAGACCAAGTGGATCCAGCGCGGCGCCCTCGACTGGTCCAGCGTGATCCTGCGCCAGCCCTTCGGCGGCCGCATCTCGCTCGAGCAGATATGGGCCACGCCGCTTGCCGAGACCCGCCTCGACCAGTACATCGAACGTGAGCGGGTGCAGGGAGAAAATTTCAATGCATCCCTGTCGGGTCAGGTATACGACGCCACGGCGCGATACAATCTGAACAACCTGGCGGCGGGCGGCAAGCGCGATCCCGTAGAGGCCGAGGTGCTCGGCCGCCTGCTGACCAATGTGCGGCAAGAGCCGCGGCTGGCGCGGCCGATCGCCGATTTCGTCGCCGCAGGCCAGGCGCTGACAGTGGATCCGGACGAGCCGGACAAGACCGCGCAGACGCCGCGCAAGGGCAATCCGATGCCGATCCTGCGGGTGGACGACCTGCTGGCGGTGCAGGGCGTCAAGCCTGAGACGGTCGAGGCCTTGCGTCCGTTCGTGATCGTGCTGCCGGCGCAAGGGACGACGGTGAACGTGAACACGGCGCCGGCCGAGGTGCTGGCGGCGGTCTTGTCCGGCTGTTCGGTCTCGCAGACCAATGCCCTGGTCGAGCAGCGCAAGCGGGTGCCGTGGAACGACGTCCAGCAGTTTTTGAGCGAAGTGCAATGTAGGGATGAAGCGGTGGCACAGCCAAAGATCAGCATCACCAGCAACTACTTCCTGGTGCAGAGCCGCATCCGCCTGGATCGCGCGGCGCTGGATGCGGAGTCGCTGGTGCAGAAAGGCAGCCTGGCCAATATGGGCGCCGCCGGTGGTGTGAGCGTGATCTGGACCCGCCAGAACTAGAAGAAAGCGAGACGGTTTGACTACTCTTTATATTCGGCATCCGGCCAGGAGCGAAGGCGAAGGCGCCTTATGCCGGTTCGCGATGGTCGGCGACAACGGCGCCATCGGACAGCAGGGCGAAGGCGTGCTGCGCAACCTGGGCGACGTGGTCGCGGCCAGCCGGCGCGTGGTGCTGATCCTGGCCGCCAGCGACGTCACCCTGCTGGCGGTGCAGGCGCCGCCGCTGGCCGGTGCGCGCCTGCGCGCGGCGTTGCCGGCCCTGGTCGAAGAATACATCCTGGGCGACCCGCTCGATTGCGTGCTGGTGGCCGGCCCGGCCATGGCCGATGGCCGCCGTTCGGTGGCCGTGGTGCAGCAGGCCTGGCTCGAGCCGCTGGTGCGTAAGCTGCTGGAGATGGGCGCGCGCGCGGTGGTGGCCGTGCCCGAACAATTGTGCCTGCCCCTGCATCCGGGCAGCGTGAGCGCCGCCTTCGGCAAGGGCGAACTGATCCTGCGCCAGAGCCAATATGAAGGCCTCGGCCTGGCGCTCGACGGCAGCCCGGTGATGGCCTTGCAGACGGCCCGCGCGCTGGCCGGCGATGCGCCGCTGGTGCTGTACGTCGAGCACGAGCAGATGGGCGAATACCAGGCGCTCCTGGCCGAGGCCGGCCCCGGCGTCACCCTCGAGAGCGACAACTGGGCGCACTGGATCGCCGGCGCCCGCGGCAGCCACGATGGCGGCGCGGTCGGCCCCGCGCTCGACCTGGTGCCCGGCCTGGGCACGGCCGGCGTGGCCCGACGCGACTGGCGCCGCTGGCGCTGGCCGATCCGGCTCGCCCTGGCGGCGCTGGTGGTCAACGTCATCGGCCTCAATGTCGAATGGCTGGGCCTGAAGCGCGAGGCCGACGCCGTGCGCCAGCAGATGAGCCAGACGTTCCGCTCGGTGTATCCGAACCAGCCGGCGATCGATCCGGTGGCGCAGATGCAGCAGAGCATCGCGCGCGCCAAAGCGGGCAGCGGCGAGGTGGGCGGCGACGAATTCACCTGGATGGCGGCTGCCTTCGGCGAAGCCATTGGCGGCCTCGGCGCGCCGCCTGCGATTGCATCAATGGAGTTTCGCGAACGCGCCCTCACGGTGCGCGTCAAACCTGAATCCGCCAACCCCGGCGCCGCAGACCAGCTGCGTCCAGCCCTGGCGGCACGCCACCTCAGCCTGGAAGCGCCCGACGCCAATACCTGGTTGATCCGCAGCGCGGGCGCCTCGCAATCGGGCTCGCAATCGGGAGCATCGCCATCAGGAGTCACGCAAGCAGGAGTTACGCCATGAACATCGCCGGCAAAATCAGCGGGCTGCGCGAACGCGCCACCGCCTACTGGATCGCGCGCACCGAGCAGGAACGCAAGTTCCTGCTCGTCGGCGGCTTGGTCGCCGCGCTGGCGCTGTTCTATCTCGTCCTGCTCGAGCCCGCGCTCGATGGCCGCGAACAATTGCGCCGGTCCTTGCCCGAGCTGCGCCAGCAGGCGGCCCAGCTCGAGACGCTGGCCGACGAAGCCCGCGCCGTCGCCAGCGAGCCGGCGCCCGCCGTCACGCCGGCCACGCGCGAGTCGCTCAGCGCCAGCATGGCGGCGCGCGGCCTCAATCCGGCCTCGCTGTCGGTGAGCGGCGAATACACCAAGGTTCAGCTCAACAATGTTTCCTTCGCCAACCTGATGGCCTGGCTCGACGCCCAGCGGCGCGAGAGCCGCCTGATGGTGCAAGACGCCCAGTTCAGCGCCCAGACCGCGCTGGGCCAGGTCGACGCCACGCTCACGCTGCGCCAGCGCAGCGATCCGGCTTCATGAGGCGGGCGCTGACGTGGGGCTTGCTGGTCATCCTGGCGGTAGTGGCGACGGTGCTGGCTTTCCTGCCGGCGGCCTGGCTCGGACCGATAGTCGAGCGCCAGACCGGCGGTCGATTGACGCTGGGGGATGCGCAGGGTACGCTTTGGCGCGGCTCAGCCTTTATCGGCGGGGCGCCGGGGCCTGGCGGGGCGGTCACGCCCTTGCTGCCGGGCCGTTTTTCCTGGACCTTGTCGCCGCTGGTGGTGCTGGGCCAGGTCAGCATGAGCCTGGAAAATCCCCAGGCGCTGGCCAACCCGGTGCGGGTCGAAGGCAGCTGGTCGCGCTGGCAGGTCAATGCCGGCGAGCTGCTGCTGCCGGCCGAGGGCTTGTCGGGCCTGGGCGCGCCGCTCAATACGCTGGCGCCGAGCGGCCGCATCCGGCTGTCCTGGAACGCGCTCGACCTGCTGCGCCAGCAGAATACCGTGACGGTGCAGGGGCGCACCGTCCTGTCGATGAGCGATATGGGTTCGCGCATGTCGCCCATCAAGCCGCTTGGCAGTTATGAAATGATCATGGACTGGCGTGGACCGCAGGCCGATTTGACCCTGCGCACCGTGCGTGGCGCTTTGCTGCTGTCGGGCGCGGGTGTACTGCAAAATGGACGCCTGCGCTTTTCGGGCCAGACCAGCGCCGCCGATGGCTATGAGGACCAGCTCGGGACCATGTTGAACCTGCTGGGTCAGCGCCGGATGGTGAACGGCAAAAACGTAATCGCACTCGAGTTCAGATAATGAAGAAAACAGACCGCTCCACCTCCGCGCCCCTCGATTTGACGGCCCTGCAACTGCCCGCCTTGCGCCGTCTTGCCGCAGGCGCCATGCTGTGCTGCGCCGCCACCCTGGTCGCGCTGCCGCTTCCCGCACTGGCGCAAGAAAGCGCGAACGCCGCTGCCTTGAGCTTCGTCAATGCCGACATCGAGTCGGTGATCAAGGCCATCGGTCACTACACCGGCATGACCTTCATCATCGACCCGCGGGTCAAGGGAACGCTGACCCTGGTGTCCGAGAAATCGCTGAGCAAGTCCGAAGCCTTCGGCCTGCTCACCTCGACCCTGCGCCTGCAGGGCTTCGCTGTGGTCACCAGCGGCGACGGCTATGCCAAGGTGGTGCCCGAGGCCGAGGCCAAGCTGCAATCCTCGCCGACCCAGGTCGGCGGCGTGCGCTCCAGCAAGGCCACCGGCGACCAGATCGCGACCCAGGTGTTTTATCTGTCCTACGAGTCGGCCGCCAACCTCACCGCCGTGCTGCGTCCGCTGATTTCGCCCAATAACTCCATCATGGCGAACCCGGGCAACAACACGCTGGTCGTCACCGACTACGCCGACAACCTGCGCCGCCTGGCGCGCATCATCGCCGCGCTCGACGCGCCAGTGGCGGCCGACCTCGACGTGATACCGATCCGCAACGCGATCGCCAGCGACATCGCCACGCTCGTCACGCGCCTGATGGAACCGGCCGCCGGTGGCGATTCGGGCCGGGTCACGGTGCTGGCCGACCCGCGCACCAACTCGGTCGTGATCCGCGCGCCGTCGCAGGCACGCGCCAACCTGGCCAAGAGCCTGATCGCCCGCCTGGATCAAGAGAGCTCGAGCAAGGGCAATATCCACGTGGTCTACCTCAAGAACGCGGAAGCCACACGCGTGGCCCAGACCCTGCGCGCCGTGGTCTCGCAAGACTCATCGGCCTTGCAGGTGCAGCAAGGCACCCAGGGCAGTTCGATCACGTCCGGCACCGGCAGCCAGGCGGGCCAGGGCGGGCAGGGCGGCCTCGGCGGCGGCCAGCAGGGCCTGCAGGGCGGCACCAGCATCGGCGGCACCAGCAACACCTTCGGCCAGCAGGGCCAGCAAGGCGCCCAGGGCAGCGGCGGCGGCCAGGGCTCGGGCTTCATCCAGGCCGACGCCTCGACCAACAGCCTGATCATCACCGCGCCGGATGCGGTGTACCGCAACCTGCGCTCCGTGATCGACCAGCTCGACGTGCGCCGGGCCCAGGTCTATATCGAGGCGCTGGTGGTCGAAGTCACCTCCAATAAAGCGTCCGAATTCGGCGTGCAGTGGGTCGGCGCCACCGGCGACTCCGACAGCAAATACCGCTTCGGCGGCCTGCAGAACTTCACCGGCGGCGGCTCGAACAACAGCATCGTCAACCTGGCGCTCGCCGCTGCCCAGGGCACGAGCGCCACCAACGGCACCAGCGGCCTGACGGGCCTGCCGACCGGGCTGACCTTCGGCCTGTTCCGCCAGGTGGGCGGCGAACTCGGCCTGGGCGCGGTGGCGCGCGCACTGGAATCCGACGGCAACGCCAACATCCTGTCGACGCCGAACATGATCACGCTCGACAACGAGCTGGCGACCATCAAGGTCGGCCAGAACGTGCCGATCATCACCGGTTCGTTCGCGACCAACAGCACCACCGGCGGCGGCAACCCGTTCCAGACCGTCGACCGGCAAGACGTGGGCCTGCTGCTGCGCGTGCGGCCGCAGATCTCGGAAGGCGGTACCATCAAGATGGCGATCTACCACGAGAATTCGAGCGTGGATGCCTCGACCCGCAATGCCGACTCGGGCCTGACCACGAATGTGCGCGCGATCGAGAGCAATGTGCTGGCCGACGACGGCCAGATCATCGTGCTCGGCGGCCTGATCGAGGACAGCGAAGGCGATGGCGAAGAGAAAGTGCGCGGCTTGGGAGACATCCCGGTGATCGGCAACCTGTTCAAGTACCGCACCCGCAGCCGCGTCAAGACCAACCTGATGGTGTTCCTGCGCCCAGTGGTGGTGCGCAGCAAGGAAGCTTCGAATTCGATCGCGATGGACCGCTACGACTACATGCGCGCGGCCGGCGCCGCCGCCCAGCTCGAATCGACGCCGCTGCTGCGCGACCTCGGCGCGCCGCAACTGCCGCCGCTGGTGAGCGGCCAGCCGCCGGCCGGTGGCGGCATGGCGACCGTGCCGGTCCAGCGCCAGCCGGCGCCGAACGCGGCGCCGGGCGCATCCAACGATGGCGCGGCATCCCGCCATCAAGGAACCGCGCCGGGTGCTGGCGTGTCTGAGCCAGGATCGGGCGCGGTCATGCCCGGCGCGGCAGTGCCAAGCGCGCCAACCCGTCCGGTGCAGCAACCGAACGGAGAGTAAACCATGAACAATCTCTTGCCCTACGCCTTCGCCCGCGACCATAGCGTGCTGGCGCGCGGTAATGGCGAGCCGGGCCAGAGCGTCGAAGTGCTGGTGTCCAGCGCCACCGCGCCCGCCGCCATCGCCGAGGTGTCGCGCCGTTTCGGCCGCATCCAGCTGCGCCGCCTCGATCGCGACGAGCTCGACACGGCCATCGCCGGCGCCTATGCCGGCGGCGGCGGCGACGCATCGCAGGTGGTCGACGAATTCGATGCCGACCTCGACCTGACCAAACTGCTGCAAGACGTGCCCGCCATCGAAGACCTGCTGGAATCGTCCGACGATGCGCCGGTGATCCGCATGATCAATGCGCTGCTCACGCAATCGCTGCGCGAAGGCGCATCCGACATCCACATCGAGCCGTTCGAACAAACCTCGGTGGTGCGCTTTCGCATCGACGGCGCGCTGCGCGACATCGTGCGCCCGAAAAAGGCGATCCACGCCTCGCTGATCTCGCGTATCAAGATCATGTCGCAGCTCGACATCGCCGAGAAACGCCTGCCGCAGGATGGCCGCATCACCCTGCGCGTGGGCGGCAAGCCGGTCGACGTGCGCGTCTCGACCCTGCCGACCGGCCACGGCGAACGCGCCGTGCTGCGTCTGCTCGACAAGGAAGCGGGGCGCCTCGACCTGTCGCACCTGGGCATGGCCGAAGGTATGCTGCCGCAGTTCGACCGCCTGATCAACCAGCCGCACGGCATCGTGCTGGTGACCGGCCCGACCGGTTCCGGTAAAACCACCACCCTGTACGCGGCGCTGTCGCGCCTGAACGCGTCCACCACCAATATCATGACGGTGGAAGACCCGATCGAGTACGACCTGACCGGCGTCGGCCAAACGCAAGTCAATGCCCGCATCGACATGACGTTCGCGAAAGCGCTGCGCGCCATCCTGCGCCAGGACCCGGACGTGATCATGATCGGCGAGATCCGCGACCTGGAAACGGCGCAGATCGCAGTGCAGGCCTCGCTCACGGGCCACCTGGTGCTGGCGACGCTGCACACCAACGACGCCGCCTCGGCCGTGACGCGTTTGCTGGACATGGGCATCGAACCCTTCCTGCTGTCCTCGTCGCTGTTGGGCGTGATGGCCCAGCGCCTGGTGCGCAAACTCTGCTCGCAATGCAAGACCTTCGACGGTTCCACCTGGCATGCGGTCGGCTGCGAGCGCTGCGGCCACACGGGTTATCACGGCCGGGTCGGCGTCTACGAGCTGCTCGAGACCACCGAGCAGATCCGTTCGCAGATCCACAACCGCGCCTCCGAAGCCGAGATCCGCGATGCGGCGCTGGCGACCGGCATGAAGACCATGCGCGATGACGGCGAACGCTGGCTGGCGGACGGCACCACCACGCGCGCCGAGCTGGTGCGGGTGACGAAGGATTAAGATGCCGACCAAGATGGGAATCGCGAGGATGGGAACTGACTGATGCCGGCATTTCGCTACGAAGCCGTTGACGCCGGCGGCGCCACCCGCAAGGGCGTGGTCAACGCCGACAGTCCGCGCGCGGCGCGCTCTGACCTGCGCACGCAAGGCCTGACGCCGTTGAGCGTCGAGGCCATTACCGCCCAGGTCGACGCCTCGGGCGTCGCGCGTGCGCGCGGCATCGGCGAGCGCCTGTCGCAGAACGAGCTGGCCCTGTTCACGCGCCAGCTGGCCAGCCTGCTGGAAGCCGGCCTGCCGCTCGAGCAAGCCTTCACCGCGCTGCTGGAGCAGGCCGAGCGCGCCTATATGCGCGACCTGATCGCCTCGATCCGCTCCGAAGTCATCGGCGGCTCGTCATTTTCCACCGCGCTATCGCACCACCCGCGCGACTTCGCCGAGATCTACCGCGCGCTGGTCTCCTCGGGCGAGCAGATCGGCCAGCTCGCGCGCGTGCTGTCGCGCCTGGCCGACTACATCGAACGCCGCAACGCCCTGGTGCAAAAGGTGCGGCTGGCGTTTACCTATCCGGCGATCGTGACCGTGGTCGCGTTCGCGATCGTGATCTTCCTGCTCACCTATGTCGTGCCGCAAATCGTCTCGGTGTTCGCCAACACCAAGCAGAAGCTGCCCTTCCTCACCGTGGTCATGCTGGCGGTGTCCGACTTCGTGCGCGCCTACGGCATCTATTGCGCGATCCTGATCGGCGGCGCGTTCTGGCTGTGGCGGCGCGCGCTGCGCAATCCCGACCTCAAGCGGCGCTGGCATACCTGGCTGTTGACGGCCCCGATCTACGGCAAGTTCGAGCGCAGCCTCAATACGGCGCGCTTCGCCAGCACCCTGGCGATCACCACCGGTTCCGGCGTGCCCATCCTGCGCGCGCTCGACACCAGCCGCGAGACCCTGTCCAATGTGGCGATGGCCGAACTGGTCGAGCAGGCCACGGCCAGCGTACGTGAAGGCGTGAGCCTGGCGCGCGCACTGTCGGCGCAAAAACACTTCCCGCCGATGCTGGTGCACATGATCCGCGCTGGCGAGATCACCGGCGAACTGCCGGCCATGCTCGAGCGCGCCGCCAATTCGCAGCAGGCCGACCTCGAACGCCGCACGCTCACCATCGCCGGCCTGCTCGAACCGGTGCTGATCCTGGCCATGGGCCTGGTCGTGCTGCTGATCGTGCTGGCGGTGCTCATGCCGATCATCGAAATCAACCAGCTGGTGCAGTAAAACAATGGCAGTCAATAATATGAACAAGCGTTTGCCTCTTCTTCTCAGCCTGCTGGCCCTGATCCTGCTGGCGGCCTCGATCGCCTACTGGGTGCTGCAGCTGTACAAGCCGGAGCAGCGGCCGCTGGCGGCGGCGCCGGTCGCCATCCAGCCGCCACCGAGCCCGGAGGCGGCGGCAACGCTGTTCGGCGGCCAGCCGACCGCAGTGATTTCCAATTTCCAGCTCACCGGCGTGGTGTCGGCCGGCGCCAACAGCGCAGTGATCCTGGTGGCCGACGGCCAGCCGCCGAAGGCGGTGCGCATCGGCCGCGAGATCGCGCCTGGCGTGACCGTGGCCGAAGTGCACCGGCGCTACGTGATGTTGTCGGATGGCGGCGTGATGAAGCGGGTGGAACTGGCGGCCGACACCGGCCAGTCGACGGCGATCATGCCGCCGGAGCCGCGCATGCAGCAGCAAATGCAGCAGCAGATGCCGCAACCGATGACTGCGGCGCCTGCCGTGGAACCGCAGACCGCGCCAGGCGTGGTCAACCCGCCGCCCACCATGCGCAGCGTGCCGCCACCGGGCGGCGGTCCGCAGGGGACGCCGACCACGCCCGAGAATGCGCAAGTGCCGCAAGAGCAGCAGGCGCCGCAAGACCAGCAGGCGCCGCAAGAGCCGCAGGATCCGCCGCCTGAGCAGGGCGATCCGACCCAGCAGAGCCGCAATGTGCAGATGCCGCCGAATGCCCCACCGATGAACCAGACGCAGCAGCCGATCACCCAGTAAACAGGCCGTTAAGGCCTCTTTATTACACCGAGCCCCATCAGCGTCGCAGCGCGGTAAATGCCGCCAGTTCCCACGACCTGAACCCCAGCAACAAGGTATAGCCCTCGCGTTCCCCGGCCGGCAGGCGCCGGTCGTTCAGGTGCAGCCGCGCCAGCTCCGCCGCCAGCTGCTCGATCTTGAGCGACAACTCTTTTGCGCTGGCAGGCGACAGCCGCGCAGGCAGGCACATCAGCGTCTCGCCCGCACCGTCGAAGTGCCCGGCAAAATAATCCTCCACCACGTGTTCGCGGAAGAAATGCTGCACCGGTCCGTCCGGCAGCCAGCGGAATGCGTTCGACACCCGCAGCTGGTAACGGTTCAGCGGCTTGAGTTCGATCAGTCCCAGCCGGTCGAGTTCGGCGAGCAGGGTGATGCACTCGGCCTCGCTCAGCTTGTAGGTGTCGATGACCTGTTCCACGTTCCAGTGGCCGAGGCAGCAGATCGCCATCAGGAGCAGGCGCGGATTGGCCACCAGCGAGCGCTCCTGCGGCAGGCTCAGGGCATCGAGCTGCGGCCGGGTGTCGAGCGCGCCGCGCAGCAACTCTTCCAGCGGGATGCCGGTCGCCTGGCAGATCTCGGCCAGCCGCGACAGCGCCATGTCCTTCTGGCCGAACATGCGTTTCACGCTCGATTCGCTCACGCCAATGCGCTCGGCCAGCAGCTTGTAGGTGATGCCGGCCGCGCGCAGACGGGCGCGCAGGGCGTCGAGGATCAGGTCGGGTGAGCTCATAAAATCCGCAGTGAATGACGACGGATGACTCTACCGTTGAATGGGAGCATGAACAAGGCGTATGCGACGAATGGCATCCAGGGCCGACGAATTGTCGGCCCAGGGTAGAGTGCAGGATTGTGATTTCTGACGTCGTGGCCGAACAACGCTCAGCCACGGATGGCCCATGTCGAGTGCGCCTACGCTCGGAGAGCTTGGCGACTACGCGTGTTCTGTTTCCTCAGCAATCATTGCCAAGGCTGCGCGCGAAATGAAGCCGCTGCGCGTTTCGTGCCTCGCTTCTGCAAAGCTATCGATCTTTTTCAACACGAAACGCGGGATGGAAATATTGATTCTCTCCGGCTTGGAGTCGAATTTGGATGCGTCGATATCGATCAAGGCCCAGATCGCCCCCAAAAACTCTTCATTCGATACGAGATCCTGAATTTTCGAGGTCTTGAAGCTCAGGGTTTCGCCACTTTCCGCCAATACCTCGTAATGGCTGTAGATCGCTTCGCGGGCATTCTTGATTGCTTCGTCAACCGTATCGCCCCAGGAATAACACCCCGGAACATCAGGAACCGTCACGCCATAAACGCTATTCTCATCCTTGTGAATTGCGATCGGCATTTCCATTTTTAATCCCATCATATGAAGGTCACGAAGGCCGGACTATCTTAACCCGGCTTTTTTGAGAATGCTGTTCACCGTTCCAATCGGTAATCTTTCTTCGGGTGAGGCACCGTGAGTATCATCGTATGTTCGGGGTGCTTGAAGGTGTGATGGCTTCCTGCCACACGAACTTCTTGCCATCCTGCCGCTGTGAGCATCCGAATCAAGGTTCTTGAATCCATCAGGATTCTCCTTGCCCTCGTCTTGGTGTGTGTAATTTTACACACAAACTAAACGCCATGTGTAGTTGTGTGTAAAAAAAGCGGACACCGAAGTGTCCGCAAGGAGAAATACTTGATCAAGCTGGCGCGGCTCAGTCGTCCTCGTCCGCCACCAGCCTGGCCTTCCTGAGCGCCTGCTTGGCTTCATGCCGCTCGCTCGACAGCGGCTTGGCATGCGGCCCGGCCGACCGCGCCTTGGCATGCGGCCCGGCCGACCGCGCCTTGGCATGCGGCCCGGCCGACCGCGCCTTGGCCAGCGCCGCGATCGGATTACGCGGCTTGCCGAACTGCTGCGAGGGCAGGGCGCGCAGCCGCATCTTCTGCCGTGTCGCCAATGCCTTATTCGCCATGCGGGCCTCCGCCAGGATAGTTACAACACGTAGCGCGACAGGTCTTCGTTGACCGCCAGCGCATCGAGCCGCTCATTGACATAGGCCGCGTCGATCCGCACCACCTGGTCCTTCTCGGCCCCGGCGCTGAACGAGATCTCTTCGAGCAGCTTTTCCATCACCGTGTACAGGCGGCGTGCGCCGATGTTCTCGGTGCGTTCGTTGACCGAGAACGCAATCTCGGCCAGGCGATGGATGCCTTCGTCCACGAACTCGATCCTGACGCCCTCGGTCGCCAGCAGCGCCTCGTATTGCTTGGTCAGGCTGGCGTGGGTCGAGGTCAGGATGCTCTTGAAGTCGTCGATCGACAGCGATTCGAGTTCGACGCGGATCGGGAAGCGGCCCTGCAGTTCCGGGATCAGGTCCGACGGCTTGGCCAGGTGGAAGGCCCCCGACGCGATGAACAGGATGTGGTCGGTCTTGATCATGCCGTACTTGGTGTTCACCGTCGTGCCCTCGACCAGCGGCAGCAGGTCGCGCTGCACGCCGGCGCGCGAGACGTCGGCGCCGCCGTTCTCGGAGCGGGTCGCGATCTTGTCGATCTCGTCCAGGAACACGATGCCGTTCTGCTCGACGTTGGCGATCGCCTTCTGCTTCAGTTCGTCCTCATTGAGCAGCTTGCCGGCTTCTTCGTCGACCAGGAATTTCATCGCATCCTTGATCTTGAGCTTGCGCGGCTTCTTGCGCGCATTGCCCACGCCGGCGAACATCGACTTGATCTGCTCGGTCATTTCTTCCATGCCCGGCGGCGCCATGATTTCCATCTGCGGCGCGGCGTCGGCCACTTCGATCTCGATTTCGCGGTCGTCGAGCGCCCCTTCGCGCAGGCGCTTGCGGAAGGTCTGGCGTGTGGCTTCGCCTTCCTTCGAATCGGCCGCGCCGTTGCTGGTGTTAAAGCCAAAGTCGCGTGCCGGCGGCACCAGGATGTCGATGATGCGGTCTTCGGCGGCGTCCTCGGCGCGCTGGCGCACCTTCTTGGCTTCACTGGCGCGGGTCTGCTTGACGCCGATGTCGATCAGGTCGCGGATGATGGTGTCGACGTCGCGGCCGACATAGCCCACCTCGGTGAACTTGGTCGCCTCGATCTTGATGAAGGGTGCGTCGGCCAGCTTGGCCAGGCGGCGCGCGATCTCGGTCTTGCCGACGCCGGTCGGGCCGATCATGAGGATGTTCTTGGGCGTGATTTCATAACGCAGGCTCTCGTCGACCTGCTGGCGCCGCCAGCGGTTGCGCAGGGCGATGGCGACCGCCTTCTTGGCCTTGCCCTGGCCGACCACGTGCTTGTCGAGTTCGGAGACGATTTCCGGTGGGGTCATGTTCATGATGCTGCTCATATCAGTCCAGGGTCTCGATGATGTGGGACATATTCGTGTAGATGCACAGTTCACCGGCGATGGTCAGCGCCTTCTTGACGACTTCGGCTGGCGGCATGTCGGTGTTCTCGTACAGCGCCTTGGCGGCGGACTGGGCGTAGACGCCGCCCGAACCGATGGCGCCGATGCCGTCTTCCGGCTCCAGCACGTCGCCGTTGCCGGTGATGATCAGGGTCGACTCGCGGTCGGCCACCAGCAGCATCGCTTCCAGGCGGCGCAGCACGCGGTCGGTGCGCCAGTCCTTGGCCAGCTCGACCGAGGCGCGCAGCAGGTTGCCCTGGTGCTTTTCCAGCTTGCCTTCGAAGCGGTCCAGCAGGGTGAACGCGTCGGCCGTGCCGCCCGCAAAGCCGCACAGGACCTTGCCCTGATACAGCTTGCGCACCTTGCGCGCCGAGCCCTTCATGACGACATTGCCCAGCGTGACCTGGCCATCGCCACCCAGCGCGACCTGGTTGCCGCGGCGCACACTGACGATGGTTGTACCGTGAAATTGTTCCATTTTGACCTCGTGATGTTCTAGCCAACAGCAGGTGGGGATCGTGCGTGGGATTGCAAGATTAGCTCAGCCTTAAATGCTCAGCGCCAAGTGTGCGCCTGACGTAAGTAGCGGGCTGTACGCTGTTCCTACGCCGATGAATGGAGCAGCAAACAATGTTCTTATTTTTCTCCAACAAGCTTGGTTGCCTTGGCTCGATCCTCGTGTCGCTGGTCGTGACCTTGCTGTTGTTGCTGGCCTTTGGCTGGCTCTGAGCGCCTAGGAAAAGTCAGTAGCGGTGCGGATACAGCCGTACCCCATCACCCGCGCCGAGCAGGCGCAGCAGGGTGGCGACGAGATGGTTCAGTTCGCGCAGCTCGACCGTGCGGCCGGCGGCGCCGTGCGCATCCAGCCGCGCCAGCAGGCTGCCGGCGCCGGCATAGTCGATGCGCGCCAGCCGCGAGCAATCCAGCACCAAGGTCTCGCGCTCCTGGGCATAGGCATCGATGGCCTCCAGCAGGGCGCCGTCCGGACCGCTTACGACAGCCGGCAACATGAAGCGGTCGCCATGGCCGGGCGCCGGCGCGGCGGTGGACACGCGCAGCGGCGCCTCGAACGAGGGCGGCGACACCTCGTAGGTGACGCAGTAATCCATCGCCGCCTCCTCGAATTGTTTTTCGCGGTGGGTCAATAGCAGCAGCTCGAGCAGCAGCAGCCAGGGCGCCGGGCTGGTCGCGCGTTGGCCGATGACCAGCAGCGGACGCAAGGTGTCGAGCAAGGTATCGGCGCCGGCCAGCACCAGCTCGCGGCCGGCGCCGCGTAATCTTTGCAACGCCGCCAGCAGGCAGGCCGCGCCGTCGGCATCGATCGCCGTCACCCCGCCGAAGTCCAGGCGCACGACCGGCGCCGTCGCATCCAGCACGCGGGTCAAGCGCGCCGCGACGCTGGCGTCGACCATGGGGCCGAAGGACTCGACCGCAGCCAGGCCAGGACCGGGACGGGCCGCGTCAAGCGCCGCCGGCAGCGGTTTCCAGGCCGGCGGCGAGGTTTCGAAATGGCTGGCGTAGTCGATGGCGATGCTTTCGAAGGCGTCTTCGCGGCCATCCGCCTGGTACAGGTCGAACAGCATCCACCACGGCAGGCGCTCGGCGTGGCCCAGGGTCGGCAGACAGGCGCGCAGCAACTGTTCTGCAGCGTCCGGCTGGCCGTTGGCGTACAGGATGGCGCTTTCGTCGATGGCCGGCGCACTGGCGGGCGCCGCGATCTGGGACGGAATATCTTGTTCCGAATGCGCGCCGCCAGCGGCCGGGCGCCGCACGCCGCTGCCCCAGGCCGGCTCGTCGTCGAACATATCGGAAGCGAAAGCGAGCTCGATCTCGTCGATCTTGGCGGCGGTGGCGCGCGCGATCTCGCGCTGGCGTTCGCGCTCGGCCTCGGTGTCCAGGCGCGACGGCTCGCCGCGCAGGCGCGACTCGGGCGGCGGCCAATCGCGCACCCCTGCATCGTCGTTCTTTCTCTTCAGGAAGGAGAAAAGCCCCATGCTCACCGTTGTCTTTAGGCCAGACGTGCTGACCATAGCACGAACCCCCGGCATGCGTGCTGTGCGCACGATGCCGGCGCCTAGTGTATCCGAACGGAAACGAAAAACACCTCTTGCCCGCTCAAGCGTGCACCGGCGTGGCAAAAATGGCGGCCCAAACAAAAAAAGCATGCGACGGGTCGCATGCTTTTCTGGTGGCCACGGCGATAAATCAGTCGCCGTAAAGCTTTTGCTTGAGCTCACGACGCTGCTGGGCTTCCAGCGACAGCGTGGCGGTCGGGCGGGCGATCAGGCGCGGGATGCCGATTGGCTCGCCGGTTTCTTCGCACCAGCCGTATTCGCCGCCGTCGATCGACTGGATCGACTGCTGCACCTTCTTGAGCAGCTTGCGTTCGCGATCGCGGGTGCGCAGTTCCAGTGCGTGTTCTTCTTCGATCGTCGCACGGTCGGCCGGATCGGGAACCAGCACGGTCTCGCGCAGGTGTTCCGTGGTTTCGCCGGCGTTTTTCAGCAGTTCTTTCTCGAGTTCCTGCAGGCGGTTCTTGAAGAACGCGAGCTGAGCCGGATTCATGTAGTCGTCATCGCTCATCGCCCGGATCTCTTCTTCCGTCAGGAGGCGATCTTCAGGCTGGGCGGTAGTGGATTTCGTTGTTTTAGTCATGATGCCTTCGATACGACAGAGGTTTTCATTTTATCAGCTTGCCAACAATTGCACCTAGGAAATGTGTGCATGAGGCAAGCTGCCTTGATGGCGACCTGGCGCCATCCCTTCTCTGGCCGCGCCGCATATGCAGCAAGGACAGTTCGCTACAGCAGGCTGGCGGCTAGTATATAGCGCACCGGTCAGTCCGGCGAGTCGGTCGCGACAAACTGTCGCAACGGGTCGTCATGCAACCTGAAACAGGCCGGTCAAACCGATACAGTTTATACCAAACATTGTTCAAGTCCGCGGACAAATACGTCTTTTGGTAAATTTTTACCAATAAAGACCATCTTGGTGGCGGGCGTCTCGTTCTCGCCCCATTTCGGTCCCACATCGCTGCCCATGATCTGGTGCACGCCCTGGAATACCACCTTGCGGTCGACGCCCTCCATCCGCAACACGCCTTTATAGCGCAGCATTTGCGGACCGAATACCTGCACCAGGCTGCCCAGGAATTGTTCCAGGCGTTCCGGGTCAAAGGCGCGCTCGCTCTTGAACACGAAGGCGGCGATGTCGTCGCTGTGGTGGCCGTGGTGATGATCGTGGTTGCAGGCTTCGCCATGTGCATGGTCGTGGCCGCAATGGGCGTGATCGTGGTCGTGATCGTGCTCATGGTCGTGGTCGTGGCCTTCCTCGACTTGCAGGAAGTCCGGATCCAGTTCCAGCTTGTCGTTCAGGTTGAAGCCGCGCAGGTCGAGAACGTCCGAGATTGGCGCCCGGCCGAAGTCGCTGGTCGCGATCGGTGCACGCGGATTGATGCGGTGCAGGCGCGCCTTCAGAGCCTCGACGGCGGCGGCATCGACCAGGTCGGTCTTGGACAGCAGGATCTTGTCGGCGAAACCGACCTGGCGCTGGGCTTCTTCGTGCTGGGTTAATTGTTCTTTCGCATGGCGGGCGTCGACCACGGTCACCACGGCGTCGAGCAGGTAGTTGGCGCCTACTTCTTCGTCGACGAAGAAGGTCTGGGCCACCGGGCCGGGGTTGGCCAGGCCGGTGGTTTCGATCACCACCCGATCAAAACTGATCTCGCCGGCGGCGCGTTTCTGCGCCAGGCTGTTCAAGGCCACGATCAGGTCGCCGCGCACGGTGCAGCAGATGCAGCCGTTGTTCATTTCGACGATCTGCTCGCTCGAATCCTGCACCAGGATTTCGTTGTCAATATTTTCTTGACCGAATTCGTTTTCGATGACGGCGATGCGCATGCCGTGATCTTCCTGCAGGATGCGGTTGAGCAGGGTCGTCTTGCCCGCGCCGAGGAAGCCGGTCAGGATGGTGCTGGGAATCAGGTCCATTGGTACGCTACTCGTGTTGGGGGTTGGACAAAAGAACCGGGGGATTATGCCGCAATTCTTGCAAGCTCACCATCAAGCGTGTTTAGTGTTGATCGAGTTCAAACCAACCGCCGGACAATGTGGCCGGAATGGCGCGCCTACGCCGGCCGTGCGATCACTTGGCCTTGGCGCGCGGATGGGCCGCGTCATACACCTTCGACAGGTGCTGGAAATCGAGCGCCGTATAGATCTGGGTCGAGGTGATGCTGGCGTGGCCGAGCAATTCCTGCACCGCGCGCAGGTCGCCCGAGGATTGCAGCAGGTGCGAGGCGAACGAGTGGCGCAGCACGTGCGGGTGCACATGCACCGGGGTGCCGGCGCGCAGCGCATGCTGCTTGAGCCGGTTCTGCACCACGCGCGGCGAGATGCGGGTGTCGCGTGCCGACAGGAACAGGGCGGCGCCGCCGTCGCGCGCGGCGGGACGCACTGCCAGCCAGGCCGCCAGCGCCTCGCGCGCCGGGCCGCCGACCGGCACCCGGCGCATCTTGTTGCCCTTGCCGGTGACCACCACTTCGCCGGCCTGCAGGTCGAGCCAGCCGAGCGAGGCCGGCTGGCCGGCGCGCGCATCCTGCCACGCGACGTCGAGGCCGGCCAGTTCCGACACCCGCAAGCCGCTCGAATACAGCAGCTCGAACATGGCGCGATTGCACAGCTCGAAGGGTTCGGCGTGGCCGCGCGTATTTGCATCCATTAAATGCACGGCATCGTCGACGGCCAGCGCCTTGGGCAGGCTCCTGGGGCGTTTCGGGGCGTGCACCCCGTCGACCGGATTGGCGGCCAGCGGGGTCTGATTCGACAGCCAGGCATAGAAGCCGCGCCAGCCGGACAGCTTGCGCGCGATCGTGCGCGCCGACTGGCCGCCGGCATGCAGCCTGGCGGCGTAGCGGCGGATGTCGACATGGGTCAGCCGCGGCCAGTCGGCGTGGCCGGCCAGTGCGGCCAGTTCGGCCAGGTCGCGGCGGTAGGCGTCGACCGTGTGCGGCGACAACTGGCGCCCGGTAGCCAGTTCGCCCAGGTAGCGCGCGACCCAGTCCATGGCGGCTGGCTCAGGCGCGCAGCGGCGCCAGCGCGGTGGTCGAGGTGGCGGCGATGTGGACCAGGAAATCGGTCGACATCGCGGTCGTGAAGCGCGCCGGGTCGGGCGAGCCCAGCACCAGCAGGCCGAAGCTCTGGCCCGGCTGGCCCAGCGGCAGCATCACGGTCGAGCGGATCGATTCCGCATCGTCCAGCCAGCGCACCGCTTCGAAATCGTTGTTGGGGCCGCAATACGGCGCGCGCAGGCTGTTGGCGAAGATGCGCGCGTCGTCCGACACGCCCTGGGCGAACCACTCGCCGGCATGTTCCGGCGCCACATTCCACAGGCGCAGGGTCACTTGCGGCACGATGAAATGGGTGCGCAGGCCGTCGGCCAGGTCGCGCGCCATGGCGGCGCCACCCTTTGACACCAGCAGGGCCTGGGTCCAGGCGTGGAAGCGGTTGGCGATGCCGGCGTTTTCTTCGGCGCGGCGCGACAGGTCGGACAGGCGCAGTTCGAGCGCGCGGAATTTATCGCGCATCACTTCCATCTGACGCTCCTGCAGCGACACGGCGCGACCGGTCAGGGGGCTCGACAGTTTTACTTCGCCCAGCAGGCCGGCATGCTCCTGGAAGAATTGCGGGTGATCGATCAGGTATTGCGCGACGGCGCTGGCGTCCAGTGGTGCGGTGCTCATGGGGAATTGGGTATTGGAATGAATCGGACCATTTTACCCGACGCGGGCAGGGCGCCGAAGTTTTAACGGAGGACAAAAAAAGACGCCCGCAGGCGTCTTTCCGGGGAGCGGCAAACGGTCAGAAGCGGTGGCGGACACCCAGCTGCAAGGCGCGGCCGTCGGCGCCCGGCGCTTCGGTGAAGCCGCCCGGATTGCCCGAGGTGCCCGGCGAATACTGCGCTTCGTTGTCGTTCTTGATGAAGGCGAGCGCGGTGTACAGGTCGGTGCGCTTGGACAGGAAGTAGTTGTAGCCCACCGCATACAGGTTGGCGTCGCTGTTGGATGCCGTGCGGTCGTTCTGGTGCGCGTACGAGGCCACGATGCGGCCGTTGCCGACACGATAGTGGGCGCCGACCTGGTAGCTGTTCGCGTCCTGCTGGGTGTTGGCCTTGATATTGGTCTGGAAAATGCCGAGCAGGGCATTCCGGGTGCCCTCGGGCACGCCTTGCGCGATCAGCGCCGGCAGCACGGCCTGGTTCCAGCCGCCCAGGTAATCGGGCAGCAGCGCCGAGTTCTGGTTGCGCTGGCTGTGGAAGCCGGCGAAGAATTTCCAGCTCTCGCCCAGGGTGTAGGAACCGCCGACCGTCAGGGTGCGCAGGCTAGGACGGTTCTCCATGTCGTAGCCGTGGTTGTAGCCCACGCCGACGTCGAAGCCATTGGCTTTATAGGTGATGGCGCCGGCGCGGAATTTCTTGTAGCGGCCCAGGTAGCCGGAATTGCGCGCGCCATACATGACCGAGCCGCCCAGGCCGTTCGGCAGGGCGATGCGGTACTGGATCGCTTCCTGGGAGCGGATGTCGGCGCCCAGCGCGGTGAAGCCGGCGGTGCCGCCGGTGATGTGGCCCCAGGTGCCGGCGGTGCCCGATTCGAAGGCGTCGGCCATATTGA
This sequence comes from Massilia sp. Soil_C_3, assembly GCF_057657035.1. Lineage (NCBI taxonomy): Bacteria > Pseudomonadati > Pseudomonadota > Betaproteobacteria > Burkholderiales > Oxalobacteraceae > Massilia > Massilia sp. Soil_C_3. The sequence goes on from NZ_JBDGJG010000009.1 coordinate 291,389, forward strand.
ACACCTCGTAGCCCGGGGTGTACATGCGGCCCAGCATCACGGCGCCGATCGGGGTGATCAGGCCGACCATCGACGTGCGGTCGAACAGGGCTTTTTCCTGGTTGACGGCTGGCGCGCCCGGCGGCTGGATGGCCGCCTGCAGGCGGTCGCGGATGGCTTGCGGAATCTGGTTCATGCCGCGCAGCAGGTAGACGCCCGGATTGTCGTTCATCAGGGCCGGCTGCTGCGAACCGTTATCGAGTTCGACACGGGCTTCGACATTGAAGATGGCCTTGTAGCCATTGCCCAAGTCTTCGCTACCCCGGATGCCGAGGCGCGAGCCGTCGGCGCCGCCACTATAGACCTTGGTCGGTCCCCCTTTTTGCCACATCACGCCGGCATCGGCGATGCCGTAGATCTGGACGCTGGTCTGGGCCAGGGCGGAGCATGCAAACGTAGCGCCGAGCAGGGCGGCGATCAGGCTTTTCTTCATCGTGTCTCCATATTATTTTCTTGTCGCGATGCTTGAGCTCGCTCTACCAATATGCCATTGCCCTGGCGCACTGTACAGAACGCTCGTTCGCGGATGCACCGGGGAGGATCAGGCGTTGTGAAAACACTACATGGAGCGCGATGGTGAGGCACGGCTCCCGCTTGCGCGGGACCTAGAACGAGTGGTTGATGCCGATGTCATACTGGTTGACGGTGCCTGGGCTGGTCAGCAGACCCTTCTTGCGCGAGGCGTCGATGTAAAGATAGGTACGCTTCGACAGGCTGTATTCATAGCCCAGCGACAGCTGCCTGACCTTCTCCAGGCCGTCGGTGTCTTTCTGGCCATAGCCGGCCAAGAACTTACCAGGCCCAAGTGCATAGTTGGCGCCCAGCACCCACGACGAGGTATCGTTGTTGAAGATGCGGGTATGGTCTTCGTCCAGCCTGGTGAAGGTGCCCATGAACTTGAGTTCCGGGGTCGCCTGGACCGCGGCGCCGACCGACCAGACCTTCGATTCGATCGCATTGCGCTCGTAGGCCGCCATCAGGGCGGCGGGGCCGTTGTTGTAGGTGGCCGAGACCGAGAACGGATTGGCCGAGGCCTCGGCGCCGGCCGGATACTGCGGCGCACCGGCGCTGCCGCGGCCGATCACGGCGACGCCGCCATTGTTTTCCTTCGTCGCGATCGCGGTGTTGAGCTGGAAGCCATTGACGGTCGGCGAGTTGTACCAGATGGCGTTCGACCAGCGGTTGCCCGAGGAGCCGACCGGGTCGAGCGGCTGCGAGCTGTAGCCGGCAACGCTCAGGTCGGTATAGAAGCCGCCTGCGGTCGGGATTGCATGGAAGGGTTCGAAGTTGCCGATGGTTTCATGGAACGGGGTCAGGCCGCGGCCGATGCGCAGCATGCCGAAGCCGCCCTGCAGGCCGACCCGGCTCTGGCCCTGGAACAGCTGGCGCTGATTGCCGCCGGGACCGATCTCGCTGCTGCCGGTATCCGGCTCGTAACGCATTTCAAGGTGGAACAGGGCTTTGAAACCATTGCCCAGGTCTTCGGTGCCGCGGATGCCGAGCGTGTTGGCGGCGCGCTTGCCGATGCTGACGTTTTCGTCGCTGCGCTTGACGATGCCGGCATCGACGTTGCCATAGAGTTGCACCGACGTCTGCGCATGGGCCGCGCCGGCGCAAGCGCCAAGCAGTGCGACGGCCAGGAGAGATTTCTTCATTGTCGGTGTGTTCCCAGGATCGAGGTGAGCGCATGCAGAACGTCGAGGCCACTCGGGTCACCTTGATTGTTTCAAACTTCAGGGTGGCTATTTGGTCAATTATCAGTGGCGCGCTTGGTAGATCGCTAATAAATCCAATCGTGCTGTTGTATTTTTGAAACGTATGCCATATGCATGACACAAAGCCCTCGGTTTTGCATCCGAGAAATGGACAGCGGCGTTCTTTCATGAAGCGACCGCGAGCATGCTTCGATGTCGTGCGGCCACGTTGGCCGGTTTCATCCGCTTGAACCAGCTTTGCGACCCGTCAACTCACCCCGGAATCGAATCGAATCGCCGGCGACAGCGGCTTAGACTTTGGCCAAATGTGCATGAGCGGCGACAGGCCCTGTCAATACCTTGTATATTGGCAAGCTCGCCAGGCTGGCTTGCGCCATGGGCCGGGCGGTCGTGATGCCGTCGCCGCTGCGTGTTGCCGACTCACTCTTTTACGTATTCCAACGATGGCTAACCGCGAAGAATTGGCGATCATTCGCAACGCCCGCGCCGGGCAGGTGGCGGCCCAGCTCGAATTGGGCAAGCTGTATTTGTTCGGCAGCGCCGGACTCCCGCAGAGCCTGCCGACGGCGCTGCACTGGCTCGAGCGTGCGGCTCGACAAGACTGTCCACCTGCGTGGCAGTTGATCGGTAACCATATTCCTCTTGAGCTTGCCCAGCATAACGCCACCGCCGTCGCCCAGTGGTACGAGCGCGCCTATGACGATGGCAGCCTGCATGCCGGCCTGGTGTTTGCCCAGCTGGTGCTCGATCCGGCAGCGCCATCCCAGCAGCATCCGAAGGCCGTGCAGGCGCTCGAGGACGCGGCGCGCGCCGGCTTTCCGCACGCGCAATGGTTGCTGTCGCAGCGCCAGGGCAGGCCGCCTGCGGCCCAGCCCGGTACGCGGGCGGCGCCGTCGAGCGGCGCGGCGCAGCTGGCGCCCGCGTCCAGGGCCGCCGAGCGCCCGCAGGCCGGCCAGTCGGGCCAGGAACGGGCGCGGCGTCCGCAAGGCGCCGGCGCGGCGCAGTATGCCGCGCTCGACGAGGCATGGACGGCGCGCCGCCGGGACGACTACCTCGCGCGCGCATTGCCGCAGGCACGCGCGCTGATCGGCGAGCGTGGCGAGCAGGGGGAAATGCGTCGTTTCGCCCCCGACGAGATCACCCTGCTGTCGCGCTGCGCGCGCCTGCTCGACCCGGCGCTCGATGGCGTCAGCGGTCTGCAGGCCCTGGATGCCGGCGCGGCGGCGGCGCGCTGCCAACCGGGCGAACCCGCCGTGTTCTGGGAGCTTGCCGCGGCCGAACATGACCCCCACGCACAGCTGGCGCTGGGTCTGCGCTGCGCGCGCATGCGGGTCGATGGCCGGCGTTGCAGCAATGGCGGGATGGCCAACGGCCAGGTCTCGGATGCGCATGTCGCCCACGCGCACGTCGCCCACGCGCAAGTAGCCAATTTCAAGAAAGCGATCCGCTGGCTGAACCTGGCCGGAGAGCAGGGCCTGGCCGAGGCCTGGTATGCGCTGTCGCGCATCTATATCAAGCCCGAGTTTTCGCAGCGTAACGTGGCCGATGCCCAGCGCTACCTGGAGCGGGCCGCCGAGATGGGGTATCGCGATGCCCAGCTCGAATGCGGCCACAATGCCTGGCGCGCGCGCCGCGAGAACGAGAACAATGACGTGCGCGCCGTGTACTGGCTGCAGCTGGCGGCGGCCCAGGGCTCGCCGGAGGCCGCCGAGCTGCTGCGCAAGATCGCGCCGCGCGCCACGGCCACGCCGTACACCGAGACCGGGCGATTGCTGGCCAGCCACGCCGATGCGCTGGCGGCGCATCCGCTGCTGGCCGCGCGCATCGAGCTGGCGGCGCTGTTCGACCTGTCGCGCGCCGAGGCGCTGCTGCTGGACGTGGGCGCCGCCGACCAGGGCCATTGCCTCATCATCGACATCCGCGCCAGCTACGGGCGCAGCAAGCGGCGCCTGGTGATGGTGGAGTCGGCGCAAGAGCGCGAGGCGCTGGACCGCATCGTGCGCCTGTTCGAACAGGTCGACTGCAGCCCGGCTGGGCCGGAAGGAAATTATCGGCAGCGCCTGTACCGGCTGCGCACGCTGCTCAATGTCGCGATCCCCGGCAACGACGCCGATGGCGGCGCCGACATCGAGCTGGCTGCCTGAAGCTGGCGCATATCCGGCAAATAAAAGGGCGCCAGCGGCGCCCGGTCTTGCGATGGCGGCGCCCGGAAAGGCGCCCGCGACGGCGTCAGATCTCGACTTCGCCCTCGAACACCGACACCGCCGGTCCGCTGAGGTAGACCGGCTGGCCCGCTCCCGCCCAGGCGATGCTGAGTTCGCCGCCACGGGCCGAGACGCGCACCGGCGAATCGAGCAGGCCACGCCGGATACCGGCCACTACCGCCGCGCAGGCGCCGGTGCCGCAGGCCAGCGTCTCGCCGGCGCCGCGTTCATGAACGCGCAGGCGGATGTGACCACGGTCGACCACCTGCATATAGCCGGCGTTGACGCGTTTGGGGAAGCGCTCATGGTGTTCGATCAGCGGGCCGGTCTGTTCGACCAGCGCCGTGTCGACGTTGTGCACCACCTGCACCGCATGCGGATTGCCCATCGAGACGACGGAAATCTGCGTGGCCTCGCCGCCGACCGGCAGCGGCCACAGCGTTTCCTCGCCTTCGGGCTTGCCGTCCAGTCCGGCGCTGTCGAACGGCACCTCGGCCGGCTCCAGGCGCGGGGCGCCCATGTCCACCGTCACGCTGCCGTCGTCTTCCAGGCGCGGGTTGATGATGCCCGACATGGTCCGCACGCGGATGCTGCGTTCCTGCGTCAAACCCTTTTCGAGCACGAAGCGGACGAAGGCGCGCGAGCCGTTGCCGCACTGCTCGACTTCGCTGCCATCGTTGTTGAAGATGCGGTAGCGGAAGTCCACGCCTTCTTCGTTCGGGCGCTCGACGACCAGGATCTGGTCGGCGCCGATGCCGAAGCGGCGGTCGGCCAGGCGCTGCCACCCGTCGGCGCTCATGCCGTCGACGTCGATCTGCTGGTTGATGGCATCGATCACGATGAAGTCGTTGCCCGCGCCATGCATCTTGGTGAATTTCAGTTTCATGCTCAGTTCGATCCTGTTCAATCGTACAGCGAAGGTTCACCCGGCGGACGGGTCTTGAAGCGTTTATGGGTCCAGAAATACTGCTCGGGAGCCTCACGCACGCGCTCTTCGATGAAGGCGTTCATGCGGCGGGTCGCTTCGACCATATCGTCGCCCGGGTAATTTTCCCACGCAGGATAGAAACGCACGCGCCAGCCCTGGTAGTTCGGCAGATAGGTTGCGATCACCGGGATCACCTTGGCGCCGGTAGTGGCGGCGATGCGTCCCAGCGCGGTCAGGGTCGCGGCCTGCACGCCGAAGAAGGGCACGAATTCGGCATCCTTCTCGCCGAAATCCATGTCCGGCAGCATGAAGTAGGGCAGGCCGTCGCGCAGCGCGCGCAGGATGGGCTTGATGCCTTCCTTGCGCGTCACCAGGCGCACCGGACCGTAGCGTTCGCGGCCATGGCGCAGCAGGCGGTCGAAGGCCTCGTTCTTTTGCGGCACGTACATGCTGCACACCGGGATCACGCGCGAGGCGACGCCGGCCACGTCCAGGCACACGAAGTGCGGGCACAGCAGGATCGTGGGGCCGTCTTCCATCGCGGCCTGCGGCACCGCCGGCTCGACCTTGATCAGGCTGCGCACCCGTTCCTCGGGCGCCCACCACAGGATCGAGCGCTCGAAGATGCTGCGCGCGTAGGCGCGGAAATGCCGTTTTGCGATGGCGCGCCGTTCGCCGTCGCTCAGTTCAGGCATGGTCAGGCGCAGATTGGTCAGCGTGATCTTGCGGCGCTTGCCCATGATCATGAACATCAGGCTGCCGATCGCTTCGCCGAAGCGACCCAGGACGGGTAGCGGCAAGAAATGCAGCAGCCACATGAAGCCAAGCAGAATCCTCATGCGCCAACCTCGCTGTCCGGACCGGCCACGCCGTCCGGCTGCTTGTAGCGGTTATAGCTCCAGAAATACTGGCTCGGCGCGCGCGCGATCAGCTGCTCCATGGCGCGGTTGATCGCCGCCGCCTGGTCGGTGGCGCTGCCGCCCAAGTCGCCGTCGAACGGCACGAAGCGCACGATGTAGCCGGCGCCGCCCGGGCGCCGCTCGGCGTACACCAGCAGGATGTCTGCCTTGCCCAGCTGGGCCAGCTTGGCTGGCAGGGTCATCGTATAGGCGTTGCGGCCGAAGAAGGGCGCCCACACGCCTTCGCCTTCTTGCGGGACCTGGTCGGGCAGCAAGCCGATCGGCTGGCCGCTTTTGAGGGTCTTGGCCAGGATGCGCACGCCCGACAGGTTGGCCGGCGCCAGGTGCAGGTTGTGGCGCGCACGGGCGCCTTCGACCAGCGGCCGCAGCGCGTCCTTGCGCGGCGGGCGATACATGACCGTCAACGCCGTCTTGAGCGCGATCTGCTGCGCCGTCATTTCGAAGCAGCCCAGGTGTGGCGTGAGGAACACAATGCCGCGGCCCGCGTCGAGTTTTTCCTGGACCAGTTCCCAGTTTTCCACCGTGGCATGCCTGGCAACCCGCTCCGGCTTGGCGCACCACACGAAGGCGAGCTCGATCGCGGCCTTGCCGGCTTCGGACACGGCCTGTTTCCAGTGCGCGTCATAGCCGGCCTGGGCCAGGTTGGCGCGCAGGCGGCGCTTGTATGACGGCGACAGCCAATAGACCAGCCAGCCCATCGCACCGCCCAAGGCGTGCAGCATTGGCAAGGGGAAAACAGATAATATTCGGAAAATTACTACTAACATGTCGATTGATGGGTGTCGAGCGCGGTATGCGTTTCCACACCAAAATTCTTAGGAAGCGTAAAATACCACTTTATGCTGGATCCGCCGAGTTAACAGACAACTTGCGAAGCGGAATATAAATTTCGCTAAAGCGTCGCAGGCAATAGTTGCTGCGGCAATTCTATGAATCAGTAACTGGAGCCTACATGTCGAACGATTACCTCTTCACTTCCGAATCCGTTTCCGAAGGCCACCCGGACAAGGTCGCTGACCAGATTTCCGACGCCATCCTCGACGCCATCCTCGAGCAAGACCCGACCGCGCGCGTCGCCGCCGAAACCCTGTGCAACACCGGTCTGGTGGTGCTGGCCGGCGAGATCACCACGCACGCCAACGTCGACTATATCTCGGTGGCGCGCAACACCATCAAGCGCATCGGCTACGACAATACCGATTTCGGTATCGACTACAAAGGCTGCGCCGTCATGGTCTGCTACGACAAGCAGTCGCCGGACATCGCGCAAGGCGTGGACGAAGGCGCCGGCATCGATCTCGACCAGGGCGCGGGCGACCAGGGCCTGATGTTCGGCTATGCCTGCGACGAAACGCCAGAGCTGATGCCAGCCGCCATCTATTACGCGCACCGCCTGGTCGAGCGCCAGTCGCAGCTGCGCAAGGATGGCCGCCTGCCATGGCTGCGTCCGGATGCCAAGTCGCAAGTCACCCTGCGCTACGTCGACGGCCGTCCGGTCGCGGTCGACACCGTCGTGCTGTCGACCCAGCACCACCCGGACGTCACCCATTCGCAGATCGAAGAAGCGGTGATCGAAGAGATCATCAAGCCGACCCTGCCGCGCGAGTGGCTGGATAAAACCCGCTTCCTGGTCAACCCGACCGGCCGCTTCGTCATCGGCGGCCCGCAGGGCGATTGCGGCCTGACCGGCCGCAAGATCATCGTCGACACCTACGGTGGCGCAGCCCCGCACGGCGGCGGTGCGTTCTCGGGCAAGGATCCGTCCAAGGTCGACCGCTCGGCCGCCTACGCCGCGCGCTACGTCGCCAAGAACATCGTCGCAGCCGGCCTGGCGCGCCAGTGCCAGGTGCAGGTCAGCTACGCCATCGGCGTAGCGCGTCCGATCAACATCACCGTGTACACCGAAGGCACCGGCGTGATCCCGGACGACAAGATCGCGGCCCTGGTCAACGAGCACTTCGACCTGCGCCCGAAAGGCATCGTCCAGATGCTCGACCTGCTGCGCCCGATCTATTGCAAGACCGCAGCCTACGGCCACTTCGGCCGCGAAGAGCCGGAATTCAGCTGGGAGCGTACCGACAAGGCGGCTGAGCTGCGCGCTGCTGCGGGTCTGGCGTAATTTGCAGGCGCGGTCGCAGTCCGGCAAATGTTCGGGCTGCGCGGCGGACTTGGGTTCCCGCCTGCGCGGGAACGACGTGCTTGCTGTGTGTCCGAAGTCGATTTTTCCACACTCCGCACTCTTCAATCAACGTCGTCCCCACGAAGGTGGGGACCCAAGTCATTCGCACGCCGACGCAGTATCCATGGCCATCCAGGCGTGCTAAACTACCCCATTCCGAGGAGCGTTGCGACAGAGAGGTCCCTCTTTGCCAGGCTCGGATATCCAGCAACTGCGCTCACGTTACTTTTTTCTAAACATTGAAAGGAGGGCGTGATGAACGCCGTACTCAAAGATTCCCAAGACTATATCGTTGCCGACATCTCCCTGGCTGCCTGGGGCGAGAAGGAAATCCGCATCGCCGAAACCGAGATGCCGGGCCTGATGTCGATCCAGGAAGAATACGCCGCGACCCAGCCGCTCAAGGGCGCGCGCATCGCCGGTTCGCTGCACATGACCATCCAGACCGCGGTCCTGATCCGCACCCTGGAAGCCCTGGGCGCTACCGTGCGCTGGGCATCGTGCAATATCTACTCGACGCAAGACCACGCCGCCGCGGCCATCGCCTCGGTCGGCACGCCAGTGTTCGCCATCAAGGGCGAAACCCTGGACGAGTACTGGGAATACACCCACCGCATCTTCGAATGGCCTGGCGACAACCATGCCAATATGATCCTGGACGACGGCGGCGATGCAACCCTGCTGCTGCACCTGGGCGTGCGCGCCGAGAAAGACATCTCGGTGCTGGACAAGCCGGGCTCGGAAGAAGAAATCTGCCTGTTCAACGCGATCAAGGGTCGCCTGGCGCGTGATCCGTCGTGGTACTCGAAGCGCCTGCCTGAAATCAAGGGCGTGACCGAAGAAACCACCACCGGCGTGCACCGCCTGTACCAGATGCATCAAGAGGGCAAGCTGGCCTTCCCGGCGATCAACGTCAACGATTCCGTCACCAAGTCGAAGTTCGACAACCTGTACGGCTGCCGCGAATCGCTGGTCGATGGCATCAAGCGCGCCACCGACGTGATGGTCGCGGGCAAGATCGCCGTCATCGCCGGCTACGGCGATGTGGGCAAGGGTTCGGCCCAGGCCATGCGCGCGCTGTCGGCGCAGGTGTGGGTCACCGAGATCGATCCGATCTGCGCACTGCAGGCGGCGATGGAAGGCTACCGCGTCGTGACCATGGACTACGCTGCTGAACACGGCGACATCTTCGTCACCTGCACCGGCAACTACCACGTCATCACCGAGCAGCACATGCTCAAGATGAAGGACCAGGCGATCGTCTGCAATATCGGTCACTTCGACAACGAAATCGAAGTCGCCGCGCTCAAGAAATATGAGTGGGACAATATCAAGCCGCAAGTCGACCACGTCATCTTCCCTGATGGCCATCGCATCATCCTGCTGGCCGAAGGCCGCCTGGTGAACCTGGGTTGCGGCACCGGCCACCCGTCGTACGTGATGAGCTCGTCGTTCGCGAACCAGACCATCGCCCAGATCGAGCTGTTCATGAACACCGCGCAGTATCCGGTGGGCGTGTACACGCTGCCGAAGAAGCTGGACGAAAAAGTGGCGCGCCTGCAGCTCAAGAAGCTCAACGCCCAGCTGACCACGCTGACCGAAGAGCAGGCGAACTACATCTCGGTGAGCCAGGAAGGCCCATACAAGCCGGAACACTACCGTTATTGATCGGTAGCGGCTTGTAGTCATGTGAAACGTCCTTCGGGACGTTTCGCTTATCTAAACACCGTGCGCCGCATTGCCCTCGATGCGTGCGGCGTACGCGCACCACGAAAGTCTGTACCGATGCGCTTGCTGATTACCTGGTTGATCAATGCCGCGGCCCTGATGGCCCTGCCTTACCTGATGCACTCCGTCGAAGTTTCCAGTATCGGCACCGCCCTGATCGCGGCGCTGGTGCTCGGACTGGTCAATACCCTGATCCGTCCGGTGCTGGTGATCCTGACCCTGCCGGTCACCCTGGTCTCGATGGGCCTGTTTATCCTGGTCATCAACGCCTTCCTGTTCTGGCTGGTGTCGAATGTGGTCGGTGGGTTCGAGGTGGCGGGTTTCTGGTCGGCCTTCCTGGCAGCCATCCTGTACAGCATCATTTCGTGGGCGCTTTCAACCTTGCTTCTTTCCGACAAAGATGGAAACTCCTGATTTCAGTATCGAGTTCTTCCCGCCCAAGACGCCGGAAGGCGCCGAAAAGCTGCGCATCGCGCGCGCCAAGCTGGCCGATCTCAATCCGAAGTATTTTTCGGTGACCTTCGGCGCCGGCGGCAGCACCCAGCAGGGCACGCTGGCGACGGTGCGCGAGATCCAGGCCGCCGGCCACGAGGCCGCGCCGCACCTGTCGTGCATCGGCGCCACCCGCGAGTCGATCCGCGACGTCCTCAAGCAATACCAGGACAGCGGCATCCGGCGCGTGGTGGCCTTGCGCGGCGACCTCCCGAGCGGCTATGGCGGCGCGGGCGAGCTGCGCTATGCCAGCGAGCTGGTGGAATTCATTCGCCAGGAAACCGGCGACTGGTTCCACATCGAGGTCGCGGCCTATCCCGAGATGCACCCGCAGGCGCGTTCGCCGCAAGACGATTTGCAGGCCTTCGCGCGCAAGGTGCAGGCGGGGGCGAATGCCGCCATCACCCAGTATTTCTACAATGCCGACGCGTACTTTCAGTTCGTCGACAATGTGCGCAAGCTGGGTGTCGATGTGCCGGTCGTGGCCGGCATCATGCCGATCACGAACTATATGCAGCTGATGCGTTTCTCGGATATGTGCGGCGCCGAGATCCCGCGCTGGGTGCGCCTCAAGCTGGCCAGCTTCGGCGACGACAGCGCCTCGATCAAGGCCTTCGGGCTGGACGTCGTGACGGGGCTGTGCGAACGCCTGCTGGAAGGCGGCGCGCCGGGCCTGCATTTCTACAGCATGAACCAGGCGGCGCCGACCACGGCGATCTGGCAGCGCTTGCGGGCCTGATCCAATGACGGCCGGGCCCATGCCCGGTCGTCATTCCTCGGTAATCACGCTATCGAGGGGTATGTCGTGTGCGTCGCCATCGAACGCCACCAACTGGCAAGCATACGCGATCCCTACCGTCGCCGGCCTCGGCTCCGGCGCCAGGGTCCGGTCATAAAACCCACCCCCATATCCCACCCGATACCCTAAAGCATTAAAGCCCAGGCAGGGCACCAGCAAGGCTGGCGGTCGCGCCACCATCCGCAGCTCGCTCGGCACCGCCACCCCCAGCCGGTCCGTCACCGTCGGTTCCCCCGGTATCCACTCGGCAAATCCCAGCGGCGCATCGCGCTCGACCACCACCGGCAATGCCAGCCGTACGCCCGCCTGAGCCAATTGCGCGTAGGCTGGACGCAAGTCCGGTTCGCCGGCCAGCGGCCAGTACACGCCCAGCGTTTCGTGGGGATGCGCCCGGCACCAGGCAATCACCCGCGCGCCGATGCGGTCGTCCCAGGCAAGCCTGGTGGCCGGATCGATCGCGCGTCGTAGCGCCTTGAGGGTGTTGCGTAGCAGTGCCTTGGCCTGTTGCTGGGCAATATTGCTCGCTGCCGAGTCTGGTAGTGCCCCAGTGGCGCGTGGTATTCTTTGATCGCCGGTCATGGTTTCAATGCAGCGTAATGTGAGAGTTGTGGATGTATCAATCGAAATTGTCAGCCGGCTTGTGGTCGGCCGCTATTGCCCTTGTTCTGTCCTGCGCATTGCCTGCAGGTGTGATGGCCCAGGAAGACCCCGATGCACCCGCGCCCGATGTGGCGCTGCCGCCAATACCGGCCGGTGCGCCGTCCGTTCCCGGCGCCGGCACGGTGGGCGTTCCCGCTGCCGGCGGGCCGACCCTGGTGGCCGACAACCGCGCCGATGACGACAACTTCCTGCTGCTACGCGAAGCGGCGCGCCAGAACGACGGCGCGCGCGTCAATGCGATCGCCTCGCGCCTGCCGTCAAATTACTCGCTGGCATCCTATGTCGACTATTATCGTCTGAAACCCCGCTTGCGCGATGCCATCCAGGATGAGGTGGTGCAGGTGCTGCGCCGTCACGAAGGAACGGCCGTGGCCGAGCAGCTGCGCGCCGAGTGGCTGATGGAACTGGGCAAGCGGCGCGAATGGAATACCTTCGAGCGCGAAGTCGGTACGCTGGCCCAGTCCGGCAGCCTGCAGGTCCGCTGCTACGCCTTGCTGGCGCGCGCCGAACGCGGCGAACGGGTGGCCGACGAAGCGCGCGCGCTGCTGAAAACCCCGGCCGGCTATGGCGACGCCTGCGGCGGCCTGATCGCGCAACTGGCGGGCAATGGCCAGTTCAGCCAGGCCGACCTGCTGTGGCAGCTGCGCATTGCCGGCCTGGACAACGCCACCGGCCCCGCGCGGCGCGTTGCCGTGCTGCTGGGTCTGCCCGAAACGCGCGCCGCCCAGGCGGTCGACCTGCCGGCGGTGGCGCTGGCGCGCGGCGTCGGCAAGACCCGCGCCGAACGCGAGCTGTATCTGGTAGCGGTCGGCCGCATGGCGCGCACCACGCTCAGGATCGCCGTTGCGAGCCTGGAAAAGAACGGTCCGCAACTGTCCAGCGAAGAGCGCGCAATCGGCTGGGCCAGCGTGGCGCTGGCGGCCTCGATCGCGCTGGCGCCCGAGGCGCACGGCTACTGGGACCGCGCCAGGGGCGCGACGCTCACCGAATTCCAGATGCAGTGGAAAACCCGCATGGCGTTGCGCCGCGGCGACTGGAAGGAAGTGCGCGCCACCATCGAGGCGATGCCGCCGAACCTGCGCGCCGATTCCACCTGGATCTACTGGCTGGGCCGCGCCCTGCAGGCCGAGGGCCGCACGCAAGAGGCGCGCGCGCTGTGGCAGGGCATCGCCGCCCAGACCACCTTCTATACCCAGCTGGCGTATGAAGAACTGGGCAACCAGATCGTCGCGCCGCCGCCGGTCGCGCCGATCACGGCGCCGGAGCTGTCGCAGGCGACCAATAATCCGAGCCTGCAGCGGGCTCTGAAGTTCTACCGTTTGAGCCTGCGCGCGGAAGGCAACCGCGAATGGAACTGGGGCTTGCGCGGGCTGTCTGAACGTCAGCTGCTGGCCGCCGCCGAGCTGGCGCGCCGCAACGAGCACCTCGACCGCATGGTCGAGACCTCGCTGCGCACCCGCACCGAGCTAAGCTACGACCAGCGCTTCCCGGCGCCCCATCTCGAGGTCCTCAAGCCCACCGCCCAGGGCCTGAGCCTCGATAAAGCCTGGGTGTATGGCCTCATCCGGCAAGAGTCGCGCTTCATCCGCGACGCCCGTTCCGGCGTCGGCGCCTCGGGCCTGATGCAGGTGATGCCCGCCACCGGCAAGTGGGTGGCGGCCAAGATTGGCCTGGATAACTTTGTGCACACCATGCTCAACGACCTGCATACGAATATCACGCTCGGCGCCAACTACATGAATATGGTGCTCGAGAACTTCGAAGGCTCGCAGGTGCTGGCCACGGCCGCCTACAACGCCGGCCCGGGGCGCTCGCGGACCTGGCGCGGCCGGCTCGACGCGCCAATGGAAGGCGCGATCTTCGTCGAGAGCATCCCCTTTACCGAGACGCGCGGCTATGTGCGCAACGTCATGGCCAATGCCACCAACTATGCCTCGATCTTCGAGGGCAAGCCGCAATCCCTCAAGGCGCGCCTGGGCACGATCAGCCCGCGCCAGAGCAGCGGTTCGGTACTGGACTGAGCATATGGTTGCCAGCGCGCGGCCACTGAACGTGGTGCTGATCGGCGGCACCGGCTTCATCGGCCAGCACCTGGCCGCGCGGCTGTCCGACGACGGCGTGGGCGTGCTGGTCCTGGCGCGCCACTACGAAAGCGCGAAGCAATTGACCATGCTGCCGGGTGTCGACGTCGAGGTGGCCAATATCCACGACGACACTGTGTTGCGCAAGCTGCTGGCCGGGCGCGACGCCGTGATCAACCTGGTCGGCGTGCTGCACGGCGGCCACGGCCAGCCCTATGGCGAGGGCTTCCGCCACCTGCACGTGGCGCTGCCGCGCCGCATCGCCGCCGCCTGCGCCGCCGTGGGCGTGCCGCGCTACCTGCACATGAGCGCGCTCGGCGCCGATTCGTCCAATCCTTCTTCGAGCCCTTCCATGTACGGCCGCTCCAAGGCCGATGGCGAACTGGCCGCGCGCAGCCAGCCGACGGTCGCGGCCACCGTCTTACGTCCCTCGGTGGTGTTCGGTCCCGGCGACCACTTCCTGACCATGTTCGCGCGCCTGCAGCGCCACCTGCCGCTGGTGCCGCTGGCGGCCAGCCGCGCGCGCTTCCAGCCGGTGTACGTGGGCGACGTCGTCGCCGCCTTTTCCATCGCCCTGGCCCGGCCAGACCTGCGCGACGCCACGATCGAGCTGGGCGGCCCGGCTGTGTACACCCTTGGCGAGCTGGTGCGGCTGGCCGGCCGCTTCGCCGGCCGCGAGCGCCCGGTGCTGGGTTTACCCGACTGGGCGGCGCGCCTGCAGGCGCGGCTGTTCGAACTGTTGCCGGGCGATCCCCTTGTCAGCCGCGACAACCTCGATTCGATGCTGGTCGATAATGTCGTCGCTGCCGACACCCATGCCTTGACAGCCGAGTCGCTGGGGATCAAGCTCACGTCGATCGAGTCGGCCGCGCCGCACTACCTCAACCGGCACGACCGCTCCCACCGCACCCACGCCGGACGCTGAAAGACCAACGACAACCATGCAGACCATCGAACGCGACCCCATCCTTGCACGCACGCTCGACGCGACCCGCAACCCAGGATTGACCCTGATCATCGGCAACAAGAACGTCTCCTCATGGTCGATGCGGCCCTGGGTCGCGGCGGTCGCCTTCGGCATCCCGTTCACCGAAGTGAAAGTCCTGCTCGATCAGCCCGATACCGCCAACCAGATCGCGCGCTATTCGCACGCGGGCCGGGTGCCGGTCCTGATGTCGGGCGACATGACGGTCTGGGACAGCCTGGCCATCGTCGAATACCTGGCCGAGCAGTTCCCCGATAAGCATATGTGGCCGCAGGACGTGGCCGCGCGCGCGCTGGCGCGTTCGATCGTGGCCGAGATGCACTCCGGCTTCGGTGAGCTGCGCACCCATATGTCGATGAACATCCAGGCGCGCCTGCCCGGCCGCGGACGCACGCCCGGCGCCCAGGCCGACATCGGCCGCATCTGCGAGATCTGGGAAGACTGCCTGTCGCGCTTCGGCCACCACCAGTACCTGTTCGGCGAATTCTCGATCGCCGACGCCTTCTATGCGCCGGTGGTGTGCCGCTTCAAGACCTATGGTGTGGCGCTGGCCCCGGCATTGCAGGCCTATTGCGACCGCGTGCTCGCCCACCCGGCGGTGGCGCGCTGGGTCAAGGACGCCATGGCCGAGACCGACCCGACCCCGCTGCACGACGCCGACTTGCCGGGCGAATGACGATGCGCAGTTATGTCGTCGGCGGCGCGGTGCGCGACGCCCTGCTGGGCCTGCCCGTTAAAGACCATGACCACGTGGTGGTCGGCGCCACCCCCGAACAGATGATCGAGGCGGGTTTTCGCGCCGTCGGCAAGGATTTCCCGGTCTTCCTGCATCCGCACACGCACGAGGAATACGCGCTGGCGCGCACCGAGCGCAAGACCGCGCCGGGCTACCACGGCTTCGTGTTCCACGCCGCCCCCGACGTCACCCTGGAACAAGACCTGGTGCGGCGCGACCTGACCATCAACGCCATGGCGCAGGCCGAAGACGGCAGCATCGTCGATCCTCACAACGGCCGGCAAGACCTGCAGGCGCGCCTGTTCCGCCACGTGTCCGACGCTTTCGCCGAAGACCCGGTGCGGATCCTGCGCATCGCCCGCTTCGCCGCGCGCCTGCCCGAGTTCACGGTGGCCGATGACACCAATGCCCTGATGCGCCGCATGGTCGACGAGGGCGAGGTCGACGCGCTTGTGCCCGAGCGCGTCTGGCAGGAACTGGCGCGCGGCCTGATGGAACGCCGGCCGTCGCGCATGCTCGCCGTGCTGCGCGACTGCGGCGCGCTGGCGCGCATCCTGCCCGAACTGGACGCGCTATGGGGCGAACACCTGCTGCGCACGATCGACCACGCCGCCGCGCTGGACCACCCGCTGGAAGTCCGCTTCGCCGTGCTGATGCGTGCCCTGGCAGCAATCGAGCCGATCCAGGCCGTCTGCAAGCGCCTCAAGGTGCCCAATGAGTGCCGCGACCTGGCCGTGATGACCGCGCGCGAGTTCGATATGGTTGGCCGAGCCGTGGCGCTGTCCGCCGAGGCCATCGTCACGCTGTTCGAGCGCAGCGACGCCTTCCGCAAACCGGAGCGCTTCGCCCAGATGCTGCTGGCGGCCGCCTGCTCGGCTGAAGATCTGCCCCAGGGGGCGTACCTGGCGCGCGCGCTGGATGCGGCGCGCGCCGTCAACGCGGGTGAGGTCGCGACGCGCCACGCCGAGCGCAAGGCCGATATTCCTGGGGCCGTCCATGCCGCGCGCGTCGAGGCTGTCCAGCGAGTGTTGCATCAAGCCAACTAAATCGCCTGTATTGACACGTTTCTGTTACATGTAGTTACATGGTACGTGCAGTGTGGTCTATCGTTTTGCTATCCTTCAGTAACTGTAAATTGTTGCGTTGGAGAAAAACGATGTTCACCTTGCTGGCACGGCGTGTTGCAAGTTGGTGCCGGCGCCGTCGCGTGCTTCTGGCAGGCCTGGCGGTCGTATTCATGAGCGCGGTGCTGGTGTTTCTCTATATTCGCACCGACGCGGTGGACCCGGAAATCCGCAACAGTGTCATGCTCAACCTGCGTGAGCTCGAAAAGCTCGACGCCGAATGGGACGCCAACATCCTGCGCGCGCATACCGGACGCGCCGCCACGCCGCTCGACCTCAGCTCGCAACTGCCGCGCATGCACGACCTGATGGCGCGCCTGGGCGACACCCTGCCGCTCACCGGCGACAGCGCCGCCCAGGCCGCCTATGCCCAGCTGCGCGAGGCGCTGCAGGGCAAGGAGCAACTGGTCGCCCAGTTCGCCAAACACAATCCGCCGCTGCGGGCGGCGCTGCTGCACATGCCGCCGGCCGTGGCCGACCTCAAGACCGAGATTTCGGGCATCGAAGGCGCGCTGGCGCCGGGCCGCATCGTGGTGCGGCTCGACACCACCCTGAATGCGCTGCTGACCGAGACCCTGCGCTACAACATCGCGCCCAGCCCGGCGCTGGCGGCGCGCATCGACGAAATCCTGGGCGACGTCGCGGCCCAGCAGATCGCGTTCTCGCCGGCCGTGAACGACAAGATGGATGCCGTGATCGCCAGCTGCCGCGTGATCCTGGAAAAACGCCCGCTGGAAAACCTGCTCGAGGCGCAGATCGCCGCGGCCGGCAGCGACACCGCGCTGGACCGCCTGGAGCGCGAGTTCGACCGCTCCTTCGACGCGGTGCTGGCCGAGCGCCAGCGCTTTCGCGGCTACCTGTTCGCCTACAGCGCCGTGCTGATGGTGCTGCTGGTGTACGCCGGCGCGCGGCTGCGGCGCAGCTACCGCATCATCGGCGTCGTCAACCGCCGCCTGCAGTCGGCCAATGAGACGCTGGAGCAGCGCGTGGCCGAGCGCACCGCCGAGCTGGAGGCGCAATCGCGCCAGCTCGAGCGCCTGGCCCAGCATGACAGCCTGACCGGCCTGATCAACTATCGCCAGCTGACCCGCCTGCTGGAGCGGGCGCTGGCGCGCGCCGACCGCCGCGACAGCGTGGTGGTGCTGATGTTCATCGACCTGGACGGTTTCAAGGCGGTCAACGATACCTGGGGCCACGCCGCCGGCGACCTGGTGCTGCAGATGGTCGCGCGCCGGGTACAGGCCAAGCTGCGCGCCGAGGATGCGCTGGCGCGCCTGGGCGGCGACGAATTCGTGATCCTGCTCGAAGATGTGGCCTCGGAGGCCGGCGCGCTGCGGGTGGCGCGCCTGGCCCTGGCAGAAATCGAATCGATCACCGAGGCCGACGGCCACGCGGTGACGATCTCTGCCAGCATCGGCATCGCCAGCGCGCGCGGCCAGGCGGGCGCCGCGCGCGGGCAAGAGGCGTTGCTGGCGGACGCCGACAAGGCCATGTACGCGGCCAAGCAGGCCGGGAAGGGACGTTTCGTGCTCAGCCCGGAGTCGCAGTGGCTGGGCCAGGACCATCTATCGGCACTGGCGCTGGACGGCGTCACGCACGACAATGCAGACCACGCCGCCAATGCCGACCCGATCGGCTAGAATCAGGATGTTGCAGTACGCGAAGGTATCGAAATGCTGGACAATCCGTTACGCCGCTGGATCCAGGGCCTGCGAGGCAAGAAGGGCCAGCCGCCGGTGCTGGTCAAGGAACTGGGTGAGCGCGACCGCCGTCGCGTGCTGCGCCACCTGCTGGCGCTGGACAGCGACGACCGCCTGCTGCGCTTCGGCAGCATGATCCCGGACGAACAGATCGCGGCCTACGTCGCGAAGATCGATTTCTCGCGCGATATCGTATTTGGCGTAGTCAACAATGTCTTCCAGCTGGTCGGGATGGGCCACCTGGCCTTCGCCTCGGCCGAGGGGCGCAAGTCGACGACCAAGCAGCAGGTGGCCGAGTTCGGTGTCTCGGTGTCGAAGTCGGCGCGCGGCCAGGGCGTGGGCACGCGCCTGTTCCAGCGCGCGGCGACCCACTGCCGCAATTCCGACGTCGACACGCTCTACATGCAATGCCTGACCTCGAACCAGACCATGATGCACATCGCCAAAAAGGCCGGCATGCGCATCAAGCGCGAGTATGGCGAGGCCGACGCCCACCTCGAACTGCCGCCGCCCAGCCCGGGCAGCGTGATGGCCGAGGCGCTGGAAGAGCAGTTCGCGGCGATCGACTACACGGTCAAGGCCAATACCCGTGCCGCGGTGAAGTTCTTCACGCCAAAGAAATAGTAAAGGCAACTTGGATCCCCGCCAAGGCGCCCGGCGAGGGCGGGGAGTCATTTCTGCCAGTGGCAGAAATGACGATCACACCAACGGCATCGCCGTCGTTTCCTTGATCCGCTGCAGCGCAAAGCTCGACTTCACGTCCAGCACCGCCGGATGCTTGAGCAGGGTGCCCATCATGAAGCGCGAGAAATGGTCCATGTCTTCGACATGCACGCGCAGCAGGAAATCCATGTCGCCGGTCATCGCATAGCAGGCCACGACCTCGGGCCAGGTTCCCACCGACACCGCGAAATCGTTGCGCGGCGACGTCGCCGGTAAACCCGGTTGGCGGGTGGTGCTGGCCACCTCGCTGTGCTTTTCCAGCCGCACATTCACATACGCCAACAGCCCGAGCCCGATCTTGTCCGGGTCGAGCAGCGCCACGTACTGGCGAATGACGCCCGCTTCTTCCAAGCGTTTGATGCGGCGCAGACAGGGCGAGGGCGAGAGGCTTACCCTTTCGGCCACGTCCTGGTTCGACAGCCGGCCATCGCTTTGCAAGATCTCCAGAATCTTGCGGTCTGTTTTATCCAGCTCAATCTTCGACATACCCACCCCAATCAGACTTTTGTATGGCAATTTTATTGCGCAATTCAAGAAGACGGGGGAATTGTTTGGAATTTAATGCTTGAGGGGCAGGACTATACTGGCTCACATACGGTCAGCGAGATGCAGGAAATGCGCCGCGACGTATCCGCCATGAGAATCTTGGAGACACCATGAACGCACCCACGGACCGCGCCCACCTGGCGCCGCTGGAGCCATCCCCGCCCGCGCCATCGCAGCCGACGCAGTCGCAGCCCGCGCAGCCCGACCAGCCGCAACACGACATCACGCTCGACGACAAATGGACGCTCGAGCGCGGCCGAGCCTTCATGACCGGCACCCAGGCCCTGATCCGCCTGCCGATGCTGCAGCGCGAACGCGACCTGAAGGCCGGCCTGAACACCGCCGGCTACATTACCGGCTACCGCGGCTCGCCCGTCACCGCCGTCGACCAGACCGCGATGAAGGCGAAGAAACACCTCGACGCCCACCACGTCAAGTTTCATCCCGGCATGAACGAAGACCTGGCGGCCACGGCCGTCTGGGGCACGCAGCAGACCAACCTGTACAAGGACGCGAAGTACGACGGCGTGTTCTCCATGTGGTACGGCAAGGGCCCGGGCGTGGACCGCTGCGGCGACGTGTTCAAGCATGGCAACAACGCCGGCTCCTCACAGCATGGCGGCGTGCTGGTGCTGGCCGGCGACGACCATGCGGCCAAGTCGTCGTCCACCGCGCACCAGTCCGACCACATCCTGACCCACTGCGGCATCCCGGTGCTGTACCCGTCCTCGGTCCAGGAATACCTCGACTTCGGCCTGCACGCCTGGGCCATGAGCCGCTACACCGGCCTGTGGGTATCGATGAAATGCGTGACCGACATCATCGAATCGGGCGCCGTGGTCGACCTCGACCCGGACCGCGTGCAGATCGTCACCCCGACCGACTTCCAGCTGCCGCCGGATGGCCTGAACATCCGCTGGCCGGACGCCGTGCTGGACCAGGAAGTGCGGATGAGCAACCACAAATGGTATGCCGCGCTGGCCTATGCCCGCGCGAACAAGCTCAACCGCATCATCTGGGACAGCCCGCAGCCGAAGATTGGCATCATAACCGCCGGCAAGAGCTACCTCGACACGCGCCAGGCGCTGGCCGACCTCGGCATCGACGAGCAGGCCGCGCGCGACATCGGCCTGCGCCTGTACAAGGTCGGCATGACCTGGCCGCTCGAGGCCGAAGGCGTGCACGAGTTCGCGCGCGGCCTCGACGAGATCCTGGTGGTCGAAGAGAAGCGCCAGGTGATGGAATACGCGCTCAAGGAAGAGCTGTACAACCTGCCGGACGGCGAGCGCCCGCGCGTGGTCGGCAAGTTCGACGATACGGGCGAATGGAGCAACAAGAACCGCATGGGCCATGGCGACTGGCTGCTGCCGGCGACGTATGAACTCAATCCGGCCCAGATCGCGCGCGCCGTCGCCTCGCGCATCTCGCACTACTGCGCCGGCCATCCGGTGGCCGAACGGGTCAAGGAACGCATCGCCTTCCTGGAAGCGAAGGAGCTGGTGCTCAAGAGCATTCCGGCGAAACCGAATCCGCAGACCGACCGCATTCCCTATTTCTGCTCGGGCTGCCCGCACAATAGCTCGACCAAGGTGCCGGAAGGCTCGCGTGCCATGGCCGGCATTGGCTGCCATTACATGGTGTTGTGGATGGACCGCGAAACGTCGACCTTCACGCATATGGGCGCGGAAGGCACGACCTGGATCGGCCAGTCGCCGTTCACCGACGAAAAACACGTGTTCGTGAACCTGGGCGACGGGACGTACTTCCATTCCGGGATCCTGGCGATCCGCGCCGCGGTGGCGGCCAAGGTCAACATCACCTACAAGATTCTCTATAACGACGCGGTCGCGATGACGGGCGGCCAGAACGTGGACGGCCCGCTCGACCCGGGCATGATCAGCCGCCAGATCGCGGCCGAGGGCGTTACGCCGATCATCGTCGTCACCGACGAACCTGATAAATACCCGAGCGACTACGCCTGGGCGCCGGGCACCACGGTGCGCCACCGCTCCGAGCTGATGGACGTGCAGCGCGAGCTGCGCGAGATGCCGGGCGTGTCGGCCGTGATCTATGACCAGACCTGCGCGTCCGAGAAGCGCCGCCGTCGCAAGAAGGGTGAGTTCCCCGACCCGGCCAAGCGCGTCGTGATCAACGAAGCCGTGTGCGAAGGCTGCGGCGACTGCTCGGTGCAGTCGAACTGCCTGTCGGTCGAGCCGCTGGAAACCGAACTGGGCCGCAAGCGCCAGATCAACCAGTCCTCGTGCAACAAAGACTTTTCTTGCGTGTCGGGCTTCTGCCCGAGCTTCGTCACCGTCGAAGGTGGCGGCCTCAAGAAACCGAAGAAAGCGACGACGTCCGAAGCGGCGCCGCCCGCCTTGCCGATGCCGGCCATCCCGTCGGTCGAGACGCCCTACGGCATCCTGGTCGCCGGCGTCGGCGGCACCGGCGTCGTGACCGTCGGCCAGATCCTGGCCGTGGCGGCCCACGTGGAAGGCAAGGGCGCGATCGTGCTGGACCAGAGCGGCCTGGCCCAGAAGGGCGGTCCGGTGATGTCGCACGTGCGCCTGGCCGAGCGTCAGGCAGATCTGCACTCGACCCGCGTCGGCACCGGCAGCGCCGACCTCGTGATCGGCTGCGACCAGATCGTCACGGCCAGCCGCGACGCCCTGAGCCGCATGGGAGAGGGCCGTACCTGGGCCGCGGTCAACGCCAGCGGCGCCACTACCGCGGCCTTCGTCAAGAACCCGGACTGGCAGTTCCCGGCCGAGGGTTCGCGCGGCGCCATCCAGCAGGCCTGCGGCAAGGACAACGTCGACTTCATCGACGCCGGCCAGATCGCCACCGCCCTGATGGGCGACACCATCGCCACCAATATGTTCATGCTCGGCTATGCCTTCCAGAAGGGCCATGTGCCGCTGCAGGAAAATTCGCTCCTCAAGGCGATCGAGCTCAATGGCGTGTCGGTCGCCTTCAACAAGGCGGCCTTCAACTGGGGCCGCAGCGCCGCGCACGACCTGGCCGCGGTGAGCCGCGCCGCCCTGCCGTCGAAGGTGGTCGAGTTCAAGCGCATCCAGACCCTGGACGACCTCGTCAGCCGCCGCATCGAGCTGCTCACGGCCTACCAGGACACGGCCTATGCCGGCCAGTACAAGGCCTTCGTCGATCAGGTGCGCGCGCAGGAAGAACAGCTCGGCAAGGGCACGCGCCTGACCGAAGCCGTGGCGCGCTATTTTTATAAGCTGATGGCCTACAAGGACGAGTACGAGGTCGCGCGCCTGCATACCGATCCGGCCTTCCGCGAGAAGATCGGCGCCATGTTCGAAGGCGACACCAAGCTCAAGTTCCACCTGGCGCCGCCATTGATGGCCAAGCACGACAAGGAAGGCCGCGCCATCAAGCGCGAGTACGGCCCGTGGATGATGAGCGCCTTCGGCGTGCTGGCGAAGTTCAAGGGCTTGCGCGGCACCGCCTTCGACGTGTTCGGCTACACGGCCGAGCGCAAGATGGAGCGCGCCCTGATCGGACAATACCGCGAGACGGTGGCGGCGCTGCTGCCGAAGCTGACAGCGGACAAGCTGGCGCAGGCGGTAGCGATCGCCAGCATTCCGGAAGACATCCGCGGCTATGGCCACGTCAAGGAGCGTCACCTGAAGGCGGCCAGGGAGAAAGAGGCGGCGCTGGTGGCGGCGTTTCATGCGCCGGATGTGACGCCAAGGGCGGCTTGATCGGCCCAGTGCGTGGACGGCCGAGCCGTCCACGTGGCCGATCATTATTCGCTTGATATCGGCCGTTGTCGGCTAGCCTCAACTGTGACAGTTGGTGGTATTCCCAGCGAATGGCGGCGTCTATAATCGGACGCATGAGCACGCCATCTACCTTCCGCAAGACCTCTCCTCTGCGTTTGATTTCCAGCACGCTCGCCGCGCTGCTCGTCCTCGCCGGTTGCGGCGGCGGTGGCGGATCGCCGAACGTGGGCGGTCCGCCACCGGTGGCGCAAGAGCCGGCGCCGGTCCCGCCGGTCCCGCCGGTCCCGCCACCACCGGTCGCCACCCAGCCGACGCCGGAAGACCTGAACCCGAACCTGCTGGGCGATGCCTACGGCAGCTATTGGAACAAGTGCGCCGTCCCGCGCACGGGGCTGGACGCGAGCGGCAAACCATATCCGGACGTGCAGGGCACCCTGCTCGACGAACTGAAATTCCTGCGCGCCTGGGCCAACCAGTACTACCTCTGGTACAACGAAATCCCGAACACCTACAAGATGGCCGACTTCAAGAGCGCGCTCGACTACTTCGAGGTGCTCAGGACGCCGGCCCTGACCGCCAGCGGCCAGCCGAAGGACCGTTATCACTTCACCTATCCGACCGCCGAGTGGGACGCGATGCAGACCCAGGGCATCGACCTGGGCTATGGCATCACCTGGAGCCGCAACGCCGACGGCCTGGCGCCGCGCACCTGGCTGGTCACGGCGGTCGAGCCGGGTTCGCCCGCCGCCGCCGCCGGCCTGCTGCGCGGCGACATGCTGCTCAAGGTCGATGGCGTCGACTTCGTCAATGCCGAGGACGAAGCCTCGGTCGACCGGATCAACGCCGGCCTGTTCCCCGCCACGGCCGGCGCCACCCACGTGTTCACGCTGCGGCGCGGCGGGGTGGCCTTCGATGCGACGCTGGCCGGGGCCGAGGTGGTGCTGGCGCCGGTGAAGAACGTCAAGGTGATCGAGACCGCCAGCGGCAAGGTCGGCTACCTCACCTTCGACAATTTCAATGCCGTGTCCGAGAAACAGCTGTACGACGCCTTCGTCACCTTCCAGCAGGCCGGCGTCAACGACCTGGTGCTGGACGTGCGCTACAACGGCGGCGGCCTGCTGTACGTCGCCAGCCAGCTGGCCTATATGATCGCCGGCCCGGCGGCGACGAGCGGCAAGGTGTTCGAGCGGTCCCGCTACAACGACAAGACGCCGGCCTACCAGCCGATCATGTTCCGTTCGACCGCCTGGGGCTTCGCCTCGAACAATCCGCTGCGCACCGGCACGCCGCTGCCCACCCTGGGTCTGAAGCGCGTGACCGTGCTCAGCACCGAGGGCACCTGCTCGGCCAGCGAATCGGTGATCAACGGCCTGCGCGGCGCCGACATCGAAGTGATCCAGGTCGGCGGCACCACCTGCGGCAAGCCCTACGGCTTCACGCCGGTGCCGAATTGCGGCACGACCTATTTCTCGATCGAGTTCGAGGGCGTGAACCACAAGGGCTTCGGCGACTTCACCGACGGCTTCACGCCCACCTGCCAGGCGAGCGACGACCTGTCGCGGCCGGTGGGCGACCAGAGTGAAGGCTTGCTTGCCACGGCCCTGGCCTACCGCGCCAGCGGCGCCTGCCCGGTCTCGACCACGGCCAGGGCGCGCATGGTGCCGATGCAGATCGTGCGGCCGGAGGTCAAGGCGATCTCGATCCACACCACGCCGGGCGCGCCGCCGCGCTGAGCGGCGTGCCTGTATTGACGGGCGGGCGGCATCGTATGCCGCCCGCCCGTCGTGTTTCCATGGCCGAACTGTTGCGCTAAGAACACGTCTATAATCGTCGGCTTCCTTCTGTCCTTGCCGGAGCTTGTCGATGATCCGTTCTGCGTTACTGCTGGCCATGCTGTCGGCCATTCCTCTCAGCCAACCCGTCCACGCCGCACCTGACCTGAGCACTGTGTCGGAACGCTCGGGCTTCACCGCCACCGGCCGCTACGACGAGACGATCGCGCTGTGCGCCGCGTACCAGGAAGCGTACCCGAAGCAGGTGCGCTGCATCGATTTCGGCATCACGCCGGAGGGCCGCCCGATGAAGGCGCTGGTCGTGAACGGCAAGGGCGTGTTCACTCCGCAGGCGGCGAAGCAGGCGGGCCTGCCCGTGACCCTGATGCAGGGCGGCATCCATGCCGGCGAGATCGACGGCAAGGACGCCGGCTTCCTGGCGCTGCGCGAAGCGCTCGAAGGCCGCGCGGCCAAGGGCGCGCTCGACAAGCAGGTGTTCATCTTCGTCCCGGTGTTCAACGTCGACGGCCACGAGCGCTTCGGCAAGTGGAACCGCCCGAACCAGCGCGGCCCGGTCGAGATGGGCTGGCGCACCACCGCCCAGAACTACAACCTGAACCGCGACTACCTGAAGGCCGACGCGCCCGAGATGCAGGCCATGCTGGCGCTGGTGAACGCCTGGGATCCGCTGGTCTATGTCGACCTGCACGCGACCAACGGCGCCAAGTTCCAGCACGATATCTCGATCCAGGTCGAGCCGGTGTATTCGGGCGACCCGGAATTCCGCAAGGCCGGCCTGGCCTTGCGCACCAATGTGATCAAGGACATCGCCAGGGAAGGCTCGACGCCGCAGTCGTATTACATGTCGTTCGTGAAGCATGACGATCCGATGTCGGGCTTCATGGACAGCGTGTCCGATCCGCGCTTCTCGACCGGCTACTTCCAGCTGCGCAACCGCATGGCGATGCTGGTGGAAACCCACTCGTGGAAAGAATACCCGGTACGCGTGCGCATCACCCGCAACACCGTGGTGTCGGTGCTGGACCAGGTGGCGAAGAACGGCAAGGGATGGCAGCAGGCCGCATACGCGGCCGACGCGCGCGCCGCCAAGCTGGGCAACCAGCCGGTGGCGCTGTCGTACAAGGCGAGCGACAAGAAGGAGATGGTCAACTTTAACGGCTACGCCTACACCCGCACGCCGTCGGAAGTCTCGGGCGCCCTGATGACGCGCTATGACGAAACCCGCCCGCAAGTGTGGCGCGTGCCGCTGTGGCAGGACATCGTGGCCGACTTCCAGATCACCGCGCCACGCGCCGGCTATATCGTGCCTGCCGCCTACGCCGCGATCGTGGGCGAGAAGCTGCGCCAGCACGGCGTCGAGTTCCGCACCCTGGACAAGACGGTTGAACGCTATCAAGCCGAGACCTTCCGCGCCGACAAGGCAACCCAGGCCGCCGCTTCTGTCGAAGGTCACCAGCGCCTGACCGTCGAAGGCAAATGGAAGCCGGAGCAGCGTTCGATCGCGCCAGGTTCGCTGTTCGTGCCGATCGCGCAGCCAAAGGCGCGCCTGGTGGTGGCGATGCTGGAGCCGCAGGCGCCGGATTCGCTGCTGGCCTGGGGCACGTTCAACACGGCCTTCGAGCGCAAGGAATACATGGAAGACTACGTGGCCGAGGAGGTCGCGCGCGAGCAGATGGCAGCCGATCCGGCCGTGGCCAAGGCCTTCCAGGAGCGCCTGGACAGCGATCCGGCCTTCGCCAAGAACCCGCAAGCGCGCCTGGAATTCTTCGCCAAGCGCCACTCGTCGTATGACGAGCG
Source organism: Massilia sp. Soil_C_3 (assembly GCF_057657035.1). Lineage (NCBI taxonomy): Bacteria > Pseudomonadati > Pseudomonadota > Betaproteobacteria > Burkholderiales > Oxalobacteraceae > Massilia > Massilia sp. Soil_C_3. The sequence goes on from NZ_JBDGJG010000009.1 coordinate 318,284, forward strand.
CCTGAACCTGTATCCGGTGCTGCGCGCGAACGTCGCTCCCTGACGACTTACCTGCGGTCAGGCGCCATTTCCATCGAGGCGCCGACCGCCGCCGCCGCCGTCCCTGAGCGCGCGCTGCAGCGTTGACGCCGGCAGGTTCATCAACAGCCGTACCAGCTCGGGCTGGCGGTTGATGGCGGTCTTTTGCATAACCCCGGGGTCACATAACCCCGGGGTCAGGTCTGACATTTGGACACGAGTTCAGCAGTAATCAAGGTCCTTTAGGAGTCTGAGCGATCTCAGCGCTGGTGGGTGCAGATCCAGTACCGTTATCGGATGACACGACCACTTAGAGTCAATTTTCCTGGGGCGCTCTACCACGTGACGTCGCGCGGAAACCGACGCGCACCGATTTTTCGTGATGACGCTGATCGACGTATTTGGCTAGATGTGCTTGCGAAGGTTTGCGAACGCCATCATTGCGTCATTCACAGCTTTTGCCAGATGACCAACCACTACCACTTATTGGTGGAAACGGTCGAAGCGAACCTGCCGAGTTGCATGCGCCAACTCAACGGTCATTACTCGCAGCATTTCAATCGACGCCATCGTGTTGTTGGGCACCTGTTTCAGGGCCGATATAAGGCGATCTTGGTGCAGAAAACTAGTTATCTGCTAGAAGTTTCTCGTTATATTGTTCTGAATCCTTTACGCGCGAACACCGTGGCGGCACTGAACGAATGGCGATGGAGCAGCTACCATTATTTTATTGGTGATGGCGTTTCACCCGACTGGCTTGAGCGTGACTGGCTCCTAGAGCAGTTTGGTGATACGCCGACGAGCGCGATCGCGGCGTACCAGGATTTTGTGCTTGCTGGCCTTGGACAACCGAGCCCATTTGAGGCTACCAACCATCAAATTCTCCTTGGCGATGAAACCTTCATATCGGTGCATCAGCAATTGCAGCAATCCGAAGAGCTTATAGAAACAAAGAGATCCGAACGACGTGCAGTAGCGCTTCCATTGTCTGACTATCAGGACCGGTACCTGAACAGGGACGAGGCAATGGCACGTGCGTTCGCATCTACCGCCTTCACCATGTCGGAAATAGCACGAGTGTTTGGTGTGTCGACCAAAACGGTCAGCCGAGCAGTTGCTGGCTTTGAGAAGGCGAATAAAAACAGATCATTGTAGAGGCCGTGTCTAAATGTCAGACCTGACCCCGTAGTTTTCGTGACCCCGTAGTTTCCGTGTATCCGGTGCTGCGCGCGAACGTCGGGCCCTGACCCAGGGCTCCCTGTCAGGCGGCGCCTCCCTCGAGGCGCCGTCCGCCGTCGTCCTTGAGCGCGCGCTGCAGCGTTGACGCCGGCACGTTCATCAACAGCCGTACCAGCTCGGGCTGGCGGTTGGTGGCGGTCTTCTGGTAGATCGACAGCAATTGCTTCCGCACCGTGTCGTACTGTACGCCGAGCAGGTCGGCGATGGTCTTGAGCGGCACGCCGTCGGCCAGCATCGAAGCGACCCTGCATTCGGCGTGCGACAGGCCGAAGGCGGCGGTGAGCAGGGCCGAATCGATCACCTGGACCGAGGTCGGGTGGTAGAAGAACAGCATCACCAGCGGCCGCAGGCCAAAGCTGCCGAGCGTGTGCTCCGGGACCAGCATCGTGAAGAAGGCATACAGCGCATCGGCTGCCGCACCCGCGCCGGCCTCGCTGCGCATATGCAGCGCGCGCGACTCCTTGTCGTCGGGCTTGCCCTGGGCGACGGCATTGCGCACGCGGGTTTCCAGCTCGCCGCACTGCATCAGGAAGGACGTGCGGTAGCGCTGCGGCAGCACCAGCTTGCCATTGACCACGTGTACCAGGCTGGTGGACGCGAGCAGGCCGCGCGCCGCAGCGTTGGCCAATACCACATCGCCGGTCGCGGTCAGGAGCATCACCGGTTGGCGCAGCTTGTCGACCAGGGCATGGCCCACCAGCGCCTGGGTCGAGTACACGAACTGGGCCAGGCCCATGCGCACCGCGCGCTCCATGTGCGGGCGCAGGCGGTCGAGGAAGACCAGGGCGTCCGGTGGCAGCGGGCCTTCGCCGCTGCTGCGCAGGCAGGAGAAGATGACGGTCGCCTCCGGCGTATCGACCAGCTTGCAGGCCGACACATAGCGCGCCCCATGCGGGATCAGGAATTCCTGGTAGAAGGGGTGAGTGGCGGCGAAACCATCGTCGAAGTGTTCATGGCAGTGCAGCCAGTCGCCCGTGGATTGCCGGCGCAGCAGGCCCACGCGCGGATCGATGAACTGGTATTTCTGGATGTACTCGAGGTCGATTTGCGGGGCCATGGCGGCGCCGTCGCTGTACGACAGCGCGCCGCGCTCGCCGTCGAAGGCCAGCATATGGACGGCGCGCCCGCCGATCGACTCATGCAGGCTGTCGAGCATGCGGCGCCAGGCGCCCCGGTTGTCCAGCGTGTCGTAGATGAGATTGACGATACGGTCGAAGCGCGCCTGCGACAGATCCACAATTCCTCTCCCGATATTTGTTTTGCATAAATACCAATGCTATCGGGCATTCGACTCTTGGTCGATACAATTTTTATACAATCATTAATTGTGGAAAATGTAAGACACCCGCTGTTGTCAGAACGCCGCAGTTGCCGCTCAGGGCGTGCCCGCGGACGTAGGCAGCGAGCTCAGGACGACCGTCCTGACCGCGCCGCCGATGTCAGGGGTGAGCTGGTAGAGGCGGTCGTATTCGTCGTCCGCGATATCGAGGCCGGGCTCGCCGCCGAACAGGCGCACCAGTTCCGGCAGCGTGTTCGAGTGACCGACCACCAGCACCGGACCGCGCAGCGCCTTCACCTTGTCGACCAGCGCTTTCGGCGTGACCGGCTCGTATTGCTCGACCTGCAATCCCAGCTGCCTGGCCAGTGGCTGCGCCGTCTGCAGCGTGCGCGCGGTCGGTGTGCTGAAAATGGCCTGGATGCCGGTGCGGTGCAGGATCGTCGCGATGTTCTGCGCGCGCAGCTGGCCTTGCGGCGTGAGCGCCGGGTCTTTGCCGGTGCTGGCCTTTTCGCCATGGCGGACCAGGTAGATCGCGCTGGGTTCGGCGAAGGCCATGCCCGGCACGAGCATGGCGAGGGCAAACGATAGATTGCGTAGCAGGCGCGCAGGCTGGATCGAGGGCAAGTGCATGCCGTTCCTTGGTGAGTCAATTCAGGACAAGCCTAGCACGATCCTGACACCCTACACCCCGGGCGTGCACCGCAGCATTCTAGAAATACTTGAGCCAGGCGATGTCGCGCCGGCGCGCCTTCAGGCGCGAATACCATGCGGTCGGCACATACAGCACCGGCAGCAGCACCGCGTACCATAGCCAGAGCCAGTTGACGTTATCCAGCCCAAAGCTCACGCCGTGGGTCGGTCCCCAGATCATGAAGGCGACGTGGTACAGCGCGCGCAGCACGTAGATGTGCAGGATGTAGAAGAACATCGGCGCGCCACCGAATACCGCCAGCGCGTTCAGCCATGGATGGCCTTCCCAGCGTTCGAACAAGGCCAGCAGGATCACGCCCACGCCCAGCGTTTGCAGCAGGAATAGAAGTGACGGCGGATACTTTGTCAGCGCGATGAAGCCCATCATCGTGTGCAGCGCGGAGTCGCCCGCCACCCACGGCTTGTCGCCATATACGTTCAGCGCGCGCAGCACGACGAATGCCGCCAGCATGCCGACTCCCAGCGCTAGCAGGCGCCGTACACGCCGGTCGCTGTCTGCGGCGCTGCTCTTGTCGCGTTCGTACCAGCTGCCGAGCAGGTAGCCGAGCACGATCACGCCGATCCACGGCAGCACCGGATACGAGGTCCTGGCAAACGCGCCGAACGGCAACGCGATCATGTCGCGCTGGTGCAGCAGCGCCCACGCCACAAACCCGGGCTCATCCGGTGCCAGGCGAATGCCGTCGAGCAGATTATGCCCGGCCACGATCAAGAGGCCGAGCGCGAGCAGCAGTTTCTTCGGCAGGTAGATCAGGGCGGCCAGCGCAATCATGCACGCGCCGATCGCCCAGATCACCTGGAGCCAGAACGTCATCGGCAGCTTGACCGTCCAGGCGAAGGTGAGCAGGGTGACGTCGATCGCCATCAGGAGCAGGCCGCGCTTGACCAGGTAGGCGGCGGTCTCGGCCCGCGTGTGATTCTGGCCATACAGGTAGGCGCCCAGTCCGGTCAGGGCGACAAAGACCGGGGCGCACAAATTGGTGACGATACGCAGGAAAAACATGACCGGTTCCACGGTCGCCGGATTCACCGGGTCCGGCACGTTCATGTACAGGTACCAGTTTTCTCGAATATGGTCGAGCAACATGATGACCATCACGAAGCCGCGAACCGCGTCCAGGCTCTGCAGGCGACGCCGATTGACGGCGGCCTGCTCTACCGGGGTGATGGATACCGGTTGGTCAAATACGTAAGGGGTGGCTTGTTTCATCGGAATTCGCTTTGACGTCCGCGCATGCACGTCGCCTGATCATTATCGATGATAATGATACTCCATTATCGTTAATGGCTGGGCCTGAGGATTACCGCTATTGCCGGTCTGCGGTCTTGCAGTCCGATGTCATGCGCGCAGCGGCAAGGCAGCCACCCGCACCAGCGACTGGCTGGACATATACCAGTCATTGACCACCAGTTCGGCCTGCTCGATGCGCATGATGCCCAGCGGCTTGTCGCGCCTCTCGTCGAGCAGGGCGGCAAACCGCGCCGCATCCCGCAACGGTTCGGTAAAACGAAACAGCGTCATATGCGCGGTCACCAGGCGATAGCGTCGGTCGAGCGCACCGTCGAGGCCACGCTCGCGCAGTGCTGTCCTCAGGCGCTCGCGCAAGACTTCCAGCGATGGTCCGCGCGGAACACCGCGCGCCATCACCGCGCCGCGCGACAACGCGATGCCGTCGAAGTCGATCTCGATCGGCTCGATGCCGTCCACCGCGGCCTGGGCTGCAGCGCGGTAGTCATCCACCAGCGCCGGGTGGACGGCGACTCCGGCGCCGGCGGTCAGCAGCGACAGGATCGTCATGTGCATATCGGCTGCCGGGTAGCGATACTGCCGCGGTTCGGCGCCCTTCAGGCGGTCCAGCAGGCCGTCGAAGCATGCTTGCAGCGATGGGCAGGGACGCGCGATCAGGCTGATGCCGCGACGCGGGTCGGGACCGGCCGCAAGACGCGTGTCGCAGTCGACCTCCCCACGCGCGATCGCGCCGAAGGCGTGTTCCCACATCGTGTCGTAATGTTCCTGCAGGTTGCCAGAGCTGTCGGTCATCGCTTCGCACAATCGGTACAAAAAAACGGGGCGAAAAAAAAGCAGAGGCCCGGCCTCTGCTTTCATCCATGCGCAGCCGTCAGAGCTGCGTCAACGAAATCGTGTTCGTCGCCGGCGTCGAACATGGTTCCTCGTCGAAGGCGATATCCCCCAGCGGATTGGGCACGCCATCGGTCTTCAGGCCGACGAAGTCGAACAGGTCGCGGTCTTGCAAATGCGACGGCACCACGGTCGACAGCGACGAGAAGATATTCTCGACCCGGCCCGGATGCTTCTTTTCCCATTCGCGCAGCATGTTCTTGATCTGCTTGCGCTGCAGGTTTTCCTGCGAGCCGCACAGGTCGCACGGGATGATCGGGAAGCCTTTCACTTCGGCATAGCGCTCGGTGTCGGCTTCCTTCACATAGGCCATCGGACGGATCACCATGTGCTTGCCGTCATCCGACACCAGCTTGGCTGGCATGCCCTTCAGCTTCCCGCCGAAGAACATGTTCAGGAAGAAGGTCTCGAGGATGTCGTCGCGGTGGTGGCCCAGGGCGATCTTGTTGCAGCCGAGTTCGTCGGCCACGCGGTACAGGATGCCGCGCCGCAGGCGCGAGCACAGCGAGCAGGTGGTCTTGCCTTCCGGGACCAGGCGCTTGACGATGCTGTAGGTGTCCTGGTTTTCGATGTGATAGGGCACGCCGAGCTTGTCCAGGTAGGCCGGGAGAATATGGGCCGGGAAATTCGGTTGCTTCTGGTCGAGGTTGACCGCGACGATGTCGAAGTGGATCGGCGCGCGCTCGCGCAGGGTGAGCAGGATGTCGAGCAGGGCGTAGCTGTCCTTGCCGCCCGACAGGCAGACCATTACCTTGTCGCCGTCCTCGATCATATTGAAGTCGCCGATCGCCTGGCCCACCAGGCGGCACAGGCGCTTGTGCAGCTTGTTGTCCTCGCGCGCGATCTTCTCCTGCTTCTTCGCGTCGATGCCGCCCTCGGCGGTCGGGAAGTCGTCTTCGACGACGCGTTCAATCACCGTCTCGTTCATGCTGCTTCCTTGATCCTGAATACTTCGACGCCGACGCCTTCGCAATCCGGATAGACGTCCGGCTTCATGGTCGACACGCCGGCGGCGCGCACGCGCGGGTGGGTCAGCATGGCGGCCACCACGTCGTCGCACAGCGTTTCCTGCAGGTGGATGTGGCCTTTGGCGATGCGGCGGGCAATGGTCTCGCGCATGAAATCGTAGTCGACTACTTCTGCCAGCTGGTCGGCCTTCGGCGTCGACAGCTCCAGCGGAATGTACAGCTCGACATTGATCAGGACACGCTGCTCGCCCTTCTTCTCGAAATCGTGCACGCCGATATTGATCATCACTTCGTAATTGCGCAGGAACAGCCGGCGGCAATCGCGCAAGCTCGGGTGGGACAGGGCGGACAACATGGGATAGCCTTATTTGGTGGAGTTATTTGGTTCGGTCAGGAACATCACGTCGCGCTGCGAGGGCATCAGGTGCTGGCCGCCATCGACCAGCAGGGTGGTGCCGGTCAGCGCGCGGGCCGTTGCGGCGTAGACCACGGCGTCGGCGATGTCCTGCGGGGTCGAGGAGCGCTGCAGCGGCGTCATCTGGTGCGCCGCGGCGAAGCCTTGCTCGCTCTGGTCGCCCGACACCATCGTGATGCCGGGGGCGACGCCGACCACGCGCACCTTCGGCGCCAGCGCCTGCGCCAGCATCGTGGTCGCCGTGTGCAGGGCCGCCTTCGACAATGTGTACGACAGAAAATCCGGGTTGAGATTGTACAGTTTCTGGTCCAGCAAGTTGATCACGACGGCCTGCCGCCCATCCGGGGTGGCGGCATGCAGTTCCTGCGCCAGCAGCACCGGCGCGGCCACGTTCGCCTGCATATGGGTGTTGAGCAGCTCCCAGGAGAAGGCGGTGGCGCTGTCGTATTCAAACAACGAAGCGTTGTTGACGATGCAAGACAGCGGCCCCAGCGCAGCGCTGGCCTGGCCGACCAGCTGGCGCACCGCGGCCTCGTCGGCCAGGTCGCATTGCAGCAGCGCGGCGCGCCGGCCGAGCGCCAGGATGGCGTCGCGGGTCGCGATCGCGTCACTTTCGGAATGGCGGTAGTGCAGGGCGAGGTCCCAGCCAGCCTGGGCCAGGCCGAGCGCGATCGCGCGGCCCAGACGGCGGCCGGCGCCGGTCACGAGCGCGACCCGGGGCAGGGAAATCGAAGGGCTATCCGTCATTGAAATCGTTGAAGGCTGCAAATTGTTGATAAAAGCTATTCTGGCTACAATGCCGGCATGTCCCTGCCCGCACCCGATATCGACGCCCTGGCCGCGTCCCATTCCCTGCAACAGCTGATCGCCGCCGACATCGAACGGCACGGCGGCGCGATCGCATTCTCTCGTTTCATGGAACTGGCGCTGTACGCGCCCAGGCTCGGGTATTACAGCGGCGGCGCAGCCAAGCTCGGCGCGAGCGGCGATTTCACCACCGCGCCCGAGATGACGCCGCTGTTCGGGGCGGCCGTGGCGCGCGTGGCAGCCGCTATTATCGCCCAAAGCGCGCCCGACATCATCGAGTTCGGCGCCGGCACCGGCCGCCTGGCGCGCGACGTCCTGGCTGAATTGGCCAAGCAGGGCATCGAAGTGCGCTCCTATACCATCATCGAACTGTCCGGCGAATTGCGCGCGCGCCAGCAGGCCAACCTGGCCGACCTGCCGCAGATGCGCTGGCTGGACGCCATGCCGGACCGCTTCAGCGGCGTGGTGCTGGCCAACGAGGTGCTCGACGCCATGCCGGTCGAGCTGGTGATCCGCACCGGCGACGGCTGGCGCCGGCAAATGGTCACGGTCGAGGACGGCGCCTTTGCCTTCGTCCAGGCGCCGCTGGGCGATGAACTGGCCGACCAGCTGGCGCGCCAGGTGCCCGACCATGAACAAATGATCGAGGGCTATGTCACCGAGCTGCACCCAGTCGGCGCCGGCTTCATGCGCTCGCTGGCGACGATGTTCGCGGGCGGCCGCGGCGCCGCGATCCTGTTCGACTATGGCTTCCCGGCCCACGAGTATTACCTCGACCAGCGCATCGGCGGCACCTTGATGTGTCATTACCGCCACCATGCGCACCCGGATCCCTTTTATTTGCCCGGCCTGCAAGACATCACGGCCCACGTCGATTTCACGGCGATGGCGCTGGCGTCGCAGGATGCCGGCCTGCCGGTGCTGGCCTATATGAGCCAGGCTGCCTTCCTGCTCGGCGCCGGGATCGGCGAACTGTTGCTGGAAAACGACCCCGAGGACGCCAGGCATTTCCTGCCGCAGTCGCGGGCCGTGCAAAAGCTGGTTTCTCCTGCTGAAATGGGCGAATTGTTCAAGGTCCTGGTGGTCGGACAGGACGTAGAATTGCCAGATGCAATCGTGCATGCGGACCGCAGCCATCGCTTGTAGACTTTATGATATCTTGCACAGCGGACACAAATCCGGCTAAGCTGTGAGATATTCCCGCGTCTCGTCACATGACGGGCTTCGGCCGAGGACAGACAGAACGCGCAGGGTAGAAGCGGGTAGACTTGACAGATCATGGCCAAGATTCACACACATTATGACAACCTGAAGGTGTCGCGTCATGCGCCCCAGGAAGTCATTCGTGCTTCCTACAAGGCCCTGAGCCAGAAATACCACCCCGACAAGAATCCGGGCGACGAAAAGTCTGCCCGCATCATGGCGGTCGTCAATACCGCCTACAACGTCCTGTCCGATCCCGTCCGCCGCAAGGAACACGACGAATGGATCGCGGCTGAGGAATGGGAAGTCGAGTGGCTGGAAAGCTCGAACGCCAAGGAAGGCCAGCCGCGCAAGAATGGCGAACAATGGGATGCGCAGCCGCCGCCCAAGCCGCGCCGCAAGCGCCTGTGGCGCGATGCGCGCTGGTGGCTGGGCATGTCCAGTTGCTTCGTGGCCGGCGCCGTCGCCGCCGTGCTAACGATCGAACAACAGCCTGACATCATCCCCAGCGCGCTGGCCTGGGGCGGCATCGCCCAGGACCCCGTCAAGACCGGCCGTCCCGACGCACTGGGCGTCGACGCCAGCCGTGACGACTGGGCCCGCCGCATCGGTCCGGACGGCGCCAAGGGCCCGCCGCCCGCGGTGCGCGCGCTCGCCGTCACCCAGCTGGCGGTGCCGGCCCGCGCCCCCGACTGCAGCACCGACCTGCAGACCCTGGCCTCGCCCAGCGGCGATCCGTGGCCGCTCGAGTCTTCGTATGTGCCCGGCTACCCGGTTGGCAACGAAGGGGGAGAGATGCAGGTCGTGATCGACAACAGCGCCAACGCGGCGCCGGTCTTCGTCAAGCTGTACGACCTCGACCGCCGCGCCAACGTCAGGCACGCCTTCGTGCAGCAGCGCTCGAATTTTACTTTCGACAAGCTGGCCGCCGGCAAGTACGAGGTGCGTTACCAGAACGTGGTCGACGGCGCCAGCAAGTCCGAGTGCGATAGCCGCCATACGGCCCTGCGCCAGGCCGCGGCCGATATTCAATAAGCAGGCTGTCGTTTTTTCGGCGTACTGACACTTTCTCGTGTCAGGACCTTACCCGATTTCATTATTTTCGTTCCGCGCCGTAATATACTGGCCAGATGCCGCGCGCCCATGCAGCCGCGGCGCCATGCCCAACGCAGGCTCATACGGACCAATATGAACGAACTGGAAGGCCTGACGGCCCTGATCATCGAGCCCCACGCGGGGATGCGGGCCAGCATCCACAGCATGCTCACGCTGTGCGGCCTGACCCGGATCGAGCACGCCAGCACCTCCAACCAGGCCGTGAAACACCTGGGCCTGCGCCAGTTCGACATGATCCTGTGCGAATACGACCTGGAAGGCGGCCAGGATGGCCAGCAATTGCTGGAAGACCTGCGTCACCACAAGCTGATGCAGCTGGCGACCATGTTCTTCATGGTCACGGCCGAAGGCAACCACAGCAAGGTGGTCAGCGCCGCCGAGCTCGCGCCGACCGACTACATCCTCAAGCCGTTCACGGCCGACCGCCTGCTCGAGCGCATCGGGCGCGCCCTCGACAAGCGCAATGCCTTCCTGCCGGTGTACAACCTGATGGAGGCCGGCGACCAGGAGGAGGCGATCGCCGCCTGCATCGAAGGCCAGCGCCTGCACGCGCGCTACGCGGTCGACTTCCTGCGCCTGCGCGCCGAGCTGCACATGTTCCTGGGCCAGGCCGACCAGGCCGAGCCGATCTACCGCCACCTGGTCGAGATCAAGGCGATCGCCTGGGCCCGGCTCGGCCTGGCCAAGACCCTGTTCGTGCGCAAGCAATTCACCGAGGCGCGCGACATCCTGGAAGACCTGGTCGACACCAACCGCAACTTCGTCGATGCCTACGACTGGCTGGCGCGCACCCACGCCGCGGTCGGCGAATTGCAGAAATCGCAGACGGTGCTGAGCGACGCGGTAGCGGTGTCGCCGCATGCCGTGCGGCGCCTGCGCACCCTGGCCGACACCGCCTTCGAGGCGGGCGACATCGACACCGCCGAAAAAGCCCTGCGCCAGGTGGTGAGCAAGGCCAAATATTCCGAATTCCGCGACCCCGAAGACCACGTCAAGCTGGTGCGCGCGCTGGTGCACAAGGGCGATCCCGTCGGGGCCGCCGCCGTGGTGCGCGACCTCGACCGCTCGATGGGCGGGCGCGCCAATACCCAGCTGTGCAGCGCGATCGCCTCGGCGCTGGTGCACGAGTACACCGGCAACGAGCAGCGCCTGGGCGAAGCGCTGGGCACGGCCCTGGCGTCAAACAAGGATGCGCCCAATCTGTCGGCCGACCTCAAGCTTGAGCTGGCGCGCACCTGCATCGACAATGGCCGTGAAGAAGGCGCTTCCGAGATCGTGCGCGAGGTGATGAGCAATGCTTCGAGCGACGCCATGGTCACGCGCGCCATGGGCGTGCTGGAGCAGGCCGGCAAGGGCGAGCTGGCGCAGACGCTGGCGCAGCAGAGCCGCCAGCAGGTGGTCGACCTGGTCGCCGGCGGCGCCGCGCGCGCCAAGAACGGCGACTACGAGGGCGCGGTGCGGCTGATGCTGGAAGCGGCAACCAAGTTGCCGAGCAATCCGGCGGTGGCCTTCAATGCCGCGCTGGCGGTGCTGCGCTGCCTCGAGCACGAGGGCTGGGACAACCGCCTTGGCGCGCAGGTGCCGGGGCTGATCGGCAATGTGCGCAAGCTCGACCCGCTCAATCCCAAGCTGCCGGCGCTGGCGGCGCTGCACCAGCAGGTGCTGAAGCAGTACAAGCAGGCCCCGCACGCGGCCGCGCCGCTGCGCAAGGCCGGCTAAGCGGATAGGGCGTCATGACCGACATTCTCCAGGACGGCGCCCCGCGCCGCGTGCGACCCGCCCTGATGCGCAAGCTCAGCGGCACCGAACGCATGTTCACCCTGGGCGGCGCCATCATGCACGTGATCGGCATGGGCTATAGCGACGACCTGGGCACGGCCGACCTCGCGTATTACGTGGTGTCCGACGTCGCTCTGACCCAGCGCATCCTGCGCCTGTCCAACACGGTCCAGTACCGCACCCTGTCCGGCACGCCGGTGACGACGATCTCGCGCGCCATTTCCCTGCTCGGCTTCGACAATGTGCGCGCGGCCGCACTGGCGATGCTGCTGGTCGATGCGCTCGACACTGCCGAGCATGGCGTGCGGGTGGAACTCGAAGCCGCCTTGTGCGCCAGCCTGGTCGGCCGCGAGCTGGCGCGCCACAGCCCCATCCCCGGCGCCGAGGAAGCGGCGATCTGCGCGCTGTTCAAGAACCTGGGCCCGCTGCTGCTGGCCAGCCACGAGCCGGAGCGCTACCGCGAAATCGCCGCGATCGCGGCTGCCGGCAAGCACACCTCTAGCCAGGCTGCGCAACTGATCCTGGGCTGCAGTTTCGAGACCCTGTCAGAGGCGATCTTGCGCGAATGGCAGATGCCGGGCCTGATCGTGCAGGCCCAGGCGGCGCTGCCGCCGGGCCCGCTCGAGGCCGCGCCCGAGCGCGACCAATGGATGCGGCAGGTGGCCGCCTTCAGCCGCGACGTGGCGCGCCTGATGGGCCGCCACCACGATCCGGCCGCGGCTACCGAGACCCAGGAGCTGATACAGCGCTATGGCGCGGCGCTGGGCGTCGACCACCCGGCCATGGTGGCGCTGTACGACGAGGTGCAGGAAGGCATGAACGGCATGCTGCAGAGCATGAACCTGGAGCGCGCGCCGAAGCACGATCCGAAGGCCGCCAGCAGCCTGCCGAACGTGCTGGCGCTGGCCACCCTGGACACGGGCGAGGACGACGAAGGCGAGTTCCACCCCAGCGGCAAGCCGAAGAATGCGCGCGACCTGCTGCTGGCGGGCGTGCAGGATGTGACCCTGCTGGGCGGGTCCGGCGCCGGCGCCAACGACGTGATCATGGCCGTCCTCGAGACGCTGTATGGCGCGCTGGGCTTCCGCTTCGCCACCGTGTGCCTGCGCGATGTGCGCACAAAACAGTTCCGCGCCCGGGTGTCGCTGGGCGAGGGCAGCGTCGACCTGCAGGACGGCTTCGTTTTCCCCTGCGCCTTTACGCGCGACGTGTTCCATCTCGCCCTGGAAAACGATGCCGACATGATGATCGCGGACGCCTTCAGCCCCAAGATCCGCGACCTGCTGCCAGCCTGGTACAAGACCCTGCTGCCGGACGCCGAGAGTTTCATCGTGTTGCCGCTGGTGGTCGGCAAGGCCCGCCTGGGCCTGATCTACGCCGACCGCATCTTCACCGCGCCCGAGGGTGTGGCGCAGGACGAGACGGCGCTGATCAAGGCGCTCAAGGCGCAAGTGCTGGCGGCGCTGGCGCCGCAGGGCGCGAACAACCCCCAGCCCTGATCTCCCCGTTTGCCCCAAGACCGTCGTTCCCGCGAAGGCGGGAACCCAAGTTTTGATGCGTATTGTTGCGGCGGACAGAAGCGCTATCGGTGCGCGGCGGACTCGGGTTCCCGCCTCCGCGGGAACGACGTGGTTTGATTGTGCAAACGTGCGGGCAGAACAATTCCAAGTATGTTCATAAAGATTTTTTCGCACTTGGCAAAATCACCCTTGCAGCTTTACAGTCCGACCGTTACAATCACGCCCCGAAGCAACGCTGTCAGGCGAAGTAGAAAAAGTTTCTACCGCAGTCTGATTGACAGTACGTTGAGCTTGCTTCATACTCTGCGGTTCTTCGCGGTGGGGTGGCCGAGTGGTTAAAGGCAGCAGACTGTAAATCTGCCCTCTCTGAGTACGCTGGTTCGAATCCAGCCCCCACCACCAAAAAGAAGATCGTGAAGTCGGATAGAAGTTGTACCTCGCGGGTGTAGCTCAATGGTAGAGCAGAAGCCTTCCAAGCTTACGACGAGGGTTCGATTCCCTTCACCCGCTCCAGTTAGTGCGGTGGTTTCTACATCGCAAATATCAGCCCTTGTAGCTCAGTGGTAGAGCACTCCCTTGGTAAGGGAGAGGCCACGTGTTCAATCCACGTCAAGGGCACCAGAATTTCGTACGGCAGTCGCGTTGCACTCGTCCGTCAGGTGTGCCTGGTAATCCCCAAATATATCGTTAGATCTTAGGAGTCTGAAATGGCAAAAGGTAAATTCGAACGGACCAAGCCGCACGTCAACGTCGGCACCATCGGTCACGTTGACCACGGTAAAACCACCCTGACGGCTGCAATCGCTACCGTCCTGTCGAAGAAATTCGGCGGCGAAGCCAAGGCCTACGACCAGATCGACGCGGCACCAGAAGAAAAAGCACGCGGCATCACCATCAACACCGCACACGTCGAGTACGAGACCGAAAACCGTCACTACGCGCACGTTGACTGCCCAGGCCACGCCGACTACATCAAGAACATGATTACCGGTGCCGCGCAGATGGACGGCGCGATCCTGGTGTGCTCGGCCGCTGACGGCCCAATGCCACAGACCCGCGAGCACATCCTGCTGGCGCGTCAGGTTGGCGTTCCATACATCATCGTGTTCCTGAACAAGTGCGACCTGGTCGACGACGCAGAACTGCTGGAACTGGTCGAAATGGAAGTCCGCGAGCTCCTGTCGAAATACGAGTTCCCAGGCGACGACGTGCCAATCATCAAGGGTTCGGCACGTATGGCCCTCGAAGGCAAACCAGGCGAAATGGGCGAAGAGTGCATCACCCGTCTGGCTGAAGCCCTGGACACCTACATCCCAACGCCAGAGCGCGCTGTTGACGGCGCCTTCCTGATGCCAGTGGAAGACGTGTTCTCGATCTCGGGTCGCGGCACCGTGGTGACCGGCCGTGTCGAGCGCGGCGTTGTCAAAGTCGGCGAAGAGATCGAAATCATCGGTATCGTCGACACCGTTAAAACCACCTGCACCGGCGTGGAAATGTTCCGTAAGCTGCTGGACCAGGGTCAAGCTGGCGACAACGTCGGCCTGCTGCTGCGCGGCACCAAGCGTGAAGACGTGCAACGTGGTCAAGTTCTGGCAAAGCCAGGCTCGATCAAGCCGCACAACCACTTCACCGGTGAGATCTACGTCCTGTCGAAAGACGAAGGCGGCCGTCACACCCCGTTCTTCAACAACTATCGTCCTCAGTTCTACTTCCGTACGACTGACGTGACCGGTTCGATCGAACTGCCAGCAGACAAAGAAATGGTCATGCCAGGCGACAACGTCTCGATCACCGTCAAGCTGATCGCTCCGATCGCGATGGAAGAAGGTCTGCGCTTCGCAATCCGCGAAGGTGGCCGTACCGTCGGCGCCGGCGTGGTTGCCAAGATCCTGGCCTAATCAGCCAAGGTAGGGGGAAGCAGGCAGGGTTGCGAAACCGGCCTGTTTCCCTCGAACAGCATTGCCAGTGAGCGCGCGCTTGCTGTATAATGCTGGATTCAGCAGTAAAGTCTTCGTAGGGGTGTAGCTCAATTGGCAGAGCGTCGGTCTCCAAAACCGAAGGTCGCGGGTTCGATTCCCTCCGCCCCTGCCACCGAATTCTGGTGCGCAGCACCGAAAGTAAAGAAGAATGTCTAATCAATCCGTGCAAACTGTCAGCACCTCGAATGACAAGTTCAAGGTCGCGCTGGCGGTGGTTGCAGCGATTGCGGGCGTCGTCGGGTTCTTTTACCTGACTGGCCAGAACAAACCAGCCTTGGTCGCCGCAGGCGCCCTCGTGGCTGGTTTAGTTTTTGCTGTCCTGCTTTTGTGGACTTCCACCACTGGCCGCGATTTCCTGAGCTTTGCCAAGGAGTCGGTGCGCGAGACCAAGAAGGTTGTCTGGCCTACCCGCCGCGAAGCCATGCAGATCACCGGCATCGTGTTCGCCTTCGTGGTCGTGATGGCGATTTTCCTGTGGGGCACGGATAAGCTTCTCGAGCTCCTGTTGTACGACTTTGTCCTGGGTTGGAAATAACATGAGCGATAACGTGCAAGAAAATGCACCAGTGCCGGGCGATGTCCCGGCCTCTGACGCTGGTGAACAGCCGGCTGCCGCTCCAGTGAGCGTCCCGGTCAGCAATAAGCGCTGGTACGTCGTCCATGTCTATTCGGGCATGGAAAAGAGCGTGATGCGCGCATTGACCGAGCGTGTCGAACGCGCTGGCATGCAAGAACAGTTCGGCCAGATCCTGGTGCCGACCGAGGAAGTCGTCGAGATGCGCAACGGCACCAAAGCCGTTTCCGAGCGCCGCTTCTTCCCGGGCTACGTGCTGGTTGAGATGGAAATGACCGACGAAACCTGGCACCTGGTGAAGAACACCAGCAAGGTCACCGGTTTCATCGGCGGCAAATCGAACAAGCCGACCCCGATCCCAGCACGCGAGATCGACAAGATCATGCAGCAAGTGCAAGAGGGCGTCGAAAAACCTCGTCCGAAAGTGCTGTACGAAGTGGGCGAGCAGGTCCGGATCAAAGAGGGCCCGTTCACCGACTTCAACGGCAACGTCGAGGAAGTGAACTACGAAAAATCGAAGGTGCGTGTCTCAGTCACCATCTTCGGCCGCGCAACTCCGGTGGAACTGGAGTTCGGGCAAGTCGAAAAAGTCTAAACGTCATAATCGGGACGTCGCAGCAGCTAGGCGGAATCCGGTAAGAGGAGCCCCGCCGAGACGAGTAGTCGTGGTGGGGCGCTACTACTCAAGTCAAAGATAGGAGCCTTTCATGGCAAAGAAAATCATTGGCTTTATCAAGCTGCAAGTTCCAGCTGGTAAAGCAAACCCATCCCCACCGATCGGTCCAGCACTGGGTCAGCGCGGTCTGAACATCATGGAATTCTGCAAGGCGTTCAACGCCCAGACCCAGGGTGTCGAGCCAGGCATGCCAATCCCGGTCGTGATCACCGCGTTCGCCGACAAGTCCTTCACCTTCGTGATGAAGACCCCACCGGCAACCTACCTGATCAAGAAAGCCGCCGGCATCACCAAGGGTTCGCCAAAGCCGCACACCGACAAGGTTGCGTCGCTGACCCGCGCCCAGGCTGAAGAAATCGCAAAAACCAAGCAGCCGGACCTGACCGCCGCCGACATGGACGCAGCAGTGCGTATCATCGCTGGCTCGGCACGTTCGATGGGCATCACGGTGGAGGGTCTGTAATGGCTAAGCTGTCCAAGCGCGTTAAAGCAATCAAAGCAAAAGTTGACCGTAACAAGGTCTACGAGTTCGACAACGCTGTGTCGATCGTCAAGGAATTCGCCACTGCCAAGTTCAACGAGTCGATCGACGTCGCCGTTCAACTGGGCGTGGACCCGAAGAAGTCGGACCAAGTGGTTCGCGGTTCGGTCGTGCTGCCAGCTGGCACCGGCAAGACCGTGCGCGTCGCTGTGTTCGCTTCGGGTGACAAGGCTGAAGCTGCTAAAGCAGCCGGCGCCGACGTGGTCGGTATGGAAGACCTGGCAGAGCGCGTGAAGGCCGGCGACATGCCGTTCGACATCGTCATCGCTTCGCCAGACACCATGCGTATCGTCGGTACCCTGGGTCAGATCCTGGGCCCACGTGGCCTGATGCCTAACCCGAAAGTCGGCACCGTGACCCCAGACGTCGCTACCGCGGTCAAGAACGCCAAAGCCGGTCAGGTCCAGTACCGTACCGACAAGTCGGGCATCATCCACGCGACCATCGGCCGCAAGTCGTTCAGCGACGCAGATCTGAAGAGCAACCTGGTTGCCCTGATCGACGCCCTGAACAAGGCCAAGCCAGCGACCTCGAAAGGCGTGTACCTGCGCAAGGTCGCCCTGTCGTCGACGATGGGCGCCGGCGTTCGCGTCGACCACGCTTCGATCTCGGCTGCTGCCTGATCAGCAAGCATTAAGCGGCGGCTTTCGAGTCGTCGTCCCCGCGAAGGCGGGGATCCAAGCGACGGTGCTTGCATCGTCGTCCCCGCGAAGGCGGGGATCCAAGTTTAAGTCGTTACTTATGTGGCGCGCATCTTTGGGCTGTCGGGGCTGAACACCGCTCCGGCAGGCAATCAAAGACCGTTGGGCCGAAAGCAGAGGTTGAGCTGACGGTTAATAAACCACCCAACGCAGATGGTGTACCCGAACAAGTTTTGTAGTCCAGCTGTGTGAGTTTATCCGCTCAGTTTTAAGACTTCTTAACTTCGGACGCCGTGTGTTCGAACCGATAAGGACATCTCGTCCCTATCATTTAAGGAGATTGACCGTGGGTCTTAATCTGAATGACAAAAAGGTCGTCGTCGAAGAAGTTTCCGCAAAAGTAGCAACTGCGCAAACCATCGTCGTGGCTGAGTACCGTGGCATCCAGGTTAGTCACTTGACCAAGCTCCGTGCAACCGCACGTGCCCAGGGCGTGTACCTGCGTGTTCTGAAGAACACGCTGGCTCGCCGCTCTGTCGAAGGCACGCAGTTTGCCTCGCTGGCTGATTCCATGACCGGTCCGCTGATCTACTCGATCTCGGACGACGCCGTTGCTGCAGCAAAAGTCATCAATGACTTCGCTAAAACCAACGACAAGCTGGTCATCAAAGCCGGTAACTACGCAGGTAAGCAGCTCGACGTAGCTGGTGTTACCGCGTTGGCAAGCATCCCATCCCGTGAAGTCCTCATCTCGCAGCTGTTGGGCGTCATGCTGGCTCCGGTGTCGGGCTTTGCACGTGGTCTGGCTGCACTGGCAGCGAAAAAAGGCGAAGGTTCTTCCGAGGCAGCTCCGGCAGCCGAAGAAACCGCTGCTGCTTAATTTAAGCACAGCCTTTTTTCTCAAGTACTAACTGAACTACACACAAATCAAAACTGGAGTTTCAAATGGCAATTAGCAAAGACGATATCCTGAACGCAGTGAGCGAAATGTCCGTCATGGACCTGAACGAACTGGTCAAGGCATTCGAAGAGAAGTTCGGCGTGTCGGCCGCTGCAATGGCAGCACCTGCAGCCGGTGGCGCAGCCGCTGGTGCAGCTGCTGAAGAGCAGACCGAATTCAACGTCGTCCTGACCGAAGTCGGCGCGAACAAAGTCGGCGTCATCAAAGCCGTCCGTGAAATCACCGGTCTGGGCCTGAAAGAAGCCAAAGACGTGGTCGATGGCGCACCGAAGACCGTGAAAGAAGCCCTGCCGAAAGCTGACGCTGAAGCCGCTAAGAAGAAGCTGGAAGAAGCTGGCGCCAAGGCCGAGCTGAAGTAATACATATGCACCGGGCACTTGATACAAGTGCCCAGCGCGGGAGTCAAAGCTTGCAAAACCTTCCGGAAGGAAGGAATTGCTGCTTTGGCTCTTTTGTCGTCCCTGCGGCAAACGTCAGAATCTAGTGGCGACAGGGAACAGGCAGTACCGAATTGAAGCAGCATCGTATCACAGCAGTTTGCTTGTCCTTTTCATCTGGCGCGAAAGAGTAAGAGACTTCAGGACTTGTGTGTGGTAGTGGCGTTCGCCACTGGCAAATCCTGAAATCTCCATCCTTTCTGTCACTCACGGAGTGTCCATGCACTACTCATTTACTGAGAAGAAGCGCATTCGCAAGTCGTTCGCGAAGCGCGCCAACGTTCACAACGTTCCCTACCTGCTGGCTACCCAGCTGGAATCCTACGAGAACTTCCTGCAGGCCGAATTCGCTCCGTCCTCGCGCAAGAACGAAGGCCTGCAATCGGCCTTCTCCTCGATTTTCCCTATCGTGTCGCACAATGGTTTTGCGCGCCTCGAGTTCCTGTCGTATGTGCTGGGCGACCCTGCGTTTGACGTGAAAGAGTGCCAGCAGCGTGGCCTGACCTTCGCGTCGCCGTTGCGCGCCAAGGTGCGTCTGGTGATCCTGGACAAGGAATCGCCGACCAAGCCTGTCGTCAAGGAAATGAAAGAGCAGGAAGTCTATATGGGCGAGCTGCCGCTGATGACCACGAACGGTTCGTTCGTGATCAACGGCACCGAGCGCGTCATCGTCTCCCAGCTGCACCGTTCGCCTGGTGTGTTCTTCGAACACGACCGCGGCAAGACCCACTCGTCGGGCAAGCTGCTGTTCTCGGCACGTATCATTCCTTACCGCGGCTCGTGGCTGGACTTCGAGTTCGACCCGAAAGACATCCTGTTCTTCCGCGTCGACCGTCGCCGCAAGATGCCGGTAACGATCCTGCTCAAGGCCATCGGCATGACGCCGGAGCAGATCCTGGCGAACTTCTTCGTCTTCGACAACTTCACCCTGCGTAACGATGGCGGCGAGCTCGAGTTCGTCTCCGAACGCCTGCGCGGCGAAGTCGCGCGCTTCGACATCGTCGACAAAGCGGGCAAGACCATCGTCACCAAGGACAAGCGTATCAACGCCAAGCACGTCCGTGACATCGAAGCCGCCGGCATCAAGTCGATCTCGGTGCCAGAAGACTACCTGCTGGGCCGCGTGCTGGCCAAGAACATCGTCGACCAGGACACCGGCGAGATCATCGCCGTGGCCAACGACGAGCTGACCGAAGAACTGCTGGGCAAGCTGCGCGACGCCAGCGTGACCGACATCCAGACGCTGTACACCAACGATCTGGACCAGGGCGCCTACATCTCGCAAACCCTGCGCACCGACGACACCGCCGACCAGACCGCCGCACGCGTGGCGATCTATCGCATGATGCGTCCTGGCGAACCGCCAACCGAAGAATCGGTCGAAGCCCTGTTCAACGGCCTGTTCTACATGCCGGAACGCTACGACCTGTCGGCTGTCGGCCGCATGAAGTTCAACCGCCGTATCGGCCGTGACGAACTGACCGGCGACATGACCATGTCGAACGAAGACATCCTTGCCGTGATCAAGATCCTGGTCGAGCTGCGCAATGGCCGCGGCGAAGTCGACGATATCGATCACCTGGGTAACCGTCGCGTGCGTTGCGTCGGCGAACTGGCTGAGAACCAGTTCCGTGCCGGCCTGGTGCGCGTGGAACGCGCCGTCAAGGAACGCCTCGGCCAGGCCGAAGCGGACAACCTGATGCCGCACGACCTGATCAACAGCAAGCCGATCTCGGCCGCGATCCGTGAATTCTTCGGTTCGTCGCAGCTGTCGCAGTTCATGGACCAGACCAACCCGCTGTCGGAAGTCACCCACAAGCGCCGCGTCTCGGCACTGGGACCTGGCGGTCTGACCCGCGAACGTGCAGGCTTCGAGGTGCGCGACGTGCACCCGACCCACTACGGCCGCGTGTGCCCGATCGAAACGCCTGAAGGCCCGAACATCGGCCTGATCAACTCGCTGGCACTGTACGCCCGCCTGAACGAATACGGCTTCCTGGAAACCCCGTACCGCAAGGTCGACGATTCCAAGGTCACCGACAAGATCGAATACCTGTCGGCGATCGAAGAAGGCCGCTACATCATCGCCCAGGCGAACGCGGCGATCAGCGACGCAGGCCAGCTGGTCGACGAACTGGTCTCGGCGCGTGAAGCCGGCGAAACGATCCTGGTCTCGCCAGAGCGCATCCAGTACATGGACGTCGCCCCAGGCCAGATCGTGTCGGTCGCAGCATCGCTGATTCCATTCCTGGAACACGATGACGCGAACCGTGCACTGATGGGCGCCAACATGCAGCGCCAGGCCGTGCCTTGCCTGCGTCCAGAGAAAGCCGTGGTCGGCACCGGTATCGAGCGCACCGTGGCGGTCGACTCGGGCACCACCGTGCAGGCACTGCGTGGCGGTGTGGTCGACTACATCGATGCAGGTCGTGTCGTGATTCGCGTCAACGATGAAGAAGCGACGGCTGGTGAAGTCGGCGTCGACATCTACAACCTGATCAAGTACACCCGTTCGAACCAGAACACCAACATCAACCAGCGTCCGATCGTGCAGGTTGGCGACCGCGTTGCCCGTGGCGACGTGATTGCCGACGGCGCATCGACCGACCTGGGCGAGCTGGCGCTGGGCCAGAACATGCTGGTGGCGTTCATGCCGTGGAACGGCCTGAACTTCGAGGATTCGATCCTGATCTCGGAAAACGTCGTCAAGGACGACCGTTACACCTCGATCCACATCGAAGAGCTGTCGGTTGTCGCTCGCGACACCAAACTGGGCGCGGAAGAAATCACCCGCGACATCTCGAACCTGGCAGAAAACCAGCTGGCGCGCCTGGATGAATCGGGCATCGTCTACATCGGCGCCGAAGTGCAAGCCGGCGACGTGCTGGTCGGTAAGGTCACGCCAAAAGGCGAGACCCAGCTGACCCCGGAAGAGAAGCTGCTGCGCGCGATCTTCGGCGAAAAAGCGTCGGACGTGAAAGACACCTCGCTGCGCGTGCCTTCGGGCATGGTCGGCACCGTGATCGACGTCCAAGTGTTCACCCGCGAAGGCATCCAGCGCGACAAGCGCGCCCAGCAGATCATCGACGATGAACTCAAGCGCTATCGCCTGGACCTGAACGACCAGATGCGTATTGTCGAGGGCGATGCCTTCGAGCGTCTGGAGCGTATGCTGATCGGCAAGATCGTCAACGGCGGTCCGAAGAAGCTGGCCAAGGGCGCGGCGATCACTGCGGAATACCTGGCTGATCTGGACAAGTTCCACTGGTTCGACATCCGCCCGGCGGAAGACGACACCGCGAACGCGCTGGAAGCGATCAAGGAATCGATCAACGAGAAGCGTCACCAGTTCGACCTGGCCTTCGAAGAGAAGCGCAAGAAGCTGACCCAGGGCGACGAGCTGCAGCCTGGCGTGCAGAAGATGGTCAAGGTCTACCTGGCCGTCAAGCGCCGCCTGCAGTCGGGCGACAAGATGGCCGGTCGTCACGGTAACAAGGGTGTGGTCTCGCGTATCGTGCCGGTGGAAGACATGCCGTTCATGGCGGACGGTCGTCCAGCCGACGTCGTGCTGAACCCGCTGGGCGTTCCGTCGCGTATGAACGTCGGTCAGATCCTGGAAACCCACCTCGGTTGGGCTGCTAAAGGTCTGGGCTGGCGCATCGGCGAAATGCTGCAGGCGCAAGCGAAGGCGGCAGATCTGCGTCCGTTCCTGGCCAAGATCTACAACGAAACCGGCCGCAAGGAAGACCTGGACAGCTTCAGCGATGAAGAAATCCTGACCCTGTCGGCGAACCTCAAGAACGGCGTGCCGTTCGCGACCCCGGTGTTCGACGGCGCCCACGAGGAAGACATCCGCCGCATGCTGGACCTGGCCTTCCCTGACGACATCGCTGCCCACCTGGGCATGACGCCGTCGAAGAACCAGGTCACCATGTTCGACGGCCGCACCGGCGAAGCGTTCGAGCGCAAGGTTACCGTCGGCTTCATGCACATGCTCAAGCTGCACCACCTGGTCGACGACAAGATGCACGCGCGTTCGACCGGTCCGTACTCGCTGGTGACGCAGCAGCCGCTGGGCGGTAAAGCCCAGTTCGGTGGCCAGCGCTTCGGTGAGATGGAGGTGTGGGCACTGGAAGCGTACGGCGCATCGTACGTGTTGCAGGAAATGCTGACTGTGAAGTCGGATGACGTGAACGGCCGTACCAAGGTGTACGAGAACCTGGTCAAGGGCGACCACGTGATCGACGCCGGCATGCCGGAATCGTTCAACGTGCTGGTCAAGGAAATCCGTTCGCTGGGTATCGACATCGATCTCGAGCGCAACTAAGCAGGGCCAGCATGGCCGCCAGCCTTCGGGCCCGGCCTGCTGCTCTTGAATTGTCGTTCCCGCGCAGGCGGGAACCTAAGCCCGGTGGTTGCCGGCAAACTTGGATTCCCGCCTGCGCGGGAATGACCGTTTTAAGGGTTAGCGGACCGCGCAAGCACCGGCGAAAATCGGTGAGAAGCGGCGGCAGTAGTACTCAGTACAGAATCAATCACCTTTGGAGTGATACATGAAAGCACTGCTCGATCTATTCAAGCAAGTTCAGCAAAACGAAAGTTTCGACGCCATCAAGATTGGCCTGGCGTCGCCTGAAAAAATCCGTTCGTGGTCGTTCGGCGAAGTCAAGAAGCCGGAAACCATCAACTACCGTACGTTCAAGCCTGAGCGTGACGGCCTGTTCTGCGCCAAGATCTTTGGCCCGATCAAGGACTACGAATGCCTGTGCGGCAAGTACAAGCGCCTGAAGCACCGCGGTGTGATCTGCGAGAAGTGCGGCGTTGAAGTGACCCTGGCCAAGGTGCGCCGTGAGCGCATGGGCCACATCGAACTGGCTTCGCCAGTCGCGCACATCTGGTTCCTGAAATCGCTGCCGTCGCGTCTGGGCATGGTCCTGGACATGACCCTGCGGGACATCGAACGCGTGCTGTACTTCGAAGCATACGTCGTGACCGATCCTGGCATGACTCCGCTCAAGAAGAGCCAGATCATGTCGGAAGACGACTACGCCGCCAAGTACGAAGAGTACGGCGACGACTTCACCGCCTTCATGGGCGCCGAAGGTATCCGTGAACTGCTGCGCTCGATCGACATCCACCGCGATGCCGAAGCCCTGCGCGTGGAACTCAAGGAATCGAAATCCGAAGCCAAGATCAAGAAATACGCGAAGCGCCTGAAAGTGCTCGAGGCGTTCCAGCGTTCGGGCATCAAGCCTGAGTGGATGATCATGGAAGTTCTGCCGGTGCTGCCGCCAGAGCTGCGTCCGCTCGTCCCTCTGGACGGTGGCCGTTTCGCGACCTCCGACCTGAATGACCTGTATCGCCGCGTCATCAACCGTAATAACCGCCTGAAGCGCCTGATGGAACTGCGCGCACCAGAGATCATTACGCGCAATGAGAAACGCATGCTGCAGGAAGCAGTCGATTCGCTGCTGGACAACGGCCGTCGCGGTAAAGCGATGACCGGCGCCAACAAGCGTCCGCTGAAGTCGCTGGCCGAAATGATCAAGGGTAAAGGCGGTCGTTTCCGTCAGAACTTGCTGGGCAAGCGCGTCGACTACTCGGGCCGTTCGGTCATCGTGGTGGGTCCACAGCTGAAACTGCACCAGTGCGGTCTGCCGAAGCTGATGGCCCTCGAGCTGTTCAAGCCGTTCATCTTCAACAAGCTCGAACTGATGGGTCTCGCGACCACCATCAAGGCTGCGAAGAAGCTGGTCGAAGTGCAAGAGCCAGTGGTCTGGGACATCCTGGAAGAAGTCATCAAAGAACACCCGATCATGCTGAACCGTGCGCCTACGCTGCACCGTCTCGGTATCCAGGCGTTCGAGCCAGTCCTGATCGAAGGTAAAGCCATCCAGCTGCACCCACTCGTTTGCGCGGCGTTCAACGCCGACTTCGACGGTGACCAGATGGCAGTCCACGTCCCGCTGTCGATCGAAGCACAGATGGAAGCACGTACGCTGATGCTGGCGTCGAACAACATCCTGTTCCCATCGAACGGCGAACCGTCGATCGTGCCGTCCCAGGATATCGTGTTGGGTCTGTACTACGCGTCGCGCGAGGCGATCAACGCCAAGGGCGAGGGCATGATGTTCCCGGACGTGTCGGAAGTCATCCGCGCGTACGACAACAAGGAAGTCGAACTGGCGACCCGCATCACCGTGCGTATCGTGGAATTCCCACGCAATGCCGAAGGTGGCTTCGACCAGACCCTGACCCGCTACGAGACCACGGTCGGCCGTGCGATCCTGTCCGAGATCCTGCCGAAAGGCCTGCCATTCTCGGTGCTGAATCGTTCGCTGAAGAAGAAGGAAATCTCGAAGCTGATCAACACGTCGTTCCGCAAGTGCGGCCTGCGTGCGACCGTCGTCTTCGCCGACAAGCTGATGCAGTCGGGCTTCCGCCTGGCAACGCGCGCCGGTATCTCGATCGCTGTCGACGACATGCTGATCCCGGACGTCAAGAAGGGCATGATCGCGACCGCCGAAGCCGAAGTGAAACAGATCGAGCAGCAGTACAGCTCGGGTCTGGTCACCGCCGGCGAGCGTTACAACAAGGTCGTCGACATCTGGGGCAAGACCTCGGATGAAGTCGGCAAGGCGATGATGGACCAGCTGAAAATCGAGCCGGTCACCAAGCGCGACGGCACCGAAGGCACCCAGGAATCGTTCAACGCGATTTACATGATGGCCGACTCGGGCGCCCGTGGTTCGGCAGCCCAGATTCGCCAGCTGGCGGGTATGCGTGGTCTGATGGCGAAACCGGACGGTTCGATTATCGAAACGCCGATTACCGCGAACTTCCGCGAAGGCCTGAACGTTCTGCAGTACTTCATCTCGACCCACGGCGCTCGTAAAGGTCTGGCGGATACGGCACTGAAGACCGCGAACTCGGGTTACCTGACCCGTCGTCTGGTGGACGTGACGCAAGATCTGGTGGTGATCGAAGACGATTGCGGCACCAACAACGGCACGCACATGAAGGCGCTGGTCGAAGGTGGTGAAGTCATCGAAGCCCTGCGCGACCGTATCCTCGGCCGTGTGACCGGCACCGATGTCGTCAATCCTGAAACCCAGGAAACCCTGTACGAAGCCGGCACACTGCTGGACGAGGACATGGTCGAAGAGATCGAACGCGTCGGCATCGACGAAGTGAAGGTCCGCACCCCGCTGAACTGCGACACGCGCTTCGGCCTGTGCGCCAAGTGCTACGGTCGCGACCTGGGCCGCGGTAGCCTGGTCAACAGCGGCGAAGCAGTCGGTGTGGTCGCTGCACAGTCGATCGGTGAGCCGGGTACCCAGCTGACCATGCGTACCTTCCACATCGGTGGTGCGGCATCGCGTGCAGCAGTGGCATCGTCGGTCGAAGCCAAGTCGAACGGTACGGTCCGCTTCACCGCGACCATGCGTTACGTCACCAACGGTAAAGGCGCGCAAATCGTCATTACCCGTTCGGGCGAAGTGCTGATCACCGACGACCACGGCCGTGAGCGCGAGCGTCACAAGGTGCCGTACGGCGCGACCCTGCTGGTCAAGGATGGCCAGACCGTCAAGGCTGGTATCGCCCTGGCGACCTGGGATCCGCTGACCCGTCCGATCATCACCGAGTACGCCGGTACCATCCGCTTCGAGAATGTCGAAGAAGGTGTCACCGTGGCTCGCCAGGTCGATGAAGTGACCGGTCTGTCGACCCTGGTCGCGATCGATCCGAAGCGTCGTGGTTCGGGCAAGGTCGTGCGTCCGCAGGTCAAGCTGCTGAACGAAGAAGGCCAGGAAGTGAAGATCGCCGGCACCGAACACGCCGTGACGATCGGTTTCCAGGTCGGCGCGCTGATCATGGTCAAGGACGGTCAGCAAGCAACCGTTGGTGAAGTGCTGGCACGTATCCCGACCGAATCGCAGAAGACCCGCGACATTACCGGTGGTCTGCCGCGCGTTGCCGAACTGTTCGAAGCACGTTCGCCGAAAGACGCGGGCATGCTGGCTGAAGTGACCGGTACCGTGGCGTTCGGTAAAGAGACCAAGGGCAAGCAGCGCCTTGAGATCACCGACATGGACGGCAACAAGCACGAGTTCCTGATCACCAAGGACAAGCAAGTGCTGGTCCACGACGGTCAAGTCGTGAACAAGGGCGAGATGATCGTGGACGGCCCGGCCGATCCGCAAGACATCCTGCGCCTCTTGGGTATCGAAGCGCTGGCCCGCTACATCGTGGACGAAGTGCAGGACGTGTACCGTCTGCAAGGCGTGAAGATCAACGACAAGCACATCGAGGTGATCGTTCGCCAGATGCTGCGTCGTGTTCAGATCACCGAAGCAGGCGACACCGACTACATCGTCGGCGAGCAGGTGGAACGTTCGGAACTGCTGGACGCGAACGACCGCGTGAACGCCGTCGGCAAGCTGCCGGCACAGTACGAAAACGTGCTGCTGGGTATTACCAAGGCATCGCTGTCGACCGACTCGTTCATCTCGGCCGCATCGTTCCAGGAAACCACCCGCGTGCTGACCGAAGCGGCGATCATGGGCAAGCGCGACGGTCTGCGCGGCCTGAAAGAGAACGTCATCGTCGGCCGCCTGATCCCTGGCGGTACCGGTCTGGCATTCCACCGCGCCCGCAAGGAGAAGGAAGTGTGGGAAGCGGAAGAGCGTCAGGCACTGCTGCAGCAAGAGAAGGCCAATATGGCTGCCGAGTTGCAGGCGATGGAAGACCAGCAGACTGCACAGGCTTCGGCTGAGCAGCATAACGACGGCGAGTGATCGCGTAAGTTGTTAGTGAAGACGGCACCCTGAGGGGTGCCGTTTTTTTTGTCAGATGAATTCGCGGCGTCGATCACGATTGCTTACGTCGATGCCAGAGATGGCCTAAGGCTAGTCCGCCTATGACAAGTGCGAATGCACCATAGGCTTGCAAATAGTAGCTGCTGCCTTGTGATTGGTGAGACGCATTCTACGAAGCAGGCACCCGGTCGAAGCGCTCGAAGATATTCAGCAAATGCTTCCACCGATGCTCTTCCCGGTAACGAGATCGAAGCCGAAGTTGCAGACGTAGTCGCCTTCCTTGCTACGCGTGCACGAGAGATTCTCGTTATCTCTGGCCCGAAATCGCGTCCCACTTCCCTCGGTGCATGCATCATGTTTGTCTGGCCCAATCGCATCGAAGATCTGCTGGGCCGCTTCTCCTTCAATAGAGAAAGCAATCTTCTTGTCGTTCGCCTTGGGGGGGATGGGATCTCCAAGTACGCCACCATACAGCCAGTACGAGGCTGTTGCCGGCTTATATGGTTCGAGATTGTCGCTGGCGACAGCAACGGGCGGGATCAAGAGGATAAATAAAAGACGCAAGAGTTGAATGTTCATCGTCTGCCTTAAGCTAGTCCAACATCAAGTGCGTCTGTGCCAGAGATACCCAGCGACGAGTCCCGAAACGGCGAGTACAAATGCTGCGTACGCTTGCAGGTAATAGCCGTTGCCCAGTTCCAATCGTAGATACAGGCTGATGTCGGGCGAGTGCAGTTCCAGGAACAGGCTGGCGAACCAGCTCGCTGGAGGAACAAAACATATTGCGCCCAGCCACGGCTTGAATCGGGCAGTGAAGAGGCATATGAGCGCCGCAGCGGTGCCTACCTGCCAGAAAAGAACAGCAATCGGTTCCTTGTCGCTTACCTCAGCCATCAGGACGCCGGGGTAGGCAAGACAGGTGAGAGCCAGTAATGCTCGGGGAGTGTGATGCCGCATCCCAAAGTCCTTTGAGCTCATGACGCAATCAGCATCACGGTATGGCCGGCCGCCAATCGCGGATCGTTCTTCAATGCGCTCCGCACGAGATAACCGCGCAGCGCTGACGCTGCTATCACGCGGCCCAGCAAGCGGTAGCGGATGCTGTTGTCGATCAAGCGGGGACGGTAGACGCCGAACCGTGCCAGTGCGTGATAGGCCAGCGTCGTCGCATGCCATTCCTTGTGGAAGTCGGCAACGGGCTCGTGCCAGATGTCGGCTTTTCGCAAGCCTTCGCTATAAGCCAGATCAGCCAGGGCGCGATCGGTCCAGCGTGTGACGTGGTGCGGCGGCATATTGAGCGGCGAGTTCGGTGCAATCGCCAGGAAGCTGTCCTGGGCCGGCACGGCGATCATCAGGATTCCACCGGGCCTGAGCGCCTGGACGCAGGCGTGGAAGAACTGTTTGGGATGCTGCACATGTTCGAGCACCTGGAACGCGCACACGACGTCGTAGCGAGGGCTCGCGGCGGCATGCTCCTCGACCGGCTGTTTCCTGACATCCAGGCCAGCCACACGCGCCTTTTGTACCGCTTCGTCATTGAACTCGAGCCCGGTGTACCGGATCGATTGCGGCAACCAGCGCCGGAATGCTCCCTTTCCACAGCCGACTTCGAGGACCGAGCTATCCTGGTGAATCAGCTTTGCCGCATGGGCGTATTCCGGTTTGTCGTCCTGGTAGTACCAGTCCTGTGTCTGCAGCTGTTCGTAGAAGCGACCATCACCCACGCAGGCTGGATCGAAGAAGCCCAGTTCGCAATGGTTGCAGTGGCATAAGGTGATGCTGTCGCCATGGAGATAGGCACTGACGTCGATGCCTTTCTGGCGATAGCTGCGGATCAGGTCGTGCCGGTCGACTGAGTCGACGGCCTCGGTATCATTGGCATGGCATGCTGGACAAATGCGCTCAGGCATAACGTCCTCTCATGGCGGAGTCCTGATCGATCAAGTGGCGTTGCTGGTCAGCGTAGCAAGCGGTGGATATGCCAATCTGCCCCTCCTCAAACGTGCGCACTTGCATGCCAGCGTGCGCCGTATTCGATCGCATCCAATAATCGTTGCCCCACGTAACTCCTGTATCCCGGCAGCACTGGCATAAGTTCGAACAGAACCTCTGCCTGCAGTCATACCCAAGTCAGCAGGACGCCCCAATGCATGGGATTGTTCTACACTGGGTTGGCTTTTTACTATCCCTGTAGATCTTCGAAGGAGCAAACCATGAAAATGCGATGGATGAGCGCCGTCCTGCTGAGCGCCGTATGCGCTACCGCCAGTGCCGCCGACAATACCGTGACCCTCAAGCTGGCCACCGACAAAGGCGATGGCGCCACCGTGGGCACCGTGACGCTCAGCGAAACCAAGTTCGGCGTCGTGCTCACGCCCGACCTCAAGGACCTGACGCCCGGCCTGCACGGCTTCCACATCCACGCCAACGGCAGCTGCGCGCCGAACCAGGCTGACGGCAAGACCGTCCCGGCTGGCGCGGCAGGCGGCCACCTCGATCCTGCCAAGACCAACAAACACGGCACCCCATGGGGCGACGGCCACCTGGGCGACCTGCCGGCGCTGACCGTCGACGCCAAGGGCGTCGCCACCAACCCGGTCCTGGCCCCGCGCCTGAAAATGTCGGACATCAAGGGCAAGGCCCTGATGGTCCACGTCGGCGGCGACAATCACTCCGATCACCCGGCGCCGCTGGGCGGCGGAGGCGGCCGCATGGCTTGCGGCGTGATCCAGTAATCCTGTGTTGAAAGCGGATGGCGGCGCATGGCGCGCCGTCCGCGATCAGTCCACGTGCAACTGCCCGCGCAGCCACACCAGGCTCGACGCGGCAAAGTTCATCACCGAGACATGCCCAGCGTCCAGCCGCTGCCACAGCTCGGCCCAGCGGCCGTGACGCGCCAGCCATTCGCTGTGCGACGCCGGCACCACGCGATCCTGCATCCCATGCACGAGCAGCGTCGGACAGGCGATGCGCGTGCAATCGAATCCCCACGGCGTCACATAGGCGATATCTCCCTCGATCGAGCCGCCAGCCCCATTGGCCACCGCGTGCGCCCATCGCAGAGCACCAGGTCTTCTTCGCGCATTGTTCGCCTCTTTCGTCAGTGGATCGAAAAATCGTTGGCCCAAACGCGTCGTTCCCGCGCAGTGATGTGACCCTGTAGTGGTCTAATGTCTCCGGACGCCTCGATAGGTGGATAATTCACCTTCGAAGGAGTTTACATGACCAGGCAAC